>NZ_FCOI02000015.1 GCF_001544795.2 Caballeronia temeraria | reverse complement strand
CCTACGCGACCGTGCAGCAGATGATGGGCAAAGCGCCGCGTGTGTCTCAGAATCTCGACGAATCGACATCGCTCGCGCACGCGCGGCCGTTTGAGTATGTGCTCGATGATCTGAGCGAGAGTGAACGACTTGCAGCGAGTACCAACAACCCAAATTGCGCGGCGAAGATGCTTGGGTACGACCGTAAGACCTTTGGAGATATATTGCACAAGTTCAAGCCAGGAAATGGTTTGGGACCAGCCGACAACGTAATCTGGCATGACAATGGGGATGTTTACTTCAAGGGCGATTACATCGGTAATTTTCATGATTGGGCAGACTAAGGCAAATCCGATGGCAATTCATCAACTCGCGCACGCAACGTTTTACATTTCCGGCGACACGCTTTCGCCCGATTTCTGGTCGCAGTATTTCGGCGTGGAACCAGATATAACGATTGTTAAAGGCCAGCCATTTATTACACCTTCCGGGCGACCGAGTCAGGTGCCGGGCCGTGTTGGGCTATGGGGAGTAGAAAGTAAAGCTGCTGTCCAAAGTGATTGCCTTGAAGCACATCTTCGATACCTGGTCGATCGGCTTCGATTGCCACGTACCGATCTTCGGCAACTGCTTGAGGACAGAGCGGTTGGGATGCGATTCTTCTGTTATTGGGACAATGAGACCGGCAATCGCGCTCCCGATGTGCCAGACGATATTCGAGCAATGATGGAAGCGCTTGGCGGAACGATCGAGATCGATGAGTATCGCTGATAGATTGATTGAACTCACGCCTTAGCTGTGGCATAAGCCTCCATCTTCCGTGGGGGCTTTTTTATGTCCACCGCTACTGCTTCACCAATGTAGGCGGCGCGCAATGTTGTACCTCGCTCGCCGTCCGACCAACGGCGCGGCGGTGCTGCTGTTCGCCTAAGGGCGCGCCGTGGCAGGGGAGCCGCAAGGCTCGCCGGTTATGTGGGACATATCCCGGTCTTCCAACCTTGCCACCGTGTCCGTCCGGCCCTTCATTTGAATGGGGCGGTTCTGGGCTTCGAACAGGAGCGAGAAATTGGGCAATCGGGAAGTCCTGACAGCCACGGGTGCTGTGAAAATCGACCATCGGCTACGCGACCGTGCAGCAGATGATGGGCAAAGCGCCGCGCGTGCCTCAGAATCTCGACGAACCGACATCGCTCGCGCACGCGCAGCCGTTTGAGTACGTGCCGAGCAACATGGGCGAGGACATGCAGACGGCTTGGTTGCCGAGCACGGGCGGTCCACCGAATAGCTGGCTTGAGAATCCGTCAGGCAAACAGCAGTGGCGATACTATGACGAGAACGGCGATGCGGCGGTGGACATCGACTTCGGACACGATCACGGATTTGGCGCTCCACATTCTCGTAATTGGGAAAATGGTAGGCGCGACAAAGGAAACCCTGTTTCAATCTTTTAGACATGATGGACATTCTGCGCAGTTATGTTTTCTTTCACGATTGGGAAATCGATGCAATCTCGACGCGCGATAACAATAGCCTGGTTTTGAGTCTCTTTTTCGATGGTAGGCGAGCACAAGTCACTTTTGTTGGAACAAGCCGTTGCGTCATTGAACACTTTGGCATGTTGAACATAGTCTATGACATTACAATCCTTCGACCCGACGAGCCGCAGTACCAGCGAGCGCTTTCACTTTTGACCACTTCAGATCGATTCTCCAAAGTTCCCGGAAAGGAAATTGCGTTTGTGGCTGCCACTGCCGGGGCGGAGATAGCTGTCGAATTCAACACGCTAGAAATCGAGGAAGTTGGGGACTCTTGAATTGATGTAGCAGTTCTGGCATAAGCCCCCCATCTCCAGCGGGGGCTTTTTTATGTCCATTGTCCAAGCACCGGCCAAACGTGGCCGGGGCGTAGCCGGACACACCGCACCTTCCAACTTCTCAGGCTTATCCCGATCTTAGCTCATTCGTGGCGAATCTCTTGCTGCTCACTATTCTGGCATTTTCGTAGTGGCGCGCTCGGAGCCCCAGCGCTCGGCTTCACGTTCGAAGTTTTGAATCGATAGCTGCGAGGCGTCTCGCGCAAGATCAGGTGATTCGCCGAACAGATCGCGAGTGCGCGCAAGCAGAACTCTCCTATGGCCCGGTCATATTTGCTCGCGGAGCGGAACCCGTTGAACTCCTGCCGCCGTCACGCGCAGCCCAAAGCCGCGTGTCTTTGCGTCCCAGAGAATGGTCTGTTGTTTGCCCGGCTCGCATTTGCAGGCGGCCACCCGAGCCGCCGTGAGATTTTCCTTTGCCTTCCCTTCGCCTTTCTTATTTCAACAAGTAACTTGTCGCGATGCGCCTCAATCAACGTCGAGAAATCTCAAATCGAGCCTCAGCAGGCCTAATCGAATCGGCTTGCTGGCCCGCTTCCTGCCCATCCTTCCCCCGCGTGCCCGCCGCAATCCCCGCAATCCCGCGCGGCGCAACGCATCGGCAAATTTAACCATCTCGTACAAGCGCTCGCTTCGCCCATCGACGGTGCGCCGATGCGTCATCGTGGCGCGCGGTGCGCCATATCGGTGAGGGCGTGCGGCGGCAACGTCGAAAGAGGGATGACTTGAACAATCGAGCATACGAAACCAGCCCGGCGCAATGCTCGCTATGGAACCGCAAGCAAGCCCGCCTACAACCCGACTCGCGCCGCGTGCTGCTCGCGATGTCCGAGCGCATGCTCGGCGCATCGCTCGCATCGCTGTTCGAGCTGAAGGGCTTTCCGACGCAGCTCGCGGTGGATGCATCGTCCGTCAGGCGCATGGTCGAAGAATGGCGCCCGCATGTGCTGTTTCTCGACACGCGCGTCGGGCACTGCGGCAACTACGCGCTGACCCGAGCGCTGCGCGAGGCCGATGACGACGCCAGCCGCCTGATCATCGCGATGAGCGGCTTTCTGCCCGAAGAGCCGATCGCGCATCTCAAGGAAGCGGGCTACGACGGGCATTGCCGCCGTCCGTGTCCCGTGTGGCAGATGACCGATCTGCTCGACGAGTTCTTCGCGTGTCACGCGGTTCGCTGACCAGCGCGGACCGCATCGCGCGCGCATAGCCGCGCGGGCCGAACACGACATTGAGCGCAATCATCGCGACGAGACTCGCGGCGAGCATCATCCACGACATCGAGAAGCCGCCGCTCACATCGCGCACGATGCCCGCGACGACCGGCGCCACCGCCGCGATGACAAAACCCACGCCCTGCACAAACGCGACGAGCCGCGCGGCCAGCGCGGGATCGTCGGCGTGATCGAGCGTGAGCACGAGCGAGAGCGCGAACACCCCGCCCAGTCCCGCGCCGAGCAACGCGACGACCACGAGCGGCGCGGAAAGCGGCGCGACGAGCAGCAGCGCAAAGCCCGCGAGCTGCACGACGAGTCCGAGCGCGATCCACGGGCGACGGTCCTTGCCGCGTCCGAAGCGCGCGGCGGCCATCGGCAACAGCATCGCCGACGATGCCTGGAACACCGTGAGCATCGCGAGCAGCGCGCCGCTTTCGGTCACGCCGCGTCCGAGCTGCTGGTAGTACGCGGGCATCCACGCGACGAGGCTCGTATAGCCGCCGTTGACGAGTCCGAAGAAGATGCCGAGCGTCCACGCGCGGCGATTGAAAAAGAGCGACGGCGCCGGCGTGGCGTGACGTGCCGATGACGCGTGCGGCAACGCGTCGGCGCGCATCAGCAGCATCCACAACGCGAGCGCGAGGAGCGCGGGCGCCGCCCAGAACGCGAGTCCCGCCTGCCACGATACGCGCGATGCGAGCGCCGGCGTGATGCTCGCGCCGAGGCCGCCGCCCGCCATGATCGATGCGGAGTAGAGGCCCATCGCGAATGGCAGGCGCGCGGCGAAGCGCGTCTTCATCACGCCGGGCAGCAACGCCTGAATGACGGCGACGCCCGTGCCCGCGACCGCCGCGCTCGCGACGAGCGCAGCCGCGTTCCCCGCAACGAGCCGCGCCGCGCACGCCGCAACGATCGCGACAAGCCCGAGCGCCACGCCGCGTGCATTGCCGATCGAGCGTGACAGCGCGCTTGCGCCGAACGCGCATACGCCCATCGCGACGACGGGCAGACCGGTCAGCATCGACGCGCCGCGAAACGACAGTCCCGTCGCGTGCAGGATCACGCCCATCAACGGACTGACGGACGTAAGCAGCGGCCGCAGATTCAGGCCGATCGCGACGATCACGGCGAGCCACGCAAAGTTCGATGCTCTCATACGACGGATTCTCCCGCGATTTGGTTGACCATTTTAGCGATGTTTGGTCAACCAAAAATACGGCGAGGCGAATAACCCGGATTCGCGCACGTCCGCGCGCGCTCGCTACAATGCGATTCAACGCAAGCACGGCAGGCATCATGGCAACGCGACAGGACACATCATCGAACGACACTTCTGCTGACGAGCGCGTCTACGCGGCGATCACGTCGGCGCTCTTGCAGGGCAAGCTCGCACCCGGCGCGCAGCTCGTCGAGCGCGAACTCGCCGCGGCTTTCGACTGCACGCGCGGCGCGATCCGCAAGGCGCTCGCGCGGCTCGGCGCCGAAGGCAAGCTCACGCTGGAGGTCAATCGCGGCGCATTCGTGCCGTCGCCGACACCCGCCGATATCCGCGAGGTGTATCGCGCGCGGCAAATCGTCGAGGCGGGCATCGTCGCGTCGTTGTGCGGCAGCTTGAGCGCGCGGGCGTTGCGGGCGTTGCGCGCTCACGTCAAAGCCGAGCAGCGCGCGGTGAAGGCGGGCAGCGTGGCGGAGTGCGTGCGTCTCGCGGGGCATTTTCATGTGCTGCTGGCGGAACTCGCCGGCGCGCCGGAAGTGGCGGCGTTTCTCGCGCAGCTCGTCGCGAAGACGGAGCTTTACAAGGCGCTCTTCGATCCGTCGAAACTGTCGAATTGCTCATCCGATGAACACGGACAGCTCGTCGATGCCCTCGCTCAAGGCGCTTTCGACGCAGCGCTCACATCGATGCGCACGCATATCGACGAACTCGAAGCGCGCGTTCTCGCGCAAGCGAGCGAGACGCGCACGAGCGATCTGGCGACGCTCTTGTCCGCGGCCGGGTAGATGGGCGTGCCGTCGGCATCGACGAAGGCGCGCATGCTATTCTCGTTGCACCCGAAGGCCCGAGCGCGGCGCGCAACAAGCCGCGAGGCCATCGGCGACACCCATCGCAACGAGGAGAATCTTCATGCCGATTCGAGATCGAGCGCTCGCTCATGCCTCCGTCCTGACGATCACGGCAGCCGCGCTCGTCGCCGTGAGCGCAGCCGCATCCGCCGCCAATCTCGGCTTCCTGAACGACACGCCGATCAGCTACATGAAGCAGCGCGACCTGCAGGCGCTCAACAACGCCGCGCAGGTCGCGCTCAACACGAAGAAGGACGGCGAATCGCTCGACTGGGACAACAAGGGCGCGGGCAACCCGGTGCCGATCAACGGCACGGTCACGCCGCAGGAAAGCTTCGAATCGGGCGGGCTCAAGTGCCGCAAGATCACGCTCGTCGCGCACGCGAAAGGGCAGACGCAGACCTGGATGCCGACCGCATGCAAGCAGAGCGACGGCAAGTGGAAGCTCAAGAAACAGTGATGAACGGGGAACGCAACCGATGACCGCCCGCACCGTATCGTGCGGCGTGGTCATGCTCAACGAGCAGGGCGACGTGCTGCTCTGTCACGCGACCGAAACCACGCACTGGGACGTGCCCAAAGGCGCCGCCGATCCCGGCGAGAGTCCGCGCGAGGCGGCGTTGCGCGAGCTTGTCGAGGAGACGGGCATCGTGCTGGACGCCGCGCGCCTGAAGGATCTCGGGCGCTTCGTGTATCGGCGCGACAAGGACCTGCATCTCTTCGCGGTCCGCGTGAGCGAAGACGAAGTGCGGCTCGAAAACTGCGTGTGCGAATCGTATTTCCCGCGCTACAGCGACGGCACCATGATTCCCGAGATGGATGCGTATCGCTGGGTGAGTCCGGCGGACGTCGACCAGTTCGCGAGCCGCAGTCTCGCGCGGCTCTTTCAGACGACGCTGTCGCTCGCCGACCTGCACGAGACGCTGTAATCAGTCGATCGTGCGGTCGTTGGGATTGGCGAAGAGCGTCTTCATTTCCGGCGACATCGGGAATTGCAGGTTGATGCCGTCCGGCGGGATCGGGCGCATGAACCAGGTTTCATAGAGCTTCGTGGCTTCGCCCGAGCGTTGCATGTTCGCGATCACATCGTCGACGATGCGCTTGAACACCGGGTCGCCCTTTCTCATCATGCAGCCATACGCTTCGTTCGCGAGCGGCACGCCCGTCACGATGTAATCGCCGCGCGCCGCGCCTTCCTGCGCGATCTTGCCGTAGAGAAGCGGGTCGTCCATCACGAACGCGACCGCGCGATCCGACTTCAGCGCGGCAAACGCCTCCGCGTGATCGCGCGCGCTGATGATGCGCAGGTTCAGCTTCCTGTCGATGCTCATCTGCCGCAGCATGCGCTCGTCCGACGTGCCCGCCGTGGTCACCACGGTCTTGTTCGCGAGCTCGTCGTAATCGCGGATGCCCGACTTCTTCTTCACGGCCATGCGGATGCCGTACTGGAAAAAGCTGTTCGAAAACGCGACGAGCGGATCGCGGTCGGCGACATGCGCGGTCGAGCCGCATTCCAGATCGACCTGATTGTTCACCACATACGAGATGCGGTTCGCCGAGGTCACCATCACGTTCTTGACGGCGAGATTGGGCATCTTGAGGCGTTTTCTGATCTCGTCGACGACCTTGAGCGCGATGTCGTACGAGTAGCCCACCGGTTGCTGCTTCACCGAGTACGAGAATGGCACCGACGATTCGCGCGTGCCCAGCACGATCGCGCCGTTTTCCACGATCTTGCGCAGCGTCGCGGAAGGCGGCATCTGATCGACGGTCGCTTGCCCCGTGGCGAGCTCGGACGCGGTCGCGGCGTGCGCACCGGCGGCTGCAATCAGGAGCGCGAAGGCGAGGGCGGCGCTTCGTTGCGCCCGCGTGCGATGCGGCGCGAAGCAATGCGGCAGCTTCATGGTGTCCTCGTTGAAAGCGGCGGGGCCGAAAAAACACGAAGGGCGCCGTGCGGCGCCCTTGTTTTGCCGATATCAGGCCGGCTTGCCCCAGCTGTCGCGCAGGCTGACGATGCGGTTGAACACGGGCTTGCCCGGCTGCGAATCCAGACGATCCGCGACGAAATAGCCGTGCCGCTCGAACTGGAAGCGGTCTTCCGCGTTCGCATCGCGCGCGCTCGGTTCGAGATACGCGTTCACGACGCGCTTCGAATCCGGATTGAGCGCGTCGAGGAACTCCGCGCCGCCCGCGCCGGGCTGCGGCTCTTTGAAGAGGCGGTCGTAGAGACGCACTTCGGCCGCATACGCCGTTGCCGCGCTGACCCAGTGAATCGTGCCCTTCACCTTGTAGCTGTTCGCGCCTTCGGTGCCCGACTTGCTGTCCGGGAAGTAGTTGCAATGCACGGCGATCACGTTGCCGTTTTCGTCCTTGTCCGCGCCCGTGCATTCCACGATGAACCCGTACTTCAGACGCACCTTGTTGCCCGGGAAAAGGCGGAAATAGCCCTTCGGCGGCGTTTCCTGGAAGTCCTCGCGCTCGATCCACAATTCGCGCGAGAACGGGAACGTGCGCACGCCGCGATCCGCATGATGCGGATGCACGGGCGCGCTGCATTCCTCGCTCTGACCTACCGGATAGTTGTCGATGATGAGCTTCAGCGGATCGAGCACGGCGATCGCGCGCGGCGCTTTTTCATCGAGATCGTCGCGCAGCGCGCCTTCGAGGATGCTCATGTCGATCCACGAATCGACCTTGGTCACGCCGACGCGCTCGACCATCAAACGGATGCTTTCCGGCGTGAAGCCGCGACGCCGCACACCGACGATGGTCGGCATGCGCGGATCGTCCCAGCCATCGACGTGATTTTCCTGCACGAGTTGCAGCAGCTTGCGCTTGCTCGTGATCGCGTACGTGAGGTTCAGGCGCGAAAACTCGATCTGCTGCGGCAGCGGGCGCTGAAACACGCCGTCGTCCGCGAGCTGCGCGAGGAACCAGTCGTAGAGCGGCCGATGATCCTCGAACTCCAGCGTGCACAGCGAGTGCGTGATGTTCTCGATCGCGTCCGACACGCAGTGCGCGTAGTCGTACATCGGGTAGATGCACCACGTGTCGCCGGTGCGGTAGTGATGCGCGAAGCGGATGCGATAGATCACCGGATCGCGCATGTTGAAGTTCGGCGACGCCATGTCGATCTTCGCGCGCAGCACGTGCTCGCCTTCCTTGAACTCGCCCGCCTTCATGCGGCGGAAGAGGTCGAGGTTTTCTTCGGGCGAACGGTCGCGATACGGCGAATTGATGCCGGCTTCGGTGGCCGAGCCGCGCGTCGCGCGCATCTCGTCCGCCGTCTGGCTGTCGACATACGCCTGGCCCTTCTTGATGAGCATCTCGGCGTATTCGTACAGCTTGTCGTAGTAGTCGCTCGCGAAGTATTGGTGCTCGGTGCCGTCCTTGTTCCATTCGAAGCCGAGCCATTTCACGGCGTCGATGATCGAATCGACGTATTCGACGCTTTCCTTCTCGGGATTCGTATCGTCGAAGCGCAGATGGCACACGCCGCCGTAATCCGCGGCGAGGCCGAAGTTCACGCAGATGCTCTTCGCATGGCCGATGTGCAGATAGCCGTTCGGCTCCGGCGGAAAGCGCGTCTCGACCCGCTGCGACCATTTGCCCGAGCGGTTGTCGTCTTCGATGATGTTGCGAATGAAATTGGATGGCGCCGGAGCGTCGTTGCGATCGGTGTTCATGCGGAAAAGGTGGCAGCGGATGCGCTCGCGCGCGTGAAACGGTTCGGGAAGCGTTTCGCGGTGCGCAGCGACCGGAAACGCGTACGAAGGCCTTGAATATTGGGTCGATTCTACCTTACGCAACCGTCCGGGGCAGGCGCCGACGGCGTTCGGACCGTTTTGCGAGTTCCGTTACACCGATTACGGCGAAACGCGCCGATCGTAACCACCGTAACGGGACGTAAATCGCGTTGAAAGGCGCGTGTGCGGCCTCTTAAGATCGGCTCGCCTGCATCGATCGCGCGGTTTCGGCGTCGCGTTCCTGCACGAAAAGCACAACACATCACAACGACAACACAAGGAAGCCCATCATGAAGAAGATCGCCATCACGACGCTCAAGTTCGCCGCCGCAGCCGCGCTCGTGTCGAGCCTCGCCGCCTGCGCGAACGTATCGCGCCAGCAGGCGCACGCCGGAGTCGGCGCGGCCGCCGGCGGTGCGCTCGGCTATCTGGTCACGGGCGGCCCGATCGGCACGGTTGCGGGCGCGGCGGCGGGCGGTCTGATCGGCGCGGGCGTCCGATAAACCGCTCAGATGGCCTTCAATTCCCGCAGACGCGCGATTCTCGCCTCGTCGTAGCCGAGCACGTCGGCGAGCACGCTCGATGTGTGCTCGCCCAGCAGCGGCGGATGCGTGCGCGCTTCGGGCGGCGTCGCGCTCATCTTGATCGGGCTCGCGACGAGTTTCACCGTCCCGCCCGTCGGATGCGGCACATCGATCTGCATCCGGCGCGCGACGACTTGCGGGTCCTCGAACACTTCGCCCAGATCGTTGATCGGACCGCACGGCACGCCCGCCGCTTCGAGCTCGGCGATCCATTCGTGCTTGCCTTTCAGGCGGACCATGTCGGCGAGGACCGGCACGAGGATGTCGCGGTTGCGCACGCGCGACGGGTTCGCGGCGAAGCGGGTGTCGTCGGCCAGTTCCGGGCGTCCGCCCGCAGCGACGAACTTGCGGAACTGCCCGTCGTTGCCCACGGCGACGATGATCCAGCCATCGCTCGTCTGGAAGGTCTGATACGGCACGATGTTCGGATGCGCGTTGCCCCAGCGCACCGGCGGTTTGCCGCTCGCGAGAAAATTCGTGTTCATGTTGGCGAGCATCGCGACCTGGACGTCGAGCAGCGCCATGTCGATGTATTGCCCTTCGCCCGTGCGGTCGCGGTGCGCGAGCGCCGTGAGCACGCCGATGGTCGCATACATGCCGGTCATCAGATCGGCGATCGCCACGCCCGCCTTCTGCGGACCGCCGCCGGGCTGGCCGTCGCGCTCGCCGGTGATGCTCATGAAACCGCCGATTCCCTGCACGATAAAATCGTAGCCCGCGCGCGACGCGTACGGCCCCGTCTGCCCGAACCCCGTGACCGAGCAATAGACGATGTCCGGCTTCACCGCTTTCAGCGATTCGTAATCGAGCCCGTACTTCTTCAGTTGCCCGGCCTTGTAGTTTTCGAGGACGACATCGCTTTGCGCGGCCAGCTCGCGCACGATCTGCTGGCCTTCCGGCGTGGCGATATCGACCGTGACGGAGCGCTTGTTGCGGTTCGCCGCGAGATAGTACGCGGCCTCGTGCGTGTCTTCGCCATCGGGCGTCTTCAGGTAGGGCGGGCCCCAATGGCGCGTGTCGTCGCCGGTTTCGGGCCGCTCGATCTTGATGACGTCCGCGCCGAAGTCGGCTAAGGTCTGCGCGCACCACGGTCCCGCCAGCACGCGGGTCAGGTCCAGCACGCGGATATGACTCAAGGCTCCCATTCGATGTGTCTCGCTCTGGTTGTGTCTCCGGACTGCGAATGTCGCACAGAACCGCCGCGCGCGCGATAGCGGGCGATTTTGCGAGCACGCCCGTCGGACGGCCGGGCGCGGCGAATCCCGTATAATCGACAATCACCCTTGTTCCGCCGGCAACGCTCGAAAAGAGCCGCCCGCGGGCGCCATCAAAGAACCGAAGACACGCCCCGTACGCTATGAAAGCCGCCGAAATACGCGAGAAATTCCTGAAGTTTTTCGAATCGAAGGGCCACACGATCGTGCGTTCGTCGAGCCTCGTGCCCGGCAACGACCCGACGCTGCTCTTCACCAACTCGGGCATGGTCCAGTTCAAGGACGTGTTCCTGGGCAGCGAATCGCGTCCGTATTCGCGCGCGACCACCGCGCAGCGCAGCGTGCGCGCGGGCGGCAAGCACAACGATCTGGAGAACGTCGGCTACACCGCGCGCCACCACACGTTCTTCGAGATGCTCGGCAACTTCTCGTTCGGCGATTACTTCAAGCGCGACGCGATCCACTACTGCTGGGAGCTGCTGACCAAGGTCTACGCGCTGCCGGCGGAAAAGCTCACCGTCACCGTCTACCAGGAAGACGACGAAGCCTTCGACATCTGGGCGAAGGAAATCGGCGTGCCGGTCGAGCGCATCATCCGCATCGGCGACAACAAGGGCGCGCGCTACGCATCGGACAATTTCTGGCAGATGGCCGACACCGGCCCGTGCGGTCCGTGCTCCGAAGTGTTCTACGATCACGGCCCGGAAATCTGGGGCGGCCCGCCGGGATCGCCTGAAGAAGACGGCGACCGCTTTATCGAGATCTGGAATCTCGTGTTCATGCAGTTCAACCGCGACGCGCAGGGCAACATGACGCCGCTGCCCAAGCAGTGCGTCGATACGGGCATGGGCCTCGAACGTCTCGCCGCCGTGCTGCAGCACGTGCACAGCAACTACGAAATCGACCTGTTCCAGAACCTCATCAAGGCCGCGGCGCGTGAAACGAACACGCCCGATCTGGAAAACAACTCGCTGAAGGTGATCGCGGACCACATCCGCGCGTGCTCGTTCCTGATCGTCGACGGCGTGATTCCCGGCAACGAAGGCCGCGGCTACGTGCTGCGCCGCATCGTGCGCCGCGCGATCCGTCACGGCTACAAGCTCGGCAAGAAGGGCGCGTTCTTCAACAAGCTCGTGGCGGATCTCGTCGCGGAAATGGGCGCGGCGTATCCGGAACTCGCGGACGCGCAGCAGCGCGTGACGGACGTGCTGCGTCAGGAAGAAGAGCGTTTCTTCGAGACGATCGAACACGGCATGTCGATTCTGGAAGGCGAACTCGCCGATCTGGAAAAGAAGGGCGTGAAGCAACTGGACGGCGAACTCGCGTTCAAGCTGCACGACACCTACGGCTTCCCGCTCGATCTCACGGCGGACGTCTGCCGCGAGCGCGGCGTGACCGTCGACGAACCCGCGTTCGACGACGCGATGGCGCGTCAGCGCGACCAGGCGCGCGCGGCGGGCAAGTTCAAGCTCGCGGCGGGCCTCGAATACTCGGGCGCGAAGTCCACGTTCCACGGCTACGAAAAGGAAATCTTCGACGACGCGAAAATCCTCGCGCTGTATGTCGAAGGCGCATCGGTTCAGCAGACGCGAGCCGGACAACAAGCGGTCGTCGTGCTCGATCACACGCCGTTCTACGCGGAATCGGGCGGTCAGGTCGGCGATCAGGGCGTGCTCGCGAACGCGAACGTGCGCTTCGCCGTCGCGGATACGCTGAAGGTGCAGGCCGATGTCGTCGGTCATCATGGCACGGTCGAGCAGGGCACGCTCAAGGTCGGCGACGTCGTGAAGGCGGAAATCGACGGCGTGCGCCGCGGCCGCACCGCGCGCAATCACTCGGCGACGCACCTGATGCACAAGGCGCTGCGCGAAGTGCTCGGCGGCCACGTGCAGCAGAAAGGTTCGCTCGTCGATGCCGACAAGACGCGCTTCGACTTCGCCCACAACGCGCCGATGACGGACGAAGACATCCGCCGCGTCGAGCAGATCGTGAACAACGAGATCATCGCGAACGCGCCGGGCGTCGTGCGCGTGATGCCGTACGACGAGGCGGTGAAGGGCGGCGCGATGGCGCTCTTCGGCGAAAAGTACGGCGACACGGTGCGCGTGCTCGATCTCGGCTTCTCGCGCGAGCTGTGCGGCGGTACGCACGTCCAGCGCACGGGCGACATCGGCTTCTTCAAGATCGTGATGGAAGGCGGCGTCGCGGCGGGCATTCGCCGCGTCGAGGCGATCACGGGCGACAACGCGGTGCGCTACGTGCAGGAGCTGGATCAGCGCATCAATGCGGCGGCGGGCGTGCTGAAGGCGCAGCCGTCTGAACTGACGCAGCGTATCGCGCAGGTTCAGGAGCACGTGAAGTCGCTGGAGAAGGAACTCGGCGCGCTCAAGTCGAAGCTCGCAGCGAGCCAGGGCGATGAACTCGTGTCCAAGGCCGTCGATGTCTCCGGCGTGCAGGTGCTCGCCGCGCAACTCGAAGGCGCGGACGTGAAGACGCTGCGCGAAACCGTCGACAAGCTGAAGGACAAGCTGAAGAGCGCGGCGATCGTGCTCGCATCGGTGGAGGGCGGCAAGGTCAGCCTGATCGCGGGCGTGACGCCGGATGCATCGAAGAAGGTGAAGGCGGGCGAACTCGTCAACTTCGTCGCGCAGCAGGTCGGCGGCAAGGGCGGCGGCCGTCCCGACATGGCGCAGGCAGGCGGCACGGAACCGGCCAATCTGCCGGCCGCGCTCGCGGGCGTCACCGGCTGGGTTCAGCAGCAGCTTTAAACGCTTTTCGCGTTCCGTTAGAAACGGCTCGATCTGATCAAGATCGAGCCGTTTTTGCTTACAGGCTGTCAGGCACATCGCGTGCATCTCTCCCATCGCGTTCATCAACTACAAAGGGAGATGCATCATGAGTCGCAAAATCGCAATGATCGTACTGACGTCGGCGATGCTCGCTGCAACCGGCGCCGCGCAGGCGAAGGGCTGTATCGAAGGCGCGGCGGTGGGCGGCGTAGCGGGACACGTCGCCGGCAAACACGGCACCGCGGGCGCGGTGGGCGGCTGCGCGATCGGCCATCACGAAGCCAGCAAGAAGGACAAAAAGGCGCAGGAGGCGCAACAGGCCAACGCCGCGAGTGCGCCGAACAGCAAGTAACCCTGACATCGCACGGACCGGCGCCACGGCGCGCGCCGGTCCGTGCCGCTAAAATGGCCGGATCGCCGGCCGCGCGAATCATCCGTTCGCGCGTGCCTCGTTCAAGCACAGGCCATCACAGCGACCCCATGACAGCGCCCACGGACCCGATCCAACACTTTGCCTCCGATAACTACGCAGGCATCTGCCCCGAAGCGCTACAGGCGCTGATTCAGGCCAATACGAGCGGCCACGAGCCCGCCTACGGCGACGATTCGTGGACGACGCAAGTCTGCGACCGCATCCGCGATCTCTTTCAGACCGATTGCGAAGTCTTCTTCGTGTTCAACGGCACGGCGGCGAATTCGCTCGCGCTCGCGTCGCTGTGCCAGTCATATCACTCGGTGATCTGCCACGAACTGGCGCATATCGAGACCGATGAATGCGGCGGCCCCGAGTTCTTCTCCGGCGGCTCCAAGCTGCTCACCGCGAAGGGCGAGAACGGCAAGCTCACGCCCGACGCCATCGAAGAACTCGTCACCAGACGCGCCGATATCCACTATCCGAAGCCCAAGGTCGTCGCGCTCACGCAGGCGACGGAAGTCGGCACTGTCTACACCGTCGAGGAAATTCGTGCAATCGCGGCCATCGCCAAGCGCCGGCATCTGAAGATACACATGGATGGTGCGCGTTTCGCGAATGCGGTCGCGACATTGAACGTGCATCCGTCGGAGATCACGTGGCGCGCGGGCGTCGACGTGCTGTGTTTCGGCGGCACGAAAAACGGCTTGCCGGTGGGCGAGGCGGTCGTGTTCTTCGATAAGGCGCTCGCCGCGGATTTCGCGTATCGGCTGAAGCAGGCCGGACAGCTCGCGTCGAAGATGCGCTTCATCTCCGCGCCGTGGCTCGGCCTGCTCGACGACGATGTCTGGTTGCGCAACGCCCGCCACGCGAACGCAACGGCTTCGCTGATGGCCGAAGGCCTGAGCAGCATTCCGGGCGTGTCCTTGCTGTTCAAGCCCGAATCGAACGCGGTGTTCGCGGAATTGCCGTCGCACGTCGCGGCGGCGTTGCGGGCGAAGGGCTGGCGCTTTTATCAGTTCATCGGTTCGGGCGGCTGCCGTCTGATGTGCGCGTGGGATACGAAGCGCGAAACCGTCGAGCGCTTCGTCGATGAAGTGCGCGCATTGTCCGCGTCGATCTAACCCCGATTGACACCATCGCCGCGCCGCTCCTAACATGCCCGCACACCTTCCACCGATTCCCGCGCCATGGCCTTCATCTTCTACCTGACCCACATTCATCTCGGCTACGACGCGCTGGAGACGCTGCAAAGCGAGTGCGCGCGCATCGGGATGAAGCGTCCGCTCGTCATCACCGATAAAGGCGTCAGGGCGGCGGGACTCGCCGATCGCGTGACCGAAAGCGCTAAGCTCGGCGCGCTGCCGGTGTTCGACGACACGCCGTCGAACCCGACCGAAGCGATGGTCATGCAAGCCGCCGCGCACTACAAAAGCGAAGGCTGCGACGGGCTGATCGCGGTGGGCGGCGGCTCGTCGATCGATCTGGCGAAGGGCGTCGCGATCGCCGCGACGCACGGCGAGCCGCTCACGGCCTACGCGACGATCGAAGGCGGCAGCGGCAAGATCACGGAGCGCGCGGCGCCGCTGATCGCGGTGCCGACCACATCGGGCACGGGCAGCGAAGTGGCGCGCGGCGCGATCATCATTCTGAACGACGGGCGCAAGCTCGGCTTCCATTCGTGGCATCTGCTGCCGAAATCGGCGATCTGCGATCCGTCGCTCACGCTCGGCCTGCCGCCCATGCTCACCGCCGCGACCGGCATGGACGCGATCGCGCATTGCATCGAAACATTTCTCGCGCCCGCGTTCAATCCGCCCGCCGACGGCATCGCGCTCGACGGCCTTGAACGCGCGTGGGCCAACATCGAGCGCGCGACGCACGACGGCCAAGACCGCGACGCGCGCCTGAACATGATGTCCGCATCGATGCAGGGCGCGATGGCGTTCCAGAAGGGCCTCGGCTGCGTGCATTCGCTGTCGCATCCGCTGGGCGGGCTCGCGGTGAACGGACGCACGTCGCTGCATCACGGCACGCTGAACGCGGTCGTGCTGCCCGCCGTGCTGCGCTTCAACGAAAGCGCGCCGACGGTCGTGGCGGACCGGCGTTTCGCGCGCATGCGCCGCGTGATGAATCTCGTCGACGATGCCGATGTCGCGCAGGCCGTGCATGACATGACCGCGCGTCTCGGCTTGCCGACGCGTCTGTCGCAGATGGGCGTCGACGAAAGCATGTTCGACAAGGTGGTGAAGGGCGCGCTCGCGGATCATTGCCACAAGACGAATCCGCGCGAAGCGAGCGCCGGCGATTATCGACGCATGCTGATGGAGTCTCTCTGAGCGATGAGCAAGCCGGTTCCGACCACGCGCGCCGATTACGCGCACTTTCTGCCGATCAGCACGCGCTGGTCGGATAACGACGTCTACGGGCATATCAACAACGTCGTCTATTACAGCTACTTCGACACGGTCGTGAACGAGTATCTGCTGCGCGCGGGCGTGCTGGATTTCAGCGAGGGCGAGACGATCGGACTCGTTGTCGAGACGCGCTGCAATTTCTTCGCGCCCGTCGTGTTTCCGGAACCGATCGAGGCGGGCTTGCGTGTCGAGAAGCTCGGCAATACGAGCGTGCGCTATGAAGTCGCGATCTTCACGCAAGGCTCGGACGAAGCCGCGGCGCAAGGGCACTTCGTGCATGTCTATGTGGATCGCGTGACGCGCAGGCCGGTGCCGTTGCCCGCGCCGCTCGTCGATGCGCTGACGCCGCTCATCACCGGCTGAGGGTCGCGTCTTGCTCCAGTGGTTCTGCGTGAGTCTGCTCAACGGCGTGAGCGTGGGATTGCTGCTGTTCATGCTGTCGGCGGGACTCACGCTGATTTTTTCGATGCTCGGCGTGCTGAACTTCGCGCACGCGAGCTTCTACATGCTCGGCGCGTATGTCGGACAGGCGCTCGCCGCGTATGGCGGATTCTGGTTTGCGTTGATCGTCGCGCCGGTGGTCGTCGGCGTTGCCGGCGGCTTCTTCGAACGCCTGCTGTTGAGACGCGTGCACGCGCGCGGCGCGCTCGCCGAAATGCTGCTGACGTTCGGCGCGGCGATCGTCATCGGCGAGGGCGTCAAGCTCGTCTGGGGACTCGGGCCATTGCCCGCCGCCATTCCGAGTGTGCTCGACGGACCGTTGTTCACGCTCTATGGCGCATCGTTCGCGCGCTATCGCGTGTTCATGATGGCGGTGGCGATCGCCATGCTCGGCGCGTTGTGGATCGTCCTGCGCGCATCGAAGACGGGCCTCGTCGTGCGCGCGGCGCTCACGCATCCGGCGACCGTCGAAACGCTCGGTCATGACGTGCCGCGCGTATTCACGATGATCTTCGCCGTCGGCACCGCGCTCGCTGCGCTGGGCGGCGTGATCGGCGCGCCGCTCGCCGTCATCGAACCCGCGATGGCCGATGCAATGGGCCCGATCGTGTTCGTCGTCGTCGTGATCGGCGGGCTCGGGTCGCTGGCCGGTGCGCTCGTCGCATCGCTTCTGATCGGCTGCGTGCAGACCTTCGCGGTCGGCGCGAGCGCGACGGCGGGCGGCATCGCGGCATCGCTCGGCGTGACGTTGCCGCCTGCATGGGGCGCGTTGACGGTCGCGCAACTCGCGCCGGTGCTGCCTTATCTGCTGCTCGTCGCGATGCTGGCCGCGCGGCCGCGCGGGCTTTTCGGCGAGCGCACAAGAGATGCTTAAGCTCATCGTCGCGTTGATCGTCGCGCTCGCGTTGCCGCCGCTCGTCTTCGATCAGTCGTGGCTGCTCGCGTATCTCGCGCAGACCGCGACGCTCATCGTTCTCGCGCTTTCGTACAACCTGCTGCTCGGCGAGACGGGTTTGCTTTCGTTCGGCCACGCGGTGTATTCCGGGCTCGGCGCGTTCGCCGCCGCACATGCGTTCAATCGCTTCGGCGTGCCGTTGCCGTTGCTGCCGATCATCGGCGGATGTGCGGCGATGGTCGTCGCCATCGTCTTCGGCGCGATCTCGACGCAACGCGCGGGCACGGCCTTCGCGATGATCACGCTCGGCATCGGCGAGCTTGTTGCCGCGTGCGTGTGGCTCGTGCCGGGCTGGTTCGGCGGCGAGGGCGGCGTGACGATCGATCGCGCGAGCGGCCCGGCGTTCTTCCCGTGGACCTTCGGGCCGCCGCGCGAAGCGTATGCGTTGATCGCGTGCTGGTGCGTGTTGTCGGCGCTTGCGATGTTCGCGTTCTCGCGCACACCGATGTGCCGTCTCGCGAACGCCGTGCGTGACAACCCGGCGCGCGCCGCGGCGATCGGCTTCGCGCCTGCGCGCGTGCGTTTGCACATGCTCGTCGTGTCGGCGTTCTTCGCGGGCGTCGCGGGCGTGCTTGCGTTGATCAATCTCGAATTGGTGTCGTCGGAGAGCGTGGGTCTCGCGCGTTCGACGAGCGTGCTCGTCGCGACCGTGATCGGCGGCGCGGGCACGTTCTTCGGGCCGATGATCGGCGCGGTGCTGCTCACGTTCTTCAGCGTCGCGCTCGCGAGCGTGACGCCTGCATGGCCGATGTACCTTGGCCTCTTCTTCATGTGGATCGTCGTGGCGGCGCCGGACGGTATCGCGGGCCTCGTTCGACGCGATGCGCGGTCGATGTGCGTCGGCATGTTGAGCGCAGTCGCGTGGGGCGTCGCGGTCGTCGTGACGGTCGAGGCGCTCTATGCGCATCGAATCGATGCGCATGCGTGGCTCATCGCCATGCCGTGCGCGTTGCTCGGCCTGTGGCTCGCGCGACGCATGAGGATCGCGCGATGAACGCCGCGCTCGAAGTGCGCGGCATCGTCAAGCGCTTTGGCGCGACGCACGTGTTGCGCGGCGTCGATCTGCACGTCGCGCAGGGCGAACGGCATGCGCTCATCGGACCGAATGGCGCGGGCAAGTCCACGCTCTTCGATCTGATCTCGGGACGCGCGCGGCCCGATGATGGACGCATCGTTGCGAACGGCGCCGACATAACGGGCAAGCCCCCGCAGCGCGTCTCGCGTTGGCTTGCGCGCAGCTTCCAGACGACGAGCGTGTTCGGCGGCTTGTCCGTGCTCGATAACCTGCGTTGCGCGGCGCTCGGCGCGGCCTCGTCGAGCGTTATCGATCGATGGCTGCCTTCACGACGAGTCGATGATCGCGCGCATGCGATGCTCGATGCCATCGGCCTTGCCGCACGCGCCGATGATCTCGCCGCGCGCCTCACTTACGCGGAGCAACGCGCGCTCGATCTGGGCATCGCGCTCGCCACCGATGCGCCGCTCATCCTGCTCGACGAGCCCACTGCCGGCATGAATCGCGCGGAAGCGACGCGCGCGCTCGACCTGATTCGCACGACGACGCAAGGGCGCACGCTGCTCGTGATCGAGCACGACATGGATGCGGTGTTCAATCTCGCCGATCGTATTTCGGTGCTGGTGCGAGGGCGCGTGATCGCATCGGATACGCCGGCTGCGATCCGCGCAAATCACGATGTGCAGGACGCGTATCTCGGCGGAGTCGCGTCATGAGCGCGCAATTGCGTATCGAGGATGTACGCGCGTGGTACGGCGCGGCGCAAGTGCTGCACGGCGTGAATCTGTCCATCGACGAAGGCGAAGCGGTCGCGCTCGTCGGCCGCAATGGATCGGGACGATCGACGCTCGCGAAAGCCATCATGGGCCTCGTTCGATGCACGGGCGACATGCGTTATCGCGATGTTCAACTCATCGGCTTGCGGTCGCATCGCATCGCGCGAATGGGCATTGGGTACGTGCCGGAAACGCGCGACGTGTTTCCCGCGCTTACGGTGCGCGAGAATCTTTTGCTCGGCGAACGGAAGGGCACGCGCTTTACGCTGAACGATGCGTATCGATTGTTTCCCGTGCTCGAAGAGCGCGCGCCGGTGAAGGCGGGCGCGCTATCGGGCGGCGAGCAGCAGATGCTTGCGCTTGCCCGCACGCTGACGGGCGATCCGTCGCTCGTGGTCATCGACGAACCCGGCGAAGGGCTTGCGCCGCAAGTGCTCGCGCAAGTGGCCGCGTGTCTCGCGATGCTGCGCGAACGTGGCGTCGCGATGCTGCTGATCGAAGAACGATTGACGATCGCGCGCACGCTCGATGCGCGCGTCGCGGTGATGGGGCACGGGGCGATACAGTTCGATGGAACGATCGCGACGCTCATGCAAGACGAGGCGATCACTCGGCAGTGGCTCTCGGTCGGCGGCTCGGTCGTTTCAGGTTAATATGCCCGGAATGAAATCCGATTCATCGCATCAACGGAGGTCAACGTGGTAGCCATGACCATTCAGGATATTGACGAGCAACTCGAGACGCGTCTGCGTATTCAGGCGGCGAAGCATGGCCGCTCGATGGAGGAAGAGGCTCGCGATATTCTGCGCACGGCATTATCGACAGAACCGGTTCAAGGCACGAGTCTGGTTGATTCGATTCGTGCTCGCATCGATCCGCTGGGCGGCGTGGAACTGGAACTTCCCAGGCGCGACGCGATTCGCAACCCGACGGGCTTCGATGAATGATCGTTCTGGATACCAATGTCCTTTCGGAACTGCTGCGTCCGGCGCCGGAGCCGCGCCTTCTGACATGGCTCGCCCATGAGCCACGTTCGGCCCTATTCACGACGACTGTCACGCGTGGCGAGATTCTCTACGGAATTTGGTCGATGCCGGCAGGCGTACGTCGGCAACGCTTCTGGGATGCCACTCGGATCATTTTTAGCGAAGACTTCGCGGGCCGCGTTCTGAGTTTCGACGACGATGCCGCGGACGCGTACGCGGAGATCGCCGCATCGAGAAAAAGCATCGGCAAGCCCATCAGTCAGTTCGATGCGATGATCGCGGCCATAGTGCGTTCGCGCGGCGCAACGCTGGCCACGCGCGACGTGAAGGACTTCGTCGAATGCGGAATTGAGATCTTCGATCCTTGGAACGCCTAGTGCAAGGAATGCCGCACCATGCGGCATTCGCCCTTTCCGCAGCTTATCCCTGCGCCTTGTTATCCCTTTCCACGATCCACTCATGCTTCGGATCGTTCTTGAAGTGCCACGTGCGCTTGTCGCCCGCCATCACGTTCAGATAGTAGTTGTCGTACCCATACGGCACGACCACCGGATGATACCCACGGGGCACCATGACGACATCGTGATTCTCGACGGCCATCGTTTCATCGAGATCGCGTTCGTCGGTGTAAACGCGCTGAAACGCGAACCCTTGCGGCGGGTTCAGTCGATGGTAGTACGTCTCTTCGAGCGAGCTTTCGACAGGCACATTGTCCTGATCGTGCTTGTGCGGCGGATAACTCGATGCATGTCCGCCTGGTGTGCGCACTTCGACAACCAGTAAGGATTCCGCATTTTCAGTTTGAGGAAGAATATCGCATACATAGCGCGTATTCGCGTTCTTGCCGCGCGTCGAGCGCTTCATCTGCGATGGCTCGATGAGACGCGGCGGGAACTCGCCCTTAGCGGGCGCACTCGCGACGCCGATCTCGGCATCGCGCTCCGCACGCACGATGGCCGCGAGTTTCGGCGGCACATAGACCGCATACGGCGACGCGTCTTCGAATACGCTGTCGCGCGAGCCGATCGACTGATAATGCTCGTCGCCGGCTTCGACGCTCACCGTGCCCGTCAACACGACGATGCAGCTTTCGCGATCCGCGTCGTACACGTGCACGACATCGCCGGCATTCAGCCGATACGCCGCGAAGCCGACATGCTTCCAGCCTGCCGAATCGGGCGTGACGCGCGCGATGGTTTGTCCTTCGCGCGATGCTTTCACTAGCAGGCTCATGCTGCCTCCTTGAATGTTGCGTCGACGAGCGCACGCAGTGTGCGATAGCCCTTGTCGGCATAGGCATAGCTCGGTGCGATCACCGGATCCTGTTCGGCTTCCACGACGAGCCAGCCTTCGTAATCATGCCGCGCGAGACACGCGACGATGCCCGGATAGTCGACGCAGCCATCGCCGGGTACGGAGAACGCGCCGTTGATGACCGCATCGAGAAAGCTCCAGTTGCGATTGCGCGCGAGCTTCACGATCTCGGGGCGCACGTCCTTGCAGTGCACGTGGCACACGCGCGTAATGTGTTTTTGCAGCACGCTCAGGGCATCGCCGCCCGCGAAGGTGATGTGCCCGGCGTCGAACAGCAGGCCGACTGCATCGTTGGTGAGCGCCATCAGGCGATCGACATCGGCGGGTGTCTCGACATACGCGCCCATGTGATGATGATAGGCGACGCGCACGCCGCGCGAGAGCGTGTATTCGGCGAAGCGGTTCAGGCGCTCGGCGTACTGGGTCCATTGCGCATCGGAGAAGAAGCGCGGACGTTGGTAGAGCGGGCGCGGCGCGCCCTGGATCGAGTTTGCGACTTCGCCGTAGACCATTACGGTTGCGCCGTTTTTGGCGAGCAAGTCGAGATGGGGGCCGACGGCTTCGATCTCTTCTTCCGCGCTGCGGGTCGCGAGTCTGCCTGAGTACCAGCCGGATACGAGTGCTAGTCCATATTGTGCGAGCAAGGTTTTTAGTGCCTGCGGTTCGCGTGGGAACTTGTTGCCGAGTTCGAAGCCTTCATAGCCGATCTGTTTTCCTTCTGTCAGTGCGGTAGACAGAGGCGTCTCCCCGCCGAGGGAAGGTAAGTCGTCGTTCATCCACGACAATGGGTTTATGCCGATACGGACGTTCAATGGCATGGTTGTGGGTTCCTTTTCGGTTTGTTTCGTGAAGTCCTGTATTCGACGCGAAAGCAGGATTCCATAGAAGCCTCGTCAAACGCCTCGAGCCCGAACAGCCTGCTCATAAGCCTCCCGAGCCACCACAACAGCCGCGCGTTCGGACACTTGAGGCACGGCCACTTCCCACCACCATCCACCTTCCTCGGTCGGACGCGAAGCATCGGTATCGATAGAAATCAGATAGCTGCGATCCGCTGCGCGCGCGCGTTTCATCGCAACGAGCAGCTCGTCGATGCTGGAAACATGCTCCGCCAGCGCCCCAAGCGAACGCGCATGCATAGCGAAATCGATCTCCGGCGCACCGAGCGCCCCTTGCTTGCAGTCATCGATGAGATTGTTGAATGGCGCACCGCCACAAGCCTGCTGCAATCGATTGATGCATCCAAACCCGCGATTGTCGAGCAACACGACGATGATCTTTGCGCCAAGCATCACGGACGTAGCAAGCTCGCTATTCATCATTAAATAGCTGCCATCGCCGACGATCACGATCACCTCGCGCTCGGGCTTCGCGAGCTTCACACCGAGACCGCCCGCGACTTCATAGCCCATGCACGAATAGCCGTATTCAACGTGATAGCCGCCAGGCTCGCCGGTGCGCCACAGCTTCTGCAAATCCGCCGGCAGCGTCCCCGCCGCGCACACGACGATATCCTTCAAGGGCGATGCGTCGTCCGAGCGCTGCACGGCGCCGATCACATCGGCCTCGCGTGGCAACGCACCATCCGCAACGGGCGCATTCGTCACATGCGCGACCGTCTCGCGCCATTCGTTCGCAAGCCGATGCGCGCGCGTCGTCCATTGAGGCGATGCATGCCAGTCGCCAAGTGCCGCCGATAACGCTTCGAGCGCAGCGCCCGCATCCGCCTGCACGGCGATTGCGTTCTGCTTCAGCGCATCGAACGGATTGGCATTGATCGCGACCAGCCGCGCCTGCGTGAAGAGCGTGTTCGATCCCGTCGTGAAGTCCTGCAAACGCGTGCCGACAGCAAGCACGCAATCGCTCGCGTGCGCGAGTTCGTTCGCCGCCGATCCACCGGTCACGCCGATGCCGCCCGCGTTCAATGCATCGTCCCACGCGAGCGCGCCTTTGCCCGCCTGTGTCTCCGCAACAGGCACGCCGTGCTTGTGCGCGAACTTGCGCAACGCTTCGGATGCGAGACCGTAAAGCACGCCGCCTCCCGATACGATCATCGGTTCGCGCGCTTCACGCAGCATCGCGGCGGCGCGCTCGATCTCGCGCGGAACCGGCGCGGGCGCATGAAACTCGACGACGCGCGGCTCGAAGAACGAAGCAGGGTAGTCATACGCCATCGCCTGTACGTCTTGCGGCAGCGCGAGCGTGACGGGGCCGCATTGCGCCGCATCGGTGAGCACGCGAATCGCGCGCGGCAATGCGCTCAACAACTGCGCGGGATGCACGATGCGATCGAAATAGCGCGACACCGCCTTCAACGCATCGTTCGCGGAGACGCCGCCATCGTGACCATCCTCGACTTGCTGCAAGACCGGATCCGGCGCGCGCGAGACGAAGATATCGCCCGGCAGCAACAACACCGGCAAGCGGTTCACATGCGCGAGCGCCGCGGCCGTCACGAGATTGGTCGCGCCCGGCCCGATGGACGTCGTCACCGCCATCATCCGACGCCGCATATGCGCCTTCGCATACGCGATCGCGCTATGCGCCATCGCCTGTTCGTTGTGCGCGCGATACGTCGGCAATTCATCGCGATGTCGATACAGCGCCTCGCCGATGCCCGCGACATTGCCATGCCCGAAGATCGCGAACACGCCGCCGAAAAGCGGCTCGCCGTGCTCGGTGCGAAGCGCCGCCAGATAGCGCACGAGCGCCTGCGCGGCGGTCAGTCGGATGGTCGAACTCACGGCAGTCTCCGATTGCGTTGCACGCTGATTCATGCGGCTTGCTCCTGTGTGACTCGAAGTTCTTGCCCTGCGCCGGACGATGAACGCGCATCGCGCCATGCACCGATCAGCGCTTCGAACGTGCGGCGCACGCGGGCGATCAGTTCGCGGTCGTCGATTTCATTGGCGAGCCACGCATGACTTGGCTCATGAAAAATCGTGCGTCCGACGGTAAAGCCCTTACACGTATTCGACGATGCCGCCGCCCTGAAGCCATCGCGCAACTGATCGACGCCCGCCGACAAGCCGAGCAGCACGACGCCGCGGCAATACGGATCGCGTTCGGCGATCAGCGCATCGACGGCCTGCCATTGCTTCGCGCTCATCGGCTCGAGCTTCCACCATTCCGGATAGATGCCGAGGTTGTAGAGACGCTTCAACGCGCGATACACGGTGTCGTCTTCGACCGGCGGCCCGTTCTTCGGCACGATCACTTCGAGCAGCAGCTCATTGCCGCTTTCCTGCACGGCATCGTAGAGCGCGCGCAACTGCGCTTCCTGTTCGAGCCGCACGTCATGCGGATGGTCGGGGTGATACTGCACGAGACACTTCGCGACTTGCTCTCGCGGCCATTGCACGAGCGTCGTGCCGATCGAGCGGCCGTGATCGAATTCGAGCGGCATCGAGCCGGGCAGTTCGACTGGCCGGCCGATCCACCAGCCACGTCCCGTCGCCGCGTTCAACGCATCCTGTCCGTATCGATCATCGATCAGGACGCCGATTCGTCCTTCGAGTCCGAGTTCCTTCTCCGTCTGCGCGACGGCTTCCACGAACAGGTTCTTGAGCGTCGCGATGCGCGATTCGTCCGTGCCTGTCTGCTGCGCGAGATCGAAGAACTGATTGCGATGATCGAACGCGAAGCCGAGCACTTCATCCCATTGCTTGCGCTTCGGACTCACGCGATGCAGGCGCGCGAGTTTCGCATCGCGATCGGGGCGGCGCATGCGCGCAGGATCTTCCTTCGCTGCCGCGAGGAAATAATCCAGTTCGGCGGGCGTGGGCATCGCGGGTGCGCAGCCGTGACGCGATACGACGAGCGCGCCGCACGCGTTGGCCGAACGCGCGCACGCGTCGAGCGGCTCGTCGCGCAGCCATCCCGACAGGAAGCCGGAGGCGAACGCGTCGCCCGCGCCGAGCACGTTGAGCACTTCCACTTCGACGCCGCCGTGGACCGGCGCATCGTCGATGGATGCGGGCACTGCGCCTTCGATAATCGAGCAGCCGAGCGGCCCGCGCTTCACGACGAGCGTCGCATTCGTGACCTTGCGGACCATCGCGAGCGCATCGACCAGGCTGTCCTTGCCGCCCGCGATACGAAACTCTTCTTCCGTGCCGATGACGAGATCGATCAGGGGCAGAATGTGCTGCAAATGCGCGGTGACGCTTTCATTCGCGATGAAGCGCGTTTCGCCATCGGCCTTGCCCGTGAGGCCCCACAACACCGGCCGATAGTCGATGTCGAGAATCGTGCGCACGTCGTTGCGCCGCGCGTATTCAAGCGCGCGGCGGCTCGTGCGGTTCACCTGTTCGGTCGAGAAATGCGTGCCCGTGATGAGCAGCGCCTTCGACGACGCGATATACGCTTCATCGAAGTCACTTTCGTCGACGGCCATGTCCGCGCAGTTCTCGCGATAGAACACGAGCGGAAACGTGTCGCGATCTTCGAGGCCGAGCAGCACGAGCGCAGTCAGCCGTTCTCGATCGATGCGCACGTGACTTACATCGCAGCCTTCGCGTTCGAGCGTTTCGGTGAGAAAGCGCCCCATGTGATCGTTGCCGACGCGTGCGAGCATCGACGAATTGAAGCCGAGCCGTGCGCATCCGAACGCGATATTCGCGGACGAGCCGCCGAGATACTTCGCGAACGTCGATACATCTTCGAGGCGCGCGCCGACGTTCTGCGCATAGAGATCGACGGCGAGACGCCCGAGGCAGACGATATCGCGCGTGCGATCCGGCGCGAAGCGAGAGGGGGTGTGTGTTGGCATGGATTCAATGTCCTCAGATCGTCGCGCCTTCGAGTTCGGTCATCATCTGCTGCATTTCGGCGCCGCCCGCCATCATGTCGAGCACTTCGTTCTTGCTGATGGTGTCCTTCGTGTAGGTGCCCATCGAGCGGCCGCGATTGAGCAGCGTGAACGAATCGCCGATCGGATACGCGTGGTGCACGTTGTGCGTGATGAAGATCACCGAGATGCCTTTCTCGCGTGCCTTGTGGATCAGCTTCAGCACGTTGAAGCTCTGCTTCACGCCGAGCGCGGCGGTCGGTTCGTCGAGGATCAGCACGCGCGCGCCGAAGTGAATCGCGCGTGCGATCGCGAGACATTGCTTCTCGCCGCCGGACATCGTGCCGATTGGCTGATGCGGATCGCGCACGTTGATGCCCATTTCCGCGAGCTTCGCGCGCGAGGTTTCGGCGGCGAGGTCGAGATCCATCACGCTGATGCCGAAGCGCTTCTTCTGCGGCTCGCGTCCCATGAAGAAGTTGCGCGCGACGGAAAGCAGCGGCACGAGCGCGAGATCCTGATACACGGTCGCGATGCCGAGATCGAGCGCTTCCTTCGGCGATTCGAATTTCACGGGCTTGCCGTCGACGAGATAGTCGCCGGAAGAGGGCTGATGCACGCCGGCCAGCGTCTTGATGAGGGTGGATTTGCCCGCGCCGTTATCGCCGAGCAGGCAGTGCACTTCGCCGCGTTTGAGCCGCAAGGTGACGCCGTTCAGCGCGATCACCTTGCCGAAGAACTTGCTGACGTTTTCGAGTGCGAGGATGTTTTCGTCGTTCATGTCGGCGCTCCCTTATTGAGCCTGCGAAACGCGGCGGCGCACGTAGTGATTGAAGAGCACGGCGATGAGCAGCATCACGCCGAGGAACACGCGGAACCAGTCCGAGCTCACGTTTGTATAAGTGATGCCGATCTGCACGACGCCGAAGATCAGTGCTCCGAAGCATGCGCCGACGACCGAACCGTAACCGCCTGTCAGCAAGGTGCCGCCGATGACCGCCGCGATGATCGCTTCGAATTCCTTCTGCAAGCCACGATCAGCCGCAGCCGATCCGATGTCGCACACTTGCAGCACGGCGAACAGGCACGAGCAGAACGCGGTCAGCACGAAGAGCGAAATCTTCACGCGCTTCACCGGCACGCCGACGTTCTTCGCGGCATTCGCATCGCCGCCGACAGCGAGAATCCAGTTGCCGTAGCGCGTCTTGGCGAGCACGAAGGCACCGACCGCCGCGAGTGCGAGCCACCAGATGATGACCTTCGGAATGCCCGGCACGAGCGGCTGGCCGCTGTCGAGCAGCTTGCCGATGCCCATGTGCGCGAGCCAGGTGAACAGGCCGTGCAACGCGACGCCATGAAACAGCGTATCGGCGATGGGATCGGCCTGCGCGAGATCACCGACGCCCGAGATGATGGTGCGGTCCGCGAACATGATCGAGAGCGCGAGCGTGAGACCGCGCAGGATGAACAGAAACGCGAGCGTGACGATGAACGACGGCAGGCGCGTGCGCATCACGAGATAGCCGTTGAGCGCGCCGAGCAGCATCGACATCACGAACGCGAAGAGAATCGAAACTGATATGGGCCAGTGAAAGTAGACCGATGGCAGGGCGACCATCATGCCCGCGAAGCCGATCATCGAGCCGATGGACAAGTCGAACTCGCCCGCGATCATCAGCAGGCACGCGCCGACCGCGAGCAGGCCGAGATAGGCGGCGACTTGCGACCAGTTCATCACGCCGTCGAGGTTGAACATGCCCGACGATCCCGCGGCGAAACCGAACACGAGGAACACGAGCACGGTGCCGGAAATTGCCGCGAATTCCGGGCGATTCAACAAATGACCGAACCACGATGTCCGGCGTACGCGCTCATCCGAGGGCTTTGCCTTGTCAGGTGTTTCAGCGTTGTCCTGCTGAGGGTTCACGTGAGGAGGGTAATGCTTGCCGGCTACGCCCATGATGGCTCCTTGAGGCTCGATGTCGATGCGGTACCGATGCGCGCGCCCCCGCCGCGTCCGCGAACGGACGCAGCAAAGCGCGCTGAACGTTGATAAAAGCGGGCGGTGCTAGAAGGGCCGCCCGAAACAGGTCATGCCGGGATCAACGATATTGACCGGCGTACTTCACGACCTTGTCGAGATTTTCTTTGGTGATGAAACCCGGGCCCGAACGGATGTTCTTCGGCCCATACGACGGCTGCAATCCATAGGTTTCGAGGCGCGCCTTGAACTTCGGATTCGCTTCGAGAATCTGACGGATCTTCGCCGGATCGGTCGTGTGATCCTTGTGGACGATCGCGAGCACGGCCACGGGAATATAGCCTTGCAGGTACGGCTGCTGATCGATCGCGAACTTGATCGTGCCGTCCTTGATCGCCTTCGCGATGTCATCGGAAAAGTCGAAAGTCACGAAATAGACCTTGTTTTGCAGGCCCATTTGCGCGACGGCCTTGAGCGTCGCCGAAGCGGGCGTCGGTCCGAGCGTGAGGATCGCCTGCGTGTCCGGATGGTTGCGCAGGAACGCCGAGACCTTCGACTGAATCTCGGTCGGGTCCTGGCCCGAGTCGAGCGTCGCGGCCTTGTAGTCGACGCCGAGGGCATCGGCGAAACCGCGGCAACGATCGAACGACACCGTATTGGTCGCGATATGGTTCACGCACAGAAACGACTTGATGCCCGCGGCCTTGGCCTTTTCGCCCGCCGCCTTGCCGGCGACATATTCAGGCTGGCCGACGTGCATGATCGCGCCCAGTTGCGCGCTCTGCTCTTCGGTGCCGGAGTTGATCGTCACGAGCGGGATCTTCTTCGCGGTGACCTTGTTGATCGAGCTTTTCAGCACGTCGAAGTCCGCGATGGTGGTGATGACGCCGTCGTAGTTGCGCGCGGCGGCCTGCTCGATCAGGCGCGACATGTCCGCGATATCGCCGTTCGGCGGATTGCGGTAGTCCGTCTGCACGTTGAAGTCTTCATCGGCCTGCTTGATCGCGTTCTTGATGGTGTTCCACCAGGAATCGGAGTCCGGCGCGTGGCTGATCAGCACGAACTTCGCATCGGGCGCCGCGTGTGCGGAACTCGTCGCCATCATCGTTGCGCTGCACAACGCAGCAGCAGCCACCAGCGCGCGCAGCGCGGCCCGACCGTTGCAAATGGTCATCGTCTCCACCTATCTCGGTTGTTGTTTGGTGTGATGTTTCCGCGAGCCGGCCGTTCGATGTGCCGTGCTCAGGACCAAGAGTAGGTCAGTTTTCGGCGGTCTGCAATGGAAATTTTATTGATGCGGCAAATGGAAAATACATTCCAATTTGCTTGCCGCGTTCCTATAATCGGTTGCAAGACGAACATCGAAAGAGCCTGTGATGGATGAGACCAGCACCGACGTGCAGAGCGTCGACGAACTGATGCAACGGATCACCGACGCCTTCGATTCGCTGCCGCGTCAGTTGAAGAGCGTCGCGACGTATATCGAGCAGCATCGGCAGAGCGTGATGATGGATCGCACGAGCGATATCGCGAGCGCGTGCGGCGTGCATGCGTCGGCGGTCGTGCGGTTCGCGCAGCGCTTCGGCTTTTCCGGCTTCTCCGACTTGCAGGCCGTGTTCCGCCAGGCGTACACGGGCGCGGGCGGCTCGCAGCAGACGTATCAGCAGCGCATTCGCAAGCTCATCGACGAGAAGGCGGGCGAGGCCTCGGGCGTGTCGGTCGCGCGCGAGTTCATCGCGGCGAGCCGCACGGGTCTCGACGAGCTCGAAGCCGGTCTCGACGACGCGCAGTTCGAAGCCGCCGTCGAAATGCTTTCGCAGGCCGAGAACATTTACGTGATCGGCGTGCGCCGGTCGTTCGCGGTGGCGAGCTACATCGTCTATGCATTGCAGCACACGAAGAAACGCGTGCATCTGATTTCGGGCATCGGCGGCATGTTTCGCGAGCAGATGCGCAGCGTGCGGAAAGAGGACGTGGTGATCGCGATCAGCTTCGCGCCCTACGGCAAGGAGACGCAATATTGCGTGCGCGCCGCGCAGCATCGCGGCGCGGCGACCCTCGTCATCACCGATAGCCAGCTTTCGCCGCTCGCGCGTCACGCGAGCGCGAGTCTGTTCGTGAAGGAAGGCAGCGCGTTCGCGTTCCGTTCGCTCACGAGCACCATTTGCCTGTGCCAGGCGTTGTTCATCGCGCTCGCGTACCGGCTCGAGTTGAACGTTGAGGAATCCAAGGAGACAGGTGGCTATGACGATTGATGTGGCGGTGTTTGGAGCAGGGCGCATCGGCAAGATTCACGCGGCCAATCTCGCGCGGCAGCCGGGCGTGCGGTTGAAATATGTCGTCGATGTGAATCGCGACGCAGCCGCCGCGCTCGCGAAAGAGCACGGCGCGACCGTCGCCGATGTCGACGGCGCAATGGGCGATGCCTCCGTCGGCGCGACTGTCGTGTGTTCGAGCACGGACACGCACGCGGACCTGATTCTGGCGTCGGCGGCGCAGAAGAAGCATGTGTTTTGCGAGAAGCCCGTCGATCTCACGACCGAGCGTGCGCGCGCATGCGCCGATGCCGTCGCGAAGGCGGGCGTCGTCTGCATGATCGGCTTTCAGCGCCGCTTCGATCCGACTTTCTCGGCGTTGAAGGCGCGCATCGATGCGGGCGAGATCGGCGATCCGGAGATGCTCATCGTGACGAGCCGCGATCCGGGCGCGCCGCCGGTCGAGTACATCAAGCATTCGGGCGGCATCTTCAAGGACATGCTGATCCACGACTTCGACATCTTCCGCTGGATTCTCGACGACGAAGCCGACACGCTGCACGCGACGGGCAGTTGTCTCTCCGATCCGGCCATCGCGGAAGCGGGCGATATCGATTCGACCGCGGTGACGATTCGCACGAAGCGCGGGCGCCTGTGCCAGATCAACACGGCGCGGCGCGCGGCGTACGGCTACGATCAGCGCTTCGAGTTGCTCGGCAGCGCGGGCATGTTGCAGGCGGGCAATGTGCGGCCGACCGAAGTCACGGCCTACACGTCGACCGCCGTTTCGAGCGACAAGCCCGAGGCGTTCTTTCTCGAACGCTATCGCGCGGCGTACGCGGCGGAAATCGCGCATTTCTTCGATGCGGTCAACAACGGCAAGCCGGTGCGAACGACCGTCGCCGATGGCCTGAAAGCGCTCGAACTCGCCGAAGCCGCGACCTTGTCGTGGCGCGAGGCGCGCATCGTCAAGCTCGGGGAGAGCGTCGCATGAACGCGGTGCGCTTCGGTATCGTCGGATTGGGAAGGCTCGGGCGGCGGCATGCGGAAAATCTCGCGTGGCGCGTGCCGGGCGCGATGCTCGTCGCGGCGTGCAGTCCGGTTGCGGATGAGCGCGCGTGGGCGTCATCGAATCTTCCTGAGTTGTCGCTCTACGCCGATTACGACGCGCTGCTCACCGACGCGTCCATCGACGCCGTGTGGCTCGTCACGCCCACGTCGCTGCATGCGCGGCAGATCATCGCCGCGTTGCGCGCGGGCAAGCATGTGTTCTGCGAGAAGCCGCTGTCGCTCGATCTCGCCGAGTGCGACGCCGTGATCGACGAGCACGCGCGTCATCCGCATCTGCACGTGATGATCGGCTTCGTGCGACGCTTCGACGCGAGCTATCGCGATGCGTTCGATAGCGTTGCAAACGGCGCGATCGGCCGGCCCTTCATGGTGCGCTCGCAGACCTGCGACAAGAACGATCCCGATGGCTTCTTCGTGCGATTCGCGCCGACCTCGGGCGGGCTCTTTCTCGATTGCAGCGTGCACGACATCGATCTCGCGCGCTGGCTGCTCGGCAATCCGCGCGCGCGGCGTGTGTACGCGAGCGGGACCATCGCGATCCACGAGGGTTTGCGCGAGTGCAATGACATCGACAATGGCGTGGGCACCATCGAGTTCGATGACGGCCGGCTGGCGGTGCTGTACGCATCGCGCACGATGGCGCACGGGCACGACACGCAGACGGAAGTGATCGGCACGGCGGGCGCGCTGTCGGTGGGGCGCAATCCGCGTGCAAATCGCGTGGAGATCGCGGATGCGCATGGCGTGCGCAATGCCTGCACGCCGACGTTCTTCGAACGTTTCGAGGATGCGTTTTTGCGCGAGGCGCAGGCGTTCGTCGCGTTGCTGCGCGATGGCAAGCCGACGGGGCTCACGCTCGACGATGCGAGGGAAGCGACGCGCATCGGAATCGCGATGCGGCAGGCGTATGAGAGCGGCACTCCAGTGAACTTGTGACCTCTGCGTTAAAATCGAACCTTCACGAGCGCAAATCTCACTGGCAATCAAAGGTTCAATCGCGATGGAAGTTCACAAGGAAGTCGACGCGCGCGGGCTCAACTGCCCGTTGCCGATCCTGCGGGCAAAGAAGGCGCTCGCCGACATGACGAGCGGTCAGATTCTGAAAGTGCTCGCGACCGATCCGGGATCGCAGCGCGATTTCGCGGCATTCGCCAAGCAGACCGGCAACGAAATCGTCGAATCGACGGCGCAGGACAAGACGTTCATCTTCCTGATGCGCCGACGCTGAAAGAGCTTCGCAGGCGCCCAAAAGCAAAAATGCCCGTCACTCGCGTGACGGGCATTTTTTTCAGCCGATGCAGCCGGAAATTCAGCCTTCGAGAATCGGCGCGCGATTACGCAGATATTCCTCGAATTCCTGCTTCACTTCCGGGTGACGCAGCGCGAACTCGACCGTCGCCTTGAGGTAGCCGAGCTTGCTGCCGCAGTCGAAGCGCGTGCCGTGATACTTGTACGCGAGCACTTGCTCATCCGACAGCAGCGACTGAATCGCGTCCGTCAGTTGCAGTTCGCCGCCCGCGCCCGGCTTCAGCGCGCGGATGTGATCGAAAATGCGCGGCTTCAGCACGTAACGGCCGACCACGCCCAGGCTCGACGGCGCCACGGCCGGTTCCGGCTTCTCGACGATGCCCGACAGCTTGAAGATGTTGTCTTCCCACTCCTTGCCGTCGATGATGCCGTAGGACTTCGAATCTTCCGGCGGGATCTCTTCGACGCCGATCACCGAGCTGTGATAGTGGTCGAAGACTTCGATCATCTGCGACATCACGGGCGGCTTGCCGTACAGCAAGTCGTCCGCGAGGATCACGGCGAACGGATTGTCGCCGACCAGCTTCTCCGCGCACAGCACGGCGTGGCCGAGACCGAGCGCTTCGGCCTGACGCACGTAGAAGCAGTCGACATGGCTCGGCTTGATGCTGCGCACGAGCTCGAGCAGCTTGTCCTTACCGCGCGCCTCGAGTTCCGCTTCGATCTCGTAGGACTTGTCGAAATGATCTTCGATGGCGCGCTTGCTGCGGCCAGTCACGAAGATCATCTCAGTGATGCCGGCCGCCATTGCTTCTTCGACCGCGTACTGAATCAGCGGTTTGTCCACGACGGGCAGCATTTCCTTCGGGCTGGCCTTGGTCGCGGGAAGGAACCGCGTGCCCAGACCTGCGACCGGAAAAACCGCTTTGGTAACTTTTAGCATGTGATGACCCTGTTCCTCTTAATCAATGAAACGTCGAGACAGACGGAGCGGATCGATAAATGATTCGAACCCTCAAAATCAAGCCGGCAGACGCAATAATTGGGCCTGAAGCTTCTCGATGGTGGTTCCGTATTCTGCCAGCCTTTTGCGCTCCTGTTCAACGACAGCGGCCGGTGCTTTTGCAACAAAGCTTTCATTGCCGAGTTTCGCGTTACATTTTGCGACTTCGGCAATCAAACGGTCCACTTCCTTGCTCAGACGCTCGCGTTCGGCGGCGACATCGATCTCGACCTTCAACACGAGCTTGCTCGTGCCGACGATCGCGAACGGCGCGCCATGCGCTTCCTTGTCGAGATCGGCTTCGTCGTCGATGATCTTCACTTCGGAGAGACGCGCGAGGGCGGCGATATACGGTGCGAAGGCGGAGAGGCGGGCCGCGTCGCCGTGTGCGAGCAGCGGCACCTTCACCGCGGGCGACAGATTCATTTCGCCACGCAGATTACGACATGCATCGATGACAGCCTTCAGTTCGGCCGCCCACTGTTCTGACGATTCATCGATCTTTTTCTGCTCGGCGCGCGGATAAGGCTGCGTCATTATCGACACGTCGCCTTCGCTCGCGCCTTGCGGGAACGCATCGGTCATGGGCGCGACTTTCTGCCACAACGCTTCCGTGATGAACGGGATGACCGGATGCGCGAGGCGCAGCACCGTTTCCAGCACGCGCAACAGCGTGCGGCGCGTCGCGGTCTGCTGCGCCGGCGTGCCGGTCTGGATTTGCACCTTCGCGAGTTCCAGATACCAGTCGCAGTACTCGTCCCACACGAACTTGTAGATCGCGCTCGCGACGTTGTCGAAACGATAATCCGCGAAGCCTTTCTCCACTTCGGCTTCCACGCGCTGAAGCAGCGACACGATCCAGCGGTCCGCCTGCGAGTAGTCGGTGTAGCCGCCCGGGCCGCAATCGCCCGGCTTGCATGCGCCCGGATTCGCGAAACCGCAATCGTGGCCTTCGCAGTTCATCAACACGAAACGCGTGGCGTTCCACAGCTTGTTGCAGAAATTGCGATAGCCCTCGCAACGCGCGAGGTCGAAGTTGACGTTGCGGCCGAGCGTGGCCATCGACGCCATCGTGAAGCGCAGTGCATCCGTGCCGAACGACGGAATGCCTTCGGGGAATTCCTTGCGCGTCTTCTTCTCGATCTGCGCGGCGGCCTTCGGGTTCATGAGCCCCGTCGTGCGCTTGGCGACGAGCGATTCGAGGTCGATGCCATCGACGATATCGATCGGATCGAGCGTATTGCCCTTGCTCTTCGACATCTTCTGGCCTTCGGCGTCGCGCACGAGGCCGTGCACATAGACGGTGTCGAAAGGCACCTTGCCGGTGAAATGCGTGGTCATCATCACCATTCTGGCGACCCAGAAGAAGATGATGTCGAAGCCCGTCACGAGCACCGACGACGGCAGGAATGCCTTCAGTTCCCGCGTCTCGTTCGGCCAGCCGAGCGACGAGAACGGCACGAGCGCGGACGAGAACCACGTGTCGAGCACGTCTTCGTCGCGCTTGAGTGCGCCCTTGTAGCCTTGCGCGTCGGCTTCGGCGCGGGCTTCGTCTTCCGTCTTCGCGACGAAGATCTCGCCGTTCTCGCCATACCACGCGGGAATCTGATGGCCCCACCACAACTGACGCGAAATGCACCAGTCCTGGATGTTCTCGAGCCACTGATAGTAGGTCGTGGTCCAGTTCTCCGGCACGAACTTGATCTGGCCGCTGCGCACGACATCGAGCGACGTGTCCGTGATCGACTTGCCCGGATTGAACGTGCCTTCGGGCGCGGGCTTGCTCATCGCGACGAACCACTGGTCGGTCAGCATCGGCTCGATGACCACGTTCGTGCGGTCGCCGCGCGGCACCATCAGCTTGTGCGGCTTGACGGATTCGAGCAGGCCGAGCGCTTCGAGGTCCTTCACGACTGCCTTGCGCGCATCGAAACGATCCATGCCGCGATACTTCTCGGGCGCATTGCCATTGATCTTCGCGTCGAGCGTGAGGATTTCGATCTGCGGCAGCTTGTGGCGCTGGCCGACGGCGTAGTCGTTGAAGTCGTGCGCGGGCGTGACTTTCACGACGCCGGTGCCGAATTCGCGATCGACGTAGTCATCGGCGATGACGGGGATTTCGCGATCGCACAGCGGCAGCACGACCGTCTTGCCGATCAGGTGCTGATAACGCTCGTCTTCCGGATGCACCATCACGGCGACGTCGCCGAGCATGGTTTCGGGGCGCGTGGTCGCGACCGTCAGATGACCCGAGCCATCGGGCAAAGGATACTGGATGTGCCACAGGCTGCCGTTCTCTTCCTCGCTCACCACTTCGAGATCCGACACGGCCGTGCCGAGCACCGGGTCCCAGTTCACGAGCCGCTTGCCGCGATAGATCAGGCCTTGCTTGTACAGCGTGACGAATACGTCGCGCACGGCGGCCGACATCTTGTCGTCCATCGTGAAATATTCGCGCGACCAGTCGATCGACGCGCCGAGGCGCCGCACCTGATTCGTGATGGTCGAGCCGGATTGCTGCTTCCACGCCCAGACGCGCTTCAGAAACTCCTCGCGGCCGAGGTCATGGCGCGAGATGCCTTGCGCATCCAGTTGGCGTTCGACGACGATCTGCGTCGCGATGCCCGCGTGGTCCGTGCCCGGCACCCACAGCGTGTTTTCGCCGAGCATGCGGTGATAGCGCGTGAGGCCATCCATGATCGTCTGGTTGAACGCGTGCCCCATGTGCAGCGTGCCGGTGACGTTCGGCGGCGGCAACTGGATGGAGAAATTCTTCGCGCCCTCTTTGAACGTGGGCGCGGCGTACCCGCGTTTTTCCCATTCCGGGCCCCATTGGGACTCGATGTTTTGAGGCTCGAAGCTCTTCGCAAGCGTGTTGTCGCTCATTTGTGGAATCTGCCGAAAAATGCGTGAAAAAATGCGGGGGAATCCCCAATTATAAGGTTCCGCGCACTGGCTCGGACGAATTCGGCCCGCGGGCGCGTGCCTTCTCGCGGCCGGCGGCTCCATCGGCGCGGTCTTATAATGGTCGGCCCGCCGCCAAAGTTTTCTGGCCCGCTTTTCTGCCGCTGCTCTTTCCCATGCCCGACCTGCTCGCGAATCTGAATCCCGAACAACTCGCCGCCGTGACGCTCCCCGACGAGCCCGCGCTCATTCTCGCGGGCGCCGGCAGCGGCAAGACGCGCGTGCTCATCACGCGCATCGCGTGGCTGATCCAGCATGGCTACGCGTCGCCGCCGACCGTGCTCGCCGTCACCTTCACGAACAAGGCCGCGCGCGAGATGATGGCGCGCCTGTCCGCCATGATGCCCATCGACACGCGCGGCATGTGGATCGGCACCTTTCACGGCCTGTGCAATCGCATGCTGCGCGCGCATTACCGCGACGCCGGCCTGCCGCAGACGTTCCAGATCCTCGACACGGCCGATCAACTTTCCGCCATCAAGCGGCTGATGAAGGGCCTGAACGTCGACGACGAGAAATATCCGGCGAAGAACCTCCAGTACTTCATCAACAACGCGAAGGAGCAGGGCCTGCGTCCGAAGGACGTCGACGCCACCGACGCGTTCAATCGCAAGTTCGTCGAGCTGTACGACGCCTACGATCAGCAATGCCAGCGCGAAGGCGTCGTCGATTTTCCGGAACTGCTGCTGCGCTGCTACGAACTGCTCGCGCACAATCCGCCGCTGCGTGCGCACTATCAGGCGCGTTTTCGCAACATTCTCGTCGACGAGTTTCAGGACACGAACAAGCTTCAATACGCGTGGCTCAAGCTGCTGGCGGGCGAGCACAACGCGATCTTCGCGGTCGGCGACGACGATCAGTCGATCTACGCGTTTCGCGGCGCGAACGTCGGCAACATGCACGATTTCGAGCGCGAGTTCCGCGTGCGCAATCTCATCAAGCTGGAGCAGAACTATCGCTCGCACGGCCATATTCTCGACACCGCGAACTTCCTGATCGCCAACAACGCCAACCGGTTGGGCAAGAACCTGCGCACCGACGCGGGCCACGGCGAGCCGGTGCGCGTCTACGAGGCCGCGACGGATTCGCAGGAAGCGGGCTGGATCGTCGAGGAAATCAAGGCGCTCATCAATACGGGCGTGTCGCGCGGCGAGGTCGCGGTGCTTTATCGCAGCAACGCGCAGTCGCGGACCATCGAACATACGCTCGTGAACGCGGGCATTCCGTATCGCGTGTATGGCGGCCTGCGCTTCTTCGAGCGCCAGGAAGTGAAGCACGCGCTCGCGTATCTGCGTCTCATCGACAATCCGAACGACGACACCGCGTTCGCGCGGGTCGTCAATTTTCCGACGCGCGGCATCGGGGCGCGTTCCATCGAGCAAGTGGCCGACGCGGCGCGTCTCTACAACTGCTCGATGGCCGCCGCCGTGCCGTACGTGACCGGCAAGGCCGGCTCGAGTCTCGGCGCGTTCGCGACGCTCATCGCGAAGATGCGCGCCGAAACGCAGCAGATGAGCTTGCCGGAAACGGTCGAATACGTCGTGCGCGCGAGCGGTCTCGCCACGTTCTACGAAGGCGAGCGCGAAGGTCAGGACCGGCTGGAAAACTTGCAGGAACTCGTGAATGCCGCGGCGGCGTTCGTCAGCGAGGAAGGCTACGGACTCGATACCCCCGCGCGCTCGATTCCGCTGCGCCCGGGCGCGACATCGGCGCCGGAGATCGCGGCGGTGAGCGAGGACGGCGAGATCGAAGTGCTCGAGGCGCCCGGCATCGCCGATCCCGCGCAGAATCCCGACACGATGACGCCGCTCGCCGGTTTCCTGTCGCACGCATCGCTCGAAGCCGGCGACAACCAGGCGCAGGCCGGCCAGGACGCCGTGCAGTTGATGACCGTGCACGCGGCGAAGGGGCTCGAATTCACGGCGGTGTTCATCACCGGGCTGGAAGAGGGCTTGTTCCCGCACGAGAACAGCGCGCAGGAATCGGACGGGCTGGAAGAAGAGCGGCGTCTCATGTACGTGGCGATCACGCGCGCGAAGGAGCGGCTGTATCTGTCGTTCGCGCAGAGCCGCATGCTGCATGGCCAGACGCGCTACAACATCCGGTCGCGCTTCTTCGATGAACTGCCCGAAGGCTCGCTCAAGTGGCTCACGCCGAAGATCGAGGCGGGCGCGCGCTGGGGCGGCCGTGCCGATAATGCCGGCTGGGGACGAGACTGGTTCGCGCGTCCGGGACAGGAGCGCGGCGGTTCGTCGTACGGCGGCGGCCAGACGCCGGAGCGCTTGCCCTCGTTCGCGAACGAGCAGCGCGCGGCGGAGTCGGGCTTCAAGGTCGGACAGGCCGTGTTCCACACGAAGTTCGGCGAAGGCACCGTGACCGCGCTGGAAGGCTCCGGCGGCGATGCGCGCGCGCAAGTGCGCTTCAAGCGCCACGGCGAGAAATGGCTCGCGCTGGCGGTCGCGAAACTTCAGGCCGTCGAATGAGCATGAAGCGGCTCGGCATCATGGCGGCGCTGCCGCAGGAACTCGGCGATCTCATCGCGCAAATGAACGCGGCGGGCGGAGTGCGCACCGTCACGCTCGGCCAGCGCGAGTACTACATCGGCGATGCGCACGGATTGCCCGTCGCCGTCACGCTCGCGCGCATCGGCAAGGTGGCGGCGGCCGCGACCGCGAGCACGCTGATCCATGTGTTCGACGCCGATGCGATCGTCTTCACCGGCGTCGCCGGCGGCGTGCGGGCGGATGTGCAAGTGGGCGATATCGTCGTCGCGGATGCGTTGATGCAGCACGATCTCGATGCATCGCCGCTCTTTCCGCGCTATGAAGTGCCGCTGCTCGACCGCGCGCGCTTCGACGCCGACCGTGCGCTGTCCGACGCGCTCGCCGCCGCCGCCGATGCGTTCATCGCCGAAGAAAGCGCGGTGCTGGCGGAGCGTTTCGCGGTTGCGCAGCCGCGCGTGCATCGCGGGATGATCGTGAGCGGCGACCGGTTCATCGCGAGCCACGACGCACTCTTCGGCCTGCGCGATGCGTTGCCGGACGCGCTCGCCGTCGAGATGGAAGGCGCGGCCATCGCGCAGGTCTGCTACGAGCATGGCGTGCCGTGCGCCGTCGTGCGGACCATTTCCGATTCGGCGGACGCCGCCGCGCCCTTGTCGTTCACCGAATTTCTGACATCGATCGCGGCGACTTACTCGTCGGGCATCCTGTCGCGCTTTCTGCGCACGGTCCGCTGATCAGATCTGCGAATTGGTCGTCGCGTTGAACTGCACGCCCAGGCTCTTCTCCAGATACTTGATCGCGTCTTCGAGCACGGCGAAGATCGTCGCGCGATCGTTGGTGTTGGACAAATCCAGCGTGCTCGTCTCCGATACGCCATGCTGTGAAAGCGCGATGCTATACGCGCTCTGCGCTTTCGCCGCCGGGATGAACTCGCCCTGACCGGTGGCCGGATTCACATACGAAAGCGTCGTGAACACGTTGGAGAAGACCTTGCCGAGCGTCGTCATGTTGAAGGCGACGTGATTTTGCGGCGTCATGAACGTGGTCGCGGAGGTCGTCGGGATCGGCCGGCCATAGAACTGGTTCAGGTAATAGCGCACCTGATACGGATACTGCTCGTACGAGTCCGTCTTGCCCCACACGCGGCTCCAGTCGTTCACCTGCGTCACCGTCGAGGCCGTGGCCGTCGCGCCCAGCTTGCTGTAGCTCGACATCAACGTGCCGTAGAAGCCCTGGTTGTAGGCCACGTTCAGGAGAATGTCGAAGAAGTTGTTCGGCAGATTCTTGAACGTGGTCATCGACTGATCGAACGCAGGCTGCCACGGCGTCGTCCAGCCGCCCGTGCCCTTGCCGGTTTCGACCAGCGCCACCATGTCGTTGTAGTGGAAGTACGCGGTCAGCATCGGCCCGTAGTACTTGTCGTTGAACGAGGGCGGCGTGACCTTGGTGTTCTGCTTGGCGGCATCGGCCATGCTGAAGCCGATGTTCTTCTGCAACGCGATGTAGTTGATCAGCGAATGACCGGCGGGCGCATACGTGCCGGCCACCATATCGGCGGCGTAATTGTTGATCTAATACGGACCGCCCTGGCCGCCGCCCATCACGGCCTGCTGATCCTTCGATGGCGCAATCAGATTGCCGCTCGCCTGATATAGCTGCGTTTCCAGATTTTCCTGCAGCAACTGGCCCAGCACCGAGCCGTATAAATAATCTTTCTCGAACTGCATGCCGGGGAAGTATTGCTGCACGAGATAGCCGTACATCACTCCGGCGATGATGTTCGACATGATGAGGTCGGTGTAATTGTCGCCGTCGAGCGTCATGCTGTCTTGCGGGCTGCCTGCGCCGAGCAGCAAGTGGAAATTGATCTTGCCCGTCGTCGTCACCGAGCCGGGCGAGGGCGCTGGAGTCGGTGTCGGCGTGGGCGCCGGGGCTGGCGTGGGCGTGGGAGTTGGTGCTGGGGTTGGTGTTGGCGTGGGTGCCGGGGCGGGCGTTGGAGTCGGCGCCGGAGTCGGCGATGCGTTGCATGTACCCAGATCCTTCCACGCGCCGTAAGGGCCGCTTTGGCTCGGGTCCTCGCCCTGCGTCCACCATTTGCTCTCGTAGTTCCGGCCGTTATAGGTCACGCGCATTCCGGCGTTGCTGTAGGTCGCGGTGGCCGACCACGCCGCATAGCAGCCGGCCGGCGCCGGAGCGGGCGTCGGTATCGGCGTCGGAGCAGGCGCGGGCGCGGGCGATCCGCCCGACGATGCGCCCAGATCTTTCCACAGCGTCGGCGATGCCGATGGCGTCCATCCCGCGCCCGGCAGCGCCGTGTGCGTCTGAAGTGCCTGATAGTCGTGCCCGTTGTAGCTGACGAACGAGCCGGCGGTGTACTTCGTCCCTTCGGTCCATGCCGGATATGCGGCATAAACGGCCGCCGAAATCACGATTGCGCCGGCAAGCGCCCATTTTGCTTTGCGAAGACACATCGTTTTCATGGCCGACCCCGGAATCCGATCTATAGGCGACGAATGACTCTATGAAATTAACAAATTTCCTCGAAAACACTATTCAAATTTGCGATTTGCACGCGTCGGTTTTATGAAACTTAATTCATCATGAAGCTTATTTTCGAGAATTGGGCGTAATTATCGGATTGAGATCGAATTACGATATTGACGCGAACCGCAAATAAGCGGGTGTAAATCGGCATTTCCGAAAGGTGGAATTGAAATTGTCGCGGCGTGTTTTTATCGGGATTAAAAAACGAAACGCAATCGCCAGGCGACCCGTCCGACCGAACGCTTGCAATTGAGAATGATTCTCAATACAATCGACTCGACGAACGGAGGTCGACCGATGATCAGCGAATCCGCAGCGAAAGTGCTCGAAACGACGCGCCGCGCCTGGCGCGAGGCGACAGCCGACGCGCCGAAGAAGTCGGCCCCCCGTCCGCCGCGCGCCACGCAGCCGAAGAAGCGCGTGGTGCCGCGGCGTTCGCGCTGGCCGTCGCTCGTCGCCGCGCTGAACTACTGGAGCCCGAAACCGCTGTGAACGCCGCCGACCTTGCACCGACATCCCTCGAACTCGACGATCGTCTCTTCGACGCGAGCCGTTTTCCGCTCGTGCGTCTGCGTGCGCGCGCAGTGAAGCCCGGCTATGCGTTCGCATGGAGCGCGCAGATGCGCCGGCTCCTGACACTCGCGACGCCTTTCGTGCTGATCGCCGGGCACGACGAAACCGAAACCGCCGACGACGCCCGTCTGCGCGCCGCGTGGATGCGCACGCATCGCGCGATGTTCGCCTCGCACTGCCGCGGCCTGATCGTGATCGAACCGCGCATCGAGGCGCGCGCGAGCACGCGCGAAACGCTGCGCGCGATGACCGAAGGCATCGGCGTGCGCACGGTCGTCGTATCGAGCATGCGCGTCGCGGGCGAACTGACGCCGGTGCTGCTCAAGCACGCCGCATCGGCAGACCGGACCGCTGCGCGCACCCGCGCGATCTGACCCGTCGGACCGATCAGGGCGCGCCCTGTCTGGCGCGGGTCGGACGGCTGCTCTATGCTCAGGGACCAGCCAACGCCGCTTTGCAGAGGACGCGCATGCCGACTTACCGAGAAGCGTATCGACGGTCGATCGACGAGCCCGAAGCGTTCTGGGCCGAACAGGCCCGGCGCATTCACTGGCAGACGCCTTTCGACCAGGTGCTCGACGCGAGCAAGCCGCCGTTCGCGCGCTGGTTCGCCGGCGGCAAGACCAATCTGTGCCATAACGCGGTGGACCGGCATCTCGCGTCGCGGGCGCAGCAGGACGCGCTCATCTATGTGTCGACGGAAACGGGCATCGAGCGCCATTACACCTACGCCGAGCTGCATGCGGAAGTGAACCGCATGGCGGCCGTCATGCGCTCGCTGCACGTGAAAAAAGGCGATCGCGTGCTGATCTATCTGCCGATGATTCCCGAAGCGCTCTTCGCGATGCTCGCGTGCGCGCGCATCGGGGCGATTCATTCGGTCGTGTTCGGCGGATTCGCGGCGCCGAATCTCGCGGCGCGTATCGACGACGCCGAGCCCGCGCTCATCGTCACCGCCGATGCCGGTGCGCGCGGCGGCAAGGTGATCGACTACACGCCGCTCGTCGACGAAGCGCTGTCGCGCGCCGAATACAAGGTGCCGCAAGTGCTGCTGATCGACCGGCAGCTTGCGCCCGAGCGCCTGCAGGCGAGCTATCTCGTCGCGTACGAGCCGCTGCGCGAGCAATTCTTCGATGCCCACGTGCCGTGCGAATGGCTCGAATCGAACGAGCCTTCGTACATTCTCTACACGTCCGGCACGACGGGCAGGCCGAAAGGCGTGCAACGCGATGTCGGCGGTTATGCGGTGGCGCTCGCCGCATCGATGGAGCACGTCTTTCAGGGCGCGCCGGGCGACACGATGTTCACCGCATCGGACATCGGCTGGGTCGTCGGGCACAGCTACATCATCTATGCGCCGTTGATCGCCGGACTGACGACCGTGATGTACGAAGGCACGCCGATTCGCCCCGATGGCGGCATCTGGTGGCGGCTCGTGCAGCAGTACAAGATCAACCTGATGTTCACCGCGCCGACCGCGATCCGCGTGCTGAAGAAACAGGACCCGGCGTTGATGGAGAAATACGATCTGTCGAGCCTGCGCACCCTGTTTCTGGCGGGCGAGCCGCTCGACGAACCGACCGCGCAGTGGATCCAGAGCGCGTTGAAGAAGCCCGTCATCGACAATTACTGGCAGACGGAAACCGGCTGGCCGATGATCGCGATTCCGCGCGGCATCGAGGAATTGCCGTCGAAGCTCGGCTCGCCCGGCGTGCCGTCGATGGGCTTCAATCTCACGCTGCGCAACGAGGCAACGGGCGATGCCTGTGCGCCGGGCGAGAAGGGCGTCGTCACACTCGCGTATCCGTTGCCGCCGGGCTGCATGCAGACCGTATGGCGCGACGATCAGCGTTTCGTCGATACCTACTGGAAGAGCGTGCCGAACCAGATGGTCTATTCGACCTTCGACTGGGGCGTGCAGGACGAAGACGGCTACGTGTCGATTCTCGGCCGCACCGATGACGTGATCAATGTCGCGGGGCATCGGCTCGGCACGCGCGAGATCGAAGAGGCGTTGTCGGCGCATCCGGCTGTCGCCGAAGTGGCGGTCGTCGGCATCGCCGATTCCGTGAAAGGGCAGGCCGCGGCGGCGTTCGTCGTGCTGCGCGATGCGGATCGCATCAACGCGCCGGGCGCGCGCGAGGGCATGGAGGCGGAGCTGTGCCACGCGGTGGATTCGCAGCTCGGCGCGATCGCGCGTCCGGCGCGCGTGCATTTCGTGTCGATGCTGCCGAAGACGCGCTCGGGCAAGTTGCTGCGTCGCGCGATCGCGGCGCTGGCGGAAGGGCGCGATCCGGGCGAGCTGCCGACAATCGAAGATCCGGGCGCGTTGATGCAGGTTCGCGAGGCGCTGGGAAACTGAGCGCCCGAAACGCGACGGGCGCGCGGTCCGCTGAGGAACCGGCGCGCCCGCCGCGATCGATCATCTGCTGCTCTCAGGCCCTGGCCTTCGCGTCATGCGTCTTCGGCAACAGCACCGTCAGCACGCCGAGCAACGGCAGGAACGCGCAAACCTTGTAGACGTAATCGATGCTGGTCGCATCCGCGAGATGCCCGAGCACCGCCGCGCCCACGCCGCCCATGCCGAACGCGAAGCCGAAGAACAGGCCCGCGACCATCCCGACCTTGCCCGGAATCAGCTCCTGCGCATAGACAAGAATCGCCGAGAACGCCGACGCCAGCACGAGCCCGATGATCACCGACAGCACGCTCGTCCAGAACAGGTTCGCATAGGGCATCAGCAGCGTGAACGGCGCGACGCCGAGAATCGACACCCAGATCACCGCCTTGCGTCCGACCTTGTCGCCGACCGGACCGCCGATGATCGTGCCCGCCGCCACCGCCGCGAGGAACACGAACAGATGGATCTGCGCGGCCTGCACTGAAATGCCGAACTTGCTGATCAGATAGAACGTGAAGTAGCTCGTGATGCTCGCGAGATAGAAGTACTTCGAGAACACGAGCAGCACGAGCACGCTCATCGCCATCATGACCTTGTTGCGCGGCAGCGTGGCGTGCGCGGTCTGCGCGCGGCCTTTCTTCGTCGCCGGATGACGCTTGTACCAGCGGCCGATGTTCGCCAGCACGAACATCGCGACGAGCGCCGCCGCCGAGAACCACGCGATGCTCTTCTGCCCGTGCGGAATGACGATCAGCGCGGCGAGCAGCGGCCCGAGCGACGAGCCGGCATTGCCGCCCACCTGAAAGAGCGACTGCGCGAGACCATGCTTGCCGCCCGACGCCATGCGCGCAACCCGCGACGACTCCGGATGAAACACCGACGATCCGCAGCCGACGAGCGCCGCCGCGATCAGCAGCGTGCCGAAGTTGCCCGCGATCGACATCAGCAGCAGACCCGAGAGCGTGAAGCCCATGCCGACCGGCAGCGAATAAGGCTTCGGATGTTTGTCCGTGTACAACCCGACGAGCGGTTGCAGCAGCGAAGCCGTCACCTGATACACCAGCGTAATCAGACCGATCTGTCCGAAGCTGAGCGCGAACTCGCTTTTGAACATCGGGTAGATCGCCAGAATCAGCGACTGGATCATGTCGTTCAGAAGATGCGAAAAACTGATCGCGCCCAGAACGGAATACACGGTGCGTTGAGTGCCCGTGCTTGCGGGAGCCGCGGTGGAAGCGCCGGCCGATGCGCCGGAAGGCGACAAAGCGCCCTTGTCGATGCTCGTTTGCATATTGAATGGCGGATGTAAGCGGAAAAGCGTCTCGGAATGTGTTCTTTTCAGTGCGGCATTTATGCGCAGACTGAATTTCTGACAAGTGTAGGCTGTCCTCGTAACGTTGTCCTGCCAAGCTTTGTGGCGAATCGGACAGGGTAGGTGCCGAATCTGTGGGTCGATTCGTCTGACGCAAGGATTTTTGGCCGGTTATAAGAGGCGACGGCGAACGAACGTATGTTCGTTCCCCCAGAAAAAAGGCTCAAGAAAGCCGGCAAACCTGCCGTACTCCCGGCGGGGACCAGACCAGGACACGCCGCACAACGGCCACGTCCACTGAACTATTCGGGGATTCGATCGATGAAACTGTTTTCGCTACGCGGCGCAAAAGACGCGAGCTTCGTGGCGCATGCCGAACCGCAGCGCGCGCTGTCCGTCAAGTCATCGCTGAGACTGGCGTTCGGGCTCGTGCTCGCCGGGACGCTCGGGATCGGCGCAATTTCTCTCACGCAGATCAGCCGCCTGAACGGCGCGACTGAATCGATCTATACGCAGGGCTATGTCGCGAGCCGCGCGGCCGAGGAAACGCGTGGCTACCTGCTGCGCGCGAGCCGTTCGCAGAAGATGCTGCTCACCGCGAGCACGGCGAAAGAGCGCGACGAGCTCGGCGCGCAGATCGAACAATCGCTCGCGGACATCGGCCGTGAACAGGCGCAGCTCGCGCAATACATCGATCACGCAGACAAGGACGCGCTCGCGCAGCAAAAAGCCTTTTCGACTGCGCTCGGCACATGGAGCGACAACCTGCGCACGTTCGTCAAGCTCGTGAAGGAGCAGCCGCTCGATCTTTCGCAGATGAACTGGCAAGTCGGCACGCAGGACGTATCGCTGCTCGTCGAAACGGGCAAGCTCGAAAAGAGGGTCGATGAACTCGTCGCGCGCCGCGGCGCCGCAGCCAAGGCGACGATCGATTCCGCCGCGTTCATCTTCCACTCGTCGTTCGTGATGGTGTCGGCGCTGACGCTCGCGTTGTTCGCGCTCGCGATCGTCGTCTCCGAATGGGTCGTGCGGCGTCTCGCCGGCCAGCTCGGCGGCGAACCGGGCTACGCGAAGGACATCGCGCGCCGCATCGCGTCGGGCGATCTCGCGTACCCGATCAGGCTCAAGCGCCGCGACGACGCCTCGATGCTCCACGCGTTGTCCGAAATGCAGGCGGGCCTTTCGTCGACCGTCGGCGATATCGCGGCGAGCGCGGAGGCGATCGCGTCGGCATCGAGCGAAATTTCGACGGGCAACGTCGACTTGTCGCGCCGCACCGAAGAGCAGGCCGTCGCGCTGGAAAAAACCGCGGCCAGCATGGAGCAGCTCACGTCGACGGTCCGCCAGAACGCCGACAACGCGAAGCAGGCGAGCACGCTCGCGGCGAATGCGTCGCAGATCGCGGAGAAGGGCGGCGCGGTGGTGAGCCGCGTCGTCGAGACGATGCAGCGTATCGATGCGAGCGCGAAGAGTATCGGCGACATCATCGGCGTGATCGAAGGCATCGCGTTCCAGACCAATATCCTCGCGCTCAATGCGGCGGTCGAGGCGGCGCGCGCGGGCGAACAAGGGCGCGGCTTCGCGGTCGTCGCGGGCGAGGTGCGCAGTCTCGCGCAGCGCTCGTCGTCGGCGGCGAAGGAGATCAAAGGGCTGATCGATACGTCGGTGTCGCGCGTGTCGGACGGCTCGACCTACGCGCAGGAAGCGGGAGCGACGATGGAGGAAGTCGTGAAGGCCGTGCGCCGCGTGACCGACATCATGGGCGAGATCTCGGCGGCGTCGGCGGAGCAGAAGACGGGCATCGAGTCGATCGGCGACGCCGTCACGAAGATGGACGCGAACACGCAGCAGAACGCCGCGCTCGTCGAAGAGGCGGCCGCGGCGGCGCAATCGCTCGACGATCAGGCGCGCGCGCTGAAGTCGCTCGTCGGAAAATTCCAATTGGCCTGACGCAGGACATCGGGATAGAATCGCGGACGGGCGCGGCAGGGCGCCCGGTCTCGCGAAAGTCTTACGCACCTGCCGCGCAGTACATCAACTCTGGATCGAACCGCAACGTCGAACCTTTATAGCCGCAGCGAGAACGGCGCAACAAAGGAACAACGTCATGTGGTCTACATCCTGTCCAATCCAGTCATCCGTTTCCAATAGCGACTATTTGCGCGAACACGCGCGGCGTCTGCTTCGTCAAGCCCGCGACGGCGACACGAGCGCGTCGATGCCCGTTCTGCGCCGCCTGATCGCGTCGAAAGTCACGCGCGCGGAGCGTCTCGCCGACCTGCACGCGATCCGCGACGATCTGCAACTGAAGCTCGTGCTCTCCATGCTCGCCGCCGAACTCGGCTACGCGAGCTGGGACGCGTGCAAATCCGACATCGACCGGCAGCCGGACGCGGCGATCGACCGCTATCGGCTCGACGCCGGCGCGTTCAACGATTTCGAGAAGAACTGGTTTGCGAACGAACCGGAAGCACGCGAATGGCAGCGCGCGCACGGCGGCTATATCGTGCGATACGGCGAACAGGCCGTGGCGATTCTGAAGAAGGGATAACAGTCGATGCGCGCAGGAAGGAAGCCGGTCAGATCAGCTCGACTTCCTTCCAGTTCGCGCTAAAGAAAAAACGGCTCAATTCCTTCGTGAGCTCGTTCAGTGCGCTCATTTCGAGCGGCGAGATCTTTCGGACGTGTTGCGGCGAGGTCCAGTCGCCGTAAATCAGCGCGACGGTCGTATCGTTCGATTTCACCGGCAGCAGCACGAAAGCCTGCGCTTCGCCGAGCGTGTCCTTGTACCAGCGCGGCAGGCGGGCGTCGATGCGCGCGTCGTGCGCGTTCTCGATGAAGATGCCGACCGGATTGCTGATCGCGAGATGAAACACGTCGGGCCGGAACTCCGCCGAGAAGCGCAGTTGCGGCAGCATCGGCTCGACGCCCGCGCCGAGGCCGAGCCGCGCGTGAAACTCGTTGTTGGCCTGGCGCACAAGCACCACGGTGCGCGACAGATGCAGGCTGCCGAGTATCGATTCGGATGCAAGCGCGAGCGCCGGCGCAAGCGCATTTTTCGACGGCAGCGAGCGCAAATCCGCGACGCTCGCGCCGATGCGCGCCTCCGCCGACACGTTCGCGCGCGCCATGGCATCGGCGTTGGCCTGCAACTCGGAGATTTCGCGCATCACGCCGTCGCTCGCTTCTTCGTTCGCGAGCGCGAGACTCATGGACGTGAGCGTTTCCGCGTCGGTCTTGAGCGGGCCGCTGTAACGGTTCGCGATGTCGAAGAGCACCGATTCGCGGCCTTCCACGGCCATGTTCTGCGCGGTGAGCGCGTCGGCGACTTCGGTCGAATAGTTGGAGATGGCGCGCAGCCAGCGCACGTGCTTCGGCACGGTTTCATCGACGGGCGCGTTCGGGTCGGTCGCGCGCATGCCTTCGCGGATCGTCTCGGGCAGACGCCAGCGGTCCGCCGCTTCGAGGCCGATTTCGTCGAAGGTCACGCCGAGCAGCGCGGCGCAGGCGGCGCTGTCGGGGATATTTTCCGACGCGGCCTTGCGGCGCAACTGATCCCATTCGTGTTCCAGATAGAACGCGACGAGCAGCTTGCCGATCTGCCGCATCAGCGTGCAGACGACTGCTTCTTCGGCCGAGCGCAGATCCTTGTGTTCGGTGAGTTGGCGCGCGACCGCGCCCGAGAGCAGGGTGCGGTTCAGTTCGAGCTTGGCGTCGATACGGCGCGGCGCGCTCTGATGAAAGTGATCGACAAGCTTCAGACCGACGACGAGATGGCCGACCGCGTCCATGCCGAGCACCATCAACGCGCGCGTGACGGTGGTGATGTTGCCGCCGAACGCGATGTACATCGCCGAATTGGCGAGGCGCAGCACCTTCTGCGTGAGACCGACGTCCGACAGCACGACTTGCACGAGGGACGTGAAGTCGAGGTCGTCATCGCTCATCGCGGACACGGTCGAGCGCAGCGCCTGAGACAGCATGGGGAAATCCCCGCGCTCGCTCATGCGCGACCACAACTTGTCCAGTAGTTCGGCCTTGGTGCGTGCCATTGCTAAAAATAAGAACTCGTTCGTTACGCGACGGCTAACCCGAGGCGGTCCAGCAATCCAGCACCCAACAACGAAATGTACACGTTATTAGGGAGTTACGGCGCGTCGTTCGATTAGAACACGAACAATCGCGCGTTCATAATGTCTCGTGCAACACCAGCGAATTCGACTGGAACGAGCGCGCCAGCTCGTCCGACGGCAATGCATGGCTGATGAGCCAGCCCTGAATATGATCGCATCCGAGGTCCGCGAGCAAGTCTCGCTGCGCTTCGGTTTCGACGCCTTCGGCCACCAGCTCCAGCCCGAGCGATTGCGCCAGCCCGACCACCGCGCTCACGATCGCGCGATTGTTCCGGGATGTAATCAGGTTCTCGACAAAGCTGCGGTCGATCTTGAGCTTCGAAAGCGGAAAACGTTGTAAATAGGCGAGACTCGAATAGCCGGTGCCGAAATCGTCGACGGCAAAGCGAATGCCGATCGACCTCAGCGCTTCCAGAAGCCGCGTCGCTTCCTCGGGATCGTGCATCAGCAGGCTTTCGGTGATCTCGAACACGAGCCGCCGCGCGTCGATGCCGGTGAGCGCGAGCGCTTCCTTCACGGCCGCGGTGAAACGCTTGTCGCGGAACTGCTGCGGCGACACGTTCACGGACACGTAATCGAGCCGGATGCCGATCGCATCCCACTGCGTGATCTGCATGCACGCGGCCTTCAGCACCCAGTTGCCCAGATAGTTGATGAGACCGATGGACTCCGCGAGCGGAATGAACGTCGACGGCGGCACGAGCCCGTGCACCGGATGATTCCAGCGCATCAGCGCCTCCACGCCGACCACCGCGCCCGTACGGATCTTCGTGATCGGCTGGAAGTAAAGCGAGAACTCGCCGTTGCGCACGGCTTCGTAGAGATCTGCTTCGAGCTTCAGGCGTTCGGCGTCGGCGGGATTGTCGTCGACCGTGTGGAAGACGAGCGCGTTGCCGCCCGATTCCTTCGCTTTCGCGAGCGCGTTGTCGGCCATGCGCAGAAGGCTCGTCTGCGCGCCGCTGCGCGTGTGCTTGCCCGCCTGATCCGGATACAGCGCGACGCCCACGCTCGCCGACAAGTGCGTGTGCTGCCCGCGATGCCGGTACGGCTGCGCGATCGCGGTGAGCAGGCGCCGCCCGAGACTTTCGGCCAGTTCGGGCGTGGTGCCGGCGGGCAGCAGCACGGCGAATTCGTCGCCGGCCACGCGCGCCACGCGCTCGCCGTTCGCGGCCGTATGCTGGATGCGGCGCGCGGTTTCGCGCAGCAGCTCGTCGCCGGCGTCGTAGCCGAGCGCGCGGTTGATGCGCTGATAATCGTCGATGTCGAGCAGCACGAGCCCCGCGTGCGTGCGCGTGAGTTCGGCTTCGTCCTGCGCGGCGCTGATCGCGGCCTTCAGCGCGACGAGATTGTCGAGGCCCGTGAGCGCGTCGTGGTTGAGCGTGTGGATGAGCGCCGCCTCGCGCTCGCGCCAGTGCGTCACGTCGAACGCGGCGAGCGCGAAGCCGGGCGTGCCGCGCGCGGCCGTCGACACGAGCCGCAGCTCGACGCAGATCGGATAGGTGAGCGACTTCACGACCGTCAGCGTCGCCGATTCGAGCTTGCCGCTCGCCCGCGCCCGTGCGACGAGCGCATGCAGTTCGTCGGCTTCTTCGGACGCGACGAGATCATGCAGCGTCAGCATGCTCAGATAGTCGCGGTGATAGCCGATGAACTCGATGCTCGCATCCGAGACATACTGGAAGCGCAGCGCGTCGTCGAGCTGCGCGAGGAAGTCGATCGCGCCGAGCGAGGCTTCCGGCGCGCCGGCCAGCGCGTGGGCGACGGCGGACGGCGCGTCCGGCGCGTCCGGCGCGTTTGGCGCATCAGGCGCATTCGGCACGGCGGCTTCGGGCGATGCCGCGAGCGCGGGCGGCTCCCCGGCGCTCTCGGGATGCGGCTCGCGCGCGGCGCTTCCCCATGCGCGGGCGAGCGCATCGAGTGCGATGCGCCACGGTGCGCGGCGGGAGACGTTGATCCGGTTCGCTTGCATGGTCTCGTTGGTTTCTGGCGGCAGCACCTGCCTTCGTGGGCAAGCGGCGGCGCGCGGAGCACCGCAATTCACGGGCTCCGGCCGGGACGTACCGCAACGGGCGCGGCACGCTCTATCAGGCGAGTTATCGGCGTAAGCGGGGATTTCTTTAACCGGTCATGCGGATGCGAGCGTCCCGCGCCGGTATCAAGATTGTCGAGGAAATGTCGATATGTCTTTTCATATTATCTGATCAGGCGAATTCGGTTACAGTGGCGCGTTTGCAGGTGGGCACGGCGCCCTCGTCAGTGTCGACCGATCCGAAGGCCTTGCCGCGCCGATGACCACCAGAATTCCGTTCGAATCGTTCGCCCCATGATCGAATCCACCAAGCGGCCAGCCTGCACCACAGCCAGGGACGTCGGGCCGGCCTTCATGCAGCGCTGCACCGCGCCATCGCGCACTTCCGACCGGTCCGAGTCATGCCCCATTCATCCCTGAAGCGTGCGGCGCCGGCGAAGCATGGACAGAGCGTCTACGTCGGGCGTCAGCCGATCCTCGACGGCGACGGCGCGCTCGTCGCCTACGAACTGCTCTTTCGCGACAGCCCGGACAATCGCGCGCGCATTCACGACGACGTGCAGGCGACCGCGCATGTCGTCGCGCGCACGATCGGCGAGATCGGCGTGCCGGCGGTGCTCGGGCCGCATCAGGGCTTCGTGAACATGAGCCGCGAGCTGCTGTTCGACGACATCGTCCATATCATGCAGCCGCAGCGCTTCGTGCTGGAGTTGCTCGAGAACATCACCTTCGATGAGTCGCTCTTCAAACGCTGCGCGCAGTTGCGCAACGCGGGCTTTCGCTTCGCCCTCGACGATGTCGTGAAGCTCGACGATGCGCTCCTCGCCGCGCTGCCGACCGTCGATATCGTCAAGGTCGACTTTCTGGCGGCGGATCACGGCCAGTTGCCGGCGCTCGCGGCGGCGGTGAAACGGCGCGGCAAACTGCTCGTGGCGGAGAAGGTCGAGACGCACCACGACCTGCTGCGCGCGAGACATCTCGGTTTCGACTTGTTCCAGGGCTATTTCTTCGCGCGTCCGCAGGTGCTTTCGGCGCGGCGCGAAAGCCCGGCGCGCGGTTCGCTCCTGCGTCTCATGGCCGTGCTCGCCGGCGAGCCGGGCATGCGCGAGCTGGAAGCGGAGCTCAAGCGCAATCCGGATATCGTCGTGCAGTTGATGCGTCTCGCGAATTCGAGCGCGCAGGCGCGCAGGCGGCGTGTGTCCTCGCTGCGCGATGCGATCGCCGCGACCGGCACGCGCCAGCTCATGCACTGGGCGCAACTGCTGCTCTACGCGGACGGCAGCGGCTTGCCGTGGCGCTCGGACCCGCTCCTGCAACTCGTCGGCACGCGCGCGCGCTTTCTGGAACTCGCGGCCGAAGCGCTGCGTCCCGCCGACGAAGCCTTCTCCGACGCCGCGTTCATGACCGGCATCTTCTCGCTCGTGCATGTCGTGCTGGACATGCAGCCCACGGAAATTCTCGATAAGCTCCATCTGTCGGCGGAGATCCGCGCGGCCATACTCGCGGGCGAAGGACCGCTCGGCGCGCTGCTCGGCATCGCGCGGGCGGCGGAGCAGGGCGATGCGCCCGCCATCGACGCGAGCCGGCACGCGCAGCCATCGCTCGATGCACTCACGCCCGCTGTGCTCGCGAAACTGCAGTTCGAAGCGGCGGCGTGGTTCGCGCAACATCGCATGGATCAGGACGAGGACGACGCGTAACGCGGCGTCTTCGCATGAACGGGATCATCGAAAGGAGCGGGCATGAAGACGTTTTCCGGTTGGACGGCGGGTGTTGTTCTGACGATGGCCGCGGCGGCGTATCCGCTCACGGCGGGCGCGACGCTCAAACCCGGCGATGCCGCGCCCGATTTCACCGCGCAGGCCTCGCTCGGCGGCAACGTGTACGACTACTCGCTCGCCGATGCCCTCAAGAAAGGCCCCGTCGTGCTGTACTTCTATCCGGCGGCGTTCACGAAGGGCTGCACGATCGAGGCGCACGAATTCGCCGAAGCGGTCGATGAGTACAAGGCCGAAGGCGCGACGGTCATCGGCGTGTCGCATGACAACATCGACACGCTCAAGAAGTTCTCGGTGAGCGAGTGCCGCAGCAAGTTCCCGGTCGCGGCGGATGCGGACTCGAAGATCATCCATTCCTACGACGCCTCCATGCCGATGAAAAGCTCGATGGCCAATCGCGTCTCATACGTGATCGCGCCCGACGGGAAGGTGATCTACGAATACACGAGCCTGTCGCCGGACCAGCATGTCGCGAACACGCTGCAGGCGCTGCGCGACTGGAACGCGAAGCACAAGACGCAGTGATACGCTTCGCCTTCTTCTTTTGAGCGTCCGGGAGGCGCCATGCCCATCGTCGTCGGACTGATCGTCTTAGGATTGCTGATTTATGGCGCGATATGGTCGTTCGACGCGATCCACGCGCACTTCGGGCTGGGCGTGGCGGTGGGCGCGGCGGTCGTCGTGCTGGCGATCATCGCCGCGGGCGTGATGCGCTGGCTCGCGAGCCGCCGCGAGATCGCGCCGAATCTGCACAAAGGCGAACACGGCGACTGGACGCACGAGCTCAAGACCGACTGGGGCGGCGTGCGGGTCGCGGCGGGCAAGCGTCTGTGCGATGTGCGCATCGGCGACGAGCGCGGCAGCTACATCTTCGCGGACCTGCGCGGCGCGCGCATGCAGGAACCGGGCGGCGCGAACGGCGCGTGGCAGGTCGTGCTCGACGTGCAGGACGCGAAGCACGGCGCATGGACGCTGCCGATGCGCGATCGCGGCGAGGCGCACAAGTGGGCGCGCATCCTGTCGCTCGCGACGCAGCAGAAGCTCTGACTACTCCGCGTGATAACCCATGTCGCCGCGCACCTTGCCGCGAAACACCCAGTACGACCAGATCACGTAGATCATCAGCACGGGCAGAAGGAACATCGTCCCGATCAGCAGGAACTGATGCGATAGCGGTGCGGCGGATGCATCCCAGAGCGTGACCGACGGCGGCGCGATGAACGGCCACAGGCTGATCACGAGCCCTGTGAACGCGAGAAAGAACAGGCCGATCGAGCACAGGAACGGCAGCACTTCGCGGCGTTTCGCGAGGCTCGACCACAGCGTCCACGCGAGCAGCACGGTCAGCACGGGCACCGGCGCGAACGCGAAGCTGTCGGGAAAGCCGAACCAGCGCGCGGCGATGCGCGCATCCTTGAGCGGCGTCCACAGGCTGATCAGCAGAATAAACGCGATCACGCCGATGAGCGCATAGCGCGCCATCCTGCGGCTCCATTCCTGCAATTCGCCTTCGGTCTTGAGCACGAGCCAGGTCGTGCCTTGCAGCGCATAGCCGAAGATCAGCCCCACGCCGACGAGCAACGGAAACGGCGCAACCCAGTTCCAGCTCGTGCCGACATAGACGCGGCCTTCGATCGGAAAGCCCTGAATGAACATGCCGAGCACGACGCCCTGCGAGAACGTCGCGACGAGCGAGCCGCAGCCGAACGCACCGTCCCACAGCCTTTTGCGCGCGCCGGTCACTTCGCGGAATTCGAACGCGACGCCGCGAAAGATCAGCCCGAGCAGCATGAAGAGAATCGGAAAATAGACGGCCGGGACGATGATCGCGAACGCGAGCGGAAACACCGCGAACAATCCGCCGCCGCCGAGGATCAGCCAGGTCTCGTTGAAGTCCCAGACCGGCGCGACGGAGTTGATCATCAGATTGCGCGATTCAGCGTCGCGGCGCAGCAGAAACATCATGCCGACGCCGAGATCGAAGCCGTCGAGCAGCACGTACATGAATACCGCCAGCGCGAGAATGGCGGCCCACAGCGGCACGAGATCGAGCATCGCGTTCTCCGGTTTTGTGCTTTCTATGCCTAGTTGCGCCCGCGGCCTGGCGGCACGATGTCGTCGTCGCTCACGGGCCGCGCCGCGCGATTCGCGCCCGCCGATACCGCCGAGAGCGGACGGGCCGCGCGCGTCTTCGCATCCAGTTCGTCCTTTTCGTGCGCATGCGCGACTTCGGCCGGCCCGATGCGCACCAGCCGCCGCAACAGGAAAAGTCCAGCGCCGAAGATCACCAGATAGGCGAGCACGTAGAGCAGCCACGAGAGACCGACATCGGCGGCGGTGAGCGAAGGCGTCACCGAATCCTTCGTGCGCAGGATGCCATAGACAGTCCACGGCTGGCGGCCGGCCTCGGTGGTCGTCCAGCCGGCGACGACGGCGATGAAGCCGAGCGGCATCGCCCAAGTGGCCGCGCGCAGCCAGCCCGTGCTCGTCTCGATCCGCCCGCGCGCGAACTGCACGATGCCCCACAGCACGAGCACGAACATCACGAGCGCGACGCCGACCATGATGTGAAACGCGAAGAACACGACGGCGACGGGCGGCCGGTCTTCGCGCGGAAAGTCCTTCAGGCCGCGCACGAAGCCGTTCGGATCGTGCGTCAGATAGATGCTGCCGAGCACCGGAATCGAGACTTCGAAGCGATTGCGTTCTTCGTCCTGATCGGGAATCGAAAAGAGATTGGCCGGAACGCGCGTGCCGGATTCCCACAAGGCTTCCATCGCCGCGAGCTTGGCCGGTTGATGTTTGAGCGTGTTGAGGCCGTGCGCGTCACCGATCACCATCTGGATCGGCACCATGATGATGAGGAAGATCAGTGACATCTTCACCATCACGCGGCTTTCCTCGAGCGCGCGGCGCTGGCGCAGATACAGGGCGCCGACGCCGAGAATCACGAAGCCCGCCGTCACGAGAAACGCGCTCACGGTGTGCCCGAGCCGGTACGGAAACGACGGCGTGAAGATCACGTCGAAGAAGCTCACCACTTCGAAACGGCCGTCGGGCAGCATCCGGTGGCCTTGCGGCGTCTGCATCCAGCTATTGACCGCGAGAATCCAGAACGACGAAATCACGGTGCCCGCCGCGACGAAAATCGCCGACATCACGTGCGCCCACTGCGGCACGAGCTTGCGCCCGAAGAGCAGCACGCCGAGAAACGCCGATTCGAGGAAGAACGCCGTCAGCACTTCGTAGCCCATCAGCGGACCGACGACATTCGCGGTGGCATCGGAAAAGCGGCTCCAGTTGGTGCCGAACTGAAACGGCATCACGATGCCCGACACGACGCCCATGCCGAACGACACCGCGAAGATCTTCAGCCAGAACGCCGAGAGGCGCCGGTAGACATCGCGCTTCGTGATCCACCAGTTGAATTCGAGCGTCGCGATATAGCACGACAGGCCGACCGTGAAGGCCGGCAGCAGAATATGAAACGCGACGACCCACGCGAACTGGAAGCGGGAGAGCAGGACCGAATCGACATCCATGAACGCTCCTTTGTTCAGGCTTTTTGCAGCGGATGTGTCGAAGGGACGCCTCGCGCGGGCGTTTCTCTTTTCGCTTCAATTAATACACGGTTTTCATGAACGCGGCCACGCGAGGCGCGGCGGGGCATTCATGCACCGATTTGGTACAATGTGACGCTTCGCTTCAAAGCCATGCGGACGGCCGCATGCGCATCGTTTCGTCGGGGACGGCCCCATTTTTCAAGGGAGTCGCCCGATGTCCTGGATTCTTCTCTTCATCGCCGGTCTGCTGGAAGTCGCCTGGGCCGCCGGTCTCAAATCGTCCGAAGGTTTTACGCGGCTCGGACCGTCAGTCTTCACCATCATTACCGCGCTGGGCAGCTTCGTCCTGCTCGCGATGGCGATGAAGCAACTGCCGCTCGGCACGGCCTACGCCGTGTGGACGGGCATCGGCGCGGTCGGCGCGTTCATCTTCGGTATTGTGTTCATGGGCGAGGCGCTGTCCGCCGCGCGTATCCTCAGTGCTGTGCTGATCGTTGCCGGACTGGTCGGACTCAAGCTCTCGTCGGGGCACTGACGGCGCATTCGCCGGGAACGGCAATCGCTCAACCCTTGCTGCACCGCGCCTATTTGCGTGGATATAATGGTTTGAGGTCGTCCGCTTTTGTCTGAGCTCAACGTTTCGCGCTTTTTTGTTCCATCGTCGCGCAAACGGGCGGCTTTTGTCGATATCTGCCGGTAAGACCGCTTTTCATGGCCGGCAAATCGTCCTCGGCGGCGAACGTCGGCGGCAGGCAGCATAAAGGGAGACGGCAATGCTTGAGTCACTTTCGCTCGCAGCGGGCCTGTCGTGGGCGAGCGGTCTGCGCCTGTATCTCACCGTTTTCATCGCCGGCATGTTCCAGCGCATGGGCATCGTCCATTTGCCGGATTCCCTCGCGGTGCTCGGCTCGCCGTGGGTCATCGGCGTCGCGGGCACGCTCGCGGTCGTCGAATTTCTCGCCGATAAAATCCCCGCCTTCGATTCCCTGTGGGACGCGGTGCACACGTTCATCCGCATTCCGGCGGGCGCGGTGCTCGCGGCCGGCTCGCTCGGCCACGCCGATCCCGCCACGCTGACCATCGCCGCACTCGCGGGCGGCACGCTCGCCGGGGCATCGCATTTCGCGAAGGCGGGCACGCGCGCGCTCATCAATCTGTCGCCGGAGCCGGTGTCGAACTGGGCGGCGTCGGCCACCGAGGATGTCGGCGCACTCGCGGGCATCACGCTCGCGCTTTTCGTGCCGCTGCTGTTTCTCGTGCTATTGCTGGCGTTCCTCGTGCTGGCGGGCTGGGCGTTGCCGCGGCTCGCGCGCGGCGTGCACGGCGGCGTGTCGCGCATGGCCAAGCACATGTTGCCGGGCTCCGATCATCGGATGAACCGGTTGCGGAGCAAGCACGATTGAGCACCGCATTCAGGAACGATCAGGCCGCAGGCAAGGCAGGACACTCGCATCCGGGCATCAAGCTCGGTTTCATGCAGACGGTGCGCCAGGCGTGGCGCATGACCGGGCGCGACTGGCGCGCCGGCGAGCTGACGATGCTGCTGCTCGCGCTGGTGCTGGCGGTGGCGGCGCTTTCCAGCGTCGGCTTTCTCGCGGATCGCATGCGTCAGGGGCTCGCGCGCGACGGCCGTCAGATGATCGCCGCCGATTTCGTCGTGCGCGCCGATCATCCCGTCGATCCGATGTTCGCGACGCAAGCGAAATCACTGGGTCTCGAAACGGCGGGCACGACGATCTTCCCCAGCATGATCAGTTCTACGTCCGCGCAGCCGCTCTCCAGGCTCGCGGCAATCAAGGGCGTGACGCAGGGTTATCCGTTGCGCGGCGCGCTGCGCATCGCGCCGGGCGTCGACGCCGCCGATGCCCCCGCGCACGGCATTCCCGCGCCCGGCACCGTCTGGGTCGATGCCGCCTTGCTCGATGCGCTCAAGACGAAGGTTGGCGGCACGGTGAAGGTCGGCACGCGCACGTTCACGGTGGCGGGCGTCATCACGCGCGAGCTGGATCGCGGCTTTTCCTTCGTGAACTTCTCGCCGCGTCTGATGATGCGCGCCGACGAGATCGCGGGCACGGGGCTCGTCGGGTACGGCAGCCGCGTGACGTATCGCTTGCTCGTCGCCGGGTCCGACAGGCAGGTCGAGCAGTTCGCGAAGTTCGCGCGCGAGAACGTCGATGGCGGCAAGCTGCGCGGCGTCGGGCTGGAATCGCTCTCGGACGGCCAGCCGCAAGTGCGCCAGACGATCGATCGCGCGAGCCATTTCCTCACGCTCGTGTCGCTGCTGACCGCGCTGCTCGCCGCGGTCGCGATCGCGATGGCGGCGCATCGATTCGCGCGGCGTCATCTCGACGGCTGCGCCGCGATGCGCTGTCTGGGCGTCAGCCAGCGCACGCTGCGCGCGCTCTTTCTGAACGAATTCCTCGCGATCGGCCTGATCGGCAGCGCGGTGGGCGTCGTGCTTGGTTTCGGCGGCCATCTCGTGCTGCTGAACTGGCTCGGCTCGCTCGTCGATGTCGAACTGCCGCAGCCGAGCGTCTGGCCCGCGCTGCAAGGCGTCGCGATGGGCCTCGTTCTGCTGCTCGGCTTCGCGCTGCCGCCGCTTCTGCCGATCACGCGCGTGCCGCCGGTGCACGTGATCCGGCGTGAACTGGGCGATGCGCAGCGCGTCGCGCATGCGGCGTACGGCGTCGGCGTGCTGCTGTTCGCGGCGCTGCTGATCCTCGCGGCGGGCGAACTGAAGCTGGGCGGCATCGTCGCGGGCGGTTTCGCGGCGGGCTTGCTCGTGTTCGGCGCGATCGCGCGCGCGGCGCTCTGGGCGGCGGCGCGCTTCGTGCGGCGCGAGCGGAGCGGCGCGGGCGTGGGCTGGCGCTATGCGCTGGCGTCGCTGGAGCGCAGGAGCGGATCGAGCGCGCTGCAGATCACCGCGCTCGGCATCGGGCTGATGTGTCTGCTGCTCATCGGCATGACGCGCAACGATCTCATCAAGGGCTGGCGCGACGCGACGCCGCCCGACGCGCCGAATCAGTTTCTCATCGACATTCAGCCGGACCAGCGCGCGGGCGTGCTCGACTATCTGCACACGCACGGCCAGCCCGACGCCGCGCTCTCGCCGATGGTGCGCGCGCGCCTCGTCGCCATCAACGGCAAAGAGGTGAATCCGGACAATTACGACAAGGCCGACGCGAAGCGCCTCGTCGATCGCGAATTCAATCTGTCGTACACGACCGAGCTGCCGGGCGACAACCGTGTGACGCAAGGCGCGTGGTTCGGCAACGACGGCAAGCCGCAGGTGTCGATCGAAGAGGGCATCGCGAAGACGATCCGCGTGAAGATGGGCGACGTGCTGCGTTTCGATGTCGCCGGGCTGCCGGTCGAAGCGCCGGTGACGAGCGTGCGCAAGGTCGACTGGAATTCGTTCAAGGTCAACTTCTTCGTGCTGATGCCGCCCGGCGCGCTCGCCGATCTCCCCGCGACCTTCATCACGAGCTTTCATCTGCCGGCGCAGGAGCAGCGCGTGATCGACGGTCTTGTCGCGCGTTATCCGAACGTGACGGCCATCGATATCGCGCCGATTCTCGCGCAGATTCACCGCACCCTCGCGCAGGTGATCGGCGCGGTGCAGTTCCTGTTTCTCTTTACGCTCGCGGCGGGCGTGCTCGTGCTCTACGCGGCGCTCGCCGGCACGCGCGACGAACGTCTGCGCGAATCCGCGCTGCTGCGCGCGCTCGGGGCGTCGCACAGGCAGATCCGTTCGGTGCAGGTCGCGGAATTCGTCGCCGTGGGCGCGCTCTCGGGGCTGATGGCGGCGATTGGCGCGCAGGGCATCGGCTATGTGCTTGCGGCGCGCGTGTTCGAGTTTCATATCGATTTCAATCCCTGGCTCGTGCCGGCGGGCATCGTGGCGGGCGTCGCGTGCGCGGGACTCGGCGGCTGGCTGAGCCTGCGGCGCGTGCTGGCGCGTCCCGCGCTGCAATCCCTGCGCGACGCATAGTTTTTCCGAATCAGAGCAATGACCGACGTCAATCCCGATGACGAAGTGCAAAAGCCGACCGCTTTCGAGCTGATCGGCGGCGAGGAGCGCGTGCGCGCGCTCGTCGACCGTTTCTATGACCTGATGGACCTGGAGCCCGCGTTCGCGGGCATTCGCGCGCTGCATCCGCCGACGCTCGACAATTCGCGCGACAAGACCTTCTGGTTCCTGTGCGGCTGGATGGGCGGTCCGGATCACTACATCAGCCGCTTCGGGCATCCGCGTTTGCGGGCGCGGCATCTGCCGTTTTCCATCGCGTCGAGCGAGCGCGATCAGTGGCTGCGCTGCATGGCCTGGGCGATGGAAGACATCGGCATCGACGAAACGCTGCGCGAGCGTCTCCTGACCTCGTTTTTCGATACCGCCGACTGGATGCGCAACCGTCCCGGTTGATTCGCGTCCTTTTGTACCGGTTCGACCGGGCCGTCACTGCTGCATCATGTCCGGTCGAGGGCGTTCGAAAGCGCCGTCTCCCCCAATACAGCCAGGAAGCACGACCATGAGCACACGCGCACTCTTTCGCGAGGACGCCTATCTGACGCGTTGCGACGCGACCGTCACCGCCATCGACGAACTGGGCATTCACCTCGATCAGACCGTGTTTTATCCGCTCGGCGGCGGTCAGGCGGGCGACGCGGGCACATTGACGCTCGCGGATGGCACGGTCATCGCGATCGCGGATACGCGCAAGGCCAAATTCGAAGGCGCGACGCCCGATGACGCCGTTCACGTGCCCGCGCCAGGGCAGGAAGACGCGCTGGCGAAGCTGAAAGCGGGCGACACCGTGAGCGCGGAAATCGACTGGGCGCAGCGTTACCGGCGCATGCGGCTGCACACGGCGAGCCATCTGATCTGCGCGGTGCTGCCGTATCCCGTCGATGGCTGCAGCATCACGACCGAATATGCGCGTCTCGATCTCGCGACCGTCGAGCCGATCGAGCGCGATGAAGTCGAAGCGAAGCTCAACGCGTTGATCGGCGGCGCGCACGGCGTGCACACCGAATGGATCACCGACGACGAAATGGCCGCGCGTCCCGAACTCGTGCGCACGATGAGCGTAAAGCCGCCGATGGGCCTCGGCCGCGTGCGGCTGTTGCGCATCGAGAACGTCGACCTTCAGCCGTGCGGCGGCACGCACGTGCGCAATACGGAGGAGATCGGCACGCTGCGCATCGCGAAGCTGGAGAAGAAGAGCGCGCGCACGCGGCGGCTGGTGCTGGAACTGGCCTGAGCATGGATGCGCGCGCGCAGGCGGTGCTCGATCTGTGGTTCGGCGGGCCCGCCTCCCCGGAATTCGGTCAGGATCGCAAATTGTGGTGGAAGAAGAAGCGCGCCTTCGATTCGATGCTCACCGAACGTTTCGGCGCGCTGCTCGATGAAGCGCACGCGGGCGGCTTGCGTGGGTGGGAAAGCACGCCGCTCGGCACGCTCGCGCTGATCGTGCTGATCGATCAGTTCTCGCGCAATTGCTATCGGAATACGCCGCGCGCCTTTGCCGGCGATGCGCGAGCGCTTGCGCTGGCTCGCGGGCTGGTCGAAACCGGTGGTGATCTGCGGCTCGGAAGTGCATACCATCGCGCGTTCGCGTACATGCCGTTCGAGCACGACGAGACGCTGGAGGGGCAGCGCGAGGCGCTGCGGCTTTTCGCGAAGCTGAAGGACGAGACGGGTGTGTCGAGTTTTTACGAATCGGCGGTGGAGCACGCGGAAGTGATCGAGCGCTTCGGGCGCTTTCCGCATCGCAACCGGATTCTCGGACGCGAGATGTCCGTCGATGAAGAAGCGTGGCTGGCGAAGCACGGCGGGTTTTGAGATGGCGTTCGGCGGCGCAGCCGACTGGAGCGCATCCGCAAGCTCTCGCCAATAGACCACGCGATTCGTGTAATGCTCGCCGCGCGGACTGGGTGATACCTAGGCTTCGGCCTATGCACCGAGGCGAGCAGCGCGCTTTCTGGCGCTTCATCGAAACGACCTATTTGCTAATCGATAAGGATGGCGAATAAATTATCGATATGCGAGATCGATGAAAAATGGCGGCTTGCACAGCAGGGCGAATTATGAGATGGAGGCTGTCATTGGCGATGTAAGATGCGTCGGTGTACATCAGATGCGTCATCTTCCATGTCTGACTTCCGCAACATCACTCTGGTCTCCGTCACTGGTTTGAACAATGCCGAGGGTGCCGCTTTCGCTCTCGAACTATCCCGCCGCCAGATGCCTGACGCTTCTGCGATACTCCTCAGCCCATGCATGCCGGACAACCTTCCGCCGGAAATCCGCCATCGGGCCATTGCACCCATGAGCCAGAAGGACTACAGCCTTTTCATGTTGTTTGCGCTGTGGCGAGTGATCGAAACCGAGTATGTGCTCATCGTTCAGGATGACGGATGGTTGATCGACATCAATAACTGGAGCGACGAATTTCTGAAGTACGATTACGTCGGCGCGCCGGTGCAGCTTGGACGTGTCGACAAGCCCGAAGGCACCTACTGGATGAAGGACTTCAGTTGGTACTCCGAAATAGGAAGGCCGGACACCTTTGTCATACCTGTGCTGAATGGCGGCTTTAGCCTGCGTAGCCGGCGCATGCTTCGTGCGCTGATCGATCATCCGCATATTCGCATGGAGATTCCGCCGCCGCAGATCGATGAATCCGGGCCGATCCGCATGACCTGGTTTCACGACGCCCCCAATGAGGATGTGCAACTCACCGGCGTGCTGCGCCGGCAACTGGAGGCCGTGGGGATGCGCTTTGCGCCGCTCGAAGTCGCGTCGCGGTTTGCTTTCGAACAGGCTGCTTTCGGCGAATTGGGCGGCGACCCCAGGCTCGTGCTGGGCATGCATGGGACCTGGCGCCGGTTGGTCAGCATCGATCCGCCGATCGTGCGCTATAACGAGAAGCGGAGCTATCTCGCCGATGATCATCCGTTCGAGCCGGCGGTCATCAGAATGCTCGAGGAACGCGGCTATCGGCTCGAGTTCGTGCCAGAGTCGACCTGACTACGTCACCCGAAGAGACAGCAGACCGGCACCGCGCGCAAAGCGGCTCGACTTCCCGCCCGGCAGCCACGGCGCGCTGTTCGATTCACCGCCCGCCCGTCACATCCAGAATCGCGCCGGTCACATACGACGACGCATCCGATAGCAGCCACACGATCGACTCGCCGACTTCATCGGCGGTACCCGCGCGTCCGATCGGCGTCTGCACGCCCAGCACGTGCGCGCGATCCGGCTTGCCGCCGCTCGCGTGGATGTCCGTGTCGATGAGTCCGGGGCGAATCGCGTTCACGCGCACGCCGTCGCGTCCGAGTTCCTTCGACAGCCCGAGCGTGAGCGTATCGATCGCGCCCTTGGAGCCGGCGTAATCGACGTACTCGTTCGGCCCGCCGAGCCGTGCCGCCGCCGACGAAACGTTCACGAGCGATCCGCCCTTGCCGCCGCGCGAGGTCGACATGCGACGCGCCGCCTCGCGCGCGCACAGATACGCGCCGAGCACGTTGATGTCGAAGATGCGCTTCATGCGCGCGATGTCCATGTCCGCGAGTGCCGAGCCGGGCGCGACGATGCCCGCGTTGTTCACGACGCCATCGAGCTTGCCGAAGGTTTTTTCGGTCGCGTCGAACATCGCGATGATCGCGGCTTCGTCGCTGACGTCGCCGGCAATCGCGATGGCCTTGCCGCCGGCAGCGATGACGGCCGCGACGGTTTCATCGGCGGCGGCTGCGTTCGACGCATAGTTCACGCCGACCGACCAGCCGCGCGCGCCCGCGAGCACCGCAGCCGAACGGCCGATGCCGCGGCTTGCCCCGGTAATCAGGATGACTTTGGACATCGATCCGGCTCCTCAGACAGCGTTACGTTTTTCGGACCACTTGTCGTGCGTGGGCGGCGTGTAGCTTTTCAGCTTCGCGATCATCTCGCCGGGTTCGGCCGCGACCTGAATGAAATCGAGATAGGCCTCGCGCATGAATCCTTCCTCGACGGTATGACGCAGCATCGCCATGAGCGGATCGTAGTAGCCGTTCACATCGAGCAGGCCGACCGGCTTCTGGTGATAGCCGAGCTGCGCCCACGTGTAGACCTCGAAGAACTCCTCGAAGGTGCCGACGCCGCCGGGCATCGCGACGAACGCGTCCGACAGATCGGCCATCTTCTTCTTGCGCTCGTGCATGTCGGGCACGACGTGCAGTTCCGAGAGATCGGTGTGGCCCACTTCCTTCGCGAGCAGCAGCTCCGGAATGACGCCGACGGCGCGGCCGCCCGCGGCGAGCACTTCATCGGCGATGAGGCCCATCAAGCCGACGCGGCCGCCGCCATAGACGAGCGAGAGATCGTTCTCCACGAGCGCGCGGCCGAATGCGCGCGCCGCTTCTGCATAGACGGGACGGGCTCCGGTCGCGGAGCCGCAATAGACACAAACTGCCTTCATTTATCTGGAATCCTTCGGTGTATCGCTCTTCGCAGCGGGTTGTTGCGAATCGTCGCGCGGCGGCAGGAAATCCGCGTACTCGCGCTTCGGCAGCTTACCGGAAACGAGGTCGTCGAAGAGCTGCCGCGAGCGCCCGCGCAGATACGGCGCCATGATCGAGATGATGTGCAGACTCGCCTGATGCAGTTCCGTGCGGATCGCTTCCTGATCGTTGTATTTGCGCGGATTCATCACGTACTGATACGAGAGCCAGTACGTGGCGATCACACCGATGTTCGTCGCGATCACCTTGATTTCCTCGGGCGTCGCGACCATTTCCTGATCGGCCACGAGCGCCTCGCACAACTGGCTCGCGAAGTGCACCTTGTGCGTGATGATCTGCTTGAAGTGCGTCTCGAGGGTGCGGTTGCGCGCGAGCAGGTCGTTCAGATCGCGATACAGGAAGCGGTAGGCCCAGAGGAAATCCGCCATGTATTGCAGATACGACCACATCTCGTCGATCGTCGGGCGATGATCGTCCGGAAAGCGCAGACGCTTCTGAATCTGCTGTTCGAACTGCGCGAAGATGCTGTTGATGATGTCGTCTTTGTTGCGGAAATGGTAGTACAGGTTGCCTGGACTGATTTCCATCTCCTCGGCGATCGTCGTCGTGGTGACGTTCGGCTCGCCGATATCGTTGAACAACTTCAGCGACAGCTCGAGTATCCGTTCGCGGGTGCGGCGGGGTGGTTTGGCTTCCATGTCGTCCGACCTTGGGATCAGGCCGCGAGGACTCGGGATGAGCGTTCGCGCGGCCGCTTCCGTTGCTATTTTTGAGAATATCGGACGATTATAAACCGGTCGTTCGCCCGCACGGCTGCGCGCGTGGGGCGCAAGCCTTCTCATTTATAAGATACGCGCGAGCCAGGCGGATGCAAGCGGGGAGACAAGCGGCCACAAAATCAGGCCCCATGTGATGACGCAGACGCCGAGCGCGACCATCACCGCGGCGCTGCCGAAATCCTTCGCCCGCTTTGACAATTCGTGACGTTCGAGCGAGATGCGATCGATGGCCGCCTCGACGCTCGAATTGAGCAACTCGACGATGAGCACCAGCAGCACCGATGCGATCAGCGCCGCGCGCTCGACCGGCAGGACCGGCACGACGAGGCTGCACGGCAGCAGAATCGCGGCGAGCGTGAGTTCCTGGCGAAACGCGCTTTCCTCGCGGATCGCGACGCGAAAGCCGTAGAGCGAATTCTTCATCGCGTGCCACGCGCGCGTGAATCCGCGATTGCCCTTGTACGGATTAAAGGGCAGGTCGTCGGGGCCGAGCGGCTCGGCCGCCTGCGCGGGCGTTTCGTCGATGTCTTCGAGGTCGTCGTCGAAGGGATCGCGCGCGCGGGCGCTCGCCGGCGATGCGGCCCGCGCGTTCGCTTCGGCCCGCTCCTGCGCCACGGCGCGTCGCGTCATGCCGCCGCCTGCTCGGACGCGGCGCGCGGCCCGAACTGGCGCAGATGCGATGCGAACTGCTCCGACGCCGCGCGCCACGAGAAGCGTTCGGCCCACGCGCGGGCATCGGCGCGATCGATCTTCAGCGCCTGCAAACAGGCTTCGTGCAAGTCGTCGTAGAGCGCGCCCGGGCCGTGTTCGCCGAGCACGTCGATCGGACCCGTCACCGGATACGCCGCGACCGGCGTGCCGCAGGCCATCGCTTCGAGCAGCACGAGGCCGAAGGTGTCGGTCTTGCTCGGGAACACGAAGACATCCGCCGCCGCATAGACCTTCGCCAGTTCCGGCTGCGACAGCACGCCGAGATAGTTGACGTTCGTATAGCGCGACTTCAGCTCCGCGAGCGCCGGACCTTCGCCGGCGACCCACTTCGAGCCGGGCAGATCGAGCTTCAGAAACGCCTCGACGTTCTTCTCCACGGCCACGCGCCCGACGTACAGAAAGATCGGCCGCGCGGTGTTGAGCACCTTCGAGTCCATCGGATGAAAGATGTCGAGATCGACGCCGCGCGTCCACAGCACGACGTTGGTGAAGCCGTACTTCTCGAGATCGCTCCTGACGACGGGCGTCGGCGCCATCACCGCCTGCGAACCCTTGTGGAACCAGTGCAGGAAGCGATACGTCAGCGCGAGCGGAATGCCGAAGCGCGCCTTCACGTACTCCGGAAAGCGCGTGTGATACGCGGTCGTGAACGGCAGCTTGTGACGCAGCGCATAGGCGCGCGCGGCGAGCCCGAGCGGCCCTTCGGTGGCGATATGCAGCGCGTCCGGCTCGAATGCGTCGATACGGCGCGCGACGCGCTGTCCCGGCAGCAGCGACAGGCGAATCTCCGGATAGGTCGGGCACGGAATCGTTCTGAACTCGAGCGGCGTGAGCAATTCCACGCGATGTCCGAGGGCGGTGAGTTCCTTCGTCGTCTGCGTGAGCGTGCGCACGACGCCGTTGACCTGCGGCTCCCATGCATCGGTAACGATCATGATTTTCATCGGCTTTGGCCCCGTTGGTTCGTTCGTGGTCAGACAGTCGCGCGGGCTTTCGCCGTGTGCGCTTCCGGTGAGCGCATCACCGTCCAGTAGACGACTTTGAGTTCGCCGTCGTAGGTCTCGACGAGCGCCGAGAGACTCTCGACCCAGTCGCCGTCGTTGCAGTAGAGAATCCCGTCGATGTCGCGGATCTCCGCCTTGTGGATGTGCCCGCACACGACGCCGTCGCAGCCGCGGCGGCGGGCTTCATCGGTCATCACGCGCTCGAACTGCGAGATGAAGTTCACCGCGTTCTTGACCTGATGCTTCAGGTACTGCGACAGCGACCAGTAATTGAGACCGAGCCTCGTACGCACGCGATTGAACCAGCGGTTGAGCAGCAGGATCATCGTGTAGGCGGTGTCGCCGAGATAGGCGAGCCATTTGGCGTGCTGGATCACGCCATCGAAGAGGTCGCCGTGCACGATCCACAGGCGCTTGCCCGCGAGCGTCGTGTGGAAGGCTTCGCCGCGCACGTGGATGTCGCCGAACGCGAGATCGCAGAACTGGCGCGCGGATTCGTCATGATTGCCGGGGATGTAGACGACCTGCGTGCCTTTCCTCGCCTTGCGCAGGATTTTCTGCACGACGTCGTTGTGCGCCTGCGGCCAGAACCAGCCTTTGCGAAGCTGCCATCCGTCGATGATGTCGCCGACGAGATACAGATATTCCGACTCGTGATGCCGCAGGAAATCGAGCAGATACGGCGCCTGGCAACCGCCCGAGCCCAGGTGGATGTCCGACAGCCAGATCGTGCGATAGCGATGCGGCTGATCGGCCGAATCGGCGATGTCGTCGTGATGGCCGGGCGTGTCGATGCGTGTATCGGGGAAGCCCGGCACGCCTGCGGAGGCGGACTCGGTTGATTCGGTCGACTCCGATCGCAGTGCGAAAGGACCGGTGCGTAGTTCGCTATTGCTGAAGCGGAAGGGAGAGGGCGGGTCGATTGCCGGTCGGGCGGACGAGGTGAAGGCCATTGGCTCGCGCATCGGGTTTCGGTATGCGCATTACGCCGTGCGGCTGTGACCGAGCCGTGACAGTCACGAGAAGTTCTTATTACTTGACAGCAGGTTGCGCGGCAACGATGCGTGTGCCGGCGAGGCGATCGTGAAGGAATTGACGCGCCGGATCGAGCCACACGGCGGCGGCCCACAGCGCGACCCATGCCGCGAAGACGGCGAGCGTCTGCGGCACGGCAAGAGAGAAGAGCGGATGCAGCGCGAGCGGTGGCAGGAACCAGAGCCACGCGAGCGCGTAGCGCGCGAGCGCGCGCGCGGGTTTGATGGCGTGCCCGTGTATGTCGACGACCTTGAGGCGCCAGGTTTTCATCGGCAGGGTCTGGCCGCCGTGCGTCCAGAAATAGACGAAGTAGGCCGCGAGCACGATGCCGATCCACGACATCAGCCAGTTGTGATGCGTGAGGCCGTTGCGTTGCTGCGTGAGCGTGCTGAACAGATAACCGGCGATGAACACGACGCCGAAGAGAATGACGCCTTCGTAAAGCATCGTCGCGAGGCGGCGGCGCAGCGTGGGCGCGCGCATCGGATCGACGGTGACGACGGCCGGCTGCGCGCTCACGAGCCGTTGTACATCGAAGGCGCCTGCTGCGGCGACACGGGAATCGGCGTGGCGGGCACGATGCTCGCCGCGTTCGGGATGGCGGGCTGCGCCGGCGCGCCGGAGACGGATGCAGCCGGCGCGGCCGCCGCGCCCGATCCGCCTTCCGCGTGCCCCGGCACGTGCCCCTGCTCGCGCGCCGCGACGAGGCGGTTGATGTCCTTCACTTCGGTCTTGCCGGTGGGCGGCGCGGAGACGACCGTCGGACGGCGCCCGTGCTCGCTCGCGGCGAGCTTCTTCTTTTGCTCTTCTGAGAGCTTCTGATAGGCGTCCCACGCCTTCTCGCGCTTTTCCAGCGGCACGGATTTCGAAACCTGATAGTTTTCGCGCGCGACCTTGCGCTGGTCGGGCGTGAGCCGCACCCATTCTTCCATGCGCTGATGCAGATGCTTTTGCGCCTCAGGCGACATCCGATGGAACCGCGACGCGATTTTCAGCCACTTTTGCTTGCGCTCGTCGGAGAACGAATCCCATTGCGTGGCGAAGGGCGCGAGCGCAGCGTGTTGCGCCTCGGTGAGATGGCTCCAGGACAGCGGGCCTTCGGGCGACAGCGCCGACAGCGGCGAGGCGCCCGAATCGGCGCTCGTGCCCGAACCGCCGCTCGGCGCGGCGGCGGCCGAAGGCGCGGCGGCGGTGGAATAGAAGCGCGGATAGGTGGCGGCGAACGCAACCAGACCCGCAATCGCGCAACCAAAGACAATCGCGAGACCGCGCTTGTAACTCACCCGAAAATTCCCCCGCTGTATTCAGTGCCTAGTGATTGCGCGTCAGGTACGCGTTGAAACCGTGATCCAGATAGGCGTCGATCGGCAGGCTGTCGCTCATCATGGCCGCGTCGATGTCGGCCAGTTCCGCCTTGCGCTGCTGATCTTCCCAATAGGCGATGCCCGCAATCCCGATGATGAGCGCCGCGAGCGGCCATGCGAGGCCCAGCCCGCCGAGCCGCGCGAGCAGCCCTTTCGCGCCGTGGCCATTGCCGGCGTCGCCGGTATTGACCGTGCCGGCGGCGCCGGCGAATGCGGGCGTGAACGCGGGGGCCGTCATGGCGACGGCCACCTTCTCCGGCTTCTTGCGCGCGATCGCGGCACGGCGCGCCTCGCGCAGCCGGTCGACGGCGGCAGCCGGAATGTTCGATGTATTTTCATCGAGCGCGCGCACGACTTTCAGCGCGAACTCGTTTTCCTTCGTTTCAAGAGCGGAACTCATAGCGTGATCCCTTTGGCTTTCAGGGCTTGTGCGAGAGTGTGCGTAGCGCGTGAACAATGCGTCTTCACGCTACCCTCGGAGCATCCCATCGCGGCGGCCGTCTCAGCGACATCCATATCCTCCCAGTAACGCATGAGAAACGCTTCTCGTTGACGCGCAGGCAGTTTCTGGATTTCGGCGTCGATCAGGTTCAGCACCTGCTCGCGCTCCAGGCGGTTCTCGCTGCTCTCGCTGCCGACCGCGCCGTCCTCGGATTCGAAGGTTTCGAGCGGGTCGAATTCGTCGTCGTCGGCGTTGCCGAAGGACGAAAAGAGGCTGACCCAGGTGTTGCGCACCTTCTGGCGACGGAAATAGTCGTGCGTCGCATTCTGGAGGATACGCTGGAATAAAAGCGGTAGCTCGGACGCGGGCCGGTCGCCGTACTTTTCCGCCAGCTTGATCATCGCGTCCTGCACGATGTCGAGCGCCGCGTCGTCGTCGCGAACGGTATACACGGTTTGCTTGAACGCGCGTCTTTCGACGCCCGCCAGGAAATCGGCGAGTTCCTTGTCTGATGCCATCCGTTGGGGACCCGGCGCAACGAACTTGCGTCGAAAGGGATCGTGGAGTTTCTAGGAAAACCTGCGAATCCTAGCAAAGTTTCGCCGCATCGGGAGGAAATGAGCGGTTTGTTGCCACTTGCTACATCATTAGACAAATCAGCGCGCTTCCGGCGGCGCGTGCCTGCAAGCGGGTTTGCGGCCGTTCCGGCGCGAAAGTGCGGCAAAAATGACGGCATCGGAGCATTCGGAAACTTTTTGCTTGACCGTCCGCTCGCGGCGCTGTTACATTTTCTGACTCGCATCATCCAGTGAAATGTCTGTTTTGAGGCGAGCCCAAGAAGCACGCCTGTCAAACCTAGACGCGCCGCTTGAACCCGAGCCATAAGCCCGGCAGAGAGCACCCGATCAATTTTTTGCCGAAAATTCGAAAGGTGATGAATGAACATGCCCAGCGCGGAATTCTCCACGTCGGATACGACTCCCCCTCCAGAAGCTGACTCCATCGGCGCCACCGTGCTCATGCGCGCATTGGCCGATGAGAACGTCGAGTTCATCTGGGGCTATCCCGGCGGCTCGGTACTCTACATCTACGACGAGCTGTACAAGCAGGACCAGATTCAGCACATTCTCGTGCGCCACGAGCAGGCCGCCGTGCACGCCGCCGACGCGTATTCGCGCTCGACCGGCAACGTGGGCGTGTGTCTCGTGACTTCGGGCCCGGGCGTCACCAATGCCGTCACCGGCATCGCCACGGCCTACATGGATTCGATTCCGCTCGTCGTCATCAGCGGCCAAGTGCCCACCGCGGCCATCGGCCTCGACGCATTCCAGGAGTGCGACACCGTCGGCATCACGCGTCCGTGCGTGAAGCACAACTTCCTCGTGAAGGACGTGCGCGATCTGGCCGAAACCGTCAAGAAGGCTTTCTACATTGCGCGTACCGGCCGTCCCGGTCCGGTGCTGATCGACATTCCGAAGGACGTGTCGAAGGCGCCGTGCAAGTACGAACCGGTCAAGAGCGTGTCGCTGCGTTCGTACAACCCGGTCACGAAAGGCCATTCGGGCCAGATCCGCAAGGCGGTGCAACTGCTGTTGTCGGCCAAGCGCCCGTATATCTATACCGGCGGCGGCATCATTCTGGCGGACGCGTCGCGCGAGCTGAACCAGTTCGCCGATCTGCTCGGCTATCCCGTCACCAATACGTTGATGGGCCTCGGCGGCTATCGCGCGTCGGACAAGAAGTTCCTCGGCATGCTCGGCATGCACGGCACGTACGAAGCCAATATGGCGATGCAGAACTGCGACGTGCTGATCGCCATCGGCGCGCGCTTCGACGACCGCGTGATCGGCGACCCGAAGCACTTCGCGTCGTCGCCGCGCAAGATCATCCATATCGACGTCGATCCTTCGTCCATTTCCAAGCGCGTGAAGGTGGATATTCCCATCGTCGGCGACGTGAAGGAAGTGCTGAAAGAACTCATCGAGCAGCTTCAGCACGCCGAGCACGGCCCCGACACGCAGGCGCTCGCGAAGTGGTGGGACGAGATCGAAGGCTGGCGCTCGAAGGACTGCCTGTCCTACGACCGCAAGAGCGAGATCATCAAGCCGCAGTATGTGGTCGAAAAGCTCTGGGAACTGACCGACGGCAACGCCTTCGTGTGCTCGGACGTCGGCCAGCATCAGATGTGGGCGGCGCAGTTCTATCCGTTCAACAAGCCGCGCCGCTGGATCAACTCGGGCGGCCTCGGCACGATGGGCTTCGGCCTGCCCGCGGCGATGGGCGTGAAGATGGCCTATCCGGACGAGGAAGTGGTCTGCATCACGGGCGAAGGCTCCATCCAGATGTGCATTCAGGAGCTCTCGACGTGCAAGCAGTACAACACGCCCGTCAAGATCATCTCGCTGAACAACCGCTATCTCGGCATGGTGCGCCAGTGGCAGCAAATCGAATACAAGAAGCGCTATTCCAGTTCCTATATGGACGCGCTGCCCGACTTCGTGAAGCTGGCTGAAGCGTATGGCCATGTCGGCATTCGTGTCGAAAAGACCGCGGACGTCGAACCGGCGCTGAAGGAAGCGCTGCGTCTGAAGGACCGCACCGTATTTCTCGACTTCCAGACCGATCCGACCGAAAACGTATTCCCGATGGTGCAGGCGGGCAAAGGCATCACGGAAATGCTGCTCGGGTCTGAGGATCTATAACGGCTTCGAAAACGCGAGGCTCGCGCGCGCCTGTCTTCACAAAGGACATGCGACGCGCGCGGGTTTTACGGACGAACGCCTCTTCTGGACACATTCGGGAATCACGACAATGAAACACATCATCTCCGTTTTGCTGGAAAACGAACCGGGCGCGTTATCGCGCGTCGTCGGGCTCTTTTCGGCACGCGGCTATAACATCGAAACGCTGACGGTGGCGCCGACCGAAGACAGTTCGCTGTCGCGGCTGACCATCGTCTCCATTGGCTCGGACGACGTGATCGAACAGATCACGAAGCACCTGAACCGCCTGATCGAGGTGGTGAAAGTGGTCGACCTGACAGAGGGCGCCCACATCGAGCGCGAGCTGATGCTCATCAAGGTAAGGGCGGTCGGCAAGGAACGCGAAGAGATGAAGCGCATGGCGGACATTTTCCGCGGCCGCATCATCGACGTGACCGAGAAAACCTACACGATGGAACTGACGGGCGCCTCCGACAAGCTCGACGCGTTCATCCAGGCGCTCGACGCCACCGCGATCCTCGAAACGGTTCGCACGGGCAGCTCCGGCATCGGCCGGGGCGAGCGGATTCTCAAGGTCTGAGCACCGCCGGACCACCAAGCTAGCAGCGCAAGTAGCACACCAATTCAACGCATCAGGACAAGGAACCACCATGAAAGTTTTCTACGACAAGGACGCCGACCTCTCCCTCATCAAGGGCAAGCAAGTCACCATCATCGGTTATGGCTCGCAAGGCCATGCGCACGCGCTCAACCTGAAGGACAGCGGCGTGAACGTGACGGTGGGTCTGCGTAAGGGCGGCGCATCGTGGAGCAAGGCCGAGAACGCCGGCCTCAAGGTGAAGGAAGTGGCCGAAGCCGTGAAGGGCGCAGATGTGGTCATGATGCTGCTGCCCGACGAGCAGATCGCCGAAGTCTACAAGAACGAAGTGCACGACAACGCCAAGCAGGGCGCGGCGCTGGCCTTCGCGCACGGCTTCAACGTGCACTACGGCCAGGTGATCCCGCGTGCGGATCTGGACGTCATCATGATCGCGCCGAAGGCGCCGGGCCACACCGTGCGCAACACGTACGCTCAGGGTGGCGGCGTGCCGCACCTGGTCGCCGTGGCGCAAGACAAGTCGGGCTCCGCGCGCGACGTGGCGCTGTCGTATGCCGTGGCGAACGGCGGCGGCCGTGCTGGCATCATCGAAACGAACTTCCGTGAAGAAACCGAAACCGACCTGTTCGGCGAGCAAGCCGTCTTGTGCGGCGGCACGGTCGACCTGATCAAGGCCGGTTTCGAAACGCTGGTGGAAGCGGGCTACGCGCCGGAAATGGCGTACTTCGAGTGCCTGCACGAGCTGAAGCTGATCGTCGACCTGATCTATGAAGGCGGCATCGCCAACATGAACTACTCGATCTCGAACAACGCCGAATATGGCGAGTACGTGACGGGTCCGCGCATCGTCACGGAAGAGACGAAGAAGGCGATGAAGGCCGTGCTGAAGGACATCCAGACCGGCGAATACGCGAAGAGCTTCATCATCGAGAACCGCGCCGGTGCGCCGACGCTGCAATCGCGCCGCCGTCTGACGTCCGAGCATCAGATCGAGCAGGTCGGCGAGAAGCTGCGCGCGATGATGCCGTGGATTGCGAAGAACAAGCTCGTCGACCAGTCGAAGAACTAAATCTTTCGCTAGTCACGCTTTTTGCTGCATTGAAAGCCGCCCGGATGCCCTGTGCGCCGGGCGGCTTTTGCTATCCTACGGTTTTTATAAACACACAACCCGTTCATGAACTATCCTCATCCGATCATTGCCCGCGAAGGCTGGCCGTTCATCGCCATCGCGGCCGTTCTCGCCATCCTCGTGCAGGCGGTGGGCGGCTTCGGCTTCGCCTGGATCTTCTGGCTGATCGTGATTTTCGTCGTCCAGTTCTTCCGCGATCCGGCGCGCCCCATTCCGACTCAGCCCAATGCGGTGCTGTGTCCGGCGGATGGCCGCATTGTCGCGGTGGAAACCGCGCACGATCCGTACGCGGGCCGCGAAGCGCTCAAGATCAGCGTGTTCATGAACGTGTTCAACGTGCACTCGCAGCGCTCGCCGGTGGACGGCGCCATCACGAAGGTGCAGTACTTTCCGGGCGCGTACCTGAACGCAGCCGTCGATAAAGCGTCGACCGAGAACGAGCGCAACGCGGTCGTGCTGCAGACGGCGGGCGGGCATACGGTGACGTCGGTGCAGATCGCCGGTCTCATCGCGCGACGCATTCTCTGCTACGTGCATGTGGGCGAGCCGCTCACGCGCGGCCAGCGCTATGGTTTCATCCGCTTCGGATCGCGCGTCGACGTATATTTGCCGGTGGGCAGCCGCCCGCGTGTGTCGATCGGCGAGAAGGTTTCGGCTTCGTCGACGATCCTCGCCGAATTCGCGGAATAACGCGGAGGACCCGATGGCGGCATTCAAACCGCGCCGTAATCGCGCGAACGCGTCGCCTCCGCGCGCGTTCCGCCGCAACAAGGCCGCGCAGGACGTCGGCGCCGTGGAGACGCGGCGCGCGAAGCGGCAGCAATTCCTGAGAAAGCGCGGCATTTATCTGTTGCCCAACGCGTTCACCACGGCCGCGCTTTTCTGCGGCTTCTTCGCCGTCGTTCAGGCGATGAACGTGCGCTTCGAGATCGCGGCGATCGCTATTTTCGTCGCGATGGTGCTCGACGGCATGGATGGCCGCGTCGCGCGCATGACGCATACGCAGAGCGCGTTCGGCGAGCAGTTCGACAGCCTCTCGGACATGGTGTCGTTCGGCGTGGCGCCGGCGCTCGTGATGTACGAATGGGTGTTGAAGGACCTCGGGCGCTGGGGCTGGCTCGCGGCGTTCGTGTATTGCTCGGGCGCGGCGTTGAGGCTCGCGCGCTTCAATACGAATGTCGGCGTAGTCGACAAGCGGTACTTCCAGGGCTTGCCGTCGCCGGCTGCGGCGGCGCTGATCGCCGGCTTCGTGTGGCTCGCGACCGATAACCGCGTGCCGCTCAAGCTCGTGTGGTTGCCGTGGGTCGCGTTCGCGCTCACCATCTACGCGGGCGTGACGATGGTGTCGAACGCGCCGTTCTACAGCGGCAAGGCGCTCGACGTGAGATATCGCGTGCCGTTCGCGGGCGTGCTGCTGGTTGTGATGGCGTTCGTGCTGGTGTCGTCGGATCCGCCGGTCATGCTGTTCTGCCTGTTCGTGCTGTACGGCTTTTCGGGCTATATCTGGTGGGGCTATCTCGCGGTTCGCGGCAGACAGAATCCGGCGCGCAGTTCGCAGCGGGAGCATTAGAGCCAGCAACGTGCGAACAGAAGAAAGGCGGCAACCGGTGAAGGTTTGCCGCCTTTTTTGCTTCTTGGCACGTGTCGTCGATCAACCCGCGACCAGCGTACCGTTCTGAATGTGCACGCGTTCGCCTTGCTGGAACGGTGGGGCATTCTTATACGTGAAGGTGCGCGTCTTGCCGTTTTCCATCCGCACGTGCACCGAATAATCGGTTTCGCTGCGGATATGCTTCTCGACCGAATTGCCCGCCAGACCGCCGCCGAGCGCGCCGAGGAGCGTCATCGCGGTACGGCCGCCCCCGCGCCCGAACTGATTGCCGACGACACCGCCCGCCACCGCGCCACCGACGGCGCCGATCCCCGTTCCGTGCCCTTCATGCTTGATGGCCGAAATGGATTCGACGGTGCCGCAAGTCGAACAATACGCGGGATGCTGCGGCGGTTGCTGCGCATACGATGGCTGCGCGGGCTGCGGTTGGGCCGGCGCTTGTTGCGCCTGCTGCTGCGCGGCTTGCTGTGCCGCGGCCTGTTGCGCGGCGGCTTGCTGTTGCGCCGCCTGCTGTTGCTCTGCCGCCCGCTGTTCAGCGGCAGCCTGTTGTTGCTGCGCGGGGCTAGGCGCGGCGGAATCCACCACCGGCTGCTGCGCGACCGCGGCCGTCTGCGTCTGCGGATTCTGCGCAGAATTGCTCGAGGCCTTCGGGAATAGCCCCGTCATCGCGGCCGTAGCCACGAGGCTCGCGACGATAACCGCACCCGCCGCCGTAGCGATGAGCGGATGCAGCCGACGTTGCGGCGGTTGAGCGCCGCCGGAAGAGGGCGACGTGCTGAGTTTGCTGGTTCCGTTATCCATTTTGTCGAACCTCCGTTTCGAGGCGAGTTGCCGCTACCCATGTCGGCTGTCATCTCATTCTGGAGCAATCCCGAAATCTCCGCTTTTTCGGCTTGTAACAATTTCGCGGACTTGATCCGTGTCGATATAAGCACGAGCGATGCCAACCGCAAGGGCGCGGCGGAGCACGGGATCGGCACCGGAATTGCCGTGAAACTTTTACCAGCCGTTACAACAAGGAGCGCCTTGACGAAAAAAAGCGCGCCGCAAAGGGCGCGCTTTTCGGTAGAGGCGAGCGGTAAAACTCAGTCTTCGCGACGCAGATGCGGGAACAGAATCACATCGCGGATGCTCGGGCTGTCGGTCAGCAACATGACCAGACGATCGATGCCGATGCCGCAACCGCCCGTCGGCGGCATGCCGTATTCGAGCGCGCGGATGTAGTCGGCGTCGAAGTACATCGCTTCCTCGTCGCCGGCGTCCTTCTGGTCGACCTGCTTCTGGAAGCGCGCGGCCTGATCTTCCGGATCGTTCAACTCCGAGAAACCATTGGCGATCTCGCGGCCCGTAATGAAAAGCTCGAAGCGCTCGGTGATGCCCGGCACCGAATCCGACGCGCGCGCGAGGGGCGACACTTCGATCGGGTAATCGACGATATACGTCGGCTCCCACAACTGCGACTCCGCCGTCTCTTCGAACAGCGCCAACTGCAGCGAACCGACGCCCGCGTTCAGGAAAGCGGGCTGCGCCGTATCGACGCCGAACTTCTTCAGTTCCGTGCGCAGGAACGCGGCATCGGACAACTGCGCGTCGGTGTACTGCGGCGCGTACTTCTGGATCGCCTGATTGATCGTCAGACGATGGAACGGCTTCGCGAGATCGAGCTCGCGCCCCTGATACGTGATGGTCGCGGTGCCGAGCGCATCGATCGCGGCCTGGCGGATCAACTGCTCGGTGAAGTCCATCAGCCAGCGGTAATCGGTGTACGCGGCGTAGAACTCCATCATCGTGAATTCCGGATTGTGACGCGGCGATACGCCTTCGTTCCGGAAGTTACGGTTGATCTCGAACACGCGCTCGAAGCCGCCGACGATCAGCCGCTTCAGATACAGCTCCGGCGCGATACGCAGAAACATCTGCATGTCGAGCGCGTTGTGATGCGTGGTGAACGGCTTGGCCGCCGCGCCGCCCGGAATCGGGTGCAGCATCGGCGTTTCGACTTCCATGAAGCTGGCCTGCGCCATGAAATTGCGGATCGACGTGACGGCCTTCGTGCGCGCCATGAACGTGTTGCGCGATTCCGGCGTGACGATCAGGTCGACGTAGCGCTGGCGATAGCGCATTTCCTGATCGGCGAGGCCGTGGAACTTGTCCGGCAGCGGACGCAGCGCCTTCGAGAGCAGTCGCAGTTCCGTGCAGCGCACCGACAGCTCGCCCTTGTTCGTGCGAAACAGCACGCCCTTTGCGGCGATGATGTCGCCCAGGTCCCACTTTTTGAAGGCGTCGTACGTTTCGGCGCCGACATCGGCGGGCGTCACGAAGAACTGGATCTGGCCGCTGCCGTCCTGAACCGTCGCGAAGCTGGCCTTGCCCATCACGCGCTTGAGCATCATCCGGCCGGCGATCGCAACGGGCAGGGCATTCGCTTCGAGCGCGTCTTTGTCCGTCTCGGCGTATTCGCTCTGCAGCGCGGCGGCCTGATGCGTCGGGCGGAAATCGTTCGGATAGGCAATGCCTTGCTCGCGCAGCGAGCGCAGCTTGTCGCGCCGCTCGGCGATGATCTGGTTCTCTTCCAGTTCGGGAGCGGCGCCCGGTTGAGTCGCCGGTTGGGTCGATTCGGTCATGATGATTTGTGGCTTTTTGATGCGAGGCGAGCTGAATTGAAAACGCGGATATCGAAATTCGATACCCGCGCCGGCGATTTAAACGCCCTGTTTCAGGCTCGCGCTGATGAAGTCGTCGAGGTCGCCGTCGAGCACGGCGCGCGTGTTGCTCATTTCCACGTTGGTGCGCAGGTCCTTCACGCGGCTCTGGTCGAGCACGTAGGAGCGGATCTGATGGCCCCAGCCCACATCGGTCTTGCTCGATTCGAGCTTGTCCTGTTCCGCCTGGCGCTTGCGCATTTCGAATTCGTAGAGACGCGCCTTCAGCATCTGCATGGCTTCCGCGCGGTTGCGGTGCTGCGAGCGGTCGTTCTGGCACTGCACGACGATGCCCGTGGGCGCGTGCGTGAGACGCACGGCGGAGTCCGTCTTGTTGATGTGCTGGCCGCCCGCGCCCGATGCGCGGTACGTGTCCGTGCGGATATCGGCGGGATTGATCTCGATTTCGATCGAATCGTCGATTTCCGGATACACGAACACCGACGAGAACGACGTATGGCGTCCGCCCGACGAATCGAACGGCGACTTGCGCACGAGGCGGTGAATGCCTGTTTCCGTGCGCAGATAACCGTACGCGTATTCGCCTTCGACCTTGATCGTCGCGCTCTTGATGCCGGCGACGTCGCCTTCGGACTCTTCGAGCACTTCGGTCTTGAAGCCCTTGCGCTCGCAGTAGCGCAAGTACTGGCGCAGCAGCATGGACGCCCAGTCGCACGCTTCGGTGCCGCCGGCGCCCGCCTGAATGTCGATGAAGCAGTTGTTCGGGTCGGCCGGGTTCGAGAACATCCGGCGGAATTCCATGTCCTCGACGCGCAGGCGCAAGGCGTCAGCGTCGGATTCGGACGCGACGAGCGTGTCCTCGTCGTCTTCCTCGCGCGCCATGTCGAACAGTTCGTTCGCGTCGCGCAGGTCGTTGTCGAGGGCGGTGAGCGTGGACACCACGCCGTCGAGCAGCTTCTTTTCGCGACCGAGCGCCTGGGCGTTCTTCGAGTCGTTCCAGACGTTCGGATCTTCGAGTTCTTTATTGACTTCGGCTAGACGCGCGGACTTGGCGTCGTAGTCAAAGATACCCCCGTAGCTCGCCCGCGCGGCGGCGCAGGTCGGCCAGAAGGCTTTCGATCGCGTTGAGACGTTCCGCTTCCATTGTCGATCTTCGGCTTCGTAAAAAGATGAAATTATAGCCGATCGACTCGTTACGTCCGCGCGCGCAGCGCCGGCCTTCGGTGGGGCGGTCGCGCTTGTGACGCGTGTTGCCTCAGCCTGCGATCGGGGCGCGAGCGAGCATGGATTCGCAAAATGCGACGTGTTCCTCGGCCTCCGGCTGGCTAAGGCCGTTGTGGGCAAGGACTGCTTCGATTTCTCGCGGATGAACCTGCTCTCGCAATCGCGCATAGATTTCGCGTGCGGCGGCGGCGTGGCCCGATAGGAGACATCGGAAGCATAGTCCGATGAATTCGCCCGAAACGACCGTGGCGGGGTCAGCGTTTTGCGCGATGAACCGGATTTCGTCGGAATCGACAAAGCGATGCATGTTGAATAGCCCGTGAAAGCCAAATGTCGGACCGGCGGATTCGGACAACTCGACTGAAAATCGGTCGGCGAGGCTTTCCGGCGCGAAGCGAATCCCATATTCCCTTTCGAGCGCCGGGCGAAAATCCCGGCCGATGAGTTCGTCTTCGCCGGCTTTCGGACGCGGTTGGAATCGTGGGTCCGTTGCCAGAATGTTCAAGAGCCGGGTCGAACGCAGCGAAAATCCGCCGTTTCCCACGGCCATGCCATCGTGATGCTGAGGCCAGCGCGCGCCGATGTAGTCGTATTCGAGAAAGTCGTCCGTCCATGCTGCGCCATCCAGAACGAACCCGTCCCATTGAACGATGAGCACCCAAGGCGTGCTGATATAGCCGGCGAGTTTTTTCAGGATGAAGGCGCTGTATTCCGCCGTCGAACGAATAGAGGGGATGGAAACGAGTCGGGCATGGGTATCGATCGGCTTGTCCGTGAGCAGGAGCGTCTCACCGAACCGGCAGTGATGCTCCGAAAGAGTCAGCGCTCTCGATGCGAGGATGGGGTTCAGGCAGTCCACCGAGCACAGTGTGACGTTGCGTAGATCGATTTTATTTGTTGGCATGAGGATCGGGGCAGACCGTGTGGGCGTTTCCCTGGTTTTGACCCCCGTGATCCTAAGGCGATCGAAATACGTCGATCAATGAGACGAGGCCGAATTCTGGATTCGGCGTGCCCTGCGTGCCTTACGCCCGTTCAGCCCGCGTGCTCGACGATCATCTGCACCCGCGCGACGCCGTTCCACGAATCGCTGACGAGCCGGTACGCGACGGTCGCGCGCGGCGGCAGCGGATCGACGTGATTGAACCAGATCGCGTTGAAGCGCTGACGCCCGCGCAGAAGCGACAGCTTCAGATGCTTCTCCTTCACGAGCGCCTGCGACGCGACTTCGAACTCGCCGGAAAACGTCGGTGCGGGAAAGCCTTGTCCCCAGACGGCGGCGTCGAGCATTTCGACGAATTGCGGCGTGAAATACGCGTCCTCCAATTCGCCATCGGTTTCGACGGTGCGCGAGAGCGCTTCCGTGGTCAGCCATTCGCGCCCGATCGCTTCGAACGCGGCGGTGAAGCGCGGAATGTCGGCGGTGGCGATCGTCAGGCCCGCAGCCATCGCGTGGCCGCCGAATTTGTGGATGAGGCCGGGCTCGCGCTTGGCTATCAGATCGACGGCATCGCGCAGATGAAAGCCCGGAATCGAGCGGCCGGAGCCCTTGCAGAGCGTGCCGCTGTCGTCGGCGTGCGCGAACGTGAACGACGGCCGGTGAAACCGCTCCTTCAGCCGCCCCGCGACGATGCCGATCACGCCCTGATGCCAGCTCGCGTCGTAGAGCGTGAGCGTCGCGCGCTCGCCCGGATCGATCGTCTGCAGTTCGGCGAGCGCCTGCTGCTGCATGCCGGCTTCGATTTCGCGGCGCTCGCGGTTCATCGAGTCGAGCTGCTGCGCGAGTTCCCACGCGCGGCCGACGTCGTCGGTCGTCAGGCATTCGATGCCGAGCGACATGTCCGACAGGCGTCCCGCCGCGTTCAGGCGCGGGCCGAGCGCGAAGCCGAGATCGAAGCCCGAGGCGGCGCGCGCATCGCGGCCGGCGGCGCGGAAGAGCGCGGCGATGCCCGGCTGCATCCGGCCCGAACGAATCCGCTTCAAACCCTGCGCGACGAGAATGCGATTGTTGCAATCGAGCTTCACGACATCGGCGACGGTGCCGAGCGCGACGAGATCGAGCAGGCCGTCGAGACGCGGCTCGGGCGTGCCATCGGCATACGCGCCGCGCCGGCGCAGCTCCGCGCGCAACGCGAGCAGCACGTAGAACATGACGCCCACGCCCGCGATGCACTTGCTTGGAAATTCGCAGCCCGGCTGATTCGGATTGACGATCGCGCGGGCAGCGGGCAGTTCGTCGCCGGGCAGATGGTGATCGGTGACGAGCACGTCGATGCCGAGCGCATTCGCCGCCGCGACGCCATCGACGCTCGCGATGCCGTTATCGACCGTGATGAGCAAATCGGGCAGGCCGGACGTCGAGCGCGACGCCAGCTCGACGATCTCCGGCGTGAGCCCGTAACCGTATTCGAAGCGGTTCGGCACGAGATAGTCGATGCTCGCGCCAAACATCCGCAGCCCGCGCACGGCCACCGCGCAGGCGGTTGCGCCGTCGCAGTCGTAGTCCGCGACGACGAGCATGCGGCGGCCCGCGGCGAGCGCATCGGCGAGCACGACGGCGGCGTCGTCGCAGCCTTTCAGGCCGGCGGGCGCGTGCAGGCGCTTGAATTCGGTTTCGACTTCATCGGGCGAAGTCACGCCGCGCGACGCGTACAGACGCGCGATGACAGGATGCAGGCCGTGGCGCATCAGCGCTTCGGCATCGGCGGGGGAGGAAGCGCGCGTAACGATTCGCGTCATTGCAAAGTGCCTTATTCGATGAAAAGCGCCGCGATCGGACGGCGCCGCCAGAACTTGCGCAAGTCGGCGCGCGTGACCGAGAGCGTGACCGAGCCGGTGTCGCCGCAGAGCGTGAGGCTCAGGCGGCCGAGCGAGCCGTCGCCGAGCGCCTGCAGCGCGGGCGCGAACCAGCCGCTTTCCAGCGCCTTCAGCGATGCGTTCCAGCGCGCCCAGTCCTGCTCGATGAACGGCGCGGAGAACGCATTCAGCTCGACGAGCGTCGTGCCCTGCGCATCGTCTTTCGGGAGCGATGCGAAGGACTCCGGCGGCATCGACGGCTTCACGCCGGCTGCGAGCGCGAGGCCGCGGGTGGCCGCGGCGTCGGACATCACGCGGGCGAACGGGCTCGTCACGGGGCGCATCGCGCCTTGTGCGTGCAGCCAGATCGAATTGATCGCGGGCAGCCCGCGCGATTCGCGCTCGATGTTCAGCGGATGCTCGAACCACGCCATCTGCACTTCGTTCTGCAGCTTCATCCACGCGCGCGAGCGCTCGCCGGTGCGGGCTTCGTGCGGCAGCCAGATTTCGATGTTGCGTCCCGTCGCGCGCAACGGCGATGCACCCGCGAGCGTGCCCAGCGCTTCGCCCGATACGTACCAGCGCAACGGCGTGGGCGCCTGCAGCGTCACGCCGAGCGCTTCGATCACCGGCCGCGCGGTTTGCAGCAGCGCGCGCGCTTCTTCCGTGTGCACGCCGAGCGTGTCCGGATCGATCAGCACCAGATGATCGTGCGCGATACGCACGTGAACCGGCTCGATGCACGCCCAGGACGCATCGCCGGGCGTGCCGCCGTCGGCGAGCAGCATGAAGGGCGCGAGCGGGGCGTCGTCGGCGTAGAGCCGGTCGGCGGGCGCGACGGCGTCGAAGCGCCGCGCGATCCAGCGTTCGTGCGGCAGCGTGCGCTGAAAATCCTCGCCGATGACCCGCTCCTCGAGCGTGGCGCGGGCAAGCAGCTTGTCGAGCGCCGCGCTCTCCAGTCCGTGCAGGGCGGTGGCGGCGTCTGCGGCCGAGGGCAGGGCGAACGGCAGCAGGAGATGGAGGTGGTGAACAGGCATGATGCTCGGCATTGTAGGGCAAAGCCGATGGTGCGACGGGCGGCGTTGGCGCAGGCGAAGTGGGGCGCGCTGCATCGCACGCCGGGAGGCGAAAGGTAGAATCGCAGATTCCGCGGTTGCGGTGATGTCCGGCCTTCGCCGCGGCGTCCGCAGGCCCGCTCGCCGGCACGACCGGCCATATCGCCACCGTCGAACGGTGCGCCTTTTAACATCGAAACCAGCCGTCCGATGCCGTCAACTGATGTGCCCGCGCCGTCGTCCTCACGGATGGCGCGATTGAAATCGATCGATCTGAACGCGCCGCGCACGCGCGCTTTCGCGTGCTTTCTCGTGCCGGTGCTGTTCGGCCTGTATTCCCTCTGGCTCGGCGCAGACGCCAACTGGGATCTCTTCAACTATCACCTTTACAACCCGTTTGCGTGGCTCAACGGCAAGCTGTCGATCGATTTCGCGCCGGCGGGCATGCAATCGTTCTTCAACCCGATGCTCGATGTCGGGCTGTACTGGCTGAACACGCATGTGCCGTCGCGCGTCGTCGGCTTCGCGATGGGCGCGCTGCATGGCCTCGTGTTCGTGCTCGTGTTCCACATCGCGCGTCACGCGGTGGCGCAGAGCGCGGCGGAAGACGCGAATCGCGTGCCGTTGCTGCTCGCGCTCGCAGGCGCGTTGAGCCCGAGCTTTCTGACCGGCCTCGGCAACTCGATGGGCGACGACACGACGTCGCTCCTCATTCTCGCGAGCCTGCTCATTTTGCTCGCCAGCTGGGACACGCTGTCGTCGGGGCGGCTGCGCAGCTGGCTCGTCGTCGCCGGCGGCGGCTTCGTGTGCGGACTCGGCGTCGGGTTCAAGCTCACCAACGCCATCTTCGCGGTGGCGCTGTGCGCGGCGCTGCTCGGCTATCCCGCGTCGTTCGGCGCGCGCGTGCGGTTCGCGTTCGTCTTCGGCGTCGGGTCGCTCGCCGGATTCGCCGTAACGGGCGGCTACTGGCTCGTCCACATGTGGCAGTCGTTCGGCAATCCCTTCTTTCCGCTCTTCGCGAAGTGGTTTCCCAATCCGATGACCGTGCCGATCAGCGGCGACGTGCGCTGGCTGCCGCGCAACCTGCTCGAAACGCTGCTGTGGCCGTTCGTGATCGCCGCCGATCCGAAGCGCGTCGGCGAATCGCCGGTACGTGAGGTCGTCTGGCCGATCGTCTATGCCGTGTTCTGGGTCTGGGTCGCCGCGTGCGGGATCGCGAAACTGCGCGGACGCAGCATGCCGCGTCTGGATGCGCGCTCGCGCTTCGTCGTGGTGTTCGTCGCGCTCGGATATCTCTTGTGGATGAAGGGCTTCAGCATCTACCGGTACGTCGTCGCCGTCGAAGTGCTCACGCCCGTCGTCACGTTCGTGCTGCTGCAACAACTGCTCGATTATCGGCGGGCGCGGCGCGTGGCGTTCTGGATCATCGGCGGCGCGGTAGTGGTGACAGTCGCGGGCGGCGTGCGCAGCTGGGGACATGAAGGCTGGGCAGACCCGCTTTATCACGCCGAATTGCCGTCGCTCGCCGAGCCTGCGCGCACCACCGCGATCATTTACAGCGAGAGCACCGCATGGGCGTGGCTCGCAACACGCTTTCCGGTCGACGTCGCGTTCACGCAAATCGACAGCAGTTTCCCGCGCGGCCCGGCCTTCGACGAACGCGTGCGCGAGCTGGTCCGTTCGCGCGGCGGCCCCGCGTTCGCCCTGATCGACGGAAGCTACAACGCGCGAACCGACACCATCGCGCGCACGAACGCGATACTCGACCGTCTCGGCCTGACTTCGGGCGCGAACGGCTGCGGCGCGCTGCGCTGGGCGGTGGATCGTCTGCGTCTGCGGGCGAGCTATCACGACGATGCCGCCGGCCCGAAGCGCTGTCATCTCGATCTGCGCGCCGACGACGTGCGCGACGTCGACGCTGAAAACCGCTTTCTGGCCGAGCGCGCGGCGCCGGCATTCGCGCGCTACGGCTTCGCGCTCGACGCGGCATCGTGCGAACGCCGCCGGGCCGGAATCGGAAAGGGTGTCAGCCTCTATCAATGGTGCCGCGTGAGCTTGCACTGAACGCCGCTTCTGGCGTTCGCTGCCGTCCCGTCCGCGTCATGTATGGCAAACTTTCGCAAAATCGCGCCACCGGGGCACAACAACGCTGAACCAGCAGCAGAAAGGAATCGCTTGAAACTTCCGTACGAATGGCAGATTGGCTGGCGCTACACGCGCGCCAGCAAACGCACCACAGGCAACGGCTTCATCTCCTTCATCGCGCTCGTGTCGATGGCGGGCATCGCGCTCGGTGTCGCGGCGCTGATCGTCGTGCTGTCGGTCATGAACGGCTTCCAGAAGGAAGTGCGCGACCGCATGCTGTCGGTGCTCGCGCACGTCGAAATCTTCTCGCCGACGGGTTCCATGCCCAACTGGCAACTGACCGCGCAGGAGGCGCGCCGCAATCCCGAAGTGATCGGCGCCGCGCCTTATGTCGAAGCACAGGCGTTGCTCACGCGCCAGGGCGCCGTGAGCGGCGTCGCGCTGCGCGGCGTCGAACCCACGCTGGAGCCGGAAGTGTCGGATATCGGCAAGGAAATGCGCGCGGGCAAGCTCACGGACCTCAAGCCGGGCGAGTTCGGCATCGTGCTCGGCAAGGATCTGGCGTCCAATCTCGGCGTGATGGACGGCGACAAGGTGACGCTCGTCGCGCCCGAAGGCACCATCACGCCGGCGGGGATGATGCCGCGCCTCAAGCAGTTCACCGTGGTCGGCGTCTTCGAGTCGGGACACTACGAGTACGACTCGACGCTCGCGCTCATCGAAATCCACGATGCGCAAGCGCTCTTTCGCCTCAACGCGCCGACCGGCGTGCGTCTGCGCCTGAAGGACATGCAGCGCGCGCCGGAAGTCGCGCGCCAGCTCGCGCGCACGCTCTCCGGCGATCTCTACATTCGCGACTGGACGCAGCAGAACAAGACGTGGTTCTCCGCCGTGCAGATCGAAAAACGCATGATGTTCATCATCCTCACACTGATCATCGCGGTGGCGGCGTTCAATCTGGTGTCGTCGCTCGTGATGACCGTCACCGACAAGCAGGCCGATATCGCCATCCTGCGCACGCTCGGCGCGCAGCCCGGCTCGATCATGAAGATTTTCGTGGTGCAGGGCGTGACGATCGGCTTCATCGGCACGGCGCTCGGCGTGACTTTCGGCTGCCTCATTGCGTGGAGTATTCCGTGGCTCGTGCCGATGATCGAGCATCTCTTCAACGTGCAGTTCCTGCCGTCGTCGGTGTATTTCATCAGCGAGCTGCCGTCGGAGCTCGTGCCGGGCGATGTCGTCAAGATCGGCGTGATCGCATTCCTGTTGTCCTCGCTCGCCACGCTCTATCCGAGCTGGCGCGGCGCGAAGGTTCGTCCGGCGGAGGCGCTGCGCTATGAGTGATCTGATTCCGGCCAACAATATCGTGCTGCAGGCATCGGCGATTTCGAAGACGTTCGTGCAGGGCGGCTTCAACGTGCAGGTGCTCAACAACGCGCAACTCGACGTGATGAAGGGCGAAAAGCTCGCGATCGTCGGCGCGTCGGGTTCGGGCAAGAGCACGCTGCTGCACGTGCTCGGCGGTCTCGACGAACCGAGCGCGGGCAAGGTCTCGCTCCTCGGCAAGCCGTTCACCGAGCTGAAGGAAAAAGAGCGCAACGAGCTGCGCAATCGCGCGCTCGGGTTCGTGTATCAGTTTCATCATCTGCTGCCCGAATTCACGGCGCTCGATAACGTCGCGATGCCGCTGCGCATCCGCCGCATGCCCGAGGAAGCCGCGCGCAAGGAAGCGCAGGTCATGCTGGAGCGTGTGGGCATCGGGCATCGCGCGAAGCATCGGCCGGGCGAGCTGTCGGGCGGCGAGCGGCAGCGTGTGGCGATCGCGCGCGCGCTGGTCACGCATCCCGCGTGCGTGCTCGCCGACGAACCCACCGGCAATCTCGACGGCGGCACCGCCGACACCGTCTTCAACCTGATGCTGGAGCTGTCGCAGACGCTCGAAACGAGCTTCGTGATCGTCACGCACGATCCCGATCTCGCCGCGCGCTGCGACCGCATCATGCGCCTGCGCGACGGCGTGCTGCACGAAGAGCCGGTCGTGCCGGTTTAACGCGGTCCTCTGCGGGAGGCGTCATGTGGATCGATACGCACTGTCATCTCGATGCCGGCGAGTTCGATGCCGACCGCGATGCCGTCGCCGACGCGGCCCGCGATGCACGCGTGAATCGCATCGTGATTCCGGGCGTCGGGCGCTTCAACTTCGGGACGGTGCGCGCGCTCGCGCATCGTATCGAAGGCGGTGCGTATGCGCTGGGCATCCATCCGCTTTTCACGCCGGGCGCGCAGGACGATGACTTGCGCGTGCTGCGCGAGGAAATCGAAGCGAGCATGTACGATCCGCGTTTCGTCGGCATCGGCGAAATCGGGCTGGATTATTTCGTGCCGGCGCTCGACGACGCCCGCCAGCAGTTCTTCTACAACGAGCAACTGAAGCTCGCGCGCGAGTTCGGTCTGCCCGTCATCTGCCACGTGCGCAAGTCGCAGGACAAGGTGCTCAAGGGCCTGCGCGTGCATGACATTCATTGCGGCATCGCGCATGCGTTCAACGGCAGCTTCCAGCAGGCCGAGGCGTTCATCGCGCAGGGCATGCATCTCGGCTTCGGCGGCAATCTCACGTTCGAGCGCGCGCGGCAGATTCGCCGGCTCGCGACCGAACTTCCGCTCGACGCGATCGTCCTCGAAACCGATGCGCCCGATATCGCGCCGTCGTGGCGGTACAAAGGGCGCAACACGCCGGATCAGGTCGCGCGCATCGCGGAGGTGCTCGCGCAGCTTCGCGGCATCGACGAAAACGCGCTCGCCCTAGGCACAACGGCTAACGCTCACGCGGCGCTCCCACGGCTCGCGCTCGCCTCTTCATAATCGTTTCGATCGACGCATCGGCTGCATGCGTTCGGCGTGACGACGAGGACGAGGAAAGAAGTGCGGGCGATTCTGCTGTGTTTTGCATTGGGCGTCGTGTTGTTGCAGCAGCAGGCGCGCCTGCCGGATGGAACCGTGTGGTTCATGTGCGGCGCGGCGTTCGCCATTGCGACGATGCTCGGCGCGATGCAGCCGCGCGTGCGCATCGCGAGCTTCGCGATGGCGGCGTGCGCGCTGGGTTTCGCGTATGCGTCGATACGCGCCGACGTGCGGCTGCGCGAGCAATTGCCATCCGAGTACGAGCAGCGCGATATCGAACTGACGGGTTTCGTGCGCGGGCTGCCCGAGCAACAGGCCGATGGCACGCGCTTTCTGTTCGAAGTCGAAGCCAACGGCGCGAAACTGCATGAATTTCCGCGCGTCGTGCGCTTGCTGTGGATGTCGGGCGATCATGTTCCGGACCTTCACGCAGGCGAGCGATGGACTTTGACCGCGCGGTTGAAGCGTCCGAACGCCAACGCGAATTTCGGTCTGCGCGACGGCGAAGTGACGCTGCTCGAACGCGGCATTCGCGCGACGGGTTATGTCTCGACTGCGCGCGCGCCGCGCCATTTGAAATCCGATGCGACCGGCCCGCGACTCACGATCGATCGGCTGCGTGCGCGCGCACGGGATCGCATCGAGCGCGTGCTTGGGGATGCGCCGCATCGCGGGATCATCGTCGCGCTCGCGGTGGGCGCGCAGGACGAGGTCAGCGATGCCGACTGGGCCGTCATGCGCGCCACCGGCACGAGCCATCTCGTCGCGATATCGGGCTTGCATATCGGCTTCGTCGCGGGATTGGCCGCGTTGATCTTCGGCTTCGTCTGGAAGCGCGTGCGCTGGCGTGGCGTGAGCGCGCCGTTGATCGCGCCCGCGCCGAAAGTGGCGGCGCTCGGCGCGGTTGCATTCGCCGCGTGCTATGCCGCGCTCGCCGGTTTCAACGTGCCCGCGCAACGAACGCTGTGGATGCTGCTGATCTTCGCGATCGCGTTTCTCGGCGGGCGACGGCCGGCGTCATCGCTCGTGCTGCTTTGGGCGCTCGCGTTCGTGCTGATCGGCGATCCGTGGGCGGTGACGTCGACGGGATTCTGGTTGTCGTTCGGCGCGGTGGCGGCGATCCTGCATGCGATCGCGTCGGCGGGGCGCAGCGAATCGCGTGCGCAGACGGAAGACGACGATGACATCGACCAGTGGGATCGCGTCGATCCGAGCGAAGTGGGGCAGCGTCCGCAAACTCCGAAGAAGCGCAGGCCGTTTGCGATCGTCGCGCGATTCGCAGGTCGGATGCGGCGTCACATCGCGTCGAGCGCGCGCGTGCAGTACGCGGTGACGATCGCGCTCGCGCCGCTCACGGTCTACTGGTTCTCGCAGATTCCCTTGCTCGGTCCGCTCGCGAATGCATTCGCGATTCCGTGGGTCAGCGTGATCGTGACGCCCGCCACACTCGCGGGCCTCCTCCTTCCCGCGCCGCTCGATGCGCCGATGTTCCACCTCGCGCACGCCGCGTTGTCCGTGCTCTGCGACATGCTCGCGCGTCTCGCCGATGCCGCGCCGTCCTCGCTCTGGCTTCTGCCCCGGCCGGATGCGTTCGCGCTCGCGGCGGCGTGCGTCGGCGTCGCATGGGCGCTTGCGCCGCGCGGCTGGCCGTTGCGCTTCGCGGCGCCGTTGACGTGGCTGCCGCTGCTCGCACCCGCGATGCATCCCGCGCCCGTGGGCGCGTTTCGCGTCACGGCGCTCGATATCGGGCAGGGCTCGGCGCTCGTCGTCGAAACCGCGCGGCACGCGTTGCTCTTCGACGCTGGTCCCGGCCCCGAATCGACGCATGCGGGCGAGCGCATCGTCGTGCCATATCTGCAGGCCGCGGGCGTGCGCGCGCTCGATACGCTTGTCATCAGCCATTCGGATTCGGATCATGCGGGCGGCGCGCCGGCCGTACTGCAATCGATCGCCGTGCGGCAACTGCTCGCGTCGCTGCCCGCGCAGGACGCGTTGTGGTCCGATGCCCGCGCACGCGGCGCGCACACGCTGCGCTGCATCGCCGGACAGCGCTGGACATGGGACGGCGTCGAATTCCGCGTGCTGTGGCCCGAGCCGGGACCGCTTTCGGGCAAGCCGAATCATCAGTCGTGCGTGCTCAAGGTGACGAACGCGGCAGGGCGCGCGGCGCTGTTCGCGGCCGACATCGAAGCGGACGTCGAACGCGAACTGATCGCGCGTGCGCCCGCCGACCTGCGCGCCGACGTGCTGATCGTGCCGCATCACGGCAGCCGCACTTCGTCTACCGAGCCTTTCCTCGATTCCGTCGGGCCGTCGGCGGCGATATTTCAGGTAGGCTATCGCAACCGTTTTCATCATCCGCATCCAACCGTGTACGCGCGCTACCGGATGCGCGAGATCGTGCTGTCGCGCAGCGACGAAGACGGCGCGGCGCGTATCGAAATCGGTTCGCAGATCACGTTCGAGCGCTACCGGCAAAGCCACGCGCGCTATTGGATGGCGCGCTAGAAAAAAATGAGACACGCTTGAAAGACATCATCCATTTCTCGCACGCGAACGGCTTTCCGGCGTCGACGTATCGCACGATTTTCGCGGAGCTTTCTGACGATTACGACGTGCGCAGCATCGAGCGCATCGGTCATGACGCGCGCTTTCCGGTGACGCGCGACTGGCCGTATCTCGTCGATCAGCTCATCGACGACATGAGCCGCTATCGGCGCGAAACGGGCGACGATCATCCGAAAGTGTGGCTCGTCGGGCATTCGCTCGGCGGCTATCTGTCGCTGCTGGCGGCGCTGAAGCGCCCGCAATGGGTGAAGGGTGTCGTGATGCTGGATTCGCCGGTGATCGCGGGCTGGAAAAGCGGCCTGTTGCGCGTCACGCAGTGGACCGGGCTCGACGAGCGCCTCTCGCCCGCCGCGGCGACCCGTAAGCGCCGCACGCAGTGGGCGAGCCGCGACGAGGCGTGGCGCCATTTTCAGTCGAAGCCCGCGTTCGCGCGCTGGGACGAGCGCATGCTGTCCGACTATATCGATTTCGGCATTCCGCAGACGCACCCGAACGGCGCACGCACGCTCGCCTTCGATCGTCAGGTGGAATATCAGATCTATCGCACGCTGCCGCACACGCTCGGCGCGCGGCTCGCGCATGGCGCGCCGGTGCCGGTCGGTTTCATCGCGGGGACGCATTCGCGCGAAGTGCGGCAGGTCGGCCTGGGCATGACGCGGCGCATCGCGGGCGAAAACGTCGAATGGATGGAAGGCAGCCATCTCTTTCCGATGGAGCGCCCGATCGATACCGCGCGCGCCGTGCAACGCCTGCTCGAGGCCATGCGCGCGCCGTGCTGACGGCGCGCTCAAAAGGGCACGAGCACGCACGCGGGACTTGACGAACGGCCTGCGCCACGTTCCGCAAAAATGACGCCGAAATGCGCGTATTTGTAGTCAATATCCGCGCCGCGCGCGCTTCGTGGGAACCGGCCTTTACGGTATAATCCGTTTTTCCCGCGAGCATCTAGCGATGACCAAATATGTATTCGTCACCGGCGGCGTAGTTTCGTCCCTTGGCAAGGGTATTGCCGCCGCCTCTCTCGCCGCGATCCTCGAATCGCGCGGTCTCAAAGTCACTCTCCTCAAGCTCGATCCCTACATCAACGTCGACCCCGGCACGATGAGCCCGTTCCAGCACGGGGAAGTGTTCGTGACGGAAGACGGCGCGGAGACCGACCTCGACCTCGGCCACTACGAGCGCTTCATCAGCACGAAGATGCGCAAGGCCAACAACTTCACCACGGGCCAGATCTACGAATCGGTGATCCGCAAGGAACGCCGCGGCGAGTATCTCGGCAAGACGGTGCAGGTTATTCCGCACATCACCAACGAAATCCAGGCATTCGTGGAGCGCGGCGCCGCAGCGGCGACGTGCGGCCAGCCGGACGTGGCGATCGTGGAAGTGGGCGGCACGGTGGGCGACATCGAATCGCTGCCGTTCCTCGAAGCCGCGCGTCAGATGAGCCTGCGCATGGGCCGCAACAGCGCGTGCTTCGTGCACCTCACGCTGGTGCCGTTCATCGCGACGGCGGGCGAGCTGAAGACGAAGCCTACGCAGCACAGCGTGCAGAAGCTGCGCGAAATCGGTATCTATCCGAACGTTCTGTTGTGCCGCGCTGACCGCCCCATTCCGGACGACGAGCGCGCCAAGATCTCGATGTTCTCGAACGTGCCCGAAGACGCCGTCATCTCGGTGTGGGACGCGGACAGCATCTACAAGATTCCGCAGATGCTCAACGACCAGCATCTCGACGACATCATCTGCGAAGCGCTGAAGCTGTCGCCGCCGCCGGCCGATCTCACGATGTGGTCGAACCTCGTCGAGAAGCTCGAGAATCCGAAGCACGAAGTGACCATCGGCATGGTCGGCAAGTATGTCGAGCTGACGGAGTCGTACAAGTCGCTGATCGAAGCGCTGCGTCACGCGGCCATTCACACGTCGACGAAGGTCAACATCGAGTACATCGATTCGGAGCAGATCGACGCCGAAGGCACCGATGCGCTGAAGCATCTCGACGCCGTGCTCGTTCCGGGCGGCTTCGGCCGTCGCGGCACGGAAGGCAAGATCAAGGCGATCCGCTATGCGCGCGAATCGAAGACGCCGTATCTCGGCATCTGCCTCGGCATGCAGCTCGCGGTGATCGAGTTCGCACGCGATGTCGCCGGCCTCACGGATGCGAATTCCACCGAGTTCGATCAGGACACGCAGAATCCGGTCGTCGCGCTTATCACCGAGTGGTACGACCGCGCGGGCCGCATCGAGAAGCGCAACGAAGAGTCGGATCTCGGCGGCACCATGCGCCTCGGCTCGCAGAAGTGCCCGATCAAGCCCGGCACGATGGCCGAACGCATTTACGGCAGCGATGTGAACGAGCGTCATCGTCACCGTTATGAAGTCAATAACCGTTTCGTGCCCCAGCTCGAAGCCGGTGGGCTTATCATCAGCGCCCGTACCCCGAGCGAGGATTTGCCCGAGATGATGGAGTTGCCGCAGTCGCTGCACCCGTGGTTCGTCGGCGTGCAGTTCCACCCCGAGTTCACGTCGACGCCGCGCGACGGGCATCCGCTGTTCAAGGCATTCGTCGATGCCGCACGCGCGCACGCCGAAGGCAATGGCGTGAAGGCGCCGGCCAAGGCCACCGCGGGAGCGCAAGCATGAAGCTGTGTCACTTCGAAGCAGGGCTCGACAAGCCGTTCTTCCTGATCGCGGGCACGTGCGTCGTCGAGTCGGAGCAAATGACGATCGACGTCGCCGGTCGGCTCAAGGAAATGACCGAGAAGCTCGGCGTGCCGTTCATCTACAAGTCGTCGTATGACAAGGCGAACCGCAGCTCGGGCAAGTCGTTCCGCGGCCTCGGCATGGACGAAGGTCTGCGCATCCTCGGCGAAGTGAAGAAGCAGCTCGGCGTGCCGGTTCTGACGGACGTGCATGCCGAACATGAGATCGAAGCGGTGGCATCGGTCGTGGACGTGTTGCAGACGCCCGCGTTCCTGTGCCGTCAGACCGACTTCATCCACGCGTGCGCGCGCTCGGGCAAACCGGTCAACATCAAGAAGGGCCAGTTTCTCGCGCCGCACGACATGAAGAACGTGATCGACAAGGCGCGCGACGCCGCGCGTGAAGCGGGTCTGTCGGAAGACCGTTTCATGGCGTGCGAGCGCGGCGTGTCGTTCGGTTATAACAACCTCGTGTCCGACATGCGCTCGCTCGCGATCATGCGCGAAACCAACGCGCCGGTCGTGTTCGACGCAACGCATTCGGTGCAGTTGCCGGGCGGGCAGGGAACGAGTTCGGGCGGTCAGCGCGAATTCGTGCCGGTGCTGGCGCGCGCCGCGGTCGCAACGGGCGTCGCCGGTCTCTTCATGGAGACGCATCCGGACCCGGCCTGCGCGAAGTCGGACGGCCCGAACGCGGTGCCGCTGCATCACATGGAAGCGCTGCTGTCCACGCTCATCACGATCGATCGCGCGGTGAAGAGCGGTCCGTTCCTCGAGAACGACTTCAACTGAGCATCAGCTGCAAAAGGTAGTAAGGCACGGGCGTCATCATCGGCGCCCGTGTTGCGAAAATAGGTCGCCTGGAGCGATCAGGGCATTGGAGGAGCGTGCATCGCATCAGGGCGATACCCGCGATCAGCGGGACCGGCGCCCGCTCCCCATGAAAGCGATGCGAATCGAATCAGTTCGATTCCGAAACGACCGTTCTGTACGCCGGGACTGAACCGGTGGGCATCGAGATGGTCTGAGCGAAGCCTGTGAAACGCGTGCGCAGCGTGTATCGAAGTGTAAAAGCTGACGGCGCGCTTCGTTGTGACTGACAGAATTCATCGTCATTTCTTGAGGAAACCATGAGTGCTATCGTAGATATCATCGGCCGCGAGATTCTCGATTCGCGAGGCAATCCGACCGTCGAATGCGACGTGTTGCTCGAATCGGGCACGATGGGCCGGGCGGCAGTGCCGTCGGGCGCATCGACGGGTTCGCGCGAGGCCATCGAATTGCGCGACGGCGAAGCGGGCCGCTATGGCGGCAAGGGCGTGCTGAAGGCCGTCGAACACATCAACACCGAGATCTCCGAAGCCATCATGGGCCTCGACGCCTCGGAACAGGCTTTCCTCGACAAGACCTTGCTCGAGCTCGACGGCACCGACAACAAGTCGCGCCTCGGCGCGAACGCGATGCTGGCCGTGTCGATGGCGGTCGCCAAGGCCGCTGCTGAAGAAGCCGGCCTGCCGCTGTACCGCTACTTCGGCGGCTCGGGCGCGATGCAGCTTCCGGTCCCGATGATGAACATCGTCAACGGCGGCGCGCACGCGAACAACAGCCTGGACATCCAGGAATTCATGATCGTGCCGGTGAGCCAGCCGACGTTCCGCGAAGCGCTGCGTTGCGGCGCGGAAGTGTTCCATGCGCTCAAGAAGATTCTGGCCGAGCGCGGCATGAGCACCGCGGTGGGCGACGAAGGCGGCTTCGCGCCGAACTTCGGCAGCAACGACGAGTGCCTGTCAACGATTCTGCAAGCCATCGAGAAGGCTGGCTATCGCGCCGGTGAAGACGTGCTGCTCGCGCTCGACTGCGCGGCGAGCGAGTTCTACCACGACGGCAAGTACCAGCTCGCGGGCGAAGGCCTGCAACTGTCGTCGGCGGAATTCGCCGACTACCTCGCCACGCTCGCGGATAAATTCCCGATCGTGTCGATCGAGGACGGCATGCATGAAAGCGACTGGGAAGGCTGGAAGATCCTGACCGACAAGCTCGGCAAGAAGATCCAGCTCGTCGGCGACGATCTCTTCGTCACGAACACGCGCATCCTGAAGGAAGGCATCGAGAAGGGCATCGCGAACTCGATCCTCATCAAGATCAACCAGATCGGCACGCTGACGGAAACCTTCGCGGCAATCGAGATGGCCAAGCGCGCGGGCTACACGGCCGTGATCTCGCACCGTTCGGGCGAGACGGAAGATTCGACCATCGCGGATATCGCGGTCGGTCTGAACGCCGGCCAGATCAAGACCGGCTCGCTGTCGCGCAGCGACCGCATCTCGAAGTACAACCAGTTGCTGCGTATCGAGGAAGATCTCGGCGATATCGCGAGCTACCCGGGCAAGTCGGCGTTCTACAACTTGCGCTAAAGCTTTTGCCGCTTTAGTCGATAAGAACGCTTAGTCGTTCTTGATGCGTCATCTTTTAAAGCCCGCCGCCCACGGCTTTCTCGCCGCCGGGCGGCGCTTATTTCGGCTACTTGAATGCGGCTCGTAACTGTCGTTCTGGTTCTGTTGCTGGTGCTGATCCAATACCCGCTCTGGTGGGGGCACGGCGGCTGGCTGCGTGTGCATGAATTGCAGCAGCAACTCGCGCAGCAGGCGGAGAAGAACACGAACCTTAGACTGCGCAACGATCGCGTCCAGGGCGAAGTGCAGGATCTGCAAAACGGCACGGCGGCCGTGGAAGAGCGCGCGCGCTACGAGATGGGCATGGTGAAGGACAGCGAGGTGTTCGTGCAGTTCGTCTCGCCGAATTCGAATGCGCCCGTCAATTCCGCGAACGTGCCGGGCATGAATGGTTCGACGCGCGGTCAGGTGTCGGCGGCGCCGCTGCGCGTGGTGCCGAATCCCGTGTCGCGCTCGAAGCAGGAGTTGCGCGATCTGGACAAGAAGGCGCAGAAGGAAAAAGCGGCCGAAGCGAAAAAGAAACAGCAGCAGGGCGCGGCGCAATAGCGCGGCGGCTTTTCATCTGAACGAAAAAATGGCGCGGTCATCGATCGCGCCATTTTTGTTTCTGCCGGGTGGCGTGCTGATTCGCTTACCAGGCGGTGCCGAAGCCGATGCCGGTGCCCCAGTAAGGCCCGCCCCAGCCGCCGCTCGAATAGCCGCCGTAGACCGAGACCGGCGCGGGCGCGTAGAACTGCGACATCGTCTTCGCGGCATTGCCGGCGGCTGCGGCCTGTTGCGATTCGTTGAGCGCCTGCTTGTCGATGGCGTTATAGCGTTCCATCTGCTGCTGCGAGGTCAGCGTCTGCTGCGGCGCGGGCGCGGTGTCGGGCAGGCGGCTATAGATCGGCGATGGGCCGGGCGGATCCATCATGCAGCCGGCGACGAGCGCGACCCCGGCGAGGCACGGCAGCAATTTCCAGTTGAGCGTAGCGGTTTTCATTTTGCGACCTCCAGCGGGTCGGACGTCTGTACGGAAGTCCCATGATAGCTCGCGGCGTCGGTCGTGAAACTCAGGCTGCAAAGCGGCGCGCCGCGCTTCACGAGCTCACGGCGCGCACTGCGAAACCCTGACTGGACAAGGCTTGCAGGTGTTTCAGTGGCGCCGGTCCGACGCTGGACTCACGCCTTGTGAGAGTTCTTTTGCGACAAAAAGTTGCGCAACGTCGACGGAGTCGAAGTCGTAGCGCTGGTTGCAGAACTCGCAATGCACTTCGACGCTGCCGCGCTCTTCGAGCACGCTGTCGACTTCCTCGCGGCCGAGCATCTTCAGCATGCCGCCGACCTTCTCACGCGAGCACGTGCACTGGAAGCGCGCCGGCGCGGGTTCGAAGTGCTGCACGTTCTCTTGCCAGAAGAGGCGCTTGAACACCGTATCCGGCTCTTCCTTCAGCAATTCCTCGTTCGACAGCGTGCTGCCGAGATGACAGACGCGCTGCCACGTATCGGAGTCGTGCGCGCCCGGATGCGGAACGATGCCGCCATCGCCCGGCAGCTTCTGCAACAGCATGCCGACGGCGCGATCGGTATCCGCGGCGAGCCACAGTCGCGTGTCGAGCTGCTCGGAGTGATGCATGTAGTGCTCGAGGACTTCGGCCATCGACTTGAGCGGGCCGTGCTCGCCCGACAGCGGCACGATGCCCTGATACGGCTGCTGTCCCGGCTTTTTATCGGCGGGATCGAGCGTGATGACGCAGCGGCCGCGCCCGTGACGGTTCAGCAGATCGGGCAGCGACATCTCGTTGTCCAGCTCGTGTTCGCTGCCCTCGGCGAGCTTCGCGGTCGCGCGCAGCGACAGGTTCGAATTGCACTGCACGACCAGCATCTTCACGGGACCGTCGCCATAGATCTGCATGACGAGCGTGCCGTCGAACTTGAGGTTCGCGGACAGCAACGCGCACGCGGCCATCATCTCGCCAAGCACGTTGCGCACGGCGACGGGATAGGAGCGGCGCGCGAGCACTTCCTGCCACGTGTGACGCAACGAGACGATCTCGCCGCGCACGGGCGCCGCATTGAACATGAATTTCTGCAACTGGTCGTTCACAACTCTTCCTTGGGTGTTGAGGCTGCTGCGCCGTCTTGCGCGACGTCCGTTCAGCCGATGCGCACGAGATGCGCCTTGTAATATTCGCGCCGGTCGGCATAACTCGCCGTGGCCGCGCGCATGCGGGCGATATCCGCCTCGCCGATGTCCCGCACCGCCTTCGCGGGCGCGCCCAGAATCAGCGTGTTGTCCGGAAACACCTTGCCTTCGGTGACGACGGCGCCCGCGCCAACCAGACAGTTGCGGCCGATCACCGCGCCATTCAAGACCACCGCCTGAATGCCGATCAGCGAGCCTTCCTTGACCGTGCAGCCGTGCAGCATCGCCTGATGACCGACGGTGACGTCGTTTTCAATCGTGAGCGGAAAACCCGGGTCCGCATGCAGCACCGCGCCTTCCTGCACGTTGCTGCCGCGTCCGACGACGATCGGCTCGTTGTCGCCACGCAGCGCGGCGCCGGGCCACACGCTCGCGTTCTCCTCCAGCGTCACGCGGCCGATGATGGTCGCGGTATCCGCAAGAAATACGCTCTCGTGGATGGTCGGGGCGTCGTCGCCGAGTTTGTAGATGGCCACATTGTCTCCTGGGGCGTGATGTCGTCGTGGTGGGAATCGGCGCGGCGCTACAATGCGCGGCTGTCGGCGGGGTGTCGCGGGAGCGATTGTTACGCGTTTTGCGGTGTCCGCCGCGATTACCATTTTAGCTGTTTGCTGTAAGCGTCCGCTGGAACGCGATATTCGACGCCCGTTTTCGAGATAGTCCGATGCACGATCCTGTGATTTCCCCGCAAGCCACCGCCTGCGCGCGCCGCGCGGCGCTCGCGATTCTGCGTGAGCGCGACCCCGCGACGAAGGCGGCGCAAGCCAGCGCGCTCTTCGATATGACGCGCGAAGCGCCGTCGAGCATCGATCCGCAAGCCGCGCTCGCGGAGCCAGCCGATCTGCCCGGCCGGCCCGAGCGCCCGGAACTCGTCGAGCCGTCGTCGCTGAAGCGTCGCAGCATGCAGTCGGACGCGGGGCGCGCGGTGCTGCTGCACGCGCTCGCGCACATCGAGTTCAACGCGATCAATCTCGCGCTCGACGCCGTCTGGCGATTCCCGTCGATGCCGCGCGAGTTTTATCTCGACTGGTTGAAGGTCGCGGCGGAGGAGGCGCATCACTTTTCGCTGTTGAGCGCGCGGCTCGCCGAATTCGGCCACGCTTACGGCGATTTTCCGGCTCACGACGGCCTGTGGGACATGGCGCAGCGCACGCGCGACGACGTGCTCGCGCGCATGGCGCTCGTGCCGCGCACGCTGGAGGCGCGCGGCCTCGACGCGTCGCCGCCGATCCGAAAGCGTCTTGCGCAGGCCGGCGATCACGCGTCGGCGGCGATTCTCGACGTGATCCTGCGCGATGAAATCGGTCACGTGCTGATCGGCAATCGCTGGTTCCGTTTTCTGTGCGACGGCCAGAATCTCGACGCGCACGCGACCTACGAACGCCTCGCCGCGCAATATCACGCGCCGAAGCTGCGCGGTCCGTTCAACTTCGAAGCGCGCCGCGACGCCGGCTTCGACGAAGCCGAACTGCGCGCGCTCGCGGGCCTCGACGAATCATCGTCGCTATAATCGAGCGATCATCCTTTTTTATCGAGACGACACCATGAAAGATTCGCGTTCCGAATTCGTCGATGCGCGCGGCGTGCGCCTGCATGTGCGCCGCTGGGGCGCACCCGACGCGCCGATGCTCTTCATGCTGCACGGCTGGATGGATATCGGCGCGTCGTTCCAGTTCGTCGTCGATGCGCTCGCCGGCGACTGGCAAGTGCTCGCGCCCGATGCGCGCGGCTTCGGGCTGTCGGACTGGCCGGTCGCGGAGAAGGGCGGCGGTCACTACTATTTTCCCGACTATCTCGCCGATCTCGACCTGCTGCTCGACCATTACGCGCCGGGCGCGCAGGTCGATCTCGTCGGGCACAGCATGGGCGCCAACGTCGCGCTGCTCTACGCGGGCGTGCGGCCCGCGCGCGTGCGTCGCGTGGTCGATCTGGAAGGCTTCGGGCTGCCGGCGGCGCGCGCGTCGCAGTCTCCGGGGCGCATCGCGCAATGGCTCGACGGTCTGCGCGCGCCACCCGCGCTGCGCAGCTACGCGAGCCTCGACGAAGTCGCCGATCGGCTGATCCGCACGAATCCGCGTCTGCCTCTCGCGCGCGCGCGATTCCTCGCGCAGCACTGGTCGCGTGAGGAAGCGGACGGGCGCTTTCATCTGCTCGCCGATCCGGCGCACAAATTGCGCGGGCCTGTGTTGTATCGGCTGGACGAGGTGAGCGCGGCGTGGACGCGCATCACGGCGCCGGTGCTGCACGTCGAAGCAAAGCATTCTCCGACGCTCGCGGAACTGGCGGGCGAGATGCCCATCGCTGAATTCAAGACGCGTTTTCAGGCATTTCCCGACTGGCGCGAGGAACTCATCGACGATGCCGGTCACATGATCCATCACGATCAGCCGGAGCGCGTCGCGGCGCTGATCGAATCGTTTTGCGCGTGAGCGGCGCGACACGGAACGAAGGAACTGCATAATCGGCGTGTCACGCCGTTACAGTTAGAATGTCAGTGAAACCCTAGAAACCAAGATGAACGCCGATCTGCATTGCCACTCCACCGTGTCCGACGGCCAGTTCGCACCCGCCGTGGTCGCGGCGCGCGCGCATGCGAACGGCGTCACGCTGTGGTCGCTGACGGATCACGACCAGCTCGGCGGGCAGGACGAAGCGCGCGAGGCGGCCGAAGCGCTCGGCATGGGCTATCTGCCCGGCGTCGAGATTTCGGTGACGTGGGCATCGCGCACGGTGCATATCGTCGGGATGAATGTCGATCCACATAACGACGCGCTGCTCAAGGGCCTCGAATGCACGCGCAACGGACGCGCGGCGCGCGGCGTGGCGATCGGCGAGGCGCTCGCCGCGGTCGGCATTCCGGATTGCTATAAAGGCGCGCTGCGTTACACCGAAGACCCCGACATGATTTCGCGCACGCATTTCGCGCGGTATCTCGTGGAAGCGGGCTATGCGCAGTCCACATCGGACGTCTTCGCGCGCTATCTCGGCGACGGCAAGCCGGGCTTCGTCGGGCATCGCTGGGCGAAGCTCGCTGACGCCGTGAAATGGATCAAGGAAGCGGGCGGCGAGCCGATCATCGCGCATCCGGGCCGCTACGATTACACGCCGGTCGAATTCGCCGCGCTCTTCGACGAATTCATCCAGCTCGGCGGAAAGGCCATCGAGGTCGTGACGGGCAGCCATACGCCCGACCAGTACCGCGAATATGCCGATGTCGCGCGCCGCTACGGCTTCGAGGCCTCGCGCGGTTCGGACTTCCACGGCGCGGGCGAAGGGCGCATCGACCTGGGGCTGCTTCCCCCGCTGCCCGACGACCTCACGCCTGTCTGGGAGCGCTGGCTTTAGCGTTCTTTCGGCGCGCGTCTTCTTGCGTCGCGCGCACGGTCTTTGCATCACCTGTGATTTTCCGCACGCGCATCGCGTCGGGCGCGCTCGCGCGTGATTCGCGCCGCGTTCGAGGCCGTCGTGGCCTTCGCGATAACGATCGAAACAATAAGGCGTCGCCATGTCTCAATTCTTTCGCATTCATCCGGACAATCCGCAGCCGCGGCTCATCAATCAGGCCGTGCAGATCATCAAGGACGGCGGTCTCGTCGCGTTGCCGACGGATTCGAGCTACGCGCTCGGCTGCCATCTTGACGATAAAGACGCGGTCGAGCGGCTGCGACGCGTGCGCGGCATCGACGATAAACAGTTGCTCTCGCTGCTGGTGCGCGATCTCTCCGAGCTTTCCAACTTCGCAATGGTCGACAACCAGCAATATCGGCTGATCAAGTCGGTGACGCCGGGGCCGTACGTCTTCGTGCTGCAGGCGACCAAGGAAGTGCCGCGACGGCTCTCGCATCCGTCGCGCAAGACGATCGGGCTGCGCGTGCCCGATCACGCGATCACGCTCGCGCTGCTGGAGGCGCTCGGCGAACCGCTGCTGGCGTCGACGCTGATCCTGCCGCCCGACACCGAGCCGCTCAACGACGCGGAAGAAATCCGCGAGCGCCTGGAAAAGCAGGTCGAACTCGTGATCGATGCCGGCGCGTGCCCGGCGGAGCCGTCGACAGTGATCGATCTTTCATCGGGGGAGCCAGTGCTCGTGCGCGCGGGGAGAGGCAGTCTCGAACCGTTCGGGCTCACGGCGTAAGCGCCGCGCAGTGACGCACACGGGCATAAGTCCCGATTAAGCGTTTTCGCACATGATGGGCGAAATAGTGCCCGCCCGGCGCCGCCGCGCGCGCCTGATCCGACCTGCCTGCTTGATACAATACCCTCCCATGGATCCTTCCCTGATACAAACCATCGCGGTCTACGCGCTTCCCGTGATTTTCGCGATCACGCTGCACGAGGCCGCGCATGGCTATGCCGCGCGACTGCTCGGCGACAACACGGCCTACGTGCTGGGCCGCGTTTCCATGAACCCGATGCGCCACATCGACCCGATCGGCACGATCGTCATTCCCATCGTCCTGTATTTCGTGACGAGCGGCGCGTTCATGTTCGGCTACGCGAAGCCCGTGCCGGTGGCGTTCGGCAATCTGCGCAATCCGCGCTGGGGCAGCCTGTGGGTCGCCGCGGCCGGGCCGGGCAGCAACTTCGTCCAGGCGATCGTCTGGGGCGTCATCGCGGTGCTGCTCGCGGCCTTTCATGTCGACGAGGTGTTCTTCACGCGCATGGCGGCCGCCGGCGTCGGCGTGAATCTCGTGCTCGGCGTGCTGAATCTCTTTCCGTTGCCGCCGCTCGACGGCGGCCGCGTCGTCATGGCGCTTCTGCCGGTGCGGGCGTCCATCGCGTTTTCGAAGCTCGAGCCGTATGGCTTCTTCATCGTGATGGCGCTCGTTGTGACCGGCGTGCTGACGCGCTACTGGCTCGGGCCGCTCGTGAACGTCGGTTATACGGCGGTGTCGGCTATTCTGAATCCCCTCGCTTCACTATTCCCATAACATCATGTTCCCTGACCGTATCTTCTCCGGCATGCGGCCCACCGGGTCGCTGCACCTCGGCCACTATCACGGCGTGCTGAAAAACTGGGTGCGGCTGCAGTCCGAATACCCGTGCTTCTTCGCGGTGGTCGACTGGCACGCGCTCACGACGCACTACGAGACGCCCGAGGTCATCGAGAAAAACGTCTGGGAGGTGCTCATCGACTGGCTGGCGTCGGGCATCGATCCGGCGCAGGCAACCTTGTTCATCCAGAGCCGCGTGCCCGAGCACGCCGAACTTTCGCTGCTGCTCGGCATGGGCACGCCGCTCGGCTGGCTCGAACGCGTGCCGACCTACAAGGAACAGATCGAGAAGCTGCGCGAGAAGGACCTGTCGACGTACGGCTTCCTCGGCTATCCGGTGCTGATGGCGGCGGACATTCTGCTGTATCGCGCGTCGCTCGTGCCGGTGGGCGAGGATCAGGTGCCGCACGTCGAGATGACGCGCGAGATCGCGCGCCGCTTCAACTATCTCTACGGCAAGGAGCCGGATTTCGAGGAGAAGGCGCTCGAAGCGGCGAAGAAGCTCGGCGGCAAGCGCGCGAAGCTGTATCACGAGTTGCGCGTCGCGTATCAGCAGGAAGGCGACGACGAAGCGCTCGAACAGGCGCGCGCGATGCTGCAGGAGTCGCAAAGCCTGTCGATGAGCGATCGCGAGCGCCTGTTCGGCTATCTTGAAGGCGCGCGCAAGCTCATTCTGGTCGAGCCGCAGGTTCTGCTGACCGAAGCGTCGCGCATGCCGGGCCTCGACGGCCAGAAGATGTCGAAGTCCTACGGCAACACCATCGGTCTGCGCGAGGACGCGGCGACCATCGAGCAGAAGGTTCGCAAGATGCCGACCGACCCGGCGCGCGTGCGGCGCACCGATCCGGGCGATCCCGACAAGTGCCCGGTGTGGCAGCTGCATCAGGTCTACACCGACGAAAAGACGCACGAATGGGTGCAGAAGGGCTGCCGCAGCGCGGGCATCGGCTGTCTGGAATGCAAGCAGCCGGTGATCGAAGGCATCCTGCGCGAGCAGCAGCCGATGCTGGAGCGCGCGCAAAAGTACATGGACGATCCGTCGCTGTTGCGCGCGATCGTCGCGGACGGCTGCGACAAGGCGCGCAAGTTCGCCACGGAAACCATGCGCGACGTGCGCGAAGCCATGGGCCTCTCCTACAACTGATGGAAAGCGCGATCAGTCCGTGGGTCGCGCGCTGGGCGCATCTCGTTGCGCCCGGCGGCGCGTTGCTGGACGTCGCCGCGGGCCGCGGCCGCCACGCGCGGTGGTTCGCGGCGCGCGGTTGTCCGGTTCTGGCGGTCGATCGCGATGGCGAGGCGCTCGCATCGATGGCATCGCTCGAAGGCATCGAAACGCTCACGGCGGATCTCGAAGACGGCTCGCCCTGGCCGTTTCCGAGCGACCGGACGTTCGCTGCGGTCGTCGTCACGAATTATCTGCATCGGCCGCTTTTCGGGCATTTCATCGATGCGCTCGCGCCCGGCGGCGTGCTGATCTACGAGACGTTCGCGGCGGGCAATGGCAGCATCGGCAAGCCGTCGAATCCGGCGTTTCTGCTCGAACCGGGCGAATTGCTCGACGCGGTGCGAGGGCGCTTGCGGGTGATCGCCTACGAAGACGGATTCGTCGACGATCCGCGTCCTGCCTACGTGCAGCGAATCTGCGCGGTTCGCGAACCGCAGTCAGCCGAAAAACCGCTCACGATTAGTAACATACCCCCGGGTCCGCCACGTTACGCGCTGACCGGCTAATCCGCTACAATCGCGTAATATCGCTTTTTGCGATTAAATTCACGATTAAATTCATAGAGTTTCATGACAAACGGAACACACGGCGGCATCCAGATCCGCGGCAGCATTCCTGCCATCGTCACACCGATGCACGAGGACGGTAGTCTTGATCTGCCGGCGTTTCGAAAACTGATCGACTGGCACGTCGAGCAAGGCTCGAACGGTCTCGTCGTCGTCGGCACGAGCGGCGAATCGGCCACTTTGTCGGTGGAAGAGCACATCCTGATGATCCAGACGGCCGTCGAGCATGCGGCCAAGCGCTTTCCGATCATCGCGGGCGCGGGCGGCAATTCGACCGCCGAGGCCATCGAGCTCTCAAAGCAGGCAAAGAAAGTCGGCGCCGACGCCACGCTCCAGGTCGTTCCGTATTACAACAAGCCGACGCAGGAAGGCATGTATCGCCATTTCAAAGCGATCGCCGAAGCTGTCGATCTGCCCGTGATCCTGTACAACGTGCCGGGCCGCACCGTTGCCGATATGAGCAACGAAACGATCCTGCGTCTCGCGGACGTGCCGGGCATCATCGGTGTGAAGGAAGCGACGGGCAATATCGACCGCGCGGCGCATCTCATCAAGCACGCGCCGGCGCATTTCAGCATTTTCAGCGGCGACGATCCCACGGCCATCGCGCTGATGCTGCTCGGCGGCCACGGCAACATCTCGGTGACGGCGAACGTCGCGCCGAAGGAAATGAGCCAGCTTTGCCGCGCCGCAATCGAAGGCGATGCGATCACCGCGCGCCGGATTCATCTGAAGCTGCTGTCGCTGCACAAGCAACTCTTCTGCGAATCGAATCCGATTCCGGCCAAATGGGCGCTGCAGGCGCTTGGCCGCATGGAAGGCGGCATTCGTTTGCCGCTCACGCCGCTCGACGCGCGCTACCACGACGTGGTGCGCGACGCGTTGCGCGACGCCGGGCTTCTCGCCTGATCGCACGGGGCGGCGCGACACGTCACAAGGAATCGAAAGTCCGCGCCGCCGCAAGTGATCGAAATGAACCACACCTTCAGTCATCAACCGCCGCTCATTGGCCTCGACATTGGCCTCGCTGAGCCGCTCGGCTAGAGCGGGATCGGCGCGAGGCAATGCGCATCAGCAGCAAAGAAGGACCTCATGAAACGTTCCGCTCTTCTTACTCATGCCAAGCGCCTGAGCGTGCTGTCGCTCGGCGCCGGCGCGATTTTCGCGCTCGCGGGTTGCGACACGCTCAACGACTGGCTCGCGCCCGATCGCGTCAACTACAAGGCTGCTGAAACCGCGCCCTCGCTTGCCGTTCCGTCCGATCTCACCACGGCCGACATCAGCCAGCGCTATGCCGCGCCGCCTAAGGTCAACGCGCTCGGCGGCGCCGCCGAACGCGCGGTCACGCCGGCCGGCAACGCAACCCTCGGTGTGCCGAACGCGCAGGATCCGTTCGGCATGCACATCGAAAGCGACGGCGATCACCGCTGGCTCGTCGTCGACGGCCGCTCGCCGGACCAGATCTGGGGCCCGCTGAAGGAGTTCTGGGAAGAGAACGGCTTCACGCTCAAGACCGATGCCCCGCAGACCGGCATCATGGCGACGGACTGGGCCGAAAATCGCGCGAACATTCCGAACGACTGGTTCCGCAACAGCGTGGGCAAGCTGCTCGACTTCGCCTATTCGTCGGGCACGCGCGACATGTTCCGCACGCAAGTCGACCGCGCATCGGATGGCTCGACCGATATCTCCGTCACGCACAGCGCGATGGAGGAAGTGCTGACGGGGCAGGACAAGACATCGTCGCGCTGGGAAGCACGTCCGCGCAATCCGCAGCTCGAAGCCGCGGTGCTCACGCGGCTGATGCAGAAGTTCGGCCTGACGGAAAAGCAGTCGCAACAGTTGATGGCGCAGGCGCGCCCGATTGGCGCGAAGGTCGCGGTGGATCAGGCCGCGGGCGGCTCCACGCTCGATCTGGCCGAGCCGTTCGATCGCGCCTGGCTGCGCGTGGGCCTCGCGCTCGATCGCACCAACTTCACGGTCGATAATCGCGATCGCGACAAGGGCATCTACTACGTGCATTTTTCGGACTCCATGGCGGAGCTGAAGAAGGACGGTCTCTTCGGCAAGTTATTTTCGAGCAACACGCCGAAGCCGACGCGCCAGTTCCTCGTCAACGTGAAGCCGAAGGCCGACTCGCTGACGCAAGTCGGCGTCGTCGATGCGAATGGCCAGCCGGACACGTCGTCCGATGCGCAGCGCATCGTCTCGTTGCTGCATGCTCAGTTGAACTAGCATTGTGAGATTCGCGAGTCTCGGCAGCGGCAGCGAGGGCAATGCATTGCTCGTCGAGGCATCGAGTGGCACGACCACGACGCGCGTGCTGCTCGACTGCGGGTTCTCCGGCAAGGAGATCGAGCGCCGTCTCGCGCGGCTGAATTGCCGTGCCGAAGATCTCGATGCCATCGTCATCACGCATGAGCACACGGACCATATCGGCAGCGCGTTGACGCTCGCTCGCCGATGGTCCATTCCGCTGCACATGAGCTGGGGCACGGCACGGGCGATTGGCGCCGATGAAGCCAACATCGAACTCAACGTGCTGTGGGGCGATGAAAGCGTCGCTATTGGCGATCTGAGCGTGCTGCCTTACACGGTGCCGCACGATGCCCGCGAGCCCCTGCAATACGTCTTCTCAGACGGCGCATGCCGCCTTGGCGTGCTGACGGATGTAGGCGTGTCGACGCCGCATATCACGAGCGTGCTGAGCGGCTGTGACGCGCTCGTGCTCGAATCCAACCACGACGTAGAGATGCTCGCCGCGAGCCGCTATCCGCCTTCGCTGAAGGCGCGCATCGGCGGGACGCACGGACACCTGAATAACGAGGCGGCGGCGGCCATTCTCGCGTCGCTGGACCGTTCCAGGTTGCGCCATCTCGTAGCCGCGCATCTCAGCCAGCAAAACAATCTGCCGCATCTGGCGCAGACGGCGCTTGCGTCCGTGCTGGGCGCGTGCGCGGTGGATGTCGTCGTCGCAACGCAGGCGGAAGGCTTCGACTGGCTCACGCTCTGAATCACGCGATAGCTAGCTGGAGCGTAGAACCCAGCAAACGAATACAGGCAAGCAGATACAAAAAAACCGGCCCAAGAGCCGGTTTTTTCGTTCGCAGGCCGCCTTGGGCGGCCCGCTGCGTGACGCTGGCCTTACTGGCTTGCGCCCGATGCCGGAGCGGCAGCCGAAGCGGCAGCGTCCGAAGCTGCGCCAGCAGCCGAAGCTGCATCGCTTGCAGCGGCCGAAGCGCTCGATGCAGCAGCGTTTGCGTCCGAAGCAGCAGCAGCCGGAGCCGAAGCAGCCGACGTATCGCTTGCAGCGCTCGGAGCAGCCGTTTCGCTAGACTTGTTGCATGCAGCCAGAGCAACAGCAGCCAACAGGGATGCTACGAGGAGGGATTTCTTCATGATCACGTCCTTTTATGGTTAAAGGTAAGCAACAGCGCAAAGTACCGGTAATGTGTGCTCCAACACCGACCTGGGCCGCTGTGGAGACTCACAATTCTTTTTTATGTGAGACTTCCTACGGCTTGGCCGGAAATTATAGGCACTTTCGTAACGACCGTCGATAAATCAGGGGACGATACGTTGTCTTTCTCATACAAATTTTCATATTGCGGAACAGCAAAATTCTAGCATCCGCAGCACGCCTGGAAGTCTCTAAAAGGCAAGCCTGTCAAGGCAAAGCGCCCATCAAAATCCAGCCCGCACGATACCATTCGTGCAGCAGCGCTGTCATTGACGATTCGTCTGTAAGTGTTACAAAGCGTTTCGCCTCCAAGGACCGAGTATCGGCCAATTCAGGGAGCCACTTTTTCAGTTTCGCCGACAACACTTCCGCTTCGCCATTTACAAAATATGACCTCGCGTCATAGAGCAAAATAGTCTTTCTATCTAGCCTGACGCCCGTCTTTTTCGCGCGCTCCACAAATTTTTGCTCATTCAGCGCGCGTTCAGGCGCGTCGAATACGACATTGGCTTTCGGCTCGCTCAAATAGGTGCCCAGGAATGCGGCGACGTCCTTTTCGCTCCAGTTGACGTTCGCAAGGATCGCGCCAACACGTTCGACCAGAAGCGCCGGCAGCGCCGCCGGGTTCGTCACCGGCTCCTGCGCCGGATCGCGATAGCGCGCGTTGCCGCGAGCGCCATCGGGCCCATCGCCGGCGCGCTCGGCGAGATGATAGAGGAACTGCGCCGTGAGCTCGTGCGAGGAGGGCGCACGAAAGCCGATCGACGCCGTCATGCATTCGCCTTCCGCGATGCCGTCATGCGCGATATGCGGCGGCAGATAAAGCATGTCGCCCGGCTCCAGAACCCATTCTTCTTCGGGCTCGAAGTTCTGTAAAACTTTCAACGGCAGTCCGGGTTTTAGCGAAAGATCGCGCTGCGCGCCGATACGCCAGCGCCGCTTGCCATGAATCTGAAGCAGAAACACGTCATAGGAGTCGAAGTGCGGTCCGACACCGCCGCCGTCGGTTGCATAGGAGATCATCAGATCGTCGAGACGCGCATCCGGAATGAAGCGGAACCGGTTCATCAGCGCGTGCGCGCGGTCGTCGTGCAGGTTCACGCCTTGCACGAGCAGGCTCCACTCGCGTTTTTTGATCGACGGCAATTCGTCGGGCGCGAACGGGCCGTGCTCCAGATCCCACGCATTGCGGAAGTGCGTGATGAGCCGGGATTCGACGTCGTCGAGATCGGCGAGCTCGAACAGTTCGTCGCGTGCGAGCGGCGCCACGATATCGGGAATCGCCCGCCGGATCAGAAGCGGCTTCTTCTGCCAGTATCGCCGCATGAACTGCCGCGGCGTGCGGTTGCCCAACAGCGGTGTGAGTTCATCCGGCAGAGGCGCGCGGGCATGCTCGGGAAGGCCGGAAACGGGGGATGGAGTTGCGTGAGAGGGCCGCTTGGGCATCGTATAATCGAGGCTTGTATCTTGGAGGATCCAATGAAAATTGCGAAAGACACCGTCGTTTCGGTCGCTTACAAGCTATCGGATGCGCAAGGCAATCTGATTGAGGAGAGCGACGAGCCGATGGTCTATCTGCACGGCGGCTATGATGGCACGTTCCCCAAGATCGAGGAAGCGCTCGACGGTCACGAGGCGGGCTACGAAACGCTCATTCAGCTCGAGCCGCAGGATGCATTCGGTGAATACGATCCCGAACTCGTGAAGGTCGAGGAGCGCAGCCGCTTTCCCGAGCCGCTCGAAGTCGGCATGCAGTTCGAGGGCACGCCCGAAGACGGCGACGACGACATCGACTCGCTGATCTACACCGTGACCGATGTCGCGGAAGACAAAGTCGTGCTCGACGGCAATCATCCGCTCGCGGGCATGGCGCTGCGTTTCGCGCTCTCCGTCCAGGAAGTGCGCACGGCGACGGACGACGAAATCCAGCATCAACACGCGCATGGCGCGGACGGTTTGCATGTGGTCGATGAAGACGACGATGACGACGAACCCCGCAAGGACTCCGGTCCGACGCTGCACTGAGCGCGTCGGCCGATGAAAAAAGCGCAGCTACGGCTGCGCTTTTTTATTGCCCGTTCGCCGAGCCGATGCCGCTTTGCACGCCAGATGCGGGCACGGGATAGATGGGCGGCAAGGACTGCGGCGGCGTGAGGATCGGCGGCAGATCGGACGCCGGCAGCGGCATCGACGGCGGCGCGGGCAACGCCTCGGGCAGATCGTTGCGCAGCAGGGCGGGAGAGGCGGGCAACGCGGGCTGAGGCGTTGGATACGGCGCAGGATAAGACGCAGCGGGCGCCTCGGATTGCGGCGCGACCGGCTCATGCGTGCGGGTGTCCTTGACATCGCGCAGACGCAGACGAAACGGCGGATGCCATTGCGCATCGCTTTGCACTTCGAGCCATTGCGAATGCGGTTTCTTGAACGCGATCGCCACGCGCGTGAGATTCGTGACGATCAAGCCCTTGTCGTTGCGCAATGGCTGGTCGATGTGAAAGCCGTTGGGCTCGGGCGTGTCCGTTGCGTGAATCACGAGGACCGGCCCGCGAAAGATCTCCGCCGCCTTCACGAGGCTGCGTTTCAGTTCGAGAAAACCATCGCGCGGCTGGTTCGAATGCGAGAAGCGCAGCCACGCGAAGCGCTCGCGCCGCTCGTAGCGCGAAAAGTCCGGGTCGCCCTGCATCAGGATGACGAGCGCGCGCATCTCGGTACGCCGCGCCGTTTCCGCCGCGTGTTCGAGCCAGAAAGTCGTCGCGACGGCGCGATCCTCGAACTCGCCGTTGCGCCCGCCCGCGGTCAGATAGTGATTGTTCGGACTCGACACGTTCAGCCCGATGAACGCGATGCCCTGTGCCTGCCAGCGCACGATCTCGCGAAACGTGCGAAAGCGCGCGACATCGCTTTCGCGCGAGAGCATGAGCGGGCTTTGTCCGAGCGAGCTGGCATCGGCGAAGAAGAGCTGACGCACGAAGTCGAGACGCTCGACCGGATCGTAACCGCCCGCATGCGCGAGGCCGCAGTCGGCCCAGTCGTGCTGGCCCAGCAGCAGCACGAGCGGCGTGCGCGATGCGTCCAGCAGGTCGTGCCGCGACTGATAGACGCTGTCGCGGCATGGCTCGGCGCCGTCCTTCAGATTGCCGTCGTACACGATGAACGCCATACCGCTGTCGCGCCCGATCGCGTCGAGCATGCGGCGCACGGGCGCTTCGTCGGCGGGGCGGGAGAGGGCGTCGGAGAGCACGGCGAAGCCGAGCGGCACGTTGCCTTCGGCGTGCGCCTGCGCGATCGCGCCGCACGCGAGCGCGACGGCGATCGTCAGGGCGCGGGTCAGGCGTGCCGCGGCGGCACGCTCGACGCGCGGCGCGGCGCGCTCAACGCAAGGCATCCGGCGGACGCTTCGCCAGTTCATGCAGTTCGTAGAGCAGATCGAGCGCATCGCGCGGACGCAGATCGTTCGGGTCGAGCGCGCGCAGCTTTTCCATCGCCGGATGCTCGGGCGCTTCGGCTTTTTCGTCGTGAAGCGGTGCATCGTCTTCATACGGCGCGTACGGCTGGCTCGCGAAGAGATCGAATTGCGCGGCCGGCTGGCTGACGGACTGCTGCTCCAGATGCACGAGATGCTTGCGCGCCGCGCGGATCACCGCGGCAGGCACGCCGGCGAGTTGCGCGACCTGCAGGCCGTAGCTCTGATTGGCCGGTCCTTCACTCACGGCGTGCAGGAACACGATGCCGTGATCGTGCTCCACCGCCGACAAATGCACGTTCGCCGCCTGCGCGAACTCCGCGGGCAACTGCGTGAGCTCGAAGTAGTGCGTTGCGAAAAGCGTATAGCAGCCGTTGTGCGTGAGCAGATGCCGCGCGATGGCCCATGCGAGCGCGAGGCCGTCGAAGGTCGAGGTGCCGCGTCCGATCTCGTCCATCAGAACGAGGCTCGATGCGCTCGCGTCGTTGAGAATGGCCGCCGCTTCGGTCATCTCGACCATGAAGGTCGAGCGGCCGCCCGCGAGATCGTCGGCGGCGCCGATGCGCGTGAAGATGCGATCGAGCGCGCCGAACCGCGCGCGTTTCGCGGGCACATAACTGCCGACGTGCGCCATCAGCGCGATGAGCGCGGTCTGACGCATGAAGGTCGATTTACCGCCCATGTTCGGGCCGGTGATGAGCAGAAGCTTGCGGTCCTGGCTGAGACAGCAGTCATTGGCGATGAACTGCTCGACCTGCGCCTCGACGACCGGATGCCGTCCCTGTTCGATATCGATGCCCGCATCGGCCGTGAACTCCGGCGCGACCCAGTCGAGCGCGCGGGCGCGTTCGGCGAAGGCGCACAGCAGATCGAGCTCGGCGAGCGCGCTGGCGACGCGCTGGCAATCCGCGATGAAGGGCAGCAGGTTCTGCAGCAGCGCGTCGTAGAGCGCGCGTTCGCGGGCCAGCGCCCGTTCCTGCGCGGAAAGCGCCTTGTCTTCGAACGTCTTCAGTTCCGGCGTGATGTAGCGCTCGGCGTTCTTGAGCGTCTGACGGCGCCGATAATCATCGGGCACCTTGTCCGTCTGCCCCCGCGTGACTTCGATATAGAAGCCATGCACCTTGTTGTACTCGACGCGCAGATTCGCGATGCCCGTGCGCGTGCGCTCGCGTGTTTCGAGGTCGATCAGGAACTGGTCGCAGTTCTCCGAAATATCGCGCAATTCATCGAGATCGGGATCGTAGCCGCGCGCGATCACGCCGCCGTCGCGGATCAGCGCGGCGGGCTCCGTCGCAATCGCGTTCGTCAGCAGATCGAGACACTCGTGCGGCGGCTCCAGCGCCGCATCGATACGCCCGAGCGCCGGCGCATGCGCGGCCACGCCGGCGACGAGCGCGCGCAGATCGGGCAGCGCGGCGAAGGTGTCGCGCAGGCTCGACAGATCGCGCGGCCGCGCCGACAGCAACGCGAGCCGGCCCGTAATCCGTTCGATGTCCGATATCTTGCGCAGCGCGCCGCGCAGCGTGTCGAGGCCGCCGCTCGTGGGCGCGTCGAGCAGTGCGCCGATGCCCTGCTGGCGCGCCTGAGCGATCGACGCATCGCGCGGCGGATGATGCAGCCAGTGGCGCAAGAGGCGGCTGCCCATCGTCGTGCAGCAGGTATCGAGCAGCGAAAACAGCGTGGGCGATTCGGTGCCGCGCAGCGTCTCGGTGAGTTCGAGATTGCGCCGCGTAGCCGGGTCCAGCCCGATGTATTCCGATTCGTATTCGACCTTCAGGCTGCGCACGTGGCGCAACTGCTGGCCCTGCGTGGCCGCGGCGTAGAGCAGCAGCGCGCCGGCCGCGCCGCACGCGCAGGTGAGCGTCTGCGCGCCGAAGCCGTCGAGGCTCGCGACATCGAGTTGCTCGCGCAAACGCTGCGTGCCCGAGCCGACATCGAAGTGCCATGCCGGCACGCGCGTGGTCGCGCCGGGGTTCGTCACACCGAGCGATGCCTGCACGTCGGTGATTGAATCGGCGATGAGCGTTTCCGCCGGACGAATGCGCTCGAGCGCCGTGCTGACCTGATTCGGCGCGACTTCCGCGAGGCGCAGCGCGCCGCTCGCGAGATTGAGCCACGCAAGGCCGACGCTCGTCACCACGCCGCGACGGTTGTGCGCGGGGCACAGCGCCAGCAGATAGACATCGCTTTTGTCGGAAAGCAGGGCGGCGTCGGTCAGCGTGCCGGGCGTCACGACGCGCACGACCTTGCGCTCGACCGGCCCTTTCGATGTCGCCGGATCGCCGATCTGCTCACAAATCGCCACCGATTCGCCCAGCTTCACGAGCTTCGCGAGATATTGCTCGCACGCGTGATGCGGAACGCCCGCCATCTTGATCGGATTGCCGCCCGATGCGCCGCGCTGCGTGAGCGTCAGATCGAGCAGACGCGCGGCTTTCTCGGCGTCGTCGAAGAAAAGCTCGTAAAAATCGCCCATGCGATAGAAAACGAGCGTGCCGGGATGTTCCGCCTTGATGCGCAAATACTGCTGCATCATCGGCGTGTGCTGCGACAGGTCCGCGAGCGGGGCGGCGGTGTCAGTGGAAGTGTCGGGAGTTGCCGTTTGATTGCCCATCTTGCGTGCTGTGAAGGCCAGAATGACTAAACGGCCGGGCGCGACGTGCGCCGGCCGTTAATCGACCGATAGGGCATGAGTTTAACCTGTCGTGGGATGACGGCGGAGTCGGCCGAATGGCCGATGCCGTGTTACGAGCCGATGGAAATCGCGCGAACGAACGCTGCCGCCGGCACGAACGCGCTCGTGCCGGCGGCAGCCGTTAAAAGGCGTCTGGACGCGTTACGCGCGCCCGGCCAGGAAACCGACGAGCAGGGCGAGGCCCGCCACCGCGCCGAGCGTGTGCCAGGGCTTGTCATGCACGAAGTCGTCGGCGTAACCGGCTGCATCGTTCAGCCTGCCGGACAGCACGGTGCCCGCGCCGTTCATCTGCGAACGCGCGGTCTTGAGTCTCGATTGCAGCTCCTTGCGCAGCTTGTCCGCGTCGATGTCCTTCGCGCCGGAAATCGAGCTTTCCAGGTCGTCGAGCAGGCTGCGCAACTGGCTGCTGGCCGAATCGACCGCGTCGCTCGCACCGCGCACCGCGCGCTGGCCGAGGTCGGCTGCGCCATCGATCCTGCTATCGAGCGTCGAACGTGTGAACAATCCCATTTCCATGCTCCTTTATTGACGTTGCCGAGGAATGAATATCGCCGGGTCCGGCCCGCGATACGCCACGCGACGCGCGCGGAAAACCGCCGCGCGCCGCTTGAAGCGTTACGACCCGACCCCGCCGCCCGCGTTCCCTCCCTTGAGTTCGTCGTGAGGCGGCGCCGGGGTATGAACCCAGAATACACCGTGGAGCAAGCTTCATTCCTCGACGAGCGCACCGAGATCCGTTTGGCGTTCGTTTTGCGCGTGGCGGCGCATCGCGAGCGCCATCATCAGGCACACGAAAAGCCCGAACACGACGATGATCCACTGCACCGGCACCTTGCTCGTCAGGAGCAGCGCGTAGGCGCCGAGCATCGCCAGCACGGCGAGATTCTGGTTGAAGTTCTGCACCGCGATGGAATGTCCGGCGGACAAGAGCGTCGCGCCGCGATGCTGCAGGATCGCGTTCATCGGCACGATGAAAAAGCCCGACAGACCGCCGAGCGCGATCATCAGCGGATAGGCCATCAGGATGTACGCGGGCGCGAAGAGCGGACCGATATGCACGCCCGCGCCGGCCGGGAAGAGGTCCTTGTTGTAGAAGGCCATCGCGACCGAGACCGCGCCGATCAGCACGCCCACCGGCAGCACTTTCAGCGACTGGCGCAGCATGATCCACGCGGACGCGGCCGCGGCGCCGAACGCGATGCCCACGCCCGTCACGCCTTGCAGCACGGCGGCTTTCGAGAGCGAGAGGCCGAGGTTCGCGTCGGCCCATTTGAGCACGAGCAATTGCAGCGTGACGGCCGCGCCCCAGAGCAGCGTCGTGACCCACAGCGCGATCTGCGCGAGCTTGTCCTTCCACAGCACCTTGAACGAGTGCGAGAAATCGTGGATGAGCTTCGTCGGATGATTCAGCACGACGGGATAGCGCGCGCCGGTATCCGGAATGAACACGTTGATGACCGCCGCCGACGCATAAATGACCATCACGGCGAAAAGCGCGGCGTGCGCGGCGGTGCTCACGAACGGCAGATGCGCATGCGCGACCCAGTTGCCGATGACCTGGCTCACGAGCGCGCCGCCGATCACGGTGCCGAGAATCGTCGAGCCGACGGTCGCGGATTCGAGCCACGCGTTCGCCGCGATCAGCTTCTGCGGCGGCAGGAGTTCGGTGAGAATGCCGTATTTCGCGGGCGAGTAGGCCGCCGCGCCGAGGCCGACGACGCCATACGCGATCATCGGATGGACGCCCGCGATCATCATCGCGCAGCCGGCTGCCTTGAGCGCGTTCGAGATGAACATGACGTGGCGCTTCTGGATGGCATCGGCGAATGCGCCGACGAACGGCGCCAGCACTACATACGAAATCGTGAAAAAGATCTGCAAGAGCGGCGTGACCCACGGCGCCGAATGCACGACGGCGAGCATGGCGATCGCGGCGATCAGGAGCGCATTGTCGGCGAGCGACGAGACGAATTGCGCGGCGATGATCGTGTAGAAGCCTTTCTTCATGAGCGGGCTGGATGGGTGGCGCGGCGCAGGAGCAGAAGGCGGGGAAAGCGCGCATCGCCCTGACCGGAACGCGGGCAAAGCTTGCACTGTAACGGAGCCCTGCATTCATTGCAGAGCAGGCGGCGCGCCCGGAGCGCGAAGGGAGGAAAAACAAACGGGGCGCAAAACGCGCCCCGTCGATGCCGCTTATTCGCCGGTCAGGCGCGTGCGCGAGTACATGTCGAGAATCTTGATCATCTGCGCGTACACCTTCGGATTCGCGGCGACGATCTCGTTCCTGAACAGGAAATCCGATTCGCCGGTGTAGTTGCCGACGAGCCCGCCCGCTTCGGTCACGATCAGGCTGCCCGCCGCCACGTCCCACGGATGGATGCCTTGCTCGAAGAAGCCGTCGAGACGCCCGGCCGCGACGTTCGCGAGATCGAGCGCCGCCGCGCCCGGACGGCGCAGGCCCGCGCACGACAGCGTCATTTCGCTGAAAAGGCGCATGTAGCCGTTCAGACCTTGCCCGTCGCGGAACGGAAAGCCGGTGCCGATCAGCGCATCCGACAGACGATCGAGCTTGCCGACGCGGATGCGCCGCTCGTTCAGATACGCGCCGCGGCCGCGCGATGCGGTGAAGAGGTCGTTGCGCGTCGGATCGTAGATGACGGCCTGCTGCACGACGCCTTTGTGCGCGAGCGCGATCGACACGCAATAGTACGGAAAGCCGTGGATGAAGTTGGTGGTGCCGTCGAGCGGATCGATGATCCACTGGAACTCCGACTCGCGATCCGTCGCGCCGGATTCTTCGGCGAGGATGGAGTGGTCGGGATAGGCGGTGTGCAGCGTCTCGATGATCGCGGCTTCGGACGCCTTGTCGACTTCCGTCACGAAGTCGTTGTGCTGTTTCTTGCTGACCTGGAGGCGATCCAGATCGAGAGAGGCGCGATTGATGATCTGTCCGGCGCGGCGCGCGGCCTTGACAGCGATATTGAGCATCGGATGCATGAGCGAAATCCTCTGACCGCCCGACAGCTTCGTGTGGACGGAAAAGTTGGCGACAACGACTATGTCGACGAAAGACGAATTGAATAAGAGCGAGGCGTTCGCGCGAAGGTTCGACCTGGTGCACCAAACCCGTTCGCGGCGCGCGCGAAGGCGCCATTTTACCCGAAAGTGGCCGCGCGGTTTCGTCAGTTGGGCAAAGCGCGTTAACATATCGGGCTGGCACTTTTTTCAACTGCAGCACGAACTTCAGCACGAACCGCGCCTTGGAACCCAACGAACTTTCCGCGCCCGCCGGCGGCTTCACGTCCACGCGCTTCATCCTCGTCGAGCCGAGTCATCCGGGCAATGTCGGCGCGGCCGCCCGCGCGCTCAAGACGATGGGCTTCGCGCGCCTCGTCCTCGTCGCGCCGCGCGTCGCCGACGTCAAGAACGAGCCCGAAGCCATCGCGATGGCCTCCGGCGCCGACGACGTGCTCGCGTCCGCCCATGTCGTCGACACGCTCGCCGATGCGCTCGTCGGGGTGCGCTGGTCCGTCGCGCTGACCGCGCGCATGCGCGAATACGGCCCGCCGCAGATGCCGCCGCGCGCGCTCGCCGAACGCGCACACGAATTTGTGCGCCACGGCGATATCGCGCTCGTGTTCGGCAACGAGCGCACCGGGCTGTCCAACGCGGACGTCGAGCGCTGCAGCGCGCTCGCGCATATTCCGGCCAATCCCGCCTACAGCTCGCTCAATCTCGCGCAGGCCGTCCAGGTGCTCGCGTACGAATTGCGGGTCGCGTTCCAGACGCCCGTGAGTCCGCTCGCCGTCGTGGAATCGGCGGGGCAGGGCGCATCGAGCGATGAAATCGAAGGCATGTACGCGCATCTCGAAGAAGCGCTCGTCGCGCTCGATTTCCTCGATCCGGCCAATCCGAAGAAACTGATGTCGCGCGTGCGGCGGATGTTCGCGCGTTCGGGACTCGAGCCCGAAGAAGTGAATATCCTGCGCGGCATCGCGAAGCACATTCTGCTGCGATCGAAAAAAGACTGACCGCGCCGTCATCGGGGGCATCGGGCAGACTCGCCGCGCTCGTCCTACAATCGGCGAAAGCGGCGCTCGCCGTATAAGCTTTGCGCGATCCGTGCAAAGCGCTCGTCCCCCCTTTCAGAGACATCGCCATGTTCGAACGACTCCGCGAAGACATCGCTGCCATCCGCGAGCGCGATCCCGCCGCCCGCAGCGCCTGGGAAGTCGTCACCTGTTATCCCGGGCTGCACGCGATCGTGCTGCATCGCGTGGCGAACGCGTGCTGGCGCGCGCAGTGGCGCTGGCTCGCGCGCTTCGTTTCGCAGGTCGCGCGTTTTCTCACGGGCATCGAAATTCATCCGGGAGCGACCCTCGGGCGGCGCGTGTTCATCGATCACGGCATGGGCGTCGTGATCGGCGAGACGGCGGAAATCGGCGATGACTGCACCATTTATCAGGGCGTCACGCTCGGCGGCACGTCGCTCACGCGCGGCGCGAAGCGGCATCCGACGCTCGGGCGCGGCGTGATCGTCGGCGCGGGCGCGAAGGTGCTCGGCGGCTTCACGGTCGGCGCGGACGCGAAGATCGGCTCGAATGCGGTGGTCGTGAAGCCGGTTCCGGCGGGCGGCACGGCGGTAGGCAATCCGGCGCGCATCGTGATGCCGGCCGTCGAGAAAAAGAAATCTGATGAACCCGCGAAGAGCGGCTTCTGCGCCTACGGCATCACGCCGAACGCGGACGATCCCGTGTCGCTCGCGATCCACGGCCTGATCGATCACGCATCGACGCAGACGCAGCGCATCGACGACATCGTCGCGGCGCTCGAGCGGCTCGGCGCGCGCGTGGAAGCGCTCAATGCCGTCGATGGCGCGGCGCTCGTCGATCTCAAACGTCTATGCACGTCGATGGACGGCAAAGCCACGGAAGAGCGCGCCGCATCGATGGAGCGTTAAAGCGGCAGCGGGCGCACGCCTTCTTCGTCGACGCGCAGATAGCCGCCGCGCGGCGGGTCCGCGTCCAGTTCCCAGTCGGGCAGGACCCAGCGCACGCCTGCGACTTCACGATGCATCGCCGGACGATGCGTGTGGCCGTGAATCAGCGTATTCGTGCGGCTGTTGATGAAGAGTTCGGCGACCGCTTTCTTCGTGACGTCGTATTTCGCCTTGACGCCGGTGCTCACGCGCGCGCCTTCGCTTTTCGTGCGCATGCGCTGGCCGATACCGAGGCGCGTCTGAAACGGCAGCGCGAGAAAGAGCCGCTGCGCGAGCGCATTGCGCGCGACGGCGCGAAAGCGCTGATAGGCGTGATCGGCGGTGCAGAGGCCGTCGCCATGCGCGAGCACGATGCGCTTGCCGAACGCGGTGATCACGAACGGATCGGGCAGCGGCATCGCGCCCGCATCCTTCATGAAGCGCTTGCCCAGCAGGAAGTCGCGATTGCCGTGCATCACATAGAGACCGATGCCGCGCTCCGAGAGCGTATGCATGAGCCGCGTCATGCGGCGCGCGAAGTTGGCGCGCGCGTCGGTCAGGGGACCATCGAGAATGTCGTCGCCGATCCAGAACTCGAACAGGTCGCCAAGAATGAAGACGGAGTCCGCGTCGCTTGCCGTGACCTCGATGAAATGCTCGAAGGCGGCGACCGTTTTCGGGATCGCTTCGGAGAGGTGCAGATCGCCAATGAAAAACAGCGGGCGCGCGTCTTTCGCTGCGCCCGCTGCTTCGCGATCGAATGAAGTGCTCGTATCGATCATGCAATGACCGATCAGACCACGACGGCCTTCTCGATCACCACGTCGTCGACCGGCACGTCCTGATGGAAGCCCTTCGAGCCGGTCTTGACCTTCTTGATCTTCTCGACCACGTCCATGCCTTCGACGACCTTGCCGAACACGGTGTAGCCCCAGCCTTGCGGCGTCGGCGACGAGTGGTTCAGAAAGTCGTTGTCCTTCACGTTGATGAAGAACTGCGCGGTCGCCGAATGCGGATCGTTGGTGCGCGCCATCGCGATCGAGCCGTTCTCGTTCTTGAGGCCATTATTGGCTTCGTTGTCGATCGGCGCGTCGGTCGGCTTTTGCTTCATGCCCGGCTCGAAGCCGCCGCCCTGGATCATGAAGCCGTCGATCACGCGGTGGAACACGGTGTTGTCGTAATGACCCTTCTTCACATAGTTGAGGAAGTTCTCGACGGACTTCGGCGCCTTCTCGGCGTCCAGTTCCAGTTTGATGATGCCGTGGTTCGTATGCAGTTCGACCATGATGATGTTTTCTCCGTTGTGTTTGATTGAGCGCTGGCGCGAGGCGCGCCAGATCAGCGACAGGCGCTTGAGTTACTGCGAGACCACGGTTGCCGACTCGATGACGGCCGGCTTTTGCGGCACGTCCTGCATCGGGCCGCGCGTGGTGGTCGGGCTGCCTTCGATCTTCTTCACGACGTCCATGCCCGCGACGACCTTGCCGAACACGGCGTAGCCGTTGCCGTCGGGGTTCGGATAGTCGAGACCCGCATTATCGACCGTATTGATGAAGAACTGCGCGGTGGCCGAGTTCGGGTCGCTCGTGCGCGCCATCGCGAGCGTGCCCGTCATGTTCTTCAGACCGTTCTTGCTTTCCAGCGGGATCGGCGCGCGCGTCGGCTTCTCGGCGAAGCTCGTGCTGTAGCCGCCGCCCTGGATCATGAAGCCCGGAATCACGCGATGAAAGATCGTGCCGCTGTATTGACCGGACTTCACGTAGTCGAGAAAGTTCGCGACCGTCTTGGGCGCCTTCTCCGGATAAAGCTCGACCTTGATGTCGCCTTGCGTGGTCTTGAAGAGCACGGTGGGGTGCGCGGCCTGCGCATTCGGCTGGGCGAACGACGGTGCGCTCGCGATCAGGGCAGCGCTCGACAGCGCCAACATCAACAATTTCATGAAGGATCGATCCTCGTGTGGTGAATGCAATCGGTCGCCCGCAGGGCGCGTGCTTACGGCTGCGCTTGTGGCGCGACGTAAGGCGTGGTCGGCAGCGGGCTGGTCGGGCCGCCGAACGGCGAGTAGTCGTCGGGGCCGGGCATTGTCGTCGAAGGAGTGCCGGACGCCGGCGCCCATTCGTCGGCGCCCGTGCGCGGCGCCGTTGCCGCGCCTGCGCCCGATGCGCCGAGGTCCGCGCCCGCGCGCTTCTTCGGCGGCGTGTAGATGTTCTGGATCGCCGCGATGCGCTGGCTCGTGAGCGCACTCTTCGAGCCGAGCGATTGCGCGCGCTTGTACGACTCGCTCGCGAGACGCAGATAAAGATCGCCGAGGTTCTCGTAGGCGAGCGCGTAGCCCGGGTTCGCCTTGACCGCGGTTTCGAGCGCGACGCGCGCGTCCTCGTAGCGGCCTTTCTTCGCATAGAGCGCGGCGAGATTGTTGTACGGCTCCGGCAGCTCCGGATAGGCCTGCGTGAGTTCGGTGAAGGCGGCGATGGCATCGTTGTCGCGATTCAGGCGCGCGAGCACGGTGCCGCGCTTGAACTTTGCCTGCACGTCACGCGGATTGCTCGCGATGCGCGCATCGAGTTGTGTGAGCGCGGCGTTCCAGTCCTTGCTCGCGATGGCCGTATCGATCTGCGGCGTGTCGTCGCGCGTGGCGGGCGAGGTCTGCGCGAGCGCCGCGCCGGACATGCCGGCGCATGCGGCGAAGCCGAGCGCCGCGATGACGAGCGTACGGGAAACGAGCCGGCAAGAGAGTTGCAGAGGCGTGCGCGCTTTGCGATGAGTCACTTGGAATCGAGTCAATGAATGATGCAGCGAAAGAAGCCACGAAAGCGGCGAATGGGAAGGCGAGCGCCCGAATACATGCATGCGCGCTAGCACCCGAAAACGAGCAGAAACGCCCGATGCGGCATGCGGTCCGGCAAGGCTTTCAGCCCGGCCCGGAGCGCGGCTTGCAATGCCCGCCGCGCGGCCGCTTCGAGATTTCATAGGCTCAAGTCCCGGTGTTATACTCCGACCCATTCTAACAAAAGGTCTGCACGTCCCGCGCACGTGTCTCGCGCCTGGTTCTCCGGGCGAGCATCCCGCGCCGGCGCCGGACTGTCTTTCGCCACTCGTGGCCGTCTCCGTCCTGGTCGCATGACCGTCGTGTTCGCGCTCGCGTGTGGGTCTCTTTTTGCTCCCGCATGCATCGTCCACGCCGCCTGCTGCCCGGTCCACGGTTGATTCCGGCCCATGCTTCGCCCTTCTATGAACTCGCTGCGCATCTACAACACGCTCGCGCGTGACAAGCAAACCTTCACGCCGCTTCGCGCCGGAGAGGTGCGCATGTATGTCTGCGGAATCACCGTGTACGACTACTGTCACGTGGGACACGCGCGCATGTTCGTAGTGTTCGATATCGTGCAACGATGGCTGCGCGCGCTCGGCTACAAGGTGACTTACGTCCGCAACATCACGGACATCGATGACAAGATCATTCGTCGCGCGGTGGAGAACAACGAAACCATCAAGTCGCTCACGCATCGTTTCATCGCGGCGATGTATGAAGACATGGATGCGCTCGGCGTCGAGCGTGCGGACATCGAGCCGCGCGCGACCGAGTTCGTGCCGCAGATGCTCGGCATGATCGATGCGTTGCACGCCAACGGTTACGCGTATCAGGCCAAAGACGGCGACGTGAATTACTCGGTGCGCAAGTTCGCCGACTACGGCAAGCTGTCGGGCAAGTCGATCGAAGACTTGCGCGCGGGCGAGCGCGTCGCGGCCAACGACGCCAAGGAAGATCCGCTCGACTTCGTGCTGTGGAAACAATCGAAGGCGGGCGAGCCGGAAGACACGGGCTGGGACTCGAAGTGGGGCCGCGGGCGCCCGGGCTGGCACATCGAATGTTCCGCCATGGGCTGCACCTTGCTCGGCGAACAGTTCGACATCCACGGCGGCGGCATGGATCTCCAGTTCCCGCATCACGAGAACGAGATCGCGCAGAGCGAAGGCGCAACCGGCAAGCAGTTCGTGAACTACTGGATGCACAACGGCTTCGTGCAGATCGACAGTGAAAAGATGTCGAAGTCGCTCGGCAACTTCTTCACGATCCGTGAAGTCCTTGAAAAATTTGATGCCGAAGTCGTGCGCTTTTTTATTGCGCGGGCACACTATCGGTCGCCGCTGAATTACAGCGATGTGCATATCGACGACGCGAAGAACGCGTTGACGCGCCTATATACGGCGTTGAAGGATGTCGAGCCGGACAATCAGCAACTTGACTGGAACGAAGCGAACGCGCAGCGTTTCCAGTCTGCGATGAACGACGACTTCAACACGCCGGTGGCCGTGTCGGTGTTGTTCGATCTCGCGAGCGAAGTGAACCGTACGCGCGATGCCGCGCTCGCTCGCCAGCTCAAGGGTCTCGCGGGCGTGCTCGGTCTGCTCGGGCGCGAACCGCGTGCATTCCTGCAGCAGGCGAGCGGCGCGGGTTCGGAGCACGGGCTCTCGCCGCAGGAGATCGAAGCGAAGATCGCCGAGCGCATCGCCGCGAAGCAGGCGAAGAACTATGCCGAAGCAGACCGGATCCGGGCTGAATTGCTCGAAGCCGGTATTGCTCTTGAAGACAAACCGGGTGGGTCGACCGAATGGCGCCGCGTTTGAGCGCGGCCCTTCAAACCCTCTGATCGACTCACCAGGCAGGAGGCAAGATGGCAACGGCCAGGAAGACGCCGGTCAAGCGACCCGCGTCTGTCAGCGATGCGTCGGGCGCTACGGAGCGCACGCGCAGCGCGCACACGAAAGCGAACACGCAGAACATCGATGGCGCAGGTGCAACGATCGGACGCAAGACCGCGGTCAAGCGTGGCGGCGTCGCGGCGAAGCCGACGCGCAGCGCCGCGCTCAAGGCGACGAAGCCCGAGACGGCCGCGCGCCTGAACGGCGCTGCGCGCGCATCGAAGGCGGGCACCGAAGAAGCGGAAGCGTCGCCCGTGAAGGGCAACGGCCGCGCTGTCGGCGGCGATGCCGCGAATGCGCAGGCGCTCGTCGCGGAGCGCGGTGAAGTCGTGCGCAAGTCGCGCGTGGTGACATCGGACGCCGCGGTGCCGGTGCAGATCGGCGGGCTTACGCGCGAAGTCACGCGTCCCGATTACTGGGATCGCGCGTGCGCGGATCTCATGAGGCGCGACCGCATCCTCAAGAAGCTGATTCCGAAGTTCGGCGAGATTCATCTCGTCAATCTCGGCGATCCCTTCTCCACGCTCGCGCGCTCCGTTGCCGGTCAGCAGATTTCGGTGAAGGCGGCGCAGGCAATCTGGGAGCGCGTGAAAAGCGCATGTCCGGAAGTCCATCCCGCGCATTTCATCAAGCTCGGCCACGAGAAGCTACAGGCGTGCGGTTTGTCGAAACGCAAGGCCGAGTACATTCTCGATCTCGCGCAGCATTTCGAATCAGGCGCGCTGCATGTCGATGCATGGACGTCGATGGACGACGAAGCCGTGATCGCCGAGTTGACGCAGATTCGCGGCATCGGCCGATGGACGGCGGAGATGTTCCTCATCTTCAATCTGTCGCGCCCGGACGTGTTGCCGCTCGACGATCTCGGCCTGATTCAGGCGATCAGCGTGAACTACTTCAGCGGCGAGCCGGTGACGCGCAGCGAGGCGCGCGAGGTGGCGGCGAACTGGGAGCCGTGGCGCACGGTGGCGACCTGGTATATGTGGCGCAGTCTCAATCCGATTCCGGCGGATCACTAAACTACACACGAGCAAGCGGGCGCTATCGTTGCTTTATAATCGATAGTTCGCGCGCGAATTTTTGAGGGACGGACGCGGTTAGAATACGCGCTGCCCGATGTTCCTAGGACTCGAACATATGAAGACCACGTTTCTGGATTTCGAGCAGCCGATCGCTGAACTCGAAGCGAAGATCGAAGAACTCCGCTTCGTTCAGGACGATTCCGCTGTCGATATTTCGGAAGAAATCGATCGGCTGTCGAAGAAGAGCCAGCAGCTCACGAAGGATCTCTACGCGAATCTGTCGCCGTGGCAGGTGTCGCAGATTGCGCGTCACCCGCAGCGTCCGTACACGCTCGACTACGTGAGCGAGCTTTTCACCGATTTCCACGAATTGCATGGCGACCGCGCATACGCCGACGACCTCGCGATCGTCGGCGGCTTCGCGCGCTTCAATGGCCAGCCGTGCATGGTGATCGGCCATCAGAAGGGCCGCGACACGAAGGAACGCGCGCTGCGCAACTTCGGCATGCCGCGCCCGGAAGGCTATCGCAAGGCCGAGCGTCTGATGCGCACCGCCGAGAAGTTCGCGCTGCCCATTTTCACGTTCGTCGATACGCCGGGCGCGTATCCGGGCATCGGCGCGGAAGAGCGCGGGCAGTCGGAAGCCATCGGCCGCAATCTGTATGTGATGGCCGAGCTCAAGACGCCGATCATCACGACGATCATCGGCGAAGGCGGCTCGGGCGGCGCGCTCGCGATCGCCGTCGCGGACACCGTGATGATGCTGCAGTTCTCCACGTACTCGGTCATTTCGCCGGAAGGCTGCGCGTCGATCCTGTGGAAGAGCGCGGCGAAGGCGCCGGAAGCGGCCGAAGCGCTCGGCCTCACGGCGCATCGGTTGAAGGCGCTGGGTCTCATCGACAAGATCGTGAACGAGCCGCTCGGCGGCGCGCATCGAGACGCGAAGGGCATGGCCGCGCTTCTGCGCCGCGCACTCGCCGATTCGCTGCGCCAGTTCCAGGGCATGAGCGTCAACGACTTGCGCGAACGCCGCTTCGAAAAGCTGATGGCTTACGGCAAGTTCAAGGAATCGCTGCCGGGCGCGTAATCCGGCATCTTCGTCATCTCATCCATCACGAATTCTCGTGACATTCGACAACGAAACTCCCGCCGGCCGCCTCGTCTTCGAGGCGGTGCGCGCGGCGGTTTTGGGTGCGGATCTTCCCCCGGCTTCACTGCTTGCGGTCGCCCTGAGCGGCGGACTCGACTCGACCGCGCTGCTCGACGCGGCCGTGTGTTGCTTCGGCGCGCAACGGGTCGTCGCGCTGCACATTCATCACGGTCTGAGCCCGAACGCGAACGCGTGGGCGGCGCATTGCGAGCGCTTCGCGGCGTCGCTCGATGTGCGTTTCGACGCGCGTCATGTCGATGTGACCCGCGCGGGCGGCGAAAGTCTCGAAGCGGCGGCGCGCGACGCACGTTATCGCGCGCTCGACGAACTCTGCGACGCGCACGGCGCGGCGGCACTCCTGATTGCGCATCACGCTGACGATCAAGCGGAAACCGTGCTGCTGCAACTGCTGCGCGGCGCGGGCGTCGCAGGCCTCGCGGCGATGGCGCCGCAGCGCGCGGATGGCGCGGTGCCGCGTCTGCGTCCGCTGTTGCGTTTGCTGCGCGCGCAACTCGAGCAATACGCACACGAGCGCGATCTGAGCTGGATCGACGACGAATCCAACGCCGACACGCGCTATTCGCGCAACGCGCTGCGCCACGACGTGCTGCCGATGCTCGCGGTCCACTTTCCCGGTTTTCGCGATGCGCTCGCGCGAACGGCATCGCATGCCGCGTCGGCGCAGCGGCTGCTGGATCAGCTCGCGCGCATCGATCTCGAACACGCCCAAAGCGCGGATGAAGCGGGCGCGCTCATGCTCGACGCGGTCCTCGCACTCGACGACGAACGCGCGATCAACCTCATGCGTTTCTGGATTCGCTCGCGCGGTTTGCTGGCGGCATCGACGGCGCGTATCGCCGATATGCTGCGCCAGCTACGCGATGCCGCCGCCGCGCGCGATGGCCACGCGCTGCGCGTCGATCATGCGGGACATAGCCTGCGCGTCTATCGCAATCTGCTGTTCTGGGAACCGGGCGATAGCGCCTATGCACCCGATCTCGACGAAGGCGCGCTCGCGCCCAAAGCCGCGACGGAACTGCGATGGCAGGGCGAAGAAGTCTGGCGTCTGCCGCAATGGCGCGGCTCGTTCGTGTTCGAACCGGCCGATTCTTCCGCCGATGACGTCGTCGGGGAGGGCGTCTTGCGCGCCGCGCCGCTCGTCGCGCGTTCGCGGGCGGGTGGCGAGCGCATGCGTGTCGCGGCCGAAGCGCCGGGCCGCACGCTCAAGAACCTGTTTCAGGAGCGCGGCGTGCCGGCATGGAAGCGCGATGTGCCGCTGCTTTTCATCGGCGAAGCGTTGCTGTTCGTGCCGCATGTGGGCGTGAATCGCGAAGCCGCGCCGAGCGCCGCGCGCGGTCCGCTGCGCCGCATTTCATGGCGGCCGGATCTCCTGCTCGCCTAGGATGTTTCCGGCGACCGTGGTGCCGAAGCCGGTAAAATCGGCGTCACGGGCGTTCCATCTTGTAATTTCGGCCTCGATCGGGTACGGTAACTCGTTTCGCCCAAGCGCGTTTTTGCGCGGCATCTCCGTTCAAAAGACTCGATTTCGCCCGCAACGACGCATCCGCGCGCCGTGTCATTACATCCTGCGAGCGCGAAGGGCGTGCGGCAGCGCCCGCGTATCGTCGCCGGCTTCGACATCCCCTGAAGCGATCGAGCACGAGTCTCGAGCGTTCTCGCGCCAAAGCGCGTGAAGCGCGGTTTTCTCTCCAGTTCAAGAACGACAATGGCACTCATCGTACACAAATACGGCGGCACTTCGATGGGCTCGGTCGAGCGCATCAAGAACGTCGCCAAGCGCGTCGCCAAATGGCACAAGGCTGGCCACAAGATGGTCGTCGTGCCTTCGGCAATGTCCGGCGAAACCAATCGCCTGCTCGGTCTCGCGAGAGACATCAAGGCCGATCCGGACCCGCGTGAACTCGACATGATTGCCTCCACCGGCGAGCAGGTGAGCGTGGGGCTGCTTGCCATCGCGCTGCATGCCGAAGGCCTCGACGCCGTGAGTTATGCCGGCTGGCAAGTCCCGATCAAGACCGACAGCGCGTTCACGAAGGCGCGCATCAGCGAGATCGACGGCGAACGCGTCCTGAAGGATCTCGACGCAGGCAAGGTGGTCGTGATCACGGGCTTCCAGGGCGTCGATCCGGAAGGCCATATCGCGACGCTCGGACGCGGCGGCTCGGACACGTCGGCGGTCGCCATCGCTGCGGCGATGAAGGCCGACGAGTGCCTGATCTACACCGACGTCGACGGCGTCTACACGACCGATCCGCGCGTGGTGGAAGAAGCGCGCCGGCTGGACCGCGTGACCTTCGAGGAAATGCTGGAAATGGCGAGCCTCGGCTCGAAAGTGCTGCAGATCCGCTCGGTGGAGTTCGCGGGCAAGTATCAGGTGAAGACGCGCGTGCTCTCCAGCCTGACCGATCCGCTGATGCCGCTCGCCGACGAGATGCACTCCGGCACCCTGATTACTTTTGAAGAAGACGAGAACATGGAAAAAGCAGTGATTTCTGGCATCGCGTTCCAGCGCGACGAAGCGCGCATCGCGGTCATGGGCGTGCCCGACAAGCCGGGCGTCGCGTATCAGATTCTCGGGCCGGTCGCCGATGCGAACATCGACATCGACATGATCATCCAGAACCAGAGCGTGAACGGCAAGACCGATTTCACGTTCACGGTCGGCCGCGGCGATTACCAGCGCGCGCTCGAAATCCTGAACAACCAGGTGAAAGGGCACGTGCAGGCGGAAACCGTGCTGGGCGACCCGAAGGTGTCGAAGGTGTCGGTGGTGGGTGTCGGCATGCGCTCGCACGTGGGCATCGCGAGCACGATGTTCCGCACGCTGTCGGAAGAGGGCATCAACATCCAGATGATCTCGACTTCGGAAATCAAGATTTCGGTGCTGATCGACGAGAAGTACACCGAGCTCGCCGTACGGGCGCTGCACAAGGCATTCGAGCTGGATCGCGGCTGATTGTCTGTATGACATGCGTGTGACGGCTCGCGGGCCGTTGCACCATTGCGGTTTGCGGCACACGGCGATCCAGAATGGATTGGTTGGTAAAAAATCGTCATGCGAATTTGACCCCGGCCCGCGAACACGCTATTATCTCGATCTCGTTGCGCTGCACTCCCGGTGCAACGAAAAGTTTGGGAGACGTGGCCGAGAGGTCGAAGGCACTCCCCTGCTAAGGGAGCATCTGGCTAAAAACTGGATCGAGGGTTCGAATCCCTCCGTCTCCGCCAGTAGTAGTGGAAAGGCCCCGCAAGGTTAAAAACTTGCGGGGCTTTTTCTTTTTGTTTTTCTTTTTCGCTTCGACTTTGCGTGTCGGCACGCTCACAAGAGAGCTAGGTCGACCCGTGGCACGCAGTCCGTTGCTTCGTCCTCCTTCAAAACATTGCGATTCATTGCGATCGAACAAAGCTTGCCGTTCGGACGCGGTTGTGGGACGAAAAGCAACGTTTCTTTAGGAGATTTCCGCTTTCGAAGCGGCTGGTAGCTCACTAACCTCACGTGTTGCTTGCCGAAAGGCAAGCATGGCGTAACGCAACGCAAGCGTTCGTTGTCCGGATGCTGCCCGAATGCGCTGATGCCGTCGGGCAACACACCTTTCACGGTTCATCAGGTTAGTCATGGCAGGTATCAAAAAACTCATTGCTCCGGCGCTCTTGTCGCTGGTTTGCGCGACGCAGGCCCATTCGGAAGCGATCGATCCGGCGCTCCTCAAATTGATGGGTGTCGACGGCCCGCATAGCCAGTTCGCCGGCCCCTATGTCGGCGCGAAGCTCGGTTTGAACTGGTCGGAGAGCACGGGTCAGAATCCGCGCTCCACGCACATGACGTTCTTCCCGGGCCTCGTGGCCGGCGTCAATTACGATGTCGACCGTTTCGTGGTCGGCTTCGAAGGCTTCATGGATTTCCACGGCGGCTCGACGACCAAGAAAGACGGCGGTATCGACGTGAAATTCGGTATGCCGGTCAACACGGACATCATGCCGTACGCGCGCATCGGCTTTACGGGCACGTGGCCGGATACGCGTCTGCACTACGGCGCGGGCGTCGAATACAAGTTCGCGAAAAACTGGAGCGTCGCAGCGGAATATACCCGTGACAGCGCGAGCTACCAGGACGGTCATCGCCGTAATGACAGCCTGACCGCCGGCGTGCATTACTACTTCTTCTGATCGTCCCGCGATCGAAGCGCGAGCGTTCGCCGCTCGCGCTTTTTTACGTCCTTACTTTCCCGAAGCAATCCGATCCTGGATATGCTTCGCGCGCGCCGGCGACGCCGGATGCGAACTCAGCATGCTCGACTGTCCGCCGTCGATGTTCGCGAGTTTCTGAAACGCCGTCACGAGACCTTTCGGGTCATAGCCTTTCTTCTTCTGCGAATCGAACGAGTAATCGTCGGCGGCCGTTTCCTGCGATTGCGAGAACTGCGCGTTGACGAACTTCTCCGACAGATCGCCGAGTTGCGAAGCCGACAAGCTGCCGACGACGCCACCCGCCGACGACGCCACCGTGCGCGCCGCCGAGGTCGCGTAGGCGACCTGCATCGCCTTCTTGGTGTGACCGAGCGCGACGTGGCCCATCTCATGGCCGACGACGCCACGCACTTCATCGTCGTTCATCAGGTCCATGAGGCCGCTATAGACGCGCACGCAGCCGTTCGCCATCGCCCACGCGTTGACGTCCTTCGTCACATAGACCTTGTAATTGACGGGCACGCCGTTGATGTTGTCGCCGAGCTGCTTCGAAATCTTGTTCAGGCGCTGCGTGTACGGGCTGTTCGCCGGCGCGATCTTGTTTTCCTTGTCGAGCTCCGCGCACGATTTGTCGGACAGTGTGCGGACATCGGAATCGCTGAGCGAGAGCGCCTGAGTGGCCAGTTGCCCGGATTGCATCAGTTGCGATGGATCCATGCTGCCCATGCTGCTGCACGACGCGAGCGTGACCACGGCGGATGCCGCCAATGTGATGCGGAAGAACGTCATATTTTTACCTTTTGATTGTCATTGTGGTGGTCGATGCGCAAAAGCACCGACGCCGCGAAATGCTAATGACAGTCGACAAGTAAGCTATTCGAAAATTCCGATTTTGCTGGCAGAAAGCACGAAAATGACAGCCCGGAACGTGAACCAGTGGCGCGCGGGAAGCGAATCAATCCTGCGCCCGGCGCGATGCGGCGCGAACGCGGGCCGCCACGGATGCGACGGGCGCCGCGTCCATCGCGACCGAGGCGATGTCCGGCAACGCTTCGGCGGCGAGCTGGGTGAGCGTCTGCCCCGGCGGCATCTCGACGAACACCTTCGCGCCGAGTTCGGCAAGCGCGATGGTCGAATCGTGCCAGCGCACCGGATGGCGCAGGTTCGTGGCGAGGTCTTCGCGGATGGCATCGGCACGGCGCAGCACGCGCGCGCCGCGATTGCCGACATACGCGATGCGCGGCGTGTCGATCGGCACGTCGCGCGCCGCGTCGATCAGCCGTTCGGCGGCGTCCTCGAGCAGCACGCAGTGCGACGGCACGCTCACGCACAGCCGCTCGGCCCGGCGCGCGCCGCGCGCGAGCACGATGTCGCGGACCTGCGCGAGCGCGGCATCGCTGCCCGACACGACGATCTGACGCGGCGCGTTCAGATTGCCGATGTAGGCATCGGCGCCGCTGTCGGCGATCGCGCGCGCGATCTCGCTTTCGTTGAGCCCGAGCACGGCGAGCATGCCGTAGCCGCGCGGATACGCGTCTTCCATCAGTTTCGCGCGCAGGCGCACGAGCTTGAGCGCATCGTCGAAAGCGATCGCGCCGCTGACGACCGCCGCCGCGTACGCGCCGACCGACAGCCCCGCCACGCTGTCCGGCTCGATGCCCGCATCCGCGAGCGCGCGCGCCGCCGCCACGCCCGCGACGACGAGCGCAATCTGCACGGCGACGGTCGATTTCAGCGCATCGGCGTGATCGAGTTCGAGGACGTTCGCGCCGAGCACGTCCGATGCCTCGTCGAATGCACGGACGATCGCCGGATGCCGCTCGCCGCCGCCGAGACGATGCAAAAAGCCCGGCGTTTGCGCGCCTTGCCCGGGAAAGAGATACGCGATCACGACGCCGCCCACGGATCGGTGACGAGACGCGGACCGTCGGCGTGGCGCAGCATCACGCGCAGATTGGCGCGCGCGAATTCCGCGAGCGAGAACGCGGCGTGGGGCGTTTCGATCTGCACGTCGATGCGCGTGCCTTCCTTCTGCGCGGCGTGCGAAAGCGCATCGAAGAGTGATGACGCGTCGTCGCGCGGCAAGGGCATCGGCGCGCGCACGACGATATCGAGATCGCTATCGCGCGTGATCGTCGGCATTGCGCTCGCGAGCTCGAAGCCCGCGCTGCCGGCCGGGCCCCAGTCGAGGCCGTATCCGTCGATGATCGGCGAAACCGCGCGCAGCAACGCGAACGCGGACAGATCGCGGCGCGCGGGTTCCGGCTCGCGCGTGCGCAGATCTTCGGGCGCGAGAAGCGCGTCGATGCGGCTCGGCTCGATCCAGCTTCCGAAGCGTTCGCCGCGCGTCATGCCGCGCACGCCGACAGCAATCCCGTCGCCGATACGCGGCGCACGTCGCACGACGACGAACGACGCGCGCGCGAGCGAGGCCGCGACCCACGCGGGCGCATCGGCGAAAGAGACGGCGCCGGCCGTGACCTGAAGCAGATCGTGCGGACGCGGCGCGCGATGCATCACGCGCTCCACTGCTCGCGCATGCGCCTGCGCACTTCGATCGATGCGGCGCGCGTGCGTTTCGCATCGGCGGAAGCGAGGCGGTTCGAGAGATCGCGCGAACCGTTGCGCGCATCCTCCACCGCCGCCGCGAGCGATGCCTTCACGCGTGCGATGTCGGCGGAAGCGGGCGAATCGGCGTCGATGCCTTCGATCAGCTCGTGCAGCAGCCCGAGCTTCGCATACGCGCTCATCTTGTAGGACATCGGCAGGACGGCGTCGCCGAGCGCATCGAGGCTTTCGACGCTGCGCCGCGTGACGCGCGCGGCGGCTTCCTTGCCCATCGCGTGAACGGCCGTGCCGGGCGCGTCGAGCGCGACGATGCGGTTCGCCTGATAACCGTGCGCGAGATACGCGCCCGACATCGCCGGGCCGACGATCAACGCGATCACCGGATGACCCGCGAGCCGCGCGCTCGCGTAGGCATCGACGGCGGCGGCGCAGGCGAGATGAACGCCGAGCAGCTCCTCGCGACGTCCATACGCCTGGCTTTTCACATCGACGACGGCGACGATGGGGCGCTTCACATCGGCATCGCGATCGGCGTCGATCGTTTCGCGCACGGCGCGCGCGAGCAGCCAGCCTTGTTCGAGCCCGACGACGTTATCGGTCGCGCGGGGAAAGCGGTTCTGCGGATCGGGCACGACGGTGAAGAAGCTCGCGCGTTCACCGTTAAGATCGCCTTCGCGCGCGCGGATCGGGCCGCGTTGCGTCGGCGCGGCGGTCGAAGTCAGCGCGTCGAGCCACAGCGCGCCGCGGGAAAGGGTGTCGGTCATGATGCGCCCCACAGTTTGCGCAAGGTATCGGGATCGATGGCATCGGGATTCACTTCCGCGAGCCGCGCGATGAAGCCATCCACGTTCTCGGTGCGATGCTGCTTCGGCACGCCGCGACCGAAGGCGGCGAGCACGGCGTCGCGCACCTGATCGGTATCGTCTTCGACGAGCGTGTCCGCGAGACCGGCCGCGACACGTTGCTCGCCGCCGATCATCGACCAGATGAGGCGGCGATCGCCCGAATCGAGTTCTTCGACGCCCGCTTCCTGCTCGATCACTTCCGGGCCGTTCATGCCGAGACGCGCCTGACGTGTCATCACGAGTTCGGTGCACAGCGCCGCCGCGAGCGACATGCCGCCGAAGCAGCCGACCATTCCGCCGATCACGCCGACCACCGGCACATGCCGCCGCAACGCGACGATCGCCGCCTGAATCTCCGCGATGACCGCGAGCCCGAGATTCGCTTCCTGCAGCCGCACGCCGCCGGTTTCAAACAGCACGACGGGACGGATCGCGCGTCCGGCTTCGAATTCGCTCAAGGCCATTTCGAGTGCGGCCGCGATCTTCGCGCCCGACACTTCGCCGATGCTGCCGCCCTGAAACGCCGGCTCGATCGCGGCGATCACCGCCGGCTCGCCGCCGAGCATGCCGCGCGCGATCACCGCGCCGTCGTCCGCCTGGCAGACGATGTTCTGCATCGCGAGCCACGGCGATTCGATGCGATCGAACGGACCGAGCAGTTCGCGGAACGTGCCTGTGTCGAGCAGCGCCTGCGCGCGTTCGCGCGCCGTCAGTTCGATGAAGCTGTGCCGCGCGAGAAACGTGTCGTGCGCGTTCATGGCGTGTCTCCTTCGCTCGCCTCGACGGCTTCGGACAGGCGCAGCATCACGACGCCGGGCGTCGCGCCGAAATCGTTCAGCTCGATCTTCGCCGCGCCGTCGTAGCGCTGGAAGAAGCGGTCGAGCACACTTTTCCACACGTGACCGTAACCATCGACGCTCGTGCGGATCACCACTTCCGCGTTCGCGCCTGGCGACGGCGAGAGCAGCACTTCCAGATCGCCCGAGCCGACCACGCCCACGTGTGCGCGGCGCGTGACGGGCCGCGTGGCGGGGTACTCGTATCGCATGTTTTCCATCGTTCGTTCCTCTTCGATGCGCTTCGTTTTGCACGTCAGGCGAGGCGCCTGAGACTGTCGAGAAAGAGTGTGGCGGCGAGCAGATCGGCGGCGCCGCCGGGCGATGCGTTCAACGCCAGCAATTCGGCATCGAGCAGCGCGAGCGCCGCGCGTCCTTCGTGCGTGCCCGCGCCGCCGCGGTCGATCACGCGCTTCGCGCCGTCTTGAGCCGCTTGCAGCGCGCGCCATCCGCCGCGATGCAGGAGACACGTATCGTCGAGCGACGCGATGATCGCGATCAGCGCATCGAGACGCGCGTCGGTTTCGCCGAGACCGCGTGCGCGCGCGGCATCAAGCGCGGGCAGGCCGATGCGCGATGCATGCGGAAAGCCGTCGTGCGCTTCGCCGCGTGCGCCTGCCACGCGATAGCGTTCGCTTACGCGCGCGCCGTGGCTCGTCGTCGCCGATATCGGTGCATAACGATCGTCGAAACGCGCGATCATCGCCGCCGATGCGCAGATCGCATCGCTGTCGCCGGGCGCATGCATCGCCGCGCCCGCGCACAGCAAGCCGACGATCCAGATCGCGCCGCGATGCGCATTGCTGCCGTTCGTCGCGCGCATCATCGCGGCTTCGCCTTCGCGGCCGATGCGCGCGAGTTGCTCGCGCAAAGCCTGCGACGGCCGCACGTCGCACGCCGCGCGCGCGATCGCGAGAAACGTCGGGTGCAGGGCATCAGCGGAACGCAACATCGTGTCCAGATCGAGATCGCGATGCGCGCCGCTGCCGCGTTCATCGACGAGCGCGGGCTTCGGCGTGAGGCGCGCTTCGGCGATGAGCGCATCGACGGCGCATTGCGCGATGAACGACGGCGCGAGCGCGTATGAAACTTCGCGAAGGGCGAGCTTCATCGCGCTTACCAGCTTCTGAAGCGCGCGGGCGGCGCATACAGTCCGCCCGACCACGCGACGAGATCGTCGATGCTGCGCGCCGCGAGCAGCGAACGCTTCGCTTCGCCGCGCCGCACGCCCAGATCTTCCGGATACGCGACGATGCCGCGCTGTCTCAACTCGGCGGTTTTTGCGGGATCGGCGCGCATGCCGATCGGCGTGACGCCCGCGACGGCCGCGAGCGCGGCGCGGCGTTCATCGACGCCTTCGGCCGCATGCAGATACGCGATGCCTTCTTCCGTCACGACATGCGTGACGTCGTCGCCGTAGATCATGACGGGCGCGATCGGCATGCCGCTTTTCTCGCCGACGGCGATCGCATCGAGCGCATCGACGATGGTCGGCTCGCCGCCTTTCTTGTACGTCTCGGCGGTCTGCACGACGAGTTTGTGACCGCGCGCGATCTTCGGGTTCGGGCCGTCGTCCTTCAGGAGTTTGAGCCACGCCTCGCTCGAATGCCGGCGGCCGCGCGGATCGTGTCCCATGTTCGGCGCGCCGCCGAAGCCCGCGAGCCGCCCGAGCGTGACCGTCGACGAATTCGCGTCGGCGTCCATCTGCAAGGTCGATCCGATGAACAGATCGACGCCGTATTGCCCCGCGAGCTGGCAGAACACGCGATTCGAGCGCAGGCTGCCGTCGCGGCCGGTGAAAAACACGTCGGAGCGCGCAGCGATGTAATCCTCCATGCCGACTTCGCTGCCGAAGCAATGCACGCTATCGACCCAGCCGGATTCGATCGCGGGAATGAGCGTCGGATGCGGATTGAGCGCCCAGTTCGTGCAGATCTTGCCTTTCAGTCCAAGCTTTTCGCCGTAAGTGGGCAGCAGCAGTTCGATCGCGGCGGTATCGAAGCCGATGCCGTGATTGAGCGTCGTCACGCCATAGCGCTCGTAGATGCCGCGGATCGTCATCATCGCCATGAGAATCTGCAATTCGCCGATGTGTCGCGGATCGCGCGTGAAGAGCGGCTCGACCGCGAACGGCCGATCCGCCTCGACGACGACATCGACCCACGAGCCGGGGATATCGACGCGCGGCAGTTCATCGACGATTTCGTTCACCTGCGCGACCACGATGCCGTGCCGGAACGCGGTGGCTTCGACGATCGTCGGCGTGTCTTCGGTGTTCGCGCCGGTGTACAGATTGCCGTGGCGATCGGCCTGCACCGCGCACACGAGCGCGACCTGCGGCGTGAGATCGATGAACATGCGCGCATAGAGTTCGATGTACGTATAAATCGCGCCGATCTCCAGCATGCCGTCTTCGAGCAGTTGCGCGACGCGCAGACTCTGCGGCCCCGCGAACGCGAAATCCACCTTATGCGCGATGCCTTGCTCGAAAAGCGCGAGATGCTCGGGACGGCTGATGCTCGAGATGAGCAGATGGATATCGTGCACGCGATCCGGATCGAGCTTCGCGAACGCGCGTGAGAGAAAGTCGGCCTGCTTCTGATTGTTGCCTTCGAGCGCGACGCGATCGCCCGTGACGATGAGCGCGCTCAACGCATCGACGATGCGCGCCGAATCGAGCACCGCGCCGTTCAGCCACGGCTCGATCAGCTTCAGACGCCGCGCCTTTTCCTGCGCGCGCGTGTTCCAGTTGCGGGTTTCAGCGATGACGTCGTTCATTGGTCGGCCTTGGCGGAAGTCTTTCGGGGAGATGCGCGGCGCTTCTTCTTGACATGGCTCGACTGGGCGAGCGCTTGCGCATCGGCGAGAAAGCGGTAGATCAGTTCGCCCGTGGAGAGCAGATGGCGCGCGACGAGCGTCTGCGCCTGCTCGATATCGCGCGCGGCGAGCGCATCGAAGATTGCGCGATGCTCGGCATCGGACGAATCCTTGTGGATCGGCAGCCCGAGTTTCAGCCGCAGATAACGCTCGCCGCGCCGATGCATCTGGCCGATCAGCTCCATCAGGCGAGGGCGGTCCGCGGGCGCGTAGAGCGCCATATGGAACTGCTCGTTGCGCACGACGTAGAGCGCGGGATCGGGCTCGTTCTCGGCGGCTTCGAGCAGGCGTTTCGCATCGGCGAGCGTGTCGGGCGTGTGATGCGCGATCGCAATGCCGATCGCGAGACTTTCCAGCGACGCGCGGATCTCGTAGATCTCGCGGGCCTCGTCGGCGGATTGCAGGCTGACCGCCGCGCCGCGATTCGGCTCGATCGTCACCCAGCCTTCGCTTTCGAGCTGGCGGAACGCTTCGCGCACCGGAATGGCGCTGACCGAGAACTGCCGCGCGATCGCGTCCTGGCGCAGCGGCTCGCCCGGCAACAGCGAACCCTCGACGATCGCGGCGCGCAACGCATCCGCGATGAAGCGCGACGTGCTCTGGCGCGGTTCGAACTGCGCGTCGCGAAATGAGGCCGGATGCGATCCGGCGGAGAGATCTGTCGGCATGGCTAGGTGAAAGTGCGGACTTGTGGTGTGTCGATGTTCAAATATTATATATAAAAACGCACACGGGTTCCCCGGTGCTTTCCCTAGACGCCAAAACAAACACTCCTTACTGACGCGTCGTTAATTTGTTCTTGGAGAGACATGGCCATGCCGACAACGCTGGATCGACAGATAAGCGCCACGCGCGCCACGAAGACGCCGCTCAACCGGTCGCAGATTACGGGCTTCTGGGGCGCGTGGGCCGGCTGGACGCTCGACGGAATGGACTCGTTCATCTACGCGCTCGTGCTCGCGCCGGCGCTCACCGAACTGCTGCCGCGTTCGGGCTACGAGGCGACGCCCGCGAATATCGGGCTGGCCGGCTCGATTCTGTTCGCGCTCTTTCTCGTGGGATGGGGTTTGTCGTTCATCTGGGGACCGCTCGCCGACCGCTTCGGACGCACGAAGGTGCTCGCCGCGACCATCTTCACGTTCGCGATCTTCACGGGCCTCGCGGCGACCGCGCACAACGTGTGGGAGCTCGGCTTCTACCGCTTCTGCGCGGGCGTGGGGATCGGCGGGGAATGGGCGCTCGCGGGAACGTATGTCGCGGAGGCGTGGCCGGAGGATCGTCGCAAGATGGGCGCGGGGTATTTGCAGACCGGCTATTACGCGGGCTTCTTCCTTGCGGCTGCGTTGAACTACACGATCGGCGCGGCATTCGGCTGGCGCGCGATGTTCCTCGTCGGCCTGTTTCCGGTCGTCGTGTCGATCGTGGTGCTTCTGCGCGTGAAGGAAACCGACAAGTGGGAGCGCGCCGAATCCGTTCATCCGCACGTCAAGCATGAGAGTTCGCTCAAGGCGATCTTCAATGCGCAATATCGCAAGCGGACGATCGTCGCGGCCGTGCTGCTGACGGTGGCGATCATCGGGCTGTGGGCGGGCGCGGTATATGAGCCGTCGGCGGTCGTGCAGCTCGCGACGAAGGCGGGCATGGACAAGCACGACGCGGCGCGCATGGCGTCGATCGCGACGGGCCTGCTGTCCATCGGCACGATCGTCGGCTGTCTCGCGCTGCCGCCGATGGCCGAGAAGATCGGCCGCAGAAAGACGCTCGCGGTGTATTTCGTCGGCATGGCGGCGTCGATCGCGCTCGCGTTCGGCTGGGCGTTCTATCTGCCGAACGGGCTCGTGCCGTTCATCGCGCTGCTCGTCGTGCTGGGCTTTTTCGGCGGCAACTTCGCGCTCTTTTCGCTGTGGCTGCCCGAGCAGTTCGAAACCCGCGTGCGGGCCACGGCCTTTGCGTTCTGCACGTCGGTGGGGCGCTTTTTCGGCGCGATCGTGAACTTCGGCATCGGCGCGATGGTGCTCAACATGAAGACGCTCGGCGTGCCGATCGCGATCACGTCGATCGCGTTTCTTATCGGTCTCGCGGTGATTCCGCTCGCGCCGGAAACGAAGGGGCAGGAACTGCCGAACTGACGGCGCGGCAGTTCTCGCAGACGACGGCCTTCGTGATGCGAAGGCCGTTTTATTTCATGCGCACGAGATTACTTTTCGTAAGGATTTTCGACGGTAATAGCAGGTTACGAAGTCGAACACTCGACGTTGCGGCGGTCCGATATAGTCCCGTCAACACAACAAACAACCCATCGAGGTGGGGCTTCACATGAACAAGGTATCGAAGGCTTCCGTGCTGGCTGGCGCCGTGATGATCGGCGGTCTGATGTTGTCCGGCGCGGCCAGTGCGGGCGTGTCCGTGGGCGTGAACATCGGGGTGCCCGCGCCTGTGTACGTCGCGCCCGCGCCGGTCTATGCGCCGCCTCCGCCGCCCGTCGTGTACGCGCCGCCTCCGCCGCCGGTGTACGCGCAGCCGGTCGTCGTGATCGGCTGGCACGGCGATCGTTACTGGGATGGCCGCCGCTACTGGGATCGCGATGATTACTATCGCCACTACGGTCATGGTCACGGCTACGATCACCACGACGATCACGACCACGACCACGGTCGCCACAACGGCTGGCATTGATCGATCGATTCGCCCGCATTGCCTGAAAGCCACTCGCGAGCGGGTGGCTTTTTCTTTTCCGATGTGACGCGGATTTGCCACGGTCGATGAAACGCCGCGACATTCCGATCGATGCAATGTAACAAAAGGTAAGGTTTCTCCTGACGTATCGCGCCGGTAGGCAAGAACTTACAGAACTGAAATATTGCGCCGAAAGGTTTCCGTTATATTTCGTCGCAAGCGAACCAGAAGAAAAGCGAGGTCCGGTTGCATATGAAAAGAAATTTCTCGGGACGAATCGGGGCGGGCGTGCTGGCGATTGCCGCACTCGGTGCGACGAACATCGCGCGCGCGGCGGACGTGCACGTGGGCGTGAATATCGGCATTCCGGCGCCGGTCTATGTCGCGCCGACGCCGGTGTACGCGCCGCCGCCGCCGCCCGTCGTGTATCAGCCGGCGCCGATGTATGCGCCGCCGGTCGTCATCGGCTGGCACGGCAATCGATACTGGGACGGGGGCCGTTACTGGAGCCGCAACGACTACTATCGTCATTACGGACATGGTCATCGGCCGCCGCCTCCGCCGCGTCCGCACGGCCCGCCGCCCGGGCACGGCCACGGACATGGCAACGGCCACGGCGGTCCGCACGGGCACCGTTGACAAACCGGCCGGAGACCCGCGCAGCAAAGAAAAAGCGCCGCTCACATCACGTGAGCGGCGCTTTCGTTTGAAGCGGGGAGTGCGCGCTTATTCCGCTTCGCTGCCCATTCCGCCGACGACCGCGTGAAATCCTGCATCGACATGCATGACTTCCGCGCTCACGCCGCCCGCCAGGTCCGACAGCAGGAACGCCGCGACATTGCCCACTTGCTCGATCGTCACGTTGCGCTTGAGCGGCGCGTTCTCTTCGACGAAGTTCAAAATCTTCCCGAAACCCTTGATGCCGCTCGCGGCCAGCGTCTTGATCGGGCCGGCGGAAATGGCGTTCACGCGCACGCCCTTGCCGCCGAGCGACGGCGACGCCGCCATGTAACGCACGCTCGCTTCGAGCGATGCCTTCGCGAGGCCCATCGTGTTGTAGTTCGGCAGCGCGCGCTCGGCGCCGAGATACGATAGCGTGAGCAGCGACGAGCCGTCTTTCAGCAACGGCAGCGCGGCCTTGGCGAGCGCGGGGAAGCTGTACGCGGAGATGTCGTGCGCGACGCGGAAGTTCTCGCGCGTCATGCCGTCGAGGAAGTCGCCGGCGATTGCCTCGCGCGGCGCGAAGCCGATGGAATGCACGAGGCCGTCGAGCGAATCCCAGCGTTCTTTCAGCGACGCGAAGAGCCCTTCGATTTGCGCGTCGTCGGCGACGTCGCACGGATAGACCATGTCGCTGCCGAACTCGGTCGCGAACTCGGTGATGCGCTCCTTGAAACGCTCGCCGACATACGTGAACGCCAGTTCCGCGCCCTCGCGCTTGCAGGCCTCGGCGATGCCGTAAGCGATCGAGCGGTTCGACAGCAGGCCCGTCAGCAGAATTCGTTTTCCAGCGAGAAAGCCCATGAATGCTCCTTCTTTGATGTCAGTGTCGCGGCGTGCGCCGGTTGATCCGTTGCCGCGCGGGGTCGTGCGTTGCGCGATCGGCCTGATGGCAGACCCTGAGGTCGCGAGCCGAACGGTGCGTGATTTTGGGTAGAATTCTCTCACATCGCAATGCCTCGCCGAGGATTCCCGCGGCGTTCGCAGCGGGCTTTCGCCAGAGCCACGCAACCGCGCCACCCGTTCATATCGCGCCAAGAGGCCCATGACGACTCGCACGACGATCCGCTCATCCAGCGCCTCGCGCATGTTCATCGCACTTGCGCTTTGCGGATCGGCCATTTGGTTCGCGAGCCCGGCGCACGCGGTGCACGCCATCGCCCAATACGGCGAGCCGAAATATCCGGCCGGTTTCAAGCACTTCGGCTATGTGAATCCCGACGCGCCGCGCGACGGCACACTCGTGCTCGCGAACCCGAACCGGCTGACGAGCTTCGACAAGTTCAATCCGTTCACGCTGCGCGGCAACCCGGCGCCCGGTCTTTCGCTGATGTTCGAGAGCCTGACCACGGGCAGCTCCGACGAAGTATCGACGGCTTACGGCCTGCTCGCCGACGATATCGCGGTCGCGCCCGACGGCATGTCGACGACGTTCCACATCAATCCGAAAGCACGCTTTTCCAACGGCGATCCGGTCACCGCCGAGGACGTGAAGTTCTCCTTCGAGACGCTCAAGAGTCGGCTCGCCGCGCCGCAGTTCGCGGTTTATTTCGGGCAGATCGCGCGCGCGGTGATCGTCGATCCGCTCACGATCCGCTTCGAGTTCAAGACCGCGACGCGCGAAATGCCGCTGCTCGCGGGCGGCATTCCGGTGTTCTCGCGCAAATGGGGAATGAAGCCGGACGGCACGCGCGTTCCGTTCGATCAGCTCGCGTTTCAGAAGCCCATCGGCAGCGGGCCGTATCTCATCGACCGGTACGACAACGGGCGCACGATCTCGTACAAGCGTAATCCGGAATATTGGGGCGCGGCGCTGCCGGTGCGCATTGGCATGTTCAATTTCGCGCATATCGACTACAAGCTCTACGGCGATCCCACCGCGCGGCTCGAAGCGTTCAAGGCGGGCGAGTACGACGTGCTCGTCGAGTATGTCGCGCGAAGCTGGGTGCGGCGCGATATCGGCAAGCGTTTCGACAGCGGCGAGCTCATCAAGCGCGAATTCCCGCAGCACAACGGCACCGGCATGCAAGGCTTCTTCATGAACACGCGCAAGCCGCTCTTCAAGGACGTGCGCGTGCGTCAGGCGCTCGATCTCGCGCTCGATTTCGAGTGGCTCAACCGGCAACTGTTCTTCAATCAGTACAGGCGCATCGACAGTTTCTTCGTCAACACGGACCTGCAAGCGAAAGGCACGCCGAACGAAGGCGAACTGGCGATATTGAACCCGCTGAAGGATCAGCTCGATCCATCCGTGTTCGGCGAGATGCCGCGCCAGCCCGACACCGATCCGCCCGGCTCGCTGCGCGCCAATCTCATCAAGGCGCGTGAATTGCTCGCGCAGGCGGGCTGGACGTATCGCGACGGCGCGTTGCGCAACGCGAAGGGCGAGCCGTTCGTCTTCGAGATTCTCGACGACACCGGCGGCGGCGCGTCGATGGAACCGGTCGCGGCGGCGTTCGGGCGCAATCTGCAGAAGCTCGGCATCACGATGAACTTTCGCACCGTCGATTACGCGCTGATCCAGAAACGTCTCGATGCCTTCGACTTCGACATGACGAGCGTGCGCATGCCCGACGTGCAGGTGCCCGGCACGGAACAGGTTTCGCGCTTCGGCAGCAAGTCGGCGGACGAGCAGGGCTCGGACAATCTCGCGGGCGTGAAGTCGCCCGCCGTCGATTCGATCCTGCAGAAGGTCATTTCCGCGCAGACGCGCGAGCAGCTCGTCGATGCAACGCACGCGCTCGATCGCGTGCTGATGAACGGCTACTATGTGGTGCCGCACTGGTACTCGGCGACGCATCGCGTGGCGTATCGCAATACGCTCGCCTATCCGTCGACCTTGCCGCTGTACTACGGCGCGGAAGAGTGGGTCATATCGACGTGGTGGGCCCAATCCAGGCCCGCCGCGCACGCGGCGAAGTAACGAGGGCGCGCCATGTGGAGCTACATCCTTAAACGCATTCTCTTGATGATCCCGACGCTCATCGGCGTGCTGACGCTCACTTTCGTCGTGATCCAGTTCGTGCCGGGCGGCCCGGTCGAGCAGGCCGTGCATGACCTGCGGCGCGGCCAGTCGGAAGGCGGCGGCGGGTTCGGCCTGCGCACGCATACGGGTGTCGATGCACAGCAGGTCGAGCAGCTCAAGAAGCTCTACGGCTTCGACAAGCCGCCGCTGCAACGCTACGTCCTGATGCTCGGCAAGTTCGCGCGCTTCGATCTCGGCGAGAGCTACTTCAGGCATCAGAGCGTGTGGTCGCTGATCGTGTCGAAGCTGCCGGTGTCGATCAGCATCGGCTTGTGGACCTTCTTCATCACGTATCTGATATCGGTGCCGCTCGGCATCGCCAAAGCCGTCAAGAACGGCTCGAAGTTCGATGTCGCGACGAGTCTCATCGTGCTCGTCGGCTTCGCGATTCCGGGCTTCGTGCTCGGCGTGCTGCTGCTCGTGCTCTTCGGCGGCGGCACGTTCCTGCAACTATTCCCGCTGCGCAATCTCACCTCGGACAACTGGGCGGCGCTCTCGCTCGGCGGCAAGATCCTCGATTATCTGTGGCACATCACGTTGCCCGTGGTGGCGTCGGTGGTGGGCAGCTTCGCCGTCATCACGATGCTGACGAAGAACGCGTTTCTCGACGAAATCCGCAAGCAATACGTGCTCACCGCGCGCGCCAAAGGCCTGAGCGAGCGGCGCGTGCTGTGGAAGCACGTGTTCCGCAACGCGCTTTTGCCGCTGATCGTCGGCTTTCCGGCGGCGTTCATCGGCGCGTTCTTCACGGGCAGCCTGCTGATCGAAACGCTCTTTTCGCTCGACGGCCTCGGCTTGCTCTCGTACGAATCCGTCGTGCGGCGCGATTATCCCGTCGTGCTCGGCACGCTTTATCTTTTCACGCTGATCGGCCTCGCGACGAAGCTCATCTCGGACCTCTGTTACGTCTGGGTCGATCCACGCATTCAATTCGAACAACTGGAGCGCTGATTTGAATCGAGCCGCTTCATCGGAATCGTCACGACGCGACGCCGGCGACGCGCGGCCGCTGCGAGGCGAAGCATCGCTCTCGCCCGGGCGGCGCGTGTGGCTGCGCTTCAAGCGCAACCGGCTCGGGTACTGGAGCCTCATCGTGTTCATCGCGGCATTCGTGATCAGCCTCGCGGGGCCGCTGTGGTCGAACGACAAGCCGCTCGTCGTGCGTTATCAGGGTCACCTGTACTTTCCGCTCGTGAAGACTTACGCCGAGACGACTTTCGGCGGCGACTTCCCGACGCCCGCCGATTATCTCGATCCCTTCGTGCGCGACCGCTTCAGCGCGCCCGGCAACTTCGCGATCTATCCGCCGAATCACTACTACTACGACACGCTCAACTATTTTTCGAAAGGCTCGAATCCGGCGCCGCCTTCGCGCGAGAACTGGCTCGGCACCGACGATCGCGGCCGCGACGTGTTCGCGCGGCTCGTCTACGGCTTTCGCGTCTCGGTGCTGTTCGCGCTCGTGCTGACGGCGATCGGCACGGTGCTCGGCGTGCTCGCCGGCGCGGTGCAGGGCTATTTCGGCGGCAGGATCGACATCACCGGGCAACGGCTGATCGAGATATGGAGCGCGTTGCCGGAGCTGTATCTGCTGATCATCTTCGCGTCGATATTCGAGCCGAGTCTGATTCTGCTGATCATCCTGTTGTCGCTGTTCGGATGGATCGGTCTGTCGGATTACGTGCGCGCGGAGTTTCTGCGCAATCGCACGCAGGATTACGTGCGCGCCGCCCGCGCGATGGGTTTGTCGAACTGGCAGATCATCTGGCGGCACGTGCTGCCCAATAGTCTGACGCCGGTCATCACGTTCCTGCCGTTTCGCATGAGCGGCGCGATTCTCGCGCTGACGAGCCTCGATTTTCTCGGGCTCGGCGTTCCGTCGCCGACCCCTTCGCTCGGCGAGTTGCTCGCGCAAGGCAAGGCCAATCTCGATGCGTGGTGGATTTCGCTGTCGACGTTCGGCGTGCTCGTCGCGACGCTCCTTTTGCTGACCTTCATGGGCGATGCATTGCGCAACGCGCTCGACACGCGCATCTCCGACGCGGTGAAAGCCGGAGGCGGCCAGTGAGCGAGCCTTTGCTTTCGATTCGGGACCTGCGCGTGCGCTTCGGCGACACGCTCGCTGTCGATGGCGCCAATCTCGACATCCGCGCGGGCGAACGCGTGGCGCTCGTCGGCGAGTCGGGCTCGGGCAAGAGCGTCACGGCGCTGTCGGTGCTGCGCCTCGTGCGCGATGCCGACGTGAGCGGATCGATCCGCTTCGGCGGCGAGGAATTGCTGTCGAAGAGCGAGCACGCGATGCGCGGCCTGCGCGGCTCCGACATCGCGATGATCTTCCAGGAGCCGATGACCGCGCTCAATCCGCTCTACACGGTCGGCGATCAGATCGGCGAGACGATTCAACTGCACGACGGCGCGAGTCCGCGCGAGGCGAGGAAGCGCGCAATCGCACTGCTGGCGCGTACCGGCATCACCGAGCCGGAGCGGCGGGTCGACAGCTATCCGCATCAGTTGTCGGGCGGGCAGCGTCAGCGCGTAATGATCGCGATGGCGCTCGCGTGCCGGCCGCGCCTCCTGCTCGCCGACGAGCCGACCACCGCGCTCGACGTGACGATCCGCGCGCAGATCGTCGAATTGCTGCTGGAGCTTCAACGCGACGAGGCTGAAAAGCGCGGCATGGCCGTGCTGCTCATCACGCACGACCTGAATCTCGTGCGGCGCTTTGCCGAACGCGTCGCGGTGATGGAAAAGGGCGTGCTCGTCGAAAGCGGCACGGTGGAAGAGATTTTCACGTCGCCGCAGCATCCGTACACCAAGCGGTTGATGGAAAGCAAGCCGAAGCGCAACGTGCTGCCGGTGCTGCCCATCGCGCCGGTGCTGCTGGGCGCGAAGGACGTGTGCGTCGATTACCCGACGCGCCTGCCCGGTTTCGCGGGCTGGTTCCGGCGCGGCCGCTTCAAGGCCGTCGACGACGTCACGCTGACGGTGCGGCAGGGCGAGACGCTCGGCATCGTCGGTGAATCCGGCTCGGGCAAATCCACGCTCGCGATGGCGCTGCTCGGCCTGCAGCGCGTCTCGGCCGGCACGGTGCAATTCCAGGGGCGCGCCATTGGCGATTTTCGCGGACGCGAAAAAACCGTGCTGCGCTCGAATCTGCAAGTCGTATTTCAAGACCCGTTCAGTTCGCTATCGCCGCGGCAGACGGTGGAGCGCATCGTCGGGGAGGGGCTGGCGCTGCATCGGCCGCAACTCGATGCAGCCGCGCGGCGCGCGAAAGTCATCGCGGTGCTGCGGGAAGTCGGCATGGACCGCGCGGCGCTCGATCGCTATCCGCACGAATTTTCCGGCGGGCAGCGGCAGCGCATTGCGATTGCCCGCGCGCTGGTGCTCGAACCGAGCATCCTGATCCTCGACGAACCGACCAGCGCACTCGATGTTTCCATTCAAACTCAAGTACTTGCACTTCTGGCCGATATTCAGAAGAAGCACAATCTCGGTTACGTTTTTATTAGCCACGACCTCCAGGTGATCGGCGCGATGGCGCATCGCGTCGCGGTCATGCGGAATGGTTTTGTCGTCGAGACGGGCGAGGTGGAGAAGATTTTTGCGAACCCCTCTGACGAATACACAAGAAAGCTTTTGCGAGCAGCCCTGGATTCCTAAAAATCTTTCTTTTTCACCAATTGGGTGCCCGTCGCAATTGTATTTTTCTATTTCTTTTGACAGTTAAATACTTTGTGGCTAGTATCCTTCCAAACTTTCACGTATCTCCCTGATTTAGCAGCCTTTAATTGTAAAACCTACCGACCGATGCAGCCACTAACGTTGACTCAGACATGCGCGCGTGCCGCCGCCAGCATGTTAATCGGCCTTCTGATGACAACAACTTCCGGCGCGTTCGCCGACGAAGTCAACAGTAGCAGCCAAAATGCCAACAACGGCATTTTCTCCTCCAGCAAATCCAGCGATGCCGCAAACGCAGACGCCGCCAGCACTCCGGGTGGCGCGAAGTCGTTTCTGTCGGGCGTGGCGAGCAAAGCGGGCGACGTCGTCGTCGGCGCGCTCAACATGATCGGCGTGCGTTATCGCTGGGGCGGCAACACGCCGGATTCCGGTCTCGATTGCAGCGGCTTCGTGCGCTACGTTTTCCAGGACACGCTCGGCATGACCTTGCCGCGCCGCGCCGAGGAAATGAGCCGCGTCGGCGAGAAGGTGACCGTTTCCGATCTCAAGCCGGGTGATCTCGTGTTCTTCAACACGATGCGCCGCTCGTTCTCGCACGTCGGCATCTATATCGGCGACAACAAGTTTGTGCATTCGCCGTCCACCGGCAGCACGATCCGCGTCGACGACATGGAAGATGGCTACTGGGAAAAGCGCTTCCAGGGCGCGCGCCGTATCGAGAACGCGCAAGTCGGCGACGGCTCGGAATTGCGCCAGCGCGTGAGCGCGTCGATCGGCGGTTACTGATCGTTGATCGTCTGCCGGCATCGAAAAAAGCCTGCCTCCTTTCGGGACGCAGGCTTTTTTGTTTTCCGGCAGCGTTCGCGGGCGATATCAATCGGTGCAATCGGAAAGCCTCATTGCACGCGCCCCTAAAAGCCGTTATAGTTTTTGAATGAACTTTTTCTCGTTCCCCTTCTCGCTGTTCCCGGCTGGTGCGTCGCTACGCGCACTATCGCTGCTAGCGCGCCTACCGCGCTAATTCGTCTCGCCTCCCGTCTGCTCGTCCATTCAGGTTTTCGACGCCAGCGGTGGCGCGAACACCCGAATTCCCTTTTGAGTTTCATCTCGATATCTCCAACAATCGATAAATCTCCCCACAGGAGCGCAACATGGCAGCAGACAAGTTGATCATTTTCGACACGACCTTGCGCGATGGCGAGCAGTCCCCCGGCGCGTCGATGACGAAGGAAGAGAAGATCCGCATCGCGAAACAGCTGGAGCGCATGAAGGTCGACGTGATCGAAGCAGGCTTCGCGGCCAGTTCGAACGGCGATTTCGACGCGATCCACACCATTGCGTCGCTCGTGAAGGACAGCACGGTCTGCTCGCTCGCCCGCGCGAACGACAAGGACATCCAGCGCGCCGCCGATGCACTGAAGCCCGCCGGGCAGTTCCGCATCCACACGTTCATTGCGACGTCGGCGCTGCACATGGAAAAGAAGCTGCGCATGACGCCGGAGCAGGTCTATGACCAGGCGCGTCTTGCCGTGCGCTTCGCCCGCAAATTCACGGATGACGTCGAATTTTCGCCGGAAGACGGCAGCCGCTCGGATATCGACTATCTCTGCCGCGTCATCGAGGCCGTGATCGACGAAGGCGCGCGCACCATCAATATCGCGGATACGGTCGGCTACGGCGTGCCGGAACTCTACGGCAACCTCGTCAAGACGCTGCGTGAGCGCGTGCCCAATTCCGACAAGGCGATCTGGTCGGTGCACTGCCACGACGACCTCGGCATGGCGGTCGCGAATTCGCTCGCGGGCGTGCAGATCGGCGGCGCGCGTCAGGTCGAATGCACGATCAACGGTCTCGGCGAGCGCGCGGGCAATACGTCGCTCGAAGAGATCGTGATGTCGGTGAAGACGCGCAAGGATTACTTCGGCCTCGATCTCGGCATCGACACGACGCAGATCGTTCCGACGTCGAAGCTCGTCTCGCAGATCACCGGCTTCGTCGTGCAGCCGAACAAGGCGGTCGTCGGCGCGAATGCGTTCGCGCACGCATCGGGCATCCATCAGGACGGCGTGCTGAAGGCGCGCGACACCTACGAAATCATGCGCGCCGAAGACGTGGGTTGGAGCGCGAACAAGATCGTGCTCGGCAAATTGTCCGGCCGTAACGCGTTCAAGCAGCGCCTCGAAGAACTGGGCGTGACGCTCGAATCCGAAGCCGACGTGAACGCCGCGTTCGCGCGCTTCAAGGATCTCGCCGACCGCAAGGCCGAAATCTTCGACGAAGACATCATGCAGATCGTCTCCGAGGAATCCGCGGAAGCGCAGGCGAAGGAACACTTCCGCTTCGTGTCGATGAAACAGCATTCGGAAACCGGCGAGCAGCCGCAAGCGAAGGTCGTGTTCGCGGTCGAAGGCACCGAAGTCACCGGCGAAGCGGGCGGCAACGGTCCGGTCGATGCGACTTTGCACGCGATCGAATCGAAGGTCGAGAGCGGCGCGGAACTCGTGCTGTATTCGGTCAACGCAATCACCACGGGCACGCAGGCGCAGGGCGAAGTCACCGTGCGCCTGTCGAAGAGCGGGCGCATCGTGAACGGCGTGGGCACGGACCCGGACATCGTCGCGGCTTCGGCGAAGGCGTACATCGCCGCGTTGAACAAGCTGCATTCGAAGGTCGAGAAGCTCAATCCGCAGCTTTGATCCAGTCGTTCGAGACGCAAAAAAGCCCTCTTCGCGAGGGCTTTTTCTATGGCGTCGATGCGATCAGAACAGATTGCGCCTGTCCGGATCGTGCAGCGGATCGGGCGTTTTCTGCGTCATGCGCAGGATGCCCTGATCGTCGAAGTAAAAGTTGTACATCATGTACCAGACGTTCGCTTCCATGTAGCGATAGGTCCAGACTTCGCGCTTCATCAGCGGAAAGTACGACGTCTCCACCGGCCGCCCAAAGTTCACGAGCACGTCCTTCTTCGTCCAGGTGCCGATCTGCGCCTTGTAGAACTCGTTTTCTTCGAGCACCTGCCGCACGTTCACGATTTTTCCGGACGCGTCGATATCGGCGGCGGTGGTGAATTCGCCGAGCGGTTGCGTTGGCCACATCAGACGCTTGCCGCCGTCGGGCAGATCGTAGACTTCGCGCGGCGGGCCGAGGCGGGCGGTGATCGTCGAGACATCCGCGCCAGCCTGATAGTTCTGCCACGGCTGCGCGCAGGCGGACAGAAGGAGCGCCACGCCCGCGCATGCGAGCGATACGCGCATGCGGTTGAGTTTGTGCAGCATTGAAGCCTCCACGTGCTGGCTCCTCGCGTCGGCGAGCAGCATTCGTTATCGATGTTTCCCGTGATTTTGACACGCGCGCGCGCCAAAACATTCTCCGCTACATGGCCGCATTCGGGCCGATGTGTCGGCAATGCGGACTTGCGCGGCGCGCCCGGCGCGGCCTATGATCCGCGCTTTCGGCGGATCGGCGGCAAACCATGAAGAACGGAATCGGCGCGGGCGTTTCGCGATGGCTGCGCATCGCGGCATCGGCGTGTCTCGCATTGTCCCTGTCAGCGCATGCGGCGGACCTGCCGCCCATCAGGCTGGCGCTGATCGAGGGCATGTCCGGGCCGTTCGCGAACGCGGGCGCGATGGTCGAGCGCAATGTGCGCTTCGGCATCGATCGGGTGAATGCACGGGGCGGCGTGAAGCTCGCCGACGGCGCGCATCCGCTGCAACTCGTCGTGCTCGACGGCAAGGGCAGCAGCGAGGCGAGTCTCGTGCAGTTGCGCGCGGCCATCGACGAGAAGATCGGCTTCGTCATGCAGGGCAACAGTTCGGCGGTGGCGGCGGCGCTCGTCGCCGCGATCGACAAGCAAAACGCGCGCGAGCCGGATCGCCGCGTGCTGTTCCTGAACTATTCCGCCGACGATCCCGCGCTCACCAACGACGCGTGCAGCTTCTGGCATTTCCGTTTCGATGCGCACGCCGGCATGCGCATGGACGCGCTCGCCGACGCGCTGAACGACGATCGCGCGGTGAAGAAGGTCTATCTGCTCAATCAGGATTACAGCTTCGGTCACGACGTGAGCCGCGAGGCGCAGCGCGCGCTGAAGGAGCGTCGGCCGGATATCGCGATCGCGGGCGACGAGTTTCATCCGATCGGCCGCGTGAAGGATTTCGCGCCTTACATCGCGAAAATCCGTGCGAGCGGCGCCGATGCCGTGATCACCGGCAACTGGGGCAACGATCTGACGCTGCTCGTGAAGGCGGCGCGCGAGCAAGGGCTCGACACGAAGTTCTACACCTTCTACGGCAACAGCCTGGGCGCGCCCGCCGCGCTCGGCGATGCCGGCGTGAAGCGCGTGATCGCCGTGGCGGACTGGCATCCGAACGCGGGCGGCGCGGCATCGGATGCGTACTATCGCGCATTCCGGACGCGTTATCCGTCTGCCGCCGACGATTATCTGGTGGCGCGCATGCCGCTGATGGTCGACATGCTCGCCGCCGCGATGACGCGTGCGAAGAGCGCAGACCCGCTCGCGGTGGCGCGCGCGCTGGAAGGCATGAGCTACGACGGCGAAGGATTTCACCCGATGACCATGCGCGCCGACGATCATCAGGTGATCCAGCCCCTGTATGTAATGGAAATGGACAAGGCGGGAACGAAGGGCGTCGCGTTCGACAACGAAGGCTCGGGTTACGGTTTCCGCACGCTTCTGAGCGTCCCGGCCGACAAGACCGCGCAGCCCACGACATGCCGGATGCCGCGCCCGGCGCGCTAGAAGTCCTTCAGCGAGACATCGCGCTGTGCTATACTCTGCGCTTCGTTTTTGGCGCATTGCCGGAGACGATTCATTTTTTGTAAATCCACGGCACGGCCTTTCTTCCGTGACCGCCTGTTTGTTTCAAAGGAAAAGCAAATGTCCGTAGCAGAAATCAAGAAGTCCGACATCGTCGCTGAATACGCACGCGGCGCAAACGACACCGGTTCTCCTGAAGTGCAAGTCGCACTGCTGACGAGCCGCATCAACGAACTGACCGTCCACTTCAAGTCGCACTCGAAGGATCACCACAGCCGCCGCGGTCTGCTGCGCATGGTGAGCCGTCGTCGTAAGCTGCTCGACTACCTGAAGGGCAAGGACGCAGACCGTTATCGCTCGCTGATCGAAAAGCTGGGTCTGCGCAAGTAATTGGCGCCAAGCGTGGCTTTGCGGCCAACGTTCTAACGAAGTGCCTGTGTCAGTCCGCTGATACAGGCACTTTGTTTTTGTACGTTTCGCTCGTGAAGTGGTGCCCGATCGCGTTTTCGGCAATCGGCACCCCGTAGTTGCAACGGGTCAGAAGTTTCAGCAGTTCATTGGCTTTATCCCGGATGAAATCGTCCGGTCCGACACTCGGTCCAGCCTCGCAGCGGAGCTTTGTGTCATTCCAGCGCGACGACGTCAATGAGACGCATCGCGCTGGAATGGCATAACACACCTCTCAAGCGTGGCTCCGGACCTTCCCGCACGCGCCAGTCGACCGGCGCGGCGCAAACGTAGAAGGAGTCGAAATGTTCAATAAGATCGTCAAAGAATTTAAGTGGGGACAGCACAACGTCCGCCTCGAAACGGGTGAAATCGCTCGCCAGGCAAGCGGCGCCGTAGTCGTCGATATCGAAGATACCGTCGTGCTCGCGACCGTCGTCGGCGCGAAGACCGCCAAGCCGGGCCAGGATTTCTTCCCGCTGACCGTCGACTACCTCGAAAAGACCTACGCCGCCGGCAAGATTCCGGGCGGCTTCTTCCGTCGCGAAGGCCGTCCGTCGGAAGGTGAAACGCTGACTTCGCGCCTGATCGATCGCCCGCTGCGCCCGCTATTCCCGGAAGGCTTCTACAACGAAGTCCAGGTCGTGATCCACGTCCTGTCGCTGAACCCGGACGTTCCTGCCGACATTCCCGCGCTGATCGGCGCATCCGCCGCGCTCGCCGTGTCGGGGCTGCCGTTCAACGGCCCGGTCGGTGCTGCGCGCGTCGCCTACATCAACAACGAGTACGTGCTGAACCCGACGCGTCCGCAGATGAAGGAATCGGCGCTCGATCTCGTCGTCGCGGGCACGGAGCGCGCGGTGCTGATGGTGGAATCGGAAGCGCAGCAGCTTTCCGAAGAGGTGATGCTCGGCGCGGTCGTGTTCGGCCACGAGCAGATGCAAATCGCCATCGACGCGATCCATGAGCTCGTCCGCGAAGGCGGCAAGCCCGAGTGGGACTGGCAGCCGGCGCCGAAGAATGAAGCGCTGATCGCGCGCGTCACGGAGATCGCCAAGCCGGAACTGGATGCCGCCTATCAGCTGCGCAACAAGCAGGCGCGTTCGGCCAAGCTGAAGGAAGTGTACGCAGCGACCTCGGCGAAGCTGGAAGAAGAAGCCGCCGCGAGCGGCACGGCAGCCGCCGACAAGGCGACGGTCGGCAACGTCCTGTTCGACATCGAAGCGAAGATCGTCCGTACGCAGATCCTGAACGGCGAGCCGCGTATCGACGGCCGTGACACGCGCACGGTTCGTCCGATCGAAATCCGCACGGGCGTGTTGCCGCGTACGCACGGCTCGGCGCTGTTCACGCGCGGCGAGACGCAGGCGATGGTCGTCGCGACGCTCGGCACGAAGGGCGATGAGCAAAGCATCGACGCGCTCGAAGGCGAATACCGCGAACGCTTCATGCTCCACTACAACATGCCGCCGTTCGCGACGGGCGAAACCGGCCGCGTCGGTTCGCCGAAGCGCCGCGAGATCGGCCACGGCCGTCTCGCCAAGCGTGCGCTGGTCGCGTGCCTGCCGAGCGCCGACGAATTCGGCTACTCGATCCGCGTCGTGTCGGAAATCACGGAATCGAACGGTTCGTCGTCGATGGCATCGGTGTGCGGCGGCTGCCTCGCGCTGATGGACGCCGGCGTGCCGATGAAGGCGCACGTCGCGGGCATCGCGATGGGCCTGATCCTCGAAGGCAACAAGTTCGCGGTTCTGACCGACATCCTCGGCGACGAAGATCACCTCGGCGACATGGACTTCAAGGTGGCCGGCACGTCGCAAGGCGTCACGGCGCTGCAGATGGACATCAAGATCCAGGGCATCACGAAGGAAATCATGCAGGTCGCGCTCGCGCAGGCGAAGGAAGGCCGCATGCATATCCTCGGCAAGATGACCGCTGCCGTTCCGCACACGAACACGGAACTGTCGGACTACGCGCCGCGCATGATCACCATCAAGATCAATCCGGAGAAGATCCGCGACGTGATCGGCAAGGGCGGTTCGGTGATCCGCGCGCTGACGGAAGAGACGGGCACGACCATCGACATTTCGGACGACGGCGTCGTGACGATCGCGAGCACGAGCGCGGAAGGCATGGCCGACGCGAAGAAGCGCATCGAGAACATCACGGCGGAAGTGGAAGTCGGCCAGGTCTACGAAGGCCCGGTGCTCAAGCTGCTCGACTTCGGCGCGATCGTGAACATCCTGCCGGGCAAGGACGGTCTGCTGCACATCTCGGAGATCGTCAACGAGCGCGTGAAGGACATCAACGACTATCTGAAGGAAGGCCAGATCGTGAAGGTCAAGGTCATCCAGACGGACGAAAAGGGTCGTGTGCGTCTGTCGGCGAAGGCGCTTCTGAACGAAGGCGCGCAACAGGCGGAACCCACGCACCCGCAGCAGTAATGCGGTAATGTGTAGACGGCCGGCCGCTTTTGCGAGCCGGCCGTTTTCATGTATGACGCTTGGGACGCTATGCATTGTCCGACGCGTCATCGGACTCGATGGCAGTGTGGAGCGCGGATTGCTTCAACGCGCGCGCAGTGCCATCCGGTTCGGATGCACACTAACTCTGATCGGCACAGGGAGAGGCTATGAAGGCCATCGAAATCACTGAGTTTGGCGCACCCGAAGTCCTCAAGCTGGGCGAGCGTCCGACGCCCACGCCGGGCAAGTGCGAAGTGTTGATCAAGGTGGCCGCTTCCGGCGTCAACCGGCCGGACGTGTTCCAGCGCAAGGGCGCGTATGCGCCGCCGCCGGGCGCGTCGGATCTGCCGGGGCTGGAGGTTGCCGGGGAAATCGTCGACGGCGATTTCGATCCGAAGCACAACCCGTTCGGTCTGAAAAAAGGCGATCGCGTGTGCGCGCTGCTCGCCGGCGGCGGATACGCCGAATACGCGGTCGCGCCGCTCGAGCAATGTCTGCCGGTGCCGAAGGGTTTGTCGGACGTCGAGGCGGCCTCCTTGCCGGAGACGTTCTTCACCGTGTGGAGCAACGTGTTCGAGCGCGCGCATCTGGGCGCGGGCGAGAACGGCGAGGAAGAGACGCTGCTCGTGCAGGGCGGATCGAGCGGTATCGGCGTGACGGCGATTCAGATTGCGAAGGCGCTCGGTTTTCGCGTGTTCGCCACGGCCGGAACCGATGAGAAAGGCCGCGCGTGCGAAGCGCTCGGCGCTGAGCGGGCGATCAACTACAAGACGGAAGATTTCGTCGAAGTGGTGAAGTCGCTGACCAACGACCGCGGCGTCGACGTCATTCTCGACATGGTCGCGGGCGATTATCTCCCGCGCGAACTCAAGGCGCTGGCCGATGGCGGGCGCATCTGCGTGATCGCGCTGCTCGGCGGCGCGAAAGCGGAGATCAATCTGAACGACGTGCTGCGCCGGCGTCTCGTCATCACGGGCTCGACGCTGCGTCCGCGTCCGGTCGCATTCAAGGCGAAGCTCGCGGCGAAGCTGAAGGAGCGCGTCTGGCCGGAAATCGAGGCGGGGCGCATCAAGCCGGTGATCCACCAGGTTTTCCCGGCGCACGATGCCTCCGCCGCGCACGCGCTGATGGAAAGCAGCACGCACGTCGGCAAGATCGTGCTCGATTGGCGCGACGACGCCTGATTTTGCGCGCGTCGCGGCGTTTCATTTCGCGACGCGCTTTTGATGGTTTGACCGGTTTCGTCGTAACACAGTAAAATCGCCTGTTTTGCAAGCAGTTTGCGGTTCGTAGCGGTTCATTTTTATAACAGGGCGGCTCTTGCAAGCCGCCGCCGACTGACGAGACATATGTCCAGAGAACGAGCGAAACTGGTGGTGGGCAACTGGAAGATGCACGGCCGCATCGGAGACAATGCGACCTTGCTGACCGAAGTTGCCGCTGGCGCATCGGCTTTGCAGAAGGGCGTGAGCGTCGGCGTGTGCGTGCCGTGTCCTTATCTCGCGCAATCGCAGGCGCTCCTGAGCGGCTCGGTCGTGCGATGGGGCATTCAGGACGTGTCGGCGCATTCGGGTGGTGCATTTACCGGTGAAGTGGCGGCAGAGATGGCGGCGGACTTCGGTGTCACGTACGCAATCGTCGGGCATTCGGAGCGACGCGCGTATCATCGCGAAAGTCCGGAGCTCGTCGCGTCGAAGGCGCAGCGCGCGATCGAAGCGGGGCTTACGCCGATCGTCTGCGTCGGCGAGTCGCTCGAAGAGCGCGAAGCGGGCACGACCGAGAAGATCATCGGCACGCAGCTCGAAGCCGTCTTGCTGGCGCTGACGGAAGAGCAGGCGGCGGGCATCGTCGTCGCGTACGAACCGGTCTGGGCGATCGGCACGGGCAAAACCGCACGGCCGTTGCAGGCACAGGACGTTCATGCGTTCCTGCGTCACAAGCTGCTGGAAAAGGGCGCCGCGGTTGGAAGCGTGCCGCTCCTGTACGGCGGCAGCGTGAAGCCGGAAAACGCGGAAGAGCTGTTCGGGCAAAAGGACATCGACGGCGGGCTGATCGGTGGCGCGTCGCTGAAGTCGAAGGATTTTCTGGCGATCTGCCGGGCGGCGCAAACCGTGGCGCATTGAGCGTCGGGCGGCAAGCGGGCAGGGCAGGCGAAAGAGCATAGTGCGACACGAACGTGTCACGGAAACATCAGGAATCGGGTGAGTTGAAATGCTGTATTTGAAGACATTGATTATCGTCGTCCAGTTGTTGTCGGCGTTGGGCGTCATCGGTCTCGTGCTGCTTCAGCACGGCAAGGGCGCGGACATGGGTGCGGCTTTCGGCAGCGGCGCATCGGGCAGTCTGTTCGGTGCGACGGGGTCGGCCAACTTCCTGTCGCGTACCACGGCGATTCTCGCCGCGGTCTTCTTCGTCACGACGCTGACGCTGACCTATCTCGGCAGCTACAAGCCGCAGACGTCCGCCGGCGTGCTGGGCAGCGCGGCTTCCGTGCCCGCATCGGCGCCGGCTGTGGCTGCATCGGGTGCTTCGGCGCCGGTCGCATCGTCCGCGCCAGGCAATGACGTGCCCAAATAACGACAGAACAGATTTTTCGCGAAATTTGCATTTTGTGCGTTGAACAATTCGTAGGGCCCAGTTATAATTCAAGTCTTGAAGCGATTCGCGGCAATTAAGAAGTAGTTTTCCCGGATTGCAGTACAGTGCCGACGTGGTGAAATTGGTAGACACGCTATCTTGAGGGGGTAGTGGCGAAAGCTGTGCGAGTTCGAGTCTCGCCGTCGGCACCAAAGTTATCCAATGCCAGCCGCTTGCATCGCTTCGGCTGGCATTGTCACTTCTGGAGTACGCTTACATTTTCGCGGCAGTATCGGCACCTACAAAGCGCTTGTCACAGTGTGCTGATATCGTGAGCGGTCCCAAGTGATATCTCCCGCCGGGTGGTCCGTCCCGGCTGAAGGCCCCAACCAGTAACAGACCATATCTACCGATCTGAGGATAGCCTTGAACCTCGCACCCTATTACCCCGTCTTCTTGTTCCTCGTAGTGGGCCTTGGTTTGGGTATAGCGTTGGTCAGTATTGGCAAGATCCTCGGTCCCAACAAGCCCGACACCGAGAAGAACGCGCCGTACGAGTGCGGCTTCGAAGCCTTCGAAGACGCGCGTATGAAGTTCGATGTGCGTTACTATCTCGTCGCGATTCTTTTCATCATTTTCGACCTTGAGACGGCGTTCCTGTTTCCGTGGGGTGTTTCCCTGCGCGATATCGGCTGGCCTGGTTTCATCGCGATGATGATTTTTCTGCTCGAATTTTTGCTCGGTTTCGCCTACATCTGGAGAAAAGGCGGACTCGACTGGGAATGACAGTTAGATCACCGGATTCATGGGCGGCTTTGGCTGGCTGCTCATCTGGAGTGGAAAACAAATGAGTATCGAAGGGGTCTTGAAGGAAGGCTTTGTCACCACCACGGCTGACAAGCTCATCAACTGGACGCGCACCGGCTCCCTGTGGCCGATGACGTTCGGTCTCGCATGTTGCGCGGTCGAGATGATGCACGCGGGCGCCGCCCGTTACGACCTGGACCGTTTCGGCGTCGTGTTTCGCCCGAGTCCGCGTCAGTCTGATGTCATGATCGTCGCGGGCACGCTGTGCAACAAGATGGCGCCTGCACTTCGTAAGGTGTACGACCAGATGGCCGAGCCGCGCTGGGTCATCTCCATGGGTTCGTGCGCAAACGGCGGCGGCTACTATCACTATTCGTATTCCGTCGTGCGCGGCTGCGACCGGATCGTGCCGGTCGACGTGTACGTTCCCGGGTGTCCTCCGACCGCCGAAGCGCTGGTCTACGGCGTGATCCAGCTGCAGGCGAAGATTCGCCGCACCAACACCATCGCCCGTCAGTAAGGGCCTGATTCTCCCCAAACTATGGCAAGCAAACTCGAGACCCTCAAAGCGAACCTCGAGACGGCCTTTGGCGGCCGTCTCCAGAGCATTACCGAGTCGCTGGGTCAGGTGACGGTCGTCGTCAAGGCGGCCAACTATCTGGACGTCTGCAAGCAGCTGCGCGATGACCCGTCGCTGCGCTTCGAGCAGCTCATGGACCTCTCCGGCGTCGATTACTCGACCTACGGCGACGGCGCCTACGACGGTCCGCGTTTCGCGGCCGTCAGCCATCTTCTCTCGATCACGAACAACTGGCGCGTGCGCGTGCGCGTATTCGCTCCGGACGACGAAGTGCCCATCGTGCCTTCGGTGGTCGACATCTGGTCGTCGGCGAACTGGTACGAGCGTGAAGCGTTCGACCTCTACGGCATCGTGTTCGAAGGCCATCCGGACTTGCGCCGCATTCTCACGGACTACGGTTTCATCGGCCATCCGTTCCGCAAGGACTTCCCGATCTCCGGCTACGTCGAAATGCGTTACGACCCGGAAGAGAAGCGCGTGGTCTATCAGCCGGTGACGATCGAACCGCGTGAAATCACGCCGCGCGTGATTCGCGAAGATCGCTATGGCGGTCTGAAACATTAAGAGAACGCCATGGCAGAGATCAAGAACTACACGCTGAACTTTGGCCCGCAACACCCGGCAGCACACGGCGTGCTGCGCCTGGTGCTGGAACTCGATGGCGAAGTGATTCAGCGCGCCGACCCGCACATCGGTCTGCTGCATCGCGCGACCGAGAAGCTGGCCGAAACCAAGACTTTCCTGCAGTCCGTGCCGTACATGGACCGTCTCGACTACGTGTCGATGATGGTCAACGAGCACGGCTATGTGATGGCGATCGAGAAGCTGCTCGGCATCGACGTGCCGGTGCGCGCGAAGTACATCCGCGTGCTGTTCGACGAGATCACGCGCGTGCTGAACCACCTGATGTGGATCGGCTCGCACGCGCTCGACGTCGGCGCGATGGCGGTGTTCCTCTACGCGTTCCGCGAGCGCGAAGATCTGATGGACGTCTACGAGGCGGTGTCGGGCGCGCGCATGCACGCGGCTTACTATCGTCCGGGCGGTGTCTATCGCGATCTGCCGGACGCGATGCCGCAATACAAGGCATCGAAGATCCGCAACGCGAAGGCGCTCGACAGAATGAACGAGAAACGCCAGGGCTCGTTGCTCGACTTCATCGAGGACTTCTTCAAGCGCTTCCCGAGCTGTGTCGACGAGTACGAAACGCTGCTCACCGACAATCGCATCTGGAAGCAGCGTCTCGTGGGCATCGGTGTGGTGAGCCCGGAGCGCGCGCTGCAAATGGGCTTGAGCGGCGCGATGCTGCGTGGTTCGGGCATCGAGTGGGATCTGCGCAAGAAGCAGCCGTACGAAGTGTACGATCAGCTCGACTTCGACATCCCCGTTGGCGTGAACGGCGACTGCTACGACCGCTATCTGGTGCGCGTGGAAGAAATGCGTCAGTCGACGCGCATCGCCCAACAGTGCATTGCGTGGCTGCGCAAGAATCCTGGCCCTGTGATGGTCGATAATCACAAGGTTGCACCGCCGTCGCGCGTCGGCATGAAGAGCAACATGGAAGAGCTGATTCACCACTTCAAGCTCTTCACCGAAGGCTTCCACGTGCCGGAAGGCGAGACGTACGCGGCTGTCGAGCACCCGAAGGGCGAGTTCGGCATCTACCTGATCTCGGATGGCGCGAACAAGCCGTATCGCCTGAAGATTCGCGCGCCGGGCTATGCGCATCTCGCATCGCTCGACGAAATGGCGCGAGGCCACATGATCGCCGACGCTGTGACGATCATCGGTACGCAAGACATCGTGTTCGGCGAGATCGATCGCTGATTCATCGCCGCCTGCGCGGTGCGCTCGTCGAGCCGCCGCGCAAGAGAATGCGAAGGCAATAACCGGAACCCGCAGGAACGCCAGGTCTGCCGCAATACGAAGGGCGCGGCAGGTTTTCGTTCGGTAGGAATTGAAAGAGTCGTGTCTGAAAATGATCTCAGCTGAAGGCCTGAAAGAAATCGATCGCGCGGTCGCGAAGTATCCCGCCGAGCAAAAGCAATCGGCGGTGATGGCGGCGCTCGCTGTCGCTCAGGAAGAGCATGGTTGGCTCTCGCCCGAAATCATGCAGTTCGTGGCCGATTACCTGAGCATGCCGCCCGTCGCGGTGCAGGAAGTCGCCACGTTCTACACGATGTACGAGCTGAAGCCGGTCGGTCAGCACAAGATCACGCTCTGCACGAATCTGCCTTGCCAGCTCGGTCCGGACGGCGGTTCGGACAGCGCCGCCGAATATCTCAAGCAAAAGCTTGGAATCGATTTCGGCGAGACCACCGCGGACGGCAAGTTCACGCTGAAGGAAGGCGAGTGCTTCGGCGCCTGTGGCGACGCACCCGTGATGCTCGTGAACAACCATCGCATGTGCAGCTTCATGAGCCGCGAGAAGATCGACCAGTTGATCGAGGAACTTTCGAAATGACGTCACTTCACGATCGTCACATCAAGCCGCTGATCCTCGCTGGCCTTAACGGCGAGAACTGGCATCTCGAAGATTACGTCGCGCGCGGCGGCTACAAGCAGCTGCGCCGCATTCTCGAAGAAAAGAGTCCGCCCGAGCAGGTGATCGCCGACGTCAAGGCGTCGGGTCTGCGCGGCCGCGGCGGTGCGGGCTTCCCGACCGGCCTGAAGTGGAGCTTCATGCCGCGTCAGTTTCCGGGACAGAAGTATCTCGTCTGCAACTCGGACGAAGGCGAGCCGGGCACGTTCAAGGATCGCGACATCCTGCGCTGGAATCCGCATTCGCTGATCGAAGGCATGGCCATCGGCGCGTACGCGATGGGCATCACCGTCGGCTACAACTACATTCACGGCGAGATTTTCGAGGTCTATCGCGTGTTCGAGGCGGCGCTGGAAGAAGCGCGCCAGGCCGGTTATCTCGGTGCGAACATTCTGGGCTCGGGCTTCTCATTCCAACTGTATGCGCACCACGGTTACGGCGCGTATATCTGCGGTGAAGAAACCGCGCTGCTCGAATCGCTGGAAGGCAAGAAGGGCCAGCCGCGCTTCAAGCCGCCGTTCCCGGCGAGCTTCGGCGTGTATGGCAAGCCAACCACCATCAACAACACCGAGACGTTCGCGGCGGTTCCGTTCCTGCTGGAAATCGGCCCGCAGAATTATCTCGAGCTCGGCAAGCCGAACAACGGCGGCACGAAGATCTTCTCCGTGTCGGGCGACGTCAATCGTCCGGGCAACTACGAAGTTCCGCTCGGCACGCCGTTCTCGACGCTGATGGAGCTGGCGGGCGGCGTGCGCGGCAAGTCGATCAAGGCCGTGATTCCGGGCGGCTCGTCCGCGCCGGTCGTGCCGGGCGACATGATGCTCGCAACCGACATGGACTACGATTCGATCGCGAAGGCCGGCTCCATGTTGGGCTCGGGCGCGGTCATCGTTATGAACGAAACGCGCTGCATGGTGCGCTCGCTGTTGCGCCTGTCGTACTTCTACTATGAAGAGTCGTGCGGCCAGTGCACGCCGTGCCGCGAAGGTACGGGCTGGCTGTATCGCGTGGTGCATCGCATCGAGCATGGTCTCGGCCGCAAGGAAGATCTGGATCTGCTGAATTCGGTCGCGGAAAACATCATGGGCCGCACGATCTGCGCGCTCGGCGATGCAGCGGCGATGCCCGTGCGCGGCATGCTCAAGCACTTCTGGGACGAATTCGAATATCACGTCGAGCACAAACACTGTCTCGTCGGCGGGCACGAGCATCACGCGGCGTCCGAAGCGCTTACCGCGTAATCAGGGCGCGCAGTCAGATGCGCGGCAAGGGTTGAGAAGGGTCGAGAGACAAGGGTTGAGGATATCTATCCATCATGGTTGAACTAGAAATTGACGGCAAGACGGTCGAGGTGCCTGAAGGCAGCATGGTGATCCAGGCTGCGCATAAGGTCGACACGTACATTCCTCACTTCTGCTATCACAAGAAGCTGTCGATCGCGGCGAACTGCCGGATGTGTCTCGTCGAAGTCGAGAAGATGCCGAAGGCCGTGCCGGCCTGCGCCACGCCCGTATCGAACGGCATGGTCGTGCGCACGACGTCCGACAAGGCCGTGAAGGCGCAGCAGTCGGTGATGGAATTCCTGCTGATCAACCATCCGCTCGATTGCCCGATCTGCGATCAGGGCGGCGAGTGCCAGTTGCAGGATCTGGCCGTCGGTTACGGCAAGTCGCAATCGCGCTACAGCGAAGAAAAGCGCGTGGTGTTCCACAAGAACGTCGGCCCGCTCATCTCGATGGAAGAGATGTCGCGCTGCATCCACTGCACGCGTTGCGTGCGCTTCGGCCAGGAAGTCGCCGGCGTGATGGAGCTCGGCATGCTGGGCCGCGGCGAGCATTCGGAAATCACGTCGTTCGTCGGCAAGACGGTAAATTCGGAACTGTCGGGCAACATGATCGATCTGTGCCCGGTCGGCGCGCTCACGAGCAAGCCGTTCCGCTACAGCGCGCGGACGTGGGAACTGTCGCGCCGCAAGTCGGTGAGCCCGCACGATTCCGTCGGCGCGAACCTCGTGGTGCAGGTAAAGAACAACCGCGTGATGCGCGTTCTGCCGATGGAGAACGAAGCCATCAACGAATGCTGGATCTCGGACAAGGACCGTTTCTCGTACGAAGGCCTGAACGGCGACGAGCGTCTCACCACGCCGATGCTGAAGCAGGGCGGCAACTGGATCGAAACTGACTGGCAGACCGCGCTCGAGTACGTCGCGAAGGGGCTGAAGGGCATCAAGGCGGATCATGGCGCGAACGCCATCGCCGCACTGGCCACGCCGCACAGCACGGTCGAAGAACTGCATCTGCTCAAGGCATTGGCCGAAGGCGTCGGTACGCCGAACGTCGATTTCCGTCTGCGTCAGAACGATTTCTCGGCGCCGGCCGGCATCGGTGCGCCGTGGCTCGGCACGAAGATCGCGGATCTGTCGACCATCGACACCGCGTTCGTCATCGGCTCGTTCCTGCGCCGCGATCATCCGCTGTTCGCCGCGCGTCTGCGGCAGGCCGCGAAGAACGGCGCGAAGATCACATTCCTCAACGCGAGCAACGACGACTCGCTGATCCCGACCGCGCATCGCCTGGTCGCGGCGCCGTCGGCGTGGCTGGATCAACTGGCCGCCATCGCTGCTGCGGTGTCGGAAGCGCGCGGCGTCGCGCTGCCGGACGCGTTCGCGGGCCGCGAAGTGTCGGCGGCTGCGAAGGACGTCGCGGCATCGCTGTCGGCGGGCGAAGAGCGCGTCGTGCTGCTCGGCAACATCGCGGTTCAGCATCCGGACTTTGCACAGATTCAGGCGGCGGCCCAGTGGATCGCCGACAATACCGGCGCGACGCTCGGCTTCCTCACGGAAGGCGCGAACTCGGTCGGCGCGCATCTCGTCGATGCCTTGCCGGGCGAGGGCGGTCTCAACGCACGCGAAGTGTTCGAGCAGCCGCGCAAGGGTTACGTGCTGCTGAACGCCGAACCGGAATACGACACGGCCAATCCGGCGCAAGCCATCGCCGCGCTGAAGGCCGCGGAAATGGTCGTCGTGATGTCGCCGTTCAAGCACGGCATGGACTACGCGGACGTGCTGCTGCCCGTCGCGCCGTTCACGGAAACGTCGGGCACGTTCGTCAACGCGGAAGGCACGGCACAGTCGTTCAACGGCGTCGTGCGCGCGCTGGGCGACACGCGTCCGGGCTGGAAGGTGCTGCGCGTGCTGGGCACGATCCTGGGTCTGCCGGGCTTCGAGTTCGACACGGCTGAAGAAGTGCGCGTCGCGGCGCTCGGTACGGGCGACCTCACGGCGCGTCTGTCGAACAAGACGACGGTGACGGCCGTGCGCGCCGCATCGAAGGTTGCGGTGAACGGCAGCGGCCTGCAGCGTCTCGCCGATGTGCCGATCTATCACGCCGATGCGCTCGTGCGCCGCGCGCCGTCGCTGCATCTGACGGCAGCCGCACGCGATGCGAACGTGGCGGGCCTCCCGACCGCGCTCTTCGACAAGCTCGGCCTGAAGGACGGCGAGGCAGTGCGTATCCGCCAAGGCAATCTGTCGGTGACGTTACCCGCGGTCCGCGACGCGAATCTCGCGGAATCGGTGGTCCGCGTGTCGGCGGGCACGACGGCTGGCGCCGCGCTCGGCGGCCTGTTCGGTGAACTGGTAGTGGAGAAGGCGTAAAAATGGGCTTGTTCGATACGATCAACGCAGGCGGCACGCAGCTTCTCGGCGTCGCATGGCCGACGGTGTGGGCGGTGGTCCGCATCCTGGTGGTTTCGGTGGTCATCCTGCTGTGCGTGGCGTACCTGATTCTGTGGGAACGCAAGCTCATCGGCTGGATGCACGTGCGTCTCGGCCCGAACCGCGTCGGTCCGGCTGGTTTGCTGCAGCCGATCGCGGACGTGCTGAAGCTGCTGCTGAAGGAAGTCATTCAGCCGACGCAGGCGAGCAAGTGGATCTACGTGATCGCGCCGATCATGACCGTGGTGCCCGCATTCGCGGTGTGGGCGGTGATCCCGTTCCAGGCGCAGGCCGTGCTCGGCGACGTCAACGCGGGTCTGCTGTACGTAATGGCGATTTCGTCGATCGGCGTGTACGGCGTGATTCTCGCGGGCTGGGCGTCGAACTCGAAGTACGCGTTCCTCGGCGCGATGCGCGCGGCGGCGCAGATGGTGTCCTACGAAATCTCGATGGGCTTCGCGCTCGTCGTCGTGCTGATGGTCGCGGGCACGCTGAACATGTCCGACATCGTGCACTCGCAGCAGCGCGGCATGTTCGCCGGCTGGGGCGTCAACTTCCTGTCGTGGAACTGGCTGCCGCTCCTGCCGATGTTCGTCGTGTACTTCATTTCGGGCATTGCTGAAACGAACCGTCACCCGTTCGACGTGGTGGAAGGCGAATCGGAAATCGTCGCGGGTCACATGATCGATTACTCCGGCATGGCGTTCGCGCTGTTCTTCCTGGCCGAGTACATCAACATGATCGTGATCTCCGCGATCGCGACGACGCTGTTCCTCGGCGGCTGGGACGCACCGTTCGGCTTCCTGTCGTTCATTCCGGGCGTATTCTGGTTCGCCTTCAAGATTTTCCTGCTGCTGTCGGTGTTCATCTGGGCGCGCGCGACTTTCCCGCGTTACCGCTACGACCAGATTATGCGTCTGGGCTGGAAGGTGTTCCTGCCGGTGTCGGTGATCTGGGTGGTCGTGGTCGGTTTCTGGATCATGTCGCCGCTCAACATCTGGAAGTAACGCGACGAAAGCGACGAAACCATCATGAACGCTATTCAGAACTTCTTCAAAACCTTCTTCCTCACCGAACTGCTGAAGGGTCTCGCGCTGACCGGACGTTACACGTTCCAGCGCAAGATCACGGTGCAGTTCCCGGAAGAAAAGACCCCGATCTCGCCGCGTTTTCGCGGCCTGCACGCGCTGCGCCGTTATGAAAACGGCGAAGAGCGCTGCATCGCCTGCAAGCTGTGCGAAGCGGTGTGCCCGGCGATGGCGATCACGATCGAATCGGAAACGCGCGCGGACAACACCCGTCGCACGACGCGCTACGACATCGACCTGACCAAGTGCATCTTCTGCGGTTTCTGCGAAGAGAGCTGCCCGGTCGATTCGATCGTCGAAACGCACATCCTCGAGTATCACGGCGAAAAGCGCGGCGACCTGTATTTCACGAAGGACATGCTGCTCGCGGTGGGCGATCGCTACGAGACGGAAATTGCCGCATCGAAGGCGGCAGACGCGCCTTATCGTTGATAGGCGTTCGATGCCGGCGCCACGCGTTCCGGCATCGGCTGAAGCGATTTTGTAGTTGCTGTTTGGCACTCTGCGGCGCGCGCCGAGGGCGGCTCCTGTCCGAAAGCGCCGACACACCATGCCTGATGATGGCCTAACGATGAACCGGTAATCATGGAATTCACAACCGTACTGTTCTATATCTTCGCGCTGCTGCTGGTCGTTTCCGCGCTGAAGGTGATCACTTCGCGCAACCCGGTGTCGTCCGCGCTCTTCCTCGTGCTCTCGTTCTTCAACGCGGCCGCGATCTGGATGCTGCTGCAAGCCGAATTCCTCGCGATCCTGCTGGTTCTCGTGTATGTCGGCGCCGTGATGGTGCTGTTCCTGTTCGTGGTCATGATGCTCGACATCAACATCGATGTCCTGCGCAAGGATTTCAAGCGCTTCGTGCCGCTCGCGAGCATCGTCGGCGCGATCATCGTGATCGAGACGGCGCTGATCCTGTGGCACGGCTACGGCGGCACGGTCACGCCCGAGACGTCGACGGCGGTGACCGGCGCGGCGCTGATGCCGAACACGCAGCTGATCGGCAAGGTCATCTACACGGACTACATCTTCGCGTTCGAAATCGCCGGCCTCGTGCTGCTGGTCGCGATCATCGCGGCGATCTCGCTCACGATCCGCGACAAGAAGGACAAGAAGACGCAAACCGTCAGCCAGCAGGTCAAGGTGCGTGCCGCGGATCGCGTGCGCATCGTGAAGATGCAGGCCGAGAAAGAAGCGCCCGACGCTTCGACGGAACCCGCGGTGACCGGCAACATCGGCGCGGGCACGGTCGACAACAAGGGCTGAGCGGAAGGAGATAAATAGAAATGTTGAGTCTTGCCCATTACCTCGTGCTCGGTGCGATCCTGTTTGCGATCAGCATCGTCGGCATCTTCCTGAACCGCCGCAACGTCATCATCATCCTGATGGCCATCGAATTGATGCTGCTCGCGGTGAACACCAATTTCGTCGCGTTCTCACACTATCTGGGCGATGTGCATGGCCAGATTTTCGTGTTCTTCGTGCTGACCGTCGCCGCCGCTGAAGCTGCGATCGGTCTCGCGATTCTCGTGACCCTGTTCCGTAGCCTCGACACGATCAATGTCGAGGACCTCGATCAGCTCAAAGGTTAATTTCAGGCCAGGCTTGTTATGTCCACGACACTCAATGAAAACCTCCTGCTCGCGGTTCCGCTGGCACCGCTCGCCGGCTGTCTGATCGCGGGGCTGTTCGCGAAATGGGTAGGGCGCAAGGGCGCGCATCGCGTCACGATCCTCGGCGTCTTCATCTCGTTCATTCTTTCGGCGATCGTCTTCAACGACGTGATGCACGGCGCGAGCTTCAACGCGACCATCTACGAATGGATGAGCGTCGGCACGCTGAAGATGGAAGTCGGCTTCCTGGTCGACTCGCTGACCGCGATGATGATGGTCATCGTGACCTTCGTCTCGCTGATGGTGCACATCTACACGATCGGCTACATGGCGGACGAAGAAGTCGGCTACGAGCGTTTCTTCTCGTACATCTCGCTCTTCACGTTCTCGATGCTGATGCTCGTCATGAGCAACAACTTCCTGCAGCTGTTCTTCGGCTGGGAAGCGGTGGGTCTCGTGTCGTACCTGCTGATCGGCTTCTACTTCACGCGTGAGAGCGCGATCTACGCCAACATGAAGGCGTTCATCGTGAACCGCGTGGGTGACTTCGGCTTCCTGCTGGGCATCGGCCTGTTGCTCGCGTTCGCGGGCTCGCTCAACTACGGCGACGTGTTCGCGCAAAGCGACAAGCTCGCGACGATGACGTTTCCGGGCACGCAATGGGGCCTGCTGACGGTCGCGTGCGTTTGCCTCTTCATCGGCGCGATGGGCAAGTCGGCGCAGTTCCCGCTGCACGTGTGGCTGCCGGACTCGATGGAAGGCCCGACGCCGATCTCCGCGCTGATTCACGCGGCGACCATGGTGACGGCCGGCATCTTCATGGTGACGCGCATGTCGCCGCTCTTCGAGCATTCGGATGCGGCGCTGTCGTTCGTCACGGTCATCGGCGCGATCACGGCCTTGTTCATGGGCTTCCTCGGCGTCGTGCAGAACGACATCAAGCGCGTGGTCGCTTACTCCACGCTCTCGCAGCTCGGTTACATGACGGTCGCGCTCGGCGTCTCGGCCTATCCGGTCGCCGTGTTCCACCTCGGCACGCACGCGTTCTTCAAGGCGCTGCTGTTCCTCGGCGCGGGCTCGGTCATCATCGGCATGCACCACGACCAGGACATGCGCAACATGGGCGGCCTGCGCAAGTACATGCCGATCACGTGGATCACGTCGCTGATCGGTTCGCTGGCGCTGATCGGCACGCCGTTCTTCTCGGGCTTCTACTCGAAGGATTCGATCATCGAAGCCGTGAAGTACTCGCATCTGGCGGGCTCGGGCTTCGCGTATTTCGCGGTGGTCGCGAGCGTGTTCGTCACGTCGCTGTACTCGTTCCGTATGTACTTCATGGTCTTCCACGGCGAAGAGCGCTTCCGCGGTCCGAAGCATCCCGACTCGCCGATGGGCCAGGCCGAAGCGCACGGCCACGGTCATGGTCATGACGACGGCCACGGTCACGACGATCACGGCCACGGCCACGCTCACGTGCCGCATGAGACACCGTGGGTGGTGACGCTGCCGCTCGTGCTGCTCGCGATTCCGTCGATCATCATCGGCGCGATCATGATCGGCCCGATGATCTACGGCAACTTCTTCTCGCACGGCGTCGTGTTCGACAAGGTGATCTACATCGCCGAGAGCCACGAAGGCCTGAAGGAAATGGCCGAAGAGTTCCACGGCTGGGCCGCGATGGCGCTGCACGGCATCGTCACGCCGGGTCCGGTATGGCTCGCGGCGCTCGGCGTGATCGTCGCGTGGTTCTTCTACATGAAGCGCCCGGATCTGCCCGCGGTCGTCGCGAAGACCTTCCGTCCGATCTACGTCCTGCTCGACAACAAGTACTACTGCGACAAGATCAACGAGGTCGTATTCGCGAAGGGCGCGGTCGCCATCGGCCGGGGCCTGTGGAAAGAGGGCGATGTGGTCGTCATCGACGGCATCGTCAACGGCAGTGCGCGGTTCATGGGCTGGTTCGCCGGTGTGATCCGCTTCCTTCAATCCGGCTACATCTACCACTACGCGTTCGCCATGATTATCGGCATGCTGGGGCTCCTGACCCTGTTTGTGACGCTCGGCGGCAAATAAGGCGAGGGATCCTATGCATTCTTTTCCGATTCTCAGTGTCGCGATCTGGTTGCCGATCATCTTCGGCATGCTGGTACTCGCAGTTGGTAATGACCGCAACCCGGCGCCCGCGCGCTGGGTCGCGCTGATCGGCTCGGTGCTCGGGCTGATCGTCACGATTCCGCTCATCACCGGCTTCGATACGTCGACGGCCGCGCTGCAATTCGTCGAGCAGTCGAACTGGATCGAGCGCTTCAACATCACGTATCACCTCGGCGTCGATGGCATCTCGATGTGGTTCGTCGTGCTGACCGCACTCATCACGGTGATCGTCGTGATCGCCGGCTGGGAAGTGATCACCGAGCGCGTGTCGCAGTACATGGCCGCGTTCCTGATCCTCTCGGGCATCATGATCGGCGTGTTCTCGACGGCGGACGGCCTGCTGTTCTACGTGTTCTTCGAAGCCACGCTCATTCCGATGTACATCATCATCGGCGTGTGGGGCGGCCCGAATCGCGTGTATGCGGCATTCAAGTTCTTCCTCTACACGTTGGCCGGCTCGCTGCTGATGCTGGTCGCGCTCCTGTATCTGTACACGCAGACGCATACGTTCGACCTCGCTACGTGGCAGGCCGCGAAGCTCGACATGACGCCGCAGGTGCTGCTCTTCATCGCGTTCTTCCTGGCGTTCGCGGTGAAGGTGCCGATGTGGCCGGTCCACACGTGGCTGCCGGACGCGCACGTGGAAGCGCCGACGGGCGGCTCGGTCGTGCTGGCCGCGATCATGCTGAAGCTCGGCGCGTACGGTTTTCTGCGCTTCTCGCTGCCGATCGCGCCGGACGCGAGCCATTTCCTCGCGCCGGTGGTCATCACGCTGTCGCTGATCGCGGTGATCTACATCGGTCTCGTGGCGATGGTCCAGTCCGACATGAAGAAGCTCGTCGCGTATTCGTCGATCGCGCACATGGGCTTCGTCACGCTCGGCTTCTTCATGTTCGGTGCGTCGAGCCAGCTCGCGGTCGAAGGCGCGATCATCCAGATGATCTCGCACGGCTTCGTGTCGGGCGCGATGTTCCTCTCGATCGGCGTGCTGTACGACCGCGTGCATTCGCGCCAGATCGCGGATTACGGCGGCGTCGTGAACACGATGCCGAAGTTCGCGGCATTCGTGATGCTCTTCGCGATGGCCAACTGCGGCTTGCCGGGAACCTCGGGTTTCGTCGGCGAATTCATGGTGATTCTGGCTGCGGTGAAGTACAACTTCTGGATCGCGTTCCTTGCAACCTTCACGCTGATCCTCGGCGCGGCCTACACGCTGTGGATGTACAAGCGCGTGTACTTCGGCGCGGTCGCGAACGATCACGTCGCGAAGCTTAAGGACATCAACGGACGCGAATTCCTGATGCTCGCGATCCTGGCGCTGTTCACGCTGTACATGGGCCTGCATCCGAAGCCCTTTACCGACGTGATGCACGAATCCGTGGCAAACCTGCTCTCCCACGTCGCGCAGTCCAAGCTGCCGCTGGCTCAGTAACGTCGTGCGGAGGAACTAAAAGATCATGCAAAACGCTCCTATGAGTATGTTGTGGCCCGACGCGATCCTGATGGCAGCGGTCGTCGTCGCCTGGTTGAATGACACCATGTTCGGCACGAAGAGCCGTCACACGACGTATCTGATCGCGCTCGTGTCGACGCTCGTTTGCGGCGTGTGGTTCGCAATGACCGCGCTCAATCCGACGCCGGCTTACTTCTTCACGCGCATGTACATCGTCGATCCGTTCGCGAGCGCGATGAAAGCGGTGGTGTGTCTCGGCTACGCCGTGTCGATCGTCTATTCGAAGAAGTATCTGGAAGACCGCGACCTGTTCCGCGGCGACTTCTTCCTGCTCGGCATGTTCTCGCTGCTCGGCCAGTGCGTGATGATTTCGGGCAACAACTTCCTCACGCTGTATCTCGGCCTCGAACTGATGTCGCTGTCGCTGTACGCGGTCATCGCGCTGCGCAAGGACGCGCCGCAGGCGAACGAATCGGCGATGAAGTACTACGTGCTCGGCGCGCTCGCATCCGGCTTCCTGTTGTACGGCATCTCGATGATCTACGGCGCGACCGGTTCGCTCGAACTGAACGAAGTGCTGAAGGCCGTCGCTTCGGGCCGCATCAACGACGCCGTGCTGCTGTTCGGCGTGATCTTCATCGTCGCGGGCGTGGCGTTCAAGATGGGCGCGGTGCCGTTCCACATGTGGGTGCCTGACGTCTATCAGGGCGCGCCGACGGCAATGACGCTGCTCACCGGCGGCGGCCCGAAGGTCGCGGCCTTCGCGTGGGGCCTGCGCTTCCTGGTGATGGGTCTGCTGCCGCTCGCGGTCGACTGGCAGGAGATGCTCGTGATTCTCGCGGCGCTCTCGCTGATCGTCGGCAATATCACGGGTATCGTGCAGAAGAATATCAAGCGGATGCTGGCTTACTCGGCCATCTCCAACATGGGCTTCGTGCTGCTGGGCCTGCTCGCCGGTGTGGTCGACGGCAAGCTGACGGGCGCGGCGGGCGCATACAGCTCGGCGATGTTCTACAGCATCATCTATCTCGTCACGACGCTCGGCACCTTCGGCGTGGTCATGCTGCTCGCGCGCCGCGACTTCGAGGCCGAAACGCTCGAAGACTTCAAGGGCCTGAATCAGCGCAGCCCGGTGTTCGCGTTCGTCATGATGATCATGATGTTCTCGCTCGCCGGCATCCCGCCGACGGTCGGCTTCTACGCGAAGCTCGCCGTGCTCGAAGCGACGATGAACGCCGGTCTCACGTGGCTCGCCGTCCTCGCCGTGATGACTTCGCTCGTGGGCGCGTTCTACTACCTGCGCGTCGTCAAGCTGATGTACTTCGATGCACCGCAGGATGCATCGCCGATCGTCGCCGGCGGCCTGAACCGCTCGCTGCTCGCGTTCAACGGCCTGGCCGTGCTCGTGCTCGGTCTGGTGCCGGGCCCATTGATGAGCGCGTGCCTCACGGCGATCTCGCATACGCTGCCGCTGTAATGTCGGCGGCAGGCTGGTTCATCGTGCTGTTGGCGCTCGTGCTCGCCAACGTGCCGTTCCTGAATCAGCGCCTCTTCGCCATCGTCCCGTTGCCGCTTCCGGCGTCGACGGGACGCAGGGCGGCGAAGAAGAGCGCGTGGATTCGCATCGGCGAGCTGATCGTTCTTTACTTCGTGGTCGGTGCGCTCGGCTTCATGCTCGAAGCGCGCGCCGGCAACCGGTTCGATCAGGGATGGCAGTTCTACGCCATCACCTTCAGTCTCTTCGTCGTGTTCGCCTTTCCCGGCTTCACGTATCAATATCTCGTCAAACGCCGCTGACGGCTTCGCGCCGTTAGCGGCTTGTTTGCTTCGAAAGCACAGGGCCCAACATGGCAGATCATTCCTCGATTCCCGGCAACGACGACGGTCTCATCGAAAAGCAGGTCGAGAGCGTCACGCTGCACGAGGGCAAATTCCTCACGCTGAAACGCGACACCGTCGAGCTGCCGGACGGCAAGCATGCGACGCGCGAGTTCGTCGAGCATCCCGGCGCGGTGATGATCCTGCCGGTCTTCGACGACGGCCGCGTGCTGCTCGAACGCCAGTTCCGTTATCCGGTGGGCCGCGTGCTGCTCGAATTTCCGGCGGGCAAGCTCGATCCGAACGAGGACGAACTGACCTGCGCGAAGCGTGAACTGCAGGAAGAGACCGGCTACACCGCGCGGGAATGGACGTTCCTCACGCGCATCCATCCGGTAATTTCGTATTCGACGGAGTTCATCGACATTTATCTGGCGCGTGGCCTGAAAGCGGGCGATGCAAAGCTCGACGAAGGCGAATTCCTCGAAACCTTCATCGCCGACGAAGCGCAACTGATGGCATGGGTGAAGGACGGTAGCATCAGCGATGTGAAAACGATCATCGGCGTGTTCTGGCTGGAGAAGGTCCGCTCGGGCGAGTGGACGCTGGGCGAGACGATCAAGGATTGAGCGTTCGTCAGACGGATGTGCGCAAAAGCGGCCTCGTTGCCGCTTTTGTCGTTTTTGCGTCGGCTAAAGCGATGCGTGGGCCGAGCGGCTAGAATGAATGTTTCGCGGTTTGACGGTTGTCTGCGTTCTTCCGATTTAACGAACGACCGTTCAAAAAACGCGATTTTGAGATAAACTTCAACGAAGCCCCATCAGCATGAAGGTCCTCGATTTAAAGTGCTCGCACGAACACCGGTTCGAAGGCTGGTTCGCCTCGACCGATGAGTTCGAGTCGCAATTGTCGCGCAAACTGGTTGCATGTCCCGTGTGCTCGACGACCGATGTGAGCCGTATGCCGTCCGCGCCGCGCCTGAATCTTTCGTCGGCGCGAGGTGAAGCGACGCCGCAGGTTTCGCAGACGCAAGCCGTGCCCGAAGGCGCCGCACTACAGGCGCGCGCGCTGCAATTCATGCGCGAGCTGATCGAGAAGACCGAAAACGTGGGCGACCGGTTTGCCGAGGAGGCGCGGCGCATTCACTACAACGAGGCGCCGGCGCGCAACATTCGCGGCGTGACGACGCCCGAAGAGACGCACGCCTTGCTCGAAGAAGGGATCGACGTGATGCCGTTGCCTGTTCCGGACGCATTGAAAGAGCCGCTGCAGTAACGTTCGCGCGCGGCGTCTTTTCTGGCTCCGGATGGGGCCACGAAGGAGACACCGCACATGAACCTCAACTATTCCCCTTCGGACGACGCCTTTCGCGCCGACGTCAGTCTTGCGCGCGAACTGCCCGACAACGTCCTCCATCACCAACGTCTGAACCGCGATGACCACGCGAGCCGGCACAGGCTGCTTGCGGCGCATCATCGCGTGCGCTTCGCTTCATCGCCCACATCCACCGAAACGGAAGGGAATCCCGCATGACCTACGCTTACGAAGACTTCGAACCCGGCAGCGCCGTTCAACTGAGCGCGCACACGTTCACGAGAGAGGAGATCGTCGGATTCGCCGAACGCTACGATCCGCAGCCGTTTCATTTGTCGGGAGCGGCGGGCGAGGCGTCGCATTTCGGCGGACTCGTCGCGAGCGGCTGGAACACGTGCTCCGCGATGATGGGCATTCTCGTGCGCGACATGGTGGGCGATTCGACCTCGATGGGCTCGCCCGGTCTCGACAACATCCGCTGGATCAAGCCGGTGCGCGTCGGCGATACGGTGCGGCTCACCGTGCGCGTGCTCGACAAGCGCGTGTCGAAGAGCAAGCCGGATCGCGGCATCGTGCAGACGCGCTGGGAAGCGCACAACCAGAACGGCGAGCTTGTTCTGACGGTCGATTCCGCCGCGCTCTTCGGTCTGCGCGATCCAGCCGATCCGGACGCGTCAGCTTCCTGACGCGTATTTCCCGAACTCCAGCTTCGCGATTGCATTGCGATGCACTTCGTCGGGGCCGTCGGCGAGGCGCAGCGTGCGCGCCGATGCGTACGCGTACGCAAGCGGAAAGTCGTCGCAGATGCCGCCCGCGCCGTGTGCCTGGATCGCCCAGTCGATCACCTGACACGCGACGTTCGGAGCGACGACCTTGATCATCGCGATCTCGCCGCGCGCGCCTTTGTTGCCGACGGTGTCCATCATGTAGGCGGCCTTGAGCGTCAGAAGCCGCGCCTGCTCGATCATGATGCGCGCCTCGGCGATGCGCTCCTGCGTCACGCCATGCTGCGCGATCGGCTTGCCGAACGCGACGCGCGCGAGCGAGCGCTTCGTCATCAGTTCGAGCGCGCGTTCCGCGAGTCCGATCAGCCGCATGCAATGATGGATGCGCCCCGGCCCGAGGCGGCCCTGTGCGATCTCGAAGCCGCGTCCTTCGCCCAGCAGAATGTTCGCCGCCGGGACGCGCACGTTATCGAGCGTGATGTCCATGTGGCCGTGCGGCGCGTCGTCGTAACCGAACACGTTCAATGGCCGATGCATCGTGATGCCGCGCGCATCGGCGGGCACGAGGATCATCGATTGCTGCGCGTGTTTCGGCGCATCGGGATCGGTCTTGCCCATCACGATATACACCTTGCAACGCGGATCGCCCGCACCCGACGACCACCATTTGTGGCCGTCGATCACGTAATGGTCGCCGTCGCGCGCGATGCTGCATCGGATATTGGTCGCATCCGACGACGCGACTTCCGGCTCCGTCATCAGAAACGCCGAACGGATTTCGCCGCGCAACAGCGGTTCGAGCCATTGAGCCTTGTGCGCCTCCGTGCCGTAGCGCTCGATGGTTTCCATGTTGCCCGTATCGGGCGCGCCGCAGTTGAAGACCTCGGGCGCCCACGGCACGCGGCCCATGATTTCGCACAGCGGCGCGTATTCGAGATTCGTAAGGCCCGCGCCGCGCGCCGATGCCGGCAGAAAGAGGTTCCACAGTCCTTCGGCGCGCGCGCGCTCCTTCAGGCCTTCGATCAGCCGCGTCGGAATCCACGCGTTGCCCGCCGCGCGATTCGCCGCGATTTCATCGGCGTAGGCGCGTTCGTTCGGATAGATATGCGCGTCGAAGAAAGCGAGCAATTTCTCGCGCAACGCCTGCACCTTGGGCGTGTAGTCGAAGTTCATGCCTTTGCTTCCACCTTTTGCGCGTAGTGCCACGCGAGTTCGGCCATCGGCCGCGCGCGCTTGCCGGCATCGACGGCTTGCGCGCTTGCAGCGGTGCCATCGACGACGCGCTTCATGATGCCTTGCAGAATCGCGGCGATGCGAAACATGTTGTAGGCGAGATAGAAGTTCCAGTCGCCTTCGATCGCGAAGCCCGTGCGCTCGCAATAGCGCTTCACATAGGCGGCTTCGTCGGGAATGCCGAGCGCGGCCCAGTCGAGCCCGGCGATGCCGCGAAACTGCGACGGATCGACATGCCACGCCATGCAGTGATACGCGAAATCGGCGAGCGGATCGCCGAGCGTCGAGAGTTCCCAGTCGAGCACGGCGAGCACGCGCGGCTCGGCCGGATGAAAAATGAGGTTGTCGAGCCGGAAGTCGCCGTGCACGACGCTCACGCGCGCGTTCTGCGCGTGCGGAATGTGCTGCGGCAGCCAGTCGATCAGGCGATTCATCGCGTCGATCTTCCCGGTTTCCGACGCGACATATTGCTTGCTCCAGCGTCCGATCTGCCGCTCGAAGTAATTGCCCGGCTTGCCGTAGCCCGACAGGCCGGCGGCGTCGACATCGACGGTATGCAGCGCCGCGATCACGCGATTCGTTTCGTCGTAGATCGCGGCGCGCTCGGCGGGCGTCATGCCGGGCAGCGACTGGTCCCACAGCACGCGGCCCTGGACGAACTCCATCACATAGAACGCGCGGCCGATCACGCTCTCGTCCTCGCAGAGCGCGAGCATGCGCGCGACGGGAACATCGGTGGACGCGAGCGCGTGCATCACGCGATACTCGCGCTCGATCGCATGCGCCGATGGCAACAGCTTCGCCGCCGGTCCGGGCTTCGCGCGCATCACATAGCTGCGCGCGGGCGTGACGAGCTTGAACGTCGGGTTCGACTGGCCGCCCGCGAATTGCTCGACGGTCAACGGACCGCTGAAGCCATCGACATTCGCCGCGAGCCATGGAATGAGCGCCTCGGTATCGAAACGCTGCTTGTCCTGCACGGGGCGCGTTCCTTCGAACGCGGAGAAATCGGACTGCTTGTGCGTCTCGTTGTCTTGCATCGTCTCCTCCGGACTGCGTTCAGTTCATGTCGCCGGCCTTGTAGCGGACGAATTGCGCGTAGAGCAGTTCCATCGTCGTGTTGCGCACGCCGGCATGCAGCGGCGAGGGCGGCGAATGATTGATCGCGTGCACGACCCAGTCGGCCGGTTTCTCGCCGACATCGAGCGCATTGATGCAGCCCGTCGCCTGCGACAGATGCCCGAAGAACGCGCGCCCGCCCGCCGCGATCGCGTGCGAAAGCAGCGCGCGATTGACGCCGCCGTGCAGCACGAGCAGCACCGTGTCCCACGAGCGATCCTCGCGCAGCCGCGCCACAGCGGGCAACGCGCGGTCGAGCAATTCGCCGATGGTCTCGCCGCCGAGAAATTGCGTTTCTTCCGGCACGACGCCGTCGAACACGGAGAGGAACGCGCGCTCGATATCCGACACCGTGAGGTCCTTGAGCTTGCCGCCGCGAATCTCCTGCCACTCGGGCCACACTTCGATGTCGATGCGCTGGCCCGTCGCTTCGAGCACGCGCTGCGCGGTTTCGATCGTGCGCGGCAATCCGCTCACGATCACGCGATCGAAGCGGATGTTCTGCGCGGCGAACTCGCGGCCCGCCGCGCTCGCTTCCTCGCGTCCGCGCTCGTTGAGCGGCACGCTTTCGGGATCGATCGCGCGGCCGCTGTCGTCGAAATACGTGACGTCGCCATGACGCATCAGAAAGATGCGCCGGCGCTTCGGCAATTCGTAGTGAGCCATGACTTAGCGATAGTTCGGCTGGCGCTTCTCTAGAAACGCGGTGATGCCTTCGAGCGCGTCGCCGTGATGCAGCGCATCGACGAAGCTGTCGCGCTCCATGTCGAGATGCGCGGCGAGCGGCTGCACGTCGGCGGCGTTGATCAGCGTCTTGATGCGCGCCATCGCTTTGGGCGATGCGCTGCCGAGATCGTCAGCCCACGCGATGGCCGCATCGAGCGCGATGCCTTTCTTCGTCAGCCGGTTCACGACGCCCACTTCATGCAGACGCGCCGCGCCGATCGGCTTCGCTTCGAGCAGCACTTCGCTCGCGAGCGTGCGCGGCAGCGCGCGAGACAGAAACCACGATGCGCCGCCATCCGGCGTGAGGCCGACGCGCGCATACGACATGACGAACCGGGCGTCATCGGCGGCGACGATCAGATCGCACGCGAGCGCCAGCGAAAAGCCCGCGCCGGCCGCCGCGCCTTCGACGGCCGCGATCACCGGTTTCGTCGAGGAACGCAGCGCGCTGATCCATTCGGCCAGCAGATCGATGCTCGCCCCTTGCACCGACGGATCCTGCGCGCGGTTCTCCAGCAGGCGATTCAGATTGCCGCCGGCGCAAAAGAAATTGTCGGCGCCGGTCAGCACGATCGCGCGCACGCTGTTGTCGCGCTCCGCCGTGTTCAGGGCCTCGATGCCGGCGGCGTACATGTCCGGATGCAGCGCGTTGCGCGCGCCGGGATTGGACAACTTGAGCACGAGCGTGGTGTCGCTGCCCGCGGGACGGTCTGTGAGTAGTTCGGCGCTCATCTGAGCTCCTCGATATGGGTAAGCGAAAGTCCGAGCTGCGCGCGCCGCGTGAGCCACGGTGTCGGCCGATACCGCGGGTCGCCGAGCACGGAATAGATGTTGCGGAGAATCGTGAGGATGGTCGTCGCGCCGAGCGTGTCGCCGAGCGCGAGCGGGCCGTGCGGATAGCCGAGGCCGAGCATCACGGCGAGATCGATGTCCTCGGGCGTCGCGATGCCTTGCTGCGCGATGTCGCAGCCGATGTTCACGATCGTCGCGACGACGCGCTGAGCGACGAAGCCGGTCGAATCGCGGATCACGGAGACGGGCACGCCGTCGAAGGCGAAGAGGGCGTGCGCGGCGTCGCGCATCGCGGGCGAGGTCGCGGGCGTCGTCATGATTGTGCGGCGCGCGACGGTATCGAGCGGGAAGAGCGTATCGACGGCGACGACGCGCGTCGCATCGAGGTGCTCGCTGACCGCGGCCGTGGTGGCATCGAAGCCGAGCGGCGTCACGATGATCAGCGAATCCGGCTCGGGCGTGTGGCCCGCGTCGATGTGCACCGAGCAATCGCATTTCGCGATCAGTTTCAGCACCTGCTCGCGGCCTTCGTGCGACGCGCGGCTGATCCAGACGCGCGCCGGCAGCTTCGTCGGCGCGGCGGGCTCGGGCGGGACGTCCTGCTTGCCATCGACGTAACGATAAAACCCTTCGCCCGCCTTGCGCCCGATGAGCCCGCCCGCGAGCCGCGTGCCCGTGATCGGCGACGGCCTGAAGCGCGGCTCTTCGTAGAACTGATGATAGATCGACTCCATCACCGGATGCGAGACGTCGAGCGCGGTGAGATCGAGCAGCTCGAACGGGCCGAGCCGGAAGCCCGCCTGCTCGCGCATGATGCGGTCGATGTCCGCGAAGCTCGCGACACCTTCGCTCGCCACGCGCAGGCCTTCGGTGTTCATGCCGCGCCCGGCGTGATTGACGATGAAGCCCGGCATGTCCTTCGCGCGCACGGGCGTGTGGCCCATGCGGCGCGCGAGGTCCATCAGCGCATCGCCCGCGCGCGGATCGCCGCGCAGTCCGTCGATGACTTCGACGACGCGCATCAACGGAACCGGATTGAAGAAGTGAAAGCCCGCGACGCGCGCTGGACGCGCGCATCCGGCGGCAATCGCGGTGATCGACAGCGACGACGTGTTCGACGCCAGAACGCAGTGCTCGCCGACCACGGCTTCGAGCTCGCGGAACAGCTCGCGCTTGAGTTCGAGATTCTCGACGATCGCCTCGACGATGGCGTCGCAACCGGCGAGCTCGCTCGTGTCGCCCGCATCGCAGATGCGCGCGAGCGCCGCGTGCGCATCGGCTTCCCTGAGCTTGCCTTTCGCGGTGAGCTTCGCGAGCGTGTCCGACAGATACGCGCGCGCGGCGGCGAGCGCTTTCGGGTTCGTGTCGTAGATATGCACGTTCAGCCCGCCGAGCGCCGCGATCTGCGCGATGCCGCGCCCCATCGCGCCGCTGCCGACGATGCCGAGCGTTTGAATCGTGAAGTCTTGCGTACTCATGTTCCGTTCGACTCCTGGTTGTGGCGCGTGCGCCGCAGGTTCAAAGCTTCGCGAGACGTTCCAGCGCGAGCGCCAGCGTTTCTTCCTTCTTCGCGAAGCAAAAGCGCACGACGCCCGATTCATGGCTCTCGTGATAGAACGCCGACACCGGAATGGCCGCGACGCCGATCTCGCTCGTGAGCCATTGCGCGAACTCGGCTTCGGGCATGTCGCTGATCTTCGAATAATCGACGCACTGGAAATACGTGCCTTCGGACGGCAGCATCGAGAAGCGCGTCTTCGCGAGCCCTTCGCGGAAGAAGTCGCGCTTCTTCTGATAGAAGGCGGGCAGTTCGAGATACGGCTTCGGGTCTTCGAGATAACGCGCGAGGCCGATCTGCATCGGCGTGTTCACGGTGAATACGTTGAACTGATGCACCTTGCGGAATTCGGCCATCAACGCGGCGGGCGCGGCGACGTAGCCGACTTTCCAGCCCGTCACATGAAATGTCTTGCCGAAGCTCGACACGACGAAGCTGCGTTTGGCCAGCTCCGGATAACGCGACACGCTCTCGTGCGGCGCGCCGTCGTAGACCATGTGCTCGTAGACTTCGTCGGAGACGATCAGCACGTTGGTGTCGCGTACGATCGCTTCTAGCTTCTTCATGTCTTCCGCGCGCCACACGCGGCCGGTCGGATTGTGCGGCGTGTTGATCATGAGAAGACGCGTCTTCGGCGTGATCGCGGCGGCGATCTTGTCGAAGGGCAGGGCGTAGTCGGGCGCGTCGAGCGACACGAACACCGGCTTGCCGCCCGCGAGTTCGATCGACGGCACGTAGCTGTCGTACATCGGCTCGATCACGATGACTTCATCGCCCGGATGCACGCAGCACAGAATCGCGGTGAGCAGCGCCTGCGTCGCGCCGGCTGTCACGGTGATTTCGGTGTCGGGGTTATACGTGCGGCCGTAGAGCGCGTCGATCTTGCGCGCGATCGCCTGGCGCAAGGGCGCGACGCCGGCCATCGGCGGATATTGATTGTGGCCGTCGCGCATGGCGTCGGCCACCGCATCGACGATGCGCGCATCGCAATCGAAATCGGGGAAGCCCTGGCCGAGATTCACCGCGCCTTTTTGCGTCGCGAGCGCGCTCATCACGGTGAAGATGGTCGTGCCTACATTGGGCAGACGCGACGGGAAGGACAGCTCGGGCGGAGTCGGCGGCAAATCGTGCGTGGCGTTCATGGTCGAATAGGCGTTGAATTGGCTCGCGACTATTTTAAGACACCGTCAGCCGATGGCCGCCTGCGCCTCGAATTCGATGACGAACGGTTTCGGCTCGGCGATGCGAAACGCGAAATCGCGCGCGACGCGCCGCGCGAGCTTCAGCACCGCGCGGTCCTTCGAGACGAGCCATTCGGCGCCCGCGGCGTGCGCGAGTTCGAGAAACTTCTGGTCGTCGCGGTCCTTGCATTTGGGCAGCGGACGCTCGCTTTCGTCGAGGGTCGCCGCCACGAACGTCGACAGACGCGTGACGTTTTCGAGCGCGGCCGCCTTGTCGACCTCCATGCGCACGAATTGCGGATAGTCGAGCACGCGCGTGAGTTCCCTGAGACACCGCTCGTCGATCAGCGCTTCGAGCGTGCGGGCGACGAGCGCCGCGTGGATCGGGCGGGTGGCGGGGTCGTCGAATACGAGGATGTCGATCCACACATTCGAATCGAGCACTACGCGCAGCGGCGCGGCGGAATTGTCCATTCGATACAATCGGGGGTTTATGCCTATGATCGCCGGCGGGGTGCCGGCGAGCCTCCATGATAATCGTTCTCTCGCCTGCCAAATCGCTCGACTACGAGACGCCCGCTCATATCAAGAAGCACACGCTGCCGCAATTCGTCGATGACGCCGCTGAACTGATCGACGGACTGCGCGAACTTTCGCCGCAGCAGATCGGCGGACTGATGGGCATTTCGGACCCGCTCGCGGCGCTGAATTTTCAGCGTTATGCGGACTGGTCGACGACTTTCGACGCGCACAATTCCAAGCAGGCCGTGCTCGCGTTCAACGGTGACGTGTACGAAGGTTTCGCCGCGAAGACGCTGTCCGCCGGCGATCTCGATTTCGCGCAGAACCATGTGCGCGTGCTGTCGGGGCTGTACGGATTGTTGCGCCCGCTCGATTTGCTGCAGCCATACAGGCTCGAAATGGGCACGAAATTTCCGAATGCGCGCGGCAAGGATCTCTACGCGTTCTGGGGCGAGCGGATCACGGCGGCGCTCAACGAACAATTGAAGAAGCAGCGCGGCGCGCGCGTGCTGGTGAACTGCGCGTCGGAAGAGTATTTCAAGTCGGTCAAGCCGAAGCTGCTGACGGCGCCGGTCATCTCACCCGTGTTCGAGGACTGGAAAGGCGGGCGTTACAAAACCATCAGCTTTCATGCGAAGCGCGCGCGCGGCATGATGGCGCGTTATGCGGTGGAGAACCGCATCGACGAGCCGGAAGCGCTCAAGGGCTTCGACAGCGAAGGCTACAAGTTCGACGCGAAGGCGTCGAACGATACGACATACGTATTTCGTCGCCGCGTCGCGGAATGAAACGGCGCGGTAAGCACTCAAGGAAACGCAGATGACGCTCTCCATTTCAAGCAACTTCGACGCGGGCGCGATCGAAGTGATCAACGCCGACGATCCCACTGACATTCGCCTGCGCATTCGTCCCGACTCGCACGCGGACTTCGCGCAGTGGTTCTATTTCCGCGTGTCCGGCGCGCGCGGCGAGCGCCTCGTGATGACGTTCGAGAACGCGGCGCAGTGCGCCTTCCCCGAAGGCTGGCGCGATTACGAAGCAGTCGCGAGCTACGACCGCGTGAACTGGTTCCGCGTGTCGACCGAATACGACGGGAAAGTGATGAAGATCGATCACACGCCCGACTTCGACCGCATCTATTACGCGTACTTCGAGCCGTACAGCGAGGAGCGCCACTCGGAGTTTCTCGGCGCGGTCCAGCAGATGCCGCTCGCGACGCTGACCGAACTCGGCAGCACGGTCCAGGGACGCCCGATGTCGGTGCTCTCGCTCGGCATCCCGGACTTCGGCGACGCCGAGCCGAAGAAGAAAGTCTGGATCATCGCGCGCCAGCATCCGGGCGAGACGATGGCGGAATGGTTCGTCGAAGGGCTCGTGAAGCGTCTCGCGGGCTTCGGCGACTGGGCGGGCGATCCGGTGGCGCGCGCGTTGTTCGAGCGCGCCATCTTTCATATCGTGCCGAACATGAATCCGGACGGCAGCGTGCTCGGCAACCTGCGCACCAACGCGGCGGGTGCGAACTTGAATCGTGAATGGATGGAGCCGAGCGCGGAGCGCAGCCCGGAAGTGCTCGCCGTGCGCGAGGCGATTGCCGAGACCGGCTGCGACCTGTTTTTCGATATCCACGGCGACGAAGCCATTCCCTATGTGTTCGTCGCGGGCTCGGAGATGCTGCCGGGCTTCACCGAGCAACAGGCGAAGGAACAGAAAGCATTCGTCGATTTTTTCAAACAGGCGAGCCCGGATTTTCAGAACGTGCACGGCTACGAGTCAAGCAAGTATCAGACGGATGCGCTCAAGCTCGCGTCGAAGTACATCGGCAACGAGTACAAGTGTCTGTCGCTGACTCTGGAAATGCCGTTCAAGGACAACGCGAATCTGCCGGACGAGAGCGTCGGCTGGAACGGCGCGCGCAGTGCGGCGCTCGGTGCATCGATGCTTCAGGCCATTCTGTGGCACCTGCAGACGCTCGACGCCTGAGAGCCGGCGACTTGCCGTTGATATGAAAAAGGCGTGGCCGCTTTGTGCGGCCACGCCTTTTTTGATCGTGTCTTCGTTGCAGGGAAGAAGTGTTTAGTGCTTCTTGGTCGTCTTCTTCGCCGGCTTGGATGAAGATTTCGATGACGACTTCGACGTGCTCTTCGTCTTGCCCGCTGTCGCCTTGTTCTTCGTGCCGTGCTTGGACTTCGTGCCGCTCGTGGAGTGCGACTCGGCGCGCGCGCGCAACGGCGGTACGGGATCGTTCCAGCCGAATGCAAGCATCTGGCTGCCGACATAGCCGCAGCGGAACTTGAGCGGCGTGGGATCGCCGCCGCCGTCCTTCGGCATGCCCTGACCTTCGACGGTCACGACGTTGTCCACCTTGATGCGTTGCTTTCTCTCGTCGAAGGAATCGTTCCATGGCTCGATTGCAGAGTGCGAGGCATCGAACGAGGTAGGCGGGAATTCGACGTGATCGAAAGCCGAAGACGTGCTGGCGATGAAGTTGCCGTGCGCGGCGCAATCCGCGACGAGCGGGTTGGCGTTGAAATCGGTGACGAAGTGGTGAATCAGTTCATTGCGCTCATCGAGCGAATCGGCAAAAGCGGATACCGCGCATGCCAACGATGCGCATACCGCCAACCGGCCGACGAGCCGCAGGAGCCGGCGCGGTGCGAAGTTACTTTCCATCTAGTCTGGCGCTAAGAAGACACGGCCAAGTAAGATGCGCCGTGTGGGGAAGGAGTTCAATCTTATCGTACTTTGCGCACGGACCCATCGCCGGGAATCCGATAACCGGCGATCCGGCGAGCCATGCACCGACTCGTTTCGCCAAACTCAGACGCGCGGACCGCGGTCGAGACGATAGCGGCGCACGTCATACGTGGTGATCCACGCGGGTTTGTACACGGTGATCAGAATGGTGAGCAGGCCCGTAAAGAGCGCTTCGCCGGCACCCAGCAGCAGTGAGCCTCGCGTGAACGCCGCCGGAATGACGAACGGTCCGCTGGCAAGCGTCATTTCGAGTGCGATGGTCGCCCCGCATGCCGCGGCCACTGCAATGGCCGACGTGATGAACCCGTGTCCTGCAATGAAGGTGAAAAGATTGCGAGGCAGCCAGGCGTTGCTCAGACGCTGTAGCACCGTCGAGACCGCGACGGGTAACGCGCCGAAGAGGAGGTAGGTGGTCGCGACCGACAGCCATGAGGCATCGAGCACGACCGCTGCGAGCCCCGTGGTCGCCGCAGTGCCGATGAGCGCGAGCCGCCAGTCGAACAGCGTGACCATGAGCGTCGCGCCCAGCAGATGGATGACGGGCCCGTCATCGAACCATGCGTTGCATGCCCACAGCACCGAGATCGCGACGATGACACCGAGCCACACGTTCTGCAGTGTCGCGTCTTGCAGACGAGCGAACGGACGCTGCAGCAACGCGAGCGCGAGCAGCCCCACGGCGACGATCCAGCTGCCGACGGTTAGCCAAAGCGGTAGCGGTGTGTAAAAGAACCCCATGCCTTGCATATTACTCGTTGCGCGTAAAACGTGTGCGCAAAGGACAGACCCGTTTGCCTCGTTTGTTGCTAGAACGGTGATTCGGGCTCCGCGGCCATCGGGAGCGCGGCCGCATCGTTGTCGAGAAGCGACGGATAACGCGTCCTTGGCCGGCGCAGCGGAATGACGCCCGCCTGACCGGTTACGACGCGCACCGGTTTTTGGCCGCCGCTGCGCAGAATCTCGAGATGCGCAGTTTGCACGCCGTTGTAGATCGCGACTGCGGCAGCGCGATTGGTCGCTCCGAGCTGCTGGAAGATGCTTGCAAGGTGGATCTTCACCGTGCCTTCGCTGATGCCGAGCGTCTTCGCGATCATCTTGTTCGTGCTGCCCATGTGCACGCAACGCATGATCTGCTGCTGCCGCGGCGACAGTGTCGGGTGATGGCGGATCCTGTGCGGCAACTTGCCGTGTTCCCGGATGCGGCGGGTAGTGAGTTCGAGCGTCAGTTCGGGATCGACGACGTCCGGCGGAATATAGTGACCGCCGACGAGCACCATCTCCAGCGCGCGCAGTATCAGAATTGGATCGAGAGCGCGCGGGATCACGCCCATTGCGCCGGCGCTCATCAACGCATAGACCAGCGCGGCGCCGCAACGATCGACCATGATCGCCGCGGGCACATCGGGCGCGTCGTCGAGCAGGATCTCCAGGTCGCCGGTGCGCAACTCGGGCGCCCAGTCGATCACGATCATGTCGGGGGTGGAGCGTTTCAAGGCGGAACGGGCTTGTCTCCAGTCCTTCGCCTCAGTGAATTGCGCCTGGCGCGCAACACGGCGCAGCAATGTTTTAAGGCCCGCCCGGCGCTCCGCGTCGGAACCAATAATGTTGATTATCATGCTTTACCTCGTATCAATACACCCGTTGCCCGACGGCTTCGGGGCTTGCCGCCGGAATCAGTTCGGCGTCAGTGGGTATATTTACAAATTTGAAGTGATTTGGCCCCCTATCCGAATGGCATAGGCATAAATACACAAAACCCCGCGCGCGGCGGGGTTCTTTTTGGGTCATTTAACTGCCATTAGGCAGCGTCAATGGAAATGTGGCTGCGCCGGTTCAGCATCTTCAGGCATTTCAGCGTGAACGATCTCGCCCAGTGGATCGGCATAGAGTGGCACGCCGCAGTCGTCGCAAAACTCCGGTTCGAAGCGTCCTGCATGACGGCGCACGTCCGAGACGCCTATTTTCTTTAGCAACTCGACGATCTCCTCCACTGGGCCATTGGCGCCCTCGAGATCGACCGGTTCCTCGTCCATTCCCAACTCGCCGTTTTCGCGCCCGTAGAGCGGCCACACGACGCCGTAGATCACGTCGTTGCTGCCGCGCCGCGTGAAGCCGATGCGATATTCGTCGATACGCCGTTCACCGAAACCCGCGATGACCGCGCGCAATTCCTGAGGCGCGGCGCCGAGGGTGTCGAACAGATATCGCACGGCGGTGCGCACGGTGTGCGGACGAACCTGCTCGTCGGCGTCGCGGCACGCGGAGTAATAGGCATCGGGAAGCAGGCATTCGAACTCGCAGCCCGGCAGGATCGCGGCGAAGCTCGGTCCGCCCTGCGCGGCCCATTGCTCGAGGCACTGACCACGCTCGACGCGGCTGCCGCTCTCGTCCTCCTGCCAGCGAAAGAACGCCTCGCCGGCGGGTACGACGACCAGAGCCAGCAGGAAGCGCGGGTCGGCGAGGATCGGCGAGGTTTCCGGCAGATCGGACAGGTTCAGCCGCGCGGCGTTGCCGGTGGTCACGGTTTGCAGCAGCTGTTGCGCGAGCCGCGAGGTATCCACGTGGTGCCGCGGCAATTGATCGATGCTGTAGAGGTATGGCGCGACGGCCACGCGTGCGTCGGCCGCGAGCACGTGTGCTTGCATCTGCGTGCGCAGCGCATCGACAGCGTCGCCTTTGAGCGCGCCCGACGGGATCGCATAGCGCGTCCACGCGAGCACCGGCGCCGCGATGAGCAATGCTTCGTGCGGCGCGCCGTCGAGGTCGACTCTGAACGACTCGCTGTGCGTCTCGGCCATATCGGCCAGCGCGCCGTAGGCGTCCGGATGATTTTGCTGGAGATGGTCGAGCGCGGCGTCGAGCGTCGTCTGATTGCCGTTTCGCACGAGTTTGGCGATAAGCGTGTCGAGGCGGCCTTCCCAGAAGCGATCCTCGACACGGCTGCCGGACGCGAAGAGCGCGAGGGAGAGGCTGACGAGCTTGTCTGCATCCGGGGGAATACGTTTTGCGATTCGCGAGCGCATATAGATACTAGAGTGAATTGGTGCGGTGAACCTTTGATTGTAGTCGCTCGGAGGATGCTTTTATCGTGTGGCGTTGCAACACGTTCTGCGATCAGGTGCGGCGGTCAGTTATAGATGTCGAATATTTTTCGGTGCCCCTCTTGCGAAGCCGGCGTCCACTCACTAGAATTCCGTTCCTTCGCGCTTCGATGAACGCGAAGGAAGCGGGAGTGGGCGATATCGGCGGGTGTTCGGAGTGGGTTGGAAAGGCTCTGAGCGCGGTCGGCAAGAAAAGAAAGTTTCGAATTCTTGTTGACACGAGCCGAAACGTTCTTCATAATCTCGTTTCTCTGCTGCTGATGCAGCGACGCAAGACGGTGGTGAGGTTAGATGGTCTTGCGATGTGCTCTTTAAAAACTAACAGCCGATAAGTGTGGGCGCTTGATAGCGAGTGCGGCCGGTTCTTCGGAGCCGGTAAAGC
>NZ_FCOI02000014.1 GCF_001544795.2 Caballeronia temeraria | reverse complement strand
CGGAACTCTTTCGTGCTGAACCAGCGCCATAAAAAGACTAGCTAGTCAGACCGTGCGCGATCCAAGCCCGGTTAGTCGTCCGAGGGCACTCTTTAGGCGAGTGCCGCCTGGGACGAGAGAACTACCCAAAGTGCGTGTGACCGCGGGCCTGAGAAGCTGCTTTCTTTGGTTACTTTCTTTGCAGCAGCAAAGAAAGTGACTGCCGCCCCGCACAGGGGCAGAGCCAATAGACCAAAAAGAAACCGGGATCCGGCGAAATTCCAAAGCAAAACAAAACCTCACCGATTCACCAACCGCGCCGGCACGCTAAGCACGAGCACAGCACCAAGCACCAAGAAGCCAGCAAGCATATACATCCCACTCGAATTAGAAGCAGTGGCCTGCTTGAGCCACCCCACAAGATAAGGACTCAAAAACCCCGCAAGATTCCCAAGCGAATTGATCATGGCGATCCCGGCAGCCGCGCCGGTACCTGCGAGAAACGCCGTCGGCAGACTCCAGAACAGCGGCAGCGTAGTAAGAATACCCATCGTCGCGAGGGTGAGGCCGAGCATCGCCAGCGCGGTATTGTTGAACCACACCACCGACAGCACAAGCCCAATCGCGCCAATCAACGCCGGAATCGCGATATGCCAGCGACGCTCGCCGGACCGGTCCGCGCTACGCGCCGCATACAGCATGCCGATCACCGCCGCGCCGTACGGAATCGCGGAAAGCAGACCGACGTGCAGCGCATCCTTGATCCCCATCGACTTGATGATGGTCGGCAGCCAGAAGCTCACGCCATACAGCCCCATCACAAACGAGAAGTAGATGAGGCTCATCAGCCACACCTTCGGACTCGACAGGATCTTGCCGAGCGACAGATCTTCTTTCTGGACGTTATCCGCCGCGATATTGCGTTCGAGCAGTTCGCGCTCTTCCTGCGTGAGCCAAGAAGCCTTCGCGATACGGTCATCGAGCTTGAGAAACACCACAACGCCGACGATGATCGACGGAATGCCTTCGAGCAGCAGCAGCCATTGCCAGCCGTGCCAGCCGTTCTTCATGTGAAACGCATCCATGATCCAGCCGCTGATCGGCCCGCCGATCAGACCGGACAACGCGATCGCCGTCATGAACAGCGTCGTGATGCGCCCGCGCCGCTGCGCCGGAAACCAGTAAGTCAGATAAAGAATGATGCCGGGAAAAAAGCCCGCTTCCGCCGCGCCGAGCAGAAAGCGCATGACGTAGAACATCGTCGGCGTCGTGATGAACATCGTGAGGGCGGAGATGATGCCCCACGTGATCATGATCCGCGCAATCCACACCCGCGCGCCGACGCGATGCAGGATGATGTTCGACGGAATCTCGAAGATGAAATAGCCGAAAAAGAAGATGCCCGCGCCGAAGCCATACACCGCATCCGACAGTTGCAGATCGGTCGCCATCTGCAGCTTGGCGAAGCCGACGTTCACGCGGTCGAGATACGCCACCACGTAACAGATAAGCAAAAGCGGCGCGAGCCGCCAGACGACCTTCCGGTAAGTCGCTTCCTCGAATGCGGAAGGCGTGCCCGCGCCGGGGCGCGGCATGGGATTGGCGGTGCTGGCCATGATGCGTGTCTCCAGTATTTTTTGTGTGCGCCAGACCAGCGGATGGGCCCGCTCGCGATTACAGGCGCGTAAGGATTCTAGCTCGCCGGCCGCCACGCCAAGCGCTTGTTTCCGCTAGGGAAAGCACCGATGCTCGGGCGCACGCCGCGCTCGTCGCGCTGCGTGCGCGGGCATCGCTCAGACGCAGCGTCCGCCGTCCACTTCGAGCGCGACACCGGTGATGAACTCGGCATCGTCGGAGGCGAGATAGAGCGCCGCGTTCGCGATGTCCTGCGGCGTCGAGAGGCGGCCGAGCGGGATCGTCGCGAGGAACTTGCGGCGGTTCTCGGGCGTGTCTTCCATGCCCATAAACTCGGAGAGCAGGGCGGTCTCGCCCATCACCGGATTGATGCAGTTCACGCGGATGCGGTCCGCGCCCAGTTCGACCGCCAGCGCCTTGCTCGCGATGATCACCGCCGCCTTGCTGCCGTTGTACCAGACGAGTCCTGGACGCGGCCGCACGCCCGCCGTCGACGCGATATTGATGAACGCGCCGCCGCCCCGCTCGCGGAAATACGGCACGAACTGCTCGACGCTCCAGTAGATGCTCTTCACGTTCACCGCATACACGCGGTCGAACTCGGCCTCGGTCACGTCGAGAACGGGCTTGTTACGGTGCGTCGTGCCCGCGTTGTTGACGACGACCTGCACGCTGCCGAAGTCCTGTATCGCGGCGTCGAAGAGCGTTTGCCAGTCGGCGCGCTTCGTGACGTCGCCCTGAACGGCGATCGCGCGGCCATGCTTCACTTCCGGCGACGAAGCGAGCGCGATCTCGCTCGCCACGCGCTCGGCGGCCGGCCCGTTCAGATCGTTGACGACGACATTCGCGCCTTCGCGCGCAAACGTCTTCGCGATGCCTTCGCCGAATCCCGAGCCGCCGCCCGTCACGATCACGGTTTTGCCTTGCAGTCGCATGCATGTCTCCTTTTTCCGGTTATCCGTGTTTGATTGCGATGGTCTTGAGCGTCGTGAAACCATACAGCGCCTCGAAGCCTTTCTCGCGTCCGTGCCCCGAATGCTTCACGCCGCCGAAAGGCAATTCGATCCCGCCGCCCGCGCCGTAGTTGTTGATGAACACCTGCCCCGAGCGCACGCGGCGCGCAAGGCGCATCTGGCGTGCGCCGTCGCGTGTCCAGATGCCGGCGACCAGGCCGTAGTCGGTGCCGTTGGCGAGCCTGAGCGCGTCGGCTTCGTTGTCGAAAGGCATGGCGGCGAGCACCGGGCCGAAGATTTCCTCGCGCGCGAGACGGTGCGTCGGCGGAACATCGCGCAACAAGGTCGGCGCCTGGTAGAATCCCGCTTCGGGCGCCTCGCCGACGACTTCGCCGTGCGCGGCCATCGGAATGCCGTCGTGCTGGGCATCGGACAGATAGTCCCACACGCGCTGCTGCTGCTTCGCGCTGATGAGCGGGCCGCAGTCGAGATCGAGCTTGCTCGGACCGACCTTCAGCGCCGCGAACGCCTGCGACAGCCGGTCGATGAGCGGCTCGTACGCCGCGCGCTCGATCAGCACGCGGCTGCCCGCCGAGCACGTCTGCCCGGCGTTCTGCACGATCGCGGCGACGAGCACGGGCAGGGCGGCGTCGAAATCGGCATCGGCGAATACGATCTGCGGCGATTTGCCGCCCAGCTCCAGCGTGACGGGCACGTGGTTGTCGGCGGCCATCTTGGTCACGGCCGCGCCCGTCGCGGGCGATCCGGTGAAGGAAATATGGTCGATGCCCGGATGCCGCGCGAGCGCCGCGCCCGCTTCGTGCCCGTAACCGGTGACGATGTTCAGCGCGCCGTCCGGCAGCCCGGCTTCCGCCGCCAGCTCCGCGACGCGCAACAGCGACAGGCACGCGTCCTCCGCCGGCTTCACGACGCACGCATTGCCGGTCGCGAGCGCCGCGCCGACGCTGCGCCCGAAAATCTGCAGCGGATAATTCCACGGCACGATATGCCCGGTCACGCCGTGCGGCTCGCGGATCGTGAGCACGGTGAAACCGGACTGATAGGGCAGCGTTTCGCCGTGCAGTTTGTCGGCGGCGCCCGCGTAGAACTCGAAATAGCGCGCGATGCCCGTGACGTCGGCGCGCGCCTGCTTGAGCGGCTTGCCGGTGTCGCGCGCCTCGATCTGCGCGATGTCCTCGTGGCACGCGGCGATCAGCATCGACAGGCGCGCGAGCATGCGCCCGCGCTCGGCGGCGCTCGTCGCGCCCCAGTCGCCGTCGAAGGCTTTGCGGGCGGCGGCCACCGCGCGGTCGATATCGGCCGGATTTCCCCGCGCGATCTCCGCAAAAATCTGGCCATCGGACGGATCGACGACGGGAATCGTCTCGTTGCCCGACGCCGCGACCCAGCGGTTATCGATGAAATGCTTCGCGTCTTCCATGCATGTCTCCTGAAACCGGTTCTGTGCTTTGGAAAATCGATTATCGCGCCAACCTCCGCCGCGCGCCGGCCGCGACGGGCGGCGGGACCCGATTGGCTATAATGACGTATTCACGCGCCGCCATGCGCGACGGGCCGCGAAAGACCGTCCGTCCGTGCGCTTCCATCTCCGATCTCAACTTCTCCAGAGAGTGCTCATGAGCTTCAACAACGTACCTCCCGGCAAGGACCTCCCGCAGGATTTCAACGTCATCATCGAAATTCCCGCGCAGAGCGATCCGGTCAAATACGAAGCGGATAAGGACATGGGCCTGCTCGTCGTCGACCGTTTCGTCGGCACCGGCATGCGCTATCCGGCCAACTACGGCTTCATTCCGCAGACGCTCTCCGGCGACGGCGACCCGGTCGACGTGCTCGTCATCACGCCGTATCCGCTGCTCGCGGGCTCGGTCGTGCGTGCACGTGCAGTCGGCATGCTGCAAATGACCGATGAATCGGGCGTGGACGCGAAGCTCGTCGCCGTGCCGCACGACAAGGTTTGCCCGATGACGGCGAACATCAAGTCGATCGACGACGTGCCCGAGTATCTGAAAGACCAGATCAAGCACTTCTTCGAGAACTACAAGGCGCTCGAAAAGGGCAAGTGGGTGAAGGTCGAAGGCTGGGCCGGCATCGACGCCGCTCACAAGGAAATCTCGGAAGGCGTCGCGAACTTCAAGAAGTAAGCGCGTTGCTCCGACGAAGCGCCGCCGCGTTCTCGAAACGCGGCGGCGTTTTTTTTATTCTTCTTCGCTTGCCTCGGTCTGCGGCAACAACGACTCCAGCGTCCTTTCCCCCGCAATCAACGCGCGCTTTTGCTGCGCGGTGAGCTGCTTCACGCGATATTCCGCCCGCAACGCCTCCGATCTCCCCGCCAGCTCGAACGACGCCAGCACGCGCAGCGGCTTTCTCGCACGCGTGTAGCGCGCGCCCTTGCCGCTTGCGTGCGCCGTGAAGCGCGCCTCGACGTCCGTCGCGATGCCCGTGTAGAGGCTGCCGTCGGCACATTCGATCAGATAGAGGAACCACGGCATCGCGTTTGATGGGCGCTGGTGAAGGATGTGCCGCGCATTATCGCCGAAAGCACCGCGCCGGGGCGCTTTTGTCCGCTTCGGCGTGCCGCTGCGACTTGCGCGAGAATAGCCGCTTTCGGGCGCGTTTCGCGGTGCACAGGGCGCGGCGCGCTCGCCGGGCAATCACAGCGAGGTAGCTTGTTGAATCGCGAGATCGAAATTCATGTGGTCGATGCGCTCACCGACATTCCCGCCGGCGACTGGAACCAGCTCGCCGGCGATAACCCGTTCGTGCGTCACGCGTTTCTCTCGGCGTTGCAGGAGACGGAATGCGCCGTGAAGCGCACCGGCTGGCGTGCGCATCATCTGATCTTGAAGCGCGGCGGCGAATTTGCCGGCGCGATGCCGTTGTATCTGAAGTCGCATTCGCGCGGCGAGTACGTGTTCGATCACGCCTGGGCCGATGCCTTCGAGCGTCACGGTCTGCGTTATTACCCGAAGGCGTTGTCCGCCGTGCCGTTTTCGCCGGTGACGGGACCGCGCCTCATCGCCGCGCATCATGAAGATCGCGTGCTGCTCGCGCGTGGTGCGATCGAGCTGACGCGGCGGCTCGAACTCTCGTCGCTGCATGTGCTGTTTCCGCACGCGCAGGATGTCGAGGCGCTGACCGATGCAGGCTACATGCTGCGCGAAGGCGTGCAGTTCCACTGGGAGAATCTGCCCGGCGACGGCTACGCGAGCTTCGACGCCTTCCTCGCGACGATGAGTCACGACAAGCGCAAAAAGGTGAAGCAGGATCGCCGGCGCGTGGCGGACGCGGGCGTCACATACACCTGGCTGCGCGGCGCGCAGATCGACGAAGCCGCGCTCGATTTCTTCTACGACTGCTACGACAACACGTATCGCGAGCACTGGAACGCGCCGTATCTGACGCGCGAGTTTTTCGGCCGGATTCACGCCGATGCGCCGGAGAGCATGCTGCTCGTGATTGCCGAAGCGGACGGCGCGCGCCTCGCCTGCGCGCTCAACATGATCGGCGGCGACACCATGTACGGCCGCTACTGGGGCACGCGCGAGTTCGTCTCAGGGCTGCACTTCGAGACGTGCTATATGCAGGGCATCGCGTATTGCATCGAGCACGGACTTGCGCGTTTCGAGGGCGGGGCGCAGGGCGTGCACAAGATGTCGCGCGGTCTTCTGCCGACGCCGACATGGTCCGCGCACTGGATCGCGGATCAGCGTTTCGCGCATGCGATCGCCGAGTTTCTCGAATCCGAAACCGAAGCGATGGATCAGCATATCGAAGAGCTCGAAGCCCACACGCCGTTCAGGAAGAAAAGCTGAAATGCGATAATCGACGAGGCTTGTCGCCGCATTCTTATCGCAACGTTTTCCGTCGCCGCACGCGCACATCCATGTCGACCATGAGCAGAAACTTCTTCAACCTGTATAGCCACGACTTCGCGCGCGTCGCGGTCGGCGTTCCGTCCTGCAAGGTCGCCGATCCCGCATACAACGCGGCGCGGACGATCGAACTCGCGAAAGAAGCCGCCGCGCGCGGCGCGGTGCTCGTCGCGTTTCCCGAGCTCGGCGTGTCCGCCTACACGTGCGATGACCTCTTTCATCAGCGCGCGTTGCTCGATGCCTGCGAAGACGCGCTGCAAAGCATTCTGGACGCATCGAAGGGACTGAATATCGCGATGATCGTCGGCGCGCCGGTCCGCGCCGAGCACAAGCTCTTCAACTGCGCGATCGTCATCGCCGACGGCTTCATTCGCGGCGTCGTGCCGAAGAGTTATTTGCCGAACTACGGCGAGTTCTACGAGGCGCGTCAGTTCAGCCCCGCCGATGCCGCCGCCACCAACACCGTCACGCTGTGCGGTCAGGCCGTGCCGTTCGGCGCGTCGCTGCTGTTTCAGATCAGGGATCTGCCGCTTTTCCGTTTCCACGTCGAAATCTGCGAGGACGTGTGGGTGCCCATTCCGCCGTCGTCGTTCGCGGCGCTCGCGGGCGCGACCGTGCTCGTGAATCTGTCGGCGTCGAATATCGTCGTGGGGAAGTCGGCGTATCGGCATCAGCTCGTCGGGCAGCAGTCGGCGCGTTGCGTCGCGGCCTATCTGTACACGTCGGCGGGAAACGGCGAATCGTCCACGGATCTCGCCTGGGACGGGCAGGGTCTCATCTACGAGAACGGCGAGCTGCTCGCGGAATCCGCGCGCTTCTCGGACACGTCGCACCTCATTTACGCCGATGTCGATCTCGAACGGCTTTCGCGCGAGCGCATGCGGCAAACCACGTTTGGCCGCTCGACGCACCGCCACGCCGATGAAGTCGCCCAGTTCGACGTGATCGAATTTCCGCTCTCCGTTCCCGCCGACGAAAAGCTGCCGCTCGAACGCCGCGTCGCGCGCTTTCCGTACGTGCCCGCCGACGCCGCCCGCCGCGACGAACGCTGCAACGAGGTCTACAACATTCAGGTGCAGGCGCTTTTGCAGCGGCTGCAGTCGTCGGGGATGTCGAAGGTGGTCATCGGCATATCGGGCGGGCTCGACTCCACGCATGCACTGCTCGTGTGCGCGAAAGCGATGGACCGTCTCGGCCTGCCGCGCTCGAACATCCTCGCCTATACGATGCCCGGCTTCGCGACTAGTGACCGCACGCTGAAGCAGGCGCGCGAGCTGATGGAAGTCGTCGGCTGCACGGCGAGCGAAATCGACATTCGTCCGAGCTGCGTGCAGATGCTCTCCGACATCGGCCATCCGCACAGCACCGGCGCCGAGCAATACGACATCACGTATGAGAACGTGCAGGCCGGCGAGCGCACGAGCCATCTGTTCCGGCTCGCGAATTTGAACAACGCGATCGTCGTCGGCACGGGCGATCTGAGCGAGCTGGCACTTGGTTGGTGCACCTACGGAGTGGGCGATCACATGTCGCACTACAACGTGAACGCGAGCGTGCCCAAGACCTTGATCACGCATCTGGTGCGCTGGGTCGCGGAGTCGGGACAGATCGGCGGCAACGGCACCGATGTGCTCGAAAACATCCTGAGCACCGATATCAGCCCGGAACTCATCCCCGGCAAGACGAGCGGCGTCGTGGAGCAGAAGACGGAGAGCGTCATCGGGCCGTACGAACTGCAGGACTTCAATCTGTATTACACGTTGCGCTTCGGCTTTGCACCAACGAAGGTCGCGTTTCTCGCGCTGCATGCGTGGCGCGATCGCGATGCGGGCGCGTGGCCCGAAGGTCCGACCGTCGCGCGCAATCAATACGGCCTCGCCGAAATCCGCAAGAATCTGCGGATCTTTCTGGACCGTTTTTTCCGCACGAGCCAGTTCAAGCGCTCATGTATACCGAACGCGCCGAAGGTCGGCTCGGGCGGCTCGCTCTCGCCGCGCGGCGACTGGCGCGCGCCGAGCGACGGACAGGCTACCGTGTGGCTCGCGGACCTCGAACGCGTGCCGGCGAAAGAGTGATATCCGACTTCCTCGCGCATATACGGACCGCTTGCTCGATGAAACGCGGCTAGAATCGAAAACATCTGTCCCGCTCGGGACACGACGTTTTTTCGAACCCCTTGAATCGATCATTACGCGAGGCACGCCATGAAACGCATCACCGCCATCATCAAACCGTTCAAGCTCGACGAAGTCCGCGAAGCGCTCGCCGAAGTGGGCCTCACGGGTCTCACGGTCACGGAAGTGAAGGGCTTTGGCCGCCAGAAGGGGCATACCGAGCTTTATCGTGGTGCAGAGTATGTCGTCGATTTCCTGCCGAAGGTGAAGATCGAAGTTGTCGTCGCGAACGATCAAACCGATCAGGTCATCGATGCGATCATCGGCGCCGCGCGCACCGGCAAGATCGGCGACGGCAAGATCTTCGTCGCCGATGTCGAACGCGTGATCCGCATCCGCACCGGCGAGGAAAACGAAGCGGCTGTCTGAGCGCCGCGTTTTTTTCATCGCTGTCCGAGGCCCGCCGTTCATTCGCGCGGGCCTTTGTTTTTTTCATGCACCAGCGCGATGCGCGCCGTCATCGCTATTTTTAAGCGCATCGCTTGTCAGAAGGCAGGAATTCTCCGCGCGTGGGGTAACATCGGCTGATCCATAATTAATTTGTAAGGAAATAGTTGATGCATCACGCGATCGGCTTTATTCAGGATCTCGCGGTGATCATGGCCATTGCGGGCGTCGTCACGGTGCTGTTTCACCGTCTGCGGCAGCCGGTCGTGCTGGGCTATATCGCCGCGGGCGTGATCATCGGGCCATACACGCCGCCGTTCAATCTCATTCACGACGAAGCGACCATTCAGACGCTCGGCGAGCTCGGCGTCGTGTTCCTGATGTTCTCGCTCGGGCTCGAGTTCAGTTTGCGCAAGCTCTTCAAGGTCGGCGCGACGGCCTTCGTCGCCGCGCTCTCGGAAATCGTGCTGATGATCTGGGTCGGCTATGAGATCGGCCGATGGTTCGGCTGGAGCGCGATGGACTCGCTCTTTCTCGGCGCGATGCTCGCAATCTCGTCGACGACGATCATCGTGAAGGCGCTCTCCGAACTCGGCATGAAAGGCGAGCACTTCGCGCAGATCGTGTTCGGCATTCTGATCGTCGAAGACATACTCGCGATCGCGATGCTCGTGCTGCTCTCCGGCATCGCGCAGACGGGTTCGGTGAGCGCGGGCGTCGCGGTCGTGACGCTCGGCAAGCTGCTGCTTTTCATGACGGTGTCGCTCGTCGTCGGCATTCTCACGGTGCCGCGCGCGCTCAATTACGTCGCGAAGGCGAAGAGCGACGAGATGCTGCTCGTCACCGTGCTCGGCTTCTGCTTCGGTTTCTGCCTGCTCGTCGTGAAGCTCGATTACTCGATCGCGCTCGGCGCATTTCTGATCGGCGCGATCATGGCGGAATCGCGGCATCTCGTGCGTATCGAGCATCTGATCGCGCCGGTGCGCGACATGTTCTCCGCGATCTTCTTCGTCACCATTGGTCTGCTGCTCAATCCCACAGTGCTCGTCGACTATGCGTGGCCGATCGCCGTCATCACCATTGCGGTCGTGCTCGGCAAGATCGTGTCGTGCGGGCTCGGCACGTTCCTCGCGGGCAAGGACGGACGCACGTCGATGCGCGTCGGCATGAGCGTGTCGCAGATCGGCGAGTTCTCGTTCATCATCGCGTCGCTCGGGCTTTCGCTGAAAGTCACGAGCAGCTTTCTTTATCCGATTGCCGTAGCCGTGTCCGCGCTGACGACGCTCTTCACGCCGTACCTGATTCGCGCCGCCGATCCGCTCACGATGCGCCTCTCGCGCGCCATGCCCGCGCCGCTCGCGAATACCTTCGGCCTGTATTCGCAGTGGCTCGCGAGCCTGACGCCCGCGTCCGGCGGCCCGACGCTCTTCTCGATGACACGGCGCATCGTCCTGCAGATCGCGGTGAATCTCGCACTTGTCGCGGCGATCTTTCTCGGCGCATCGTATTCCGCGCCGTTCGCGTCGGGCTATCTCGCGCGCTGGCTGGAATCGGACAACGCGCAGCGCGTCGTGCTGTGGAGCGCCGCGCTCGTGGTCGCGCTGCCGTTTCTGGTCGCGGTGTATCGCAAGCTCGAATCGCTCGCGCTTTTGCTCGCCGAAGTGAGCGTGCAGCCCGCGAAAGCAGGGCGCTTCACGCGCGCGATCCGTTCGGCCATTTCCGGGCTCATTCCGATCGTCGCGATGTTCGGTGTCTTTCTGCTCGTCGCGGCGCTGTCGGGCGGCATTCTGCCTCCGTTCGGCCTGATGGTCGGCGTGCTCGTTTGCGTCGCGCTCCTGCTGACGGTGCTGTGGCGCTGGTGCGTGAAAATCCACGCGACGATGCAGATCGCCTTGCGCGAAACCTTCGAGGAGCCGCGCGACCATTGACGGCATGCCTCACGGGATAGCCCTGACAGCGGCGTGCGGATGGTTCCCGCGATAATGTGAGCCAATGTGACCAAATGTGTGCTGGTTTGCCCCGTGCTGGTCTGAGGCGGATAATCGGAATTTGTCCATTCTCCACCTGGCGTTCGAGCGCCTGAATCAAGAATGAGCGATAACAAAACGTCCAACGACGCAAGCAGCACCGACGCCCGCCACAGCGGCGCCGATTCACAAGCCGCCCCACGAAGCGCAAATCCCACGGCGCCGCCCGACGCGGCGGCAGCGGCCTCCGCGCCCGGCCCGAAGGCGAGCGCGACCGAACGGGCATCGACGGATGCGCCATCGAGCGCGTCGAACGTCGAACCGGTCGATGTCGCGCAGGCCCGGCGCGACGAAGCGCTCCAGGACGCCCGCGACGCGCGGGCATCGGCGGCGAGCGCGACGGCCGCGCAGGAAGCCGCGGTGCACGAGACGCAGCGCGCATCCGTCAAACCGCGCCCGAGTCTCGCCGAAAATTTCGAAGCCGCGACCGACGCCGAAGCCGCCAGCACCGCCAACTCGCAATCCGCCTCGTCCGATTCCCCGACCGGCCGCGCCACCGTTCTGCCGCCCGAATTCACCCAGGCGCCGGACTTCGGCAAGCTCAATCCGCCGCCGCTGCCCGCGGCCGAACAGACGGCCACGCAGGCTCAACCGGCGTATCTCAAGCAATCCGACTCGGCGTGGTCCGTGTTCGGCCGTGTGATCGCGGCGCGCGCGCGGCAGATTTTCGATCGCGCGGGACAGCGGATGACGCAGCGCACGTTGCGCATCGGCGTGTCCGCGCGAATCTTTCATCCGGAGCCCGGCGCGAAAGGCTTGCGCGGCAAGACGCTGCAATATCTGGAGGAATCCATCGCGCATTGGGTGATGTCGCGCGACGTGCTCGTGTTCATGATTCCGACCGTCGGCAATCAGGGCATGCTGCACACGAGCAACATCCGTCTGCGCGACTATGCGAAGCATCTCGACGGCCTGCTGCTGCAAGGCGGCGCGGACGTGTCGCCGCAATCCTACGAGGAAGTGACGACGCGTCCCGAATGGCCCGGCGACCGCGTGCGCGACATGTACGAGCTGGAACTGCTGCATGAGTTCATCGAGTCGGGCAAGCCGGTGCTCGGCGTGTGCCGCGGCTGTCAGCTCATCAACGTGGCGTTCGGCGGCACGCTCTACGGCGATATCGCCACCGATGTGCCCACGGCCGGCATCCACGTCAACGAGCAATACGATCAGCATCGCCATTCGATCCGCTTTCCCGATGGCTCCACGCTCGTCAACATGTTCCCGAATCAGCGCGAGGCGATCGTCAATTCGATCCACCATCAGGCGGTGAAGACGATCGGGCGCGATCTGAACATCGAGGCGGTGTCGGCGTCGGATGGCATCATCGAGGCGGTGCGTTACCGCAAGGCGCCGTTCGTCGTCGGCGTGCAGTGGCATCCGGAGTTTCACCGCGCGGGCGGCGCGGAACTGCTCGATTGCACGCCGCTGCTCGATACGTTCCTGCGCGTCGCGCGTGAAACCCGCTTCTGATGCCTTTCTGACACGAAGCGCGTTTCGGCAGGTTGCGAAACAAGAAGGCCCGCTCGGTTCGAGCGGGCCTTCTTCGCATTTCGAGCGCGTATTGCCGAGATCAGCGATATCAGCGCGATAGCGGCACATTCACCGGCACATTCACCGGCGCGAGTCCGGCTTCCGTCTGCTTCTGAAGCTGTTCGACCTGCAATTGCAGCGTGCGCAGCTTGCGTTCGGCTTCGAGCTTGTCCGTCTGCAGCACGGCCGATTCGGCCTGCAGTTGCTGCTGACGTTGCGACACTTGCGAATCCTGCTGCTGCGCGAGTTCGAGATCGGCGGTGAGGCGGTTCGCGCGATCCGCCGATTTCGCGATCACGCGGTCGAGCAGCGCCTTCTGCGCCTGCAATTGCGTGCGGCGAACTTCGCCATCGGCCAGTTCGAAGCTCTTGCGCGAGAACTGCGCGTAGATCGATTCCGCGCGGACCGCATCCTGTGTCTTCACGACGCGCCACCAGTGCGCATCCTGCGACAGCGCGACGTAGTACAGCATGTCCTGCCCGAGGAAGAAGAGGCGGGCGCCGTAGCTGCCGTTGCGCGTCGAGCGCAGTTCCGTGAGGCCGCCCGCCTGCACGAGCGTCTGCAATTCGGCGATGTTGCCTTCGACGCGCGGCGCGTTCGAATTGGCGTTCAGGTCGGAGAGGTCTTCGGGCGCGGCTTGGGCGGCCGCGGCGAACGTGTTCGTGAACGGCGCGAAGAGACCGCAGAGGGACAGGGCGAGCGCGAGCGTCGCGTAACGGAGATAACGTAGTTGCTTCATGTTGGCGTCTTGGCCGGAAAGGTTGAATCGTGCTGACGGTGCGCGTTGTGCTGCTTATCGCGCGCCTTTCGCAGCACCGCCGCCGGACGATGCCGCGTTGCTGTCGAGTGTCGGTGAATGCTGGAGCATCGAGTAGAGCGTGGTCGGGTCCATCGACAGGGAAGCGTTCGAAGGCCGGCTTGCGATTGTGTCGGCCGGTGTCACGCGCGTGCGCCTCACGGTTTCGCGCTTCACGAGTTGGTCCGCGACGTGTTCGACCGGCGCCGGTTGCACGCGACGCGCGATGGTGTCGACCGGTGCCACGTGTGTACGCGGCTTGGACTTCTGCTTCGCGGGCAGGCTGGCAATGCTTTCATCCGCCGTTGCGCGTGTGCGCGACGCGGGTTTCTGCTTCGCGATTTTTTCGACGGGCGCCGTCTGCGCGCGACGCGTATTGTCCTTCTTCACCACGCGCTCGCGTGATGCATGAGCGCGTTCGGCAGCCGGCTTCGTTTGCGCTGCCGACACGGCCGGCACGCGATCGACGTGCTTCGGCTCCGCCGATGCCATTGCCGCCGGCGCGACGGGACCGGCCTCAGGATTGCGAATGACGGGCCCATCGGCGTCTGCCTTGGCAAGCGCGGCCGATGCCGGCGCGAGCTTCGGCTGTTCATCCGGCGTGGTTGCTGCCGCTGCGTTGACGGGTGTTTGCACCGGTTCGACCTCGGCGGGCTGAGCGGCTACCGCGATTTTCGCGGCAGGCGCGACGTGCGCGTCGTCCTGAGGAGCGGTCTCATGGCCGAACAGCAGCCACACGATGAGCAGGCCGCAGGCGGCCGCAATCGCGGTGGCGACCGGCTTGCTGAAGCGAAACTTCGGCGTGCCCGCGACGGCGCCGACCGCCAGATGGATAGGGTCCGGCTGCGCTTCGCCGGCATTGGCGGAGGCATCCAGGCCCTGCATCAGATGCAACATCGAGCGCGGCGTATCTTCCTTCGCGAAGACGCCCCACAAGCTCGCGGCGCGATACGGTGAACCGACCTCGGACAGGCCGAGCGCCGGGACATAGGCGGTGAGAAAGCGCGCGGCGAAGAGCGCGAATTCCGACTTCGTTTGAACGGGGCGCGTGCGTGCGGGCGACCACTCGCAACCGAAGTTCAAGGACGGATCCGTCAGCGCGCGCAGCGCCGGCAGACGCAAATTGCCTTCCACTACGATCAAGGGTTCGGACATGAAGATTCCACATGCATGCGCCCGGGCATGGGCAACGGGACAACTCGCCCGGACCAACGCAATGCATGAGACGGCAGCGCGGGTTCGGCGCGAGGATGGCCGAAATTACGACCCGCGATCATACGAAACGGTTACGTCCCCGACGACCAGAACATTCCTATTGTCAATTTTTGACAGGAATGCTTATTGACCTATTCGCCTTCTTTTGTTTGGTCGAGTGGATAGGCGTATCGCAGCGAAAAGACATCGATGCCCGCCATGTGGTCCGCTTCGCGCGCAGTAGGCCGCCAGCCGCGCGATTCGTAGAAAACGATCGCCGCCGCGTTTTGTTCGAGCACCGACAGAAACAACTCCCGCGCCCCGCGCGCACGGGCCCAGCGCGCCGCTTCGTCGAGCATCGCCGTGCCGATGCCGAGGCCGCGATATCCCGGCAGCGTGTGCAGATTGTCGACGAGCACGCTGCCCGCCGCGTCCGGCTCGACGAGGCAGATGAAGCCGACCGGCATTCCCGCGTGCTCCGCGATGAACACGCTCGCCGCGCCGTCAGCGACGTCCTTCATGCGCGTCTGCCAGTGGGCGGCGCGTTCCGCATCCAGATCGCGATCGAGATACGTATCCGGCAGGATGCCCCGATATGCCGATGCCCAGCTCCGCGCATGCATCGATGCGATGAGTGCGGTGTCATCGACGGTCGCCGGGCGCAGCGAAACGCTTGCGTTCATGTTCTGGTCCATCGTTGGCTTGGAGTTAGGTGTTTGTAATCGTATTTTAAGCTTGAGTTCGGCGATATTGAGCGAAGTTGTGTACAGTCGCGGGCGGCGCGGCGTTAGAATCGACTCCAATCGCATTTCCAAAAATAACAGACCGCTCATGCCAGACGGCCATGTACGGTTCTTGCGACCGCGCAACACACTGAAGTGCGCCCCCAAGCTCTTTCGAGAAAGTCATGTCCTCAGCCCACGTAGCACCCGCCAATGAATCCAAGTTCAAGACGGTATTTCGCGTCGTCAGCGGAAACTTCCTTGAAATGTACGATTTCATGGTCTACGGCTATTACGCGTCCGCGATCGCCAAAACCTATTTTCCAAGCGGCAACGACTTCGCGTCGCTGATGCTCGCGCTGTCCGTCTTCGGCGCGGGCTTTTTGATGCGCCCGGTCGGCGCGATCGTGCTCGGCGCGTATATCGACCATCACGGGCGGCGCAAAGGTCTCATCCTCACGCTCGGGCTGATGGCGGTCGGCACCGCGTGCGTCGCGCTCGTGCCGGGCTATGCGACCATCGGTGCGCTCGCGCCGATCATCGTGCTGGGCGGGCGGCTACTGCAAGGCTTTTCGGCCGGCGTGGAGTTAGGCGGCGTGTCGGTGTATCTGTCCGAGATCGCGACCAAGGGCAACAAGGGTTTCTATTGTTCGTGGCAGTCGGGCAGCCAGCAGGTCGCCGTCGTGTTCGCCGCGCTGATCGGCGTCGTGATGAACCGCCTCCTGCCGCCCGAGCAGATGACCGCCTGGGGCTGGCGCGTGCCGTTCCTGATCGGCTGTCTGATCGTGCCGTTCCTTTTCATCATCCGCCGCTCGCTGCGTGAAACCGACGAGTTTCTCGCGAAGAAGCATCGTCCGAGCATGGGCGAGATCGCGCGTTCGATCGCGCAGAACTGGGGCATCGTGATTGCCGGCATGGGCATGGTCATCATGACGACGGTGTCGTTCTACATGATCACCGCCTACACGCCGACCTTCGGCAAGGAAGTGCTGAAGCTGTCCGCCATCGACGCGCTCGTCGTGACGGTGTGCGTCGGCATCTCGAATCTGGTCTGGCTGCCGCTGATGGGCGCGCTGTCCGATCGCGTCGGGCGCCGGCCGGTGTTGCTCGTCTTCACGATTCTCACCATTCTGACGTCGTATCCGGTGGTGCAATGGCTCGTCGCGGATCCGTCGTTCCTGCGCCTCCTGATGTGCGAGCTGTGGCTCTCGTTCCTGTACGGCAGCTACAACGGCGCGATGGTGGTGGCGCTGACCGAAGTGATGCCCGTCGATGTGCGCACGACCGGATTCTCGATGGCCTATAGCCTCGCGACGACCATCGGCGGCTTCACGCCCGCCATCTCGACGTACCTGATCCACACGACCGGCAACAAGGCCGCTCCCGGCCTGTGGATGGGACTCGCCGCGATCTGCGGGCTGATCGCGACGCTCGTGCTGTATCGCTCGCCCGAGGCGCGCAATCAGTACAAAACCGCCTGAGAGGTTTGAACGCTGTACAAAAAATCCCCGCTGCGCAGCGGGGATTTTTTTATACGGGCAGCGGAGCGAGCGCCGCCGCCGTGTCCTCGATGACCTCGCGCCATTGCCCCGGCGCGCGCTGACGCACGAGCCGCGCGCCCGGATACCACGCGGTTTCGGCGCTGCCGATGCCCCAGCGCCAGTCGGGAGCAAAGGGCAGCATCACCCAGAGCGGCTTGCCGAGCGCGCCTGCGAGGTGCGCGACGGACGTATCCACGGAAACGACGGCGTCCAGCCGGTCGACGATCGCGCCGGTGTCCGCGAAATTTTCGAGGCGATTTTCCAGCAGATGGATCGATTTCGCGTTCGGATGCGCGTTCAGCAGATCGCGCTCGCGACCGGTGACGAAAGGCTGCAGCACGATCCAGTCGATGCCTTCGAGCGCGAAGAGCGGCGCCAGTTCGGCGAACGGCACCGAGCGCGTCTCGCCGGGCTGCATCCGCCCCGACCACGCGATGCCGATCTTGCGCCGCGCCTGCCCGCCGATCGAGCCGCGCCACTTGCGCCGGTAGTCGGCGGGCACGACGAGATACGGCGCGCGCGACGGAATCGCATCGGGCGAGGTCATGCCGAGCGCGAGCGGCAGACTGAGCAGCGGGCAGAAGGCGTCCGCGTGCACCGGGACGCCGTCCGACTTGCTTCTCAGCTCGACGCGCGCGGCCTGCGCCGCCGGCGCGAGCAGCGGCACGAGCGCCGGCTGCACCGAGAGCACCAGCTTGCCGACGAGCTTCGCCGCGAACGGCACGAACCGCGCGAACTGCAAGGTGTCGCCGAAACCCTGCTCGGCGCGTACGAGCAGCGTGCGGCCCGGCATCGGCTCGCCGTTCCAGCGCGGCATGCGCGGCGGCGGTTCGCTGCCCGGCGTCTGCAGACGCCATTCGTAGGCGGGGAAGCCGCGCGCATAGTCGCCGGTCGCGAGCAGGGCGAGCGCGCGGTTCAGATGCGCGGCGGGCATCGACGAATCGATGCGCAATGCTTCGTCGAACGCGCGCAGCGCCGCGCGATGCGACCCGACCGCCAGATGCGTGTTGCCGAGGCTCAGCCACGCCACGCCGTACTTCGGATCGAGCCCGACCGCGCGTTCGAAATGCGGCACGGCTTCGTCGTGACGGCCGAGCTTCGCGAGCGCGTGACCGAGCCCGAAATACCCCGGCGCGAATTGCGGATGCAGTGCGACGGCCTTTTGCAGCACCGGCAGCGCGTCTTCCGGATGACCGTTCGCATCCAGCAGATTGCCGAGATTGAAGTGCGCGGCGACGTAGTTCGGCTCGGCCGCCAGCGCGGCGCGAAACTGCGTGATCGCGCCGAGCGTGTCGCCGAGCGCGTTGAGCGCCATGCCGAGATTGTTATGCGCGCCGGCATGGCGCGGACGCAGCGCGAGCGCGCGTTTGAACGCCTGCGCGGCATCCTTGAAGCGACGCAGCGCCGAGAGCGAATTGCCGAAGTTGTTCCATACGGCGGCATCGTTCGGCTGGAGGCGCAGCGCCTTTTCGAACGCGTCGGCGGCGTCTTCGTGACGGCCGGCCGCCGTGTAGGCGTTGCCGAGGTTGTACTGCGCGAGCGGAAAGCCCGGCGCGAGCGTGAGCGCGTTGCGAAAGCGCTCGATCGCGTCGTCGAGACGGCCGAGCGCCTTCAGCGCGTTGCCGAGGTTGAGCTGCAGGCCGGCATCGGTCGGACGCAGATCGACGGCCCGGCGCACGAGTTCGGCCGCCTCCGCGTGCTGGCCCTGTTGATGGCGCAGCACGCCGAGGTAGTGCAAGGCGTCGACGTGAAGGGGTTCGGCGGCGAGCGCGGCCTGATAGTCGCGCTCCGCATCGGTCAGACGACCGTCGCGATGGGCCGCGAAACCCCGGGCGAATACGGTGTCCATGGCGGGGGAGAAACTGCCGTCCCAGAGAAGCAAACCCCGCATTTTCCCACACCCGCGACCGTGCCCCGCCAAAGCCGGATTGACATGTTGCGGCGATGGCACTTAACATATGAACACGTATTCATATGTTGCCTATATCCATGTCTTCCGATTCCACTCCTTCCGCGGTGGCTGCCGCAGCGCCGGTCACGTCCGATGACCGCGTCGTGCCGCTCGCCGATCTGTTCCGTCTGCTCGGCGATCCGACGCGCCTGCGCATCGTGCTCGCGTGCGTCGAACAGAAGCGCGCGGTCGGGGCGATCGCGGAGCTGCTCGGGCTGTCGGCGTCGCTGGTGAGCCATCATCTGCGGCTGCTGCGCGCGGCGCGGATCGTACGGGCCGAGCGGCAGGGCAAGCAGGTCTTTTACGTGGCGGCGGACCGGCATATCAGCGCGATGCTCGGCGAGTTGCTGGAGCACGTCGCGGAGCCGCAGGCCGACGCCACGGATATCGAATGAAACTTACCGAACGAAGAGCACGCCGATGAGCACGCATCAGCACGACGAACACGAGCACCACGCTCATCACGAAGGACATGACCACAAGCACGAGCACGAGCACGGGCATTCGCACGGGCACGGCGCGCACGGCCATCACCATCACGGCGCGCCGCAGGAAGGGCAGGGCCGCACGTTCGCGCTCGCGGTCGGGCTGAACGTGCTGATCGTGGTCGTGCAGGGCATCTACGGCTTTCTCGCGCATTCGACCGCGCTGCTCGCCGATGCCGGCCACAATCTCTCCGACGTGCTCGGCCTCTTGCTCGCCTGGGGCGCCGTGTGGCTCGGCAAGCGTCAGCCGAACGCGCGCTACACGTTCGGGCTCGGCAGCTCGTCGATACTGGCATCGCTCGCCAACGCCGCGCTTTTGCTGTTCGCGTGCGGCGCGATCGTGCTCGAAGCGATCCAGCGGCTCATCAATCCGGCGCCCGTCGCGGGGTTCGACGTGTTCATCGTCGCGACGCTCGGCATGGTCGTGAACGGCTTCTCCGCGTGGCTCTTCATGCGCGGCAGCAAGGAAGACCTCAATGTGCGCGGCGCCTTCATACACATGGCCGCCGATGCCGCCATCTCCGCCGCCGTCGCGGTGAGCGGCCTCATCATCCTGTTCACGGGCGCGAGCTGGCTCGATCCGCTGATGAGCCTGATCGTCGTATCGGTGATTGTCTATGGCACCTGGGGACTCGGGCGCGATGCGATGCGCCTCGCGATGGCCGCCGTTCCGCCCTCCGTCGACATGCCGCGCATCGAGCGGTATCTGAACCAGCTTCCCGGCGTGCGCGACGTCCACGACCTGCACGTCTGGGCGCTTTCCACCACCGAGAACGCGCTCACCGTGCATCTCGTGATGCCGCAAGGCCATCCCGGCGATGTGTTCGTGCAGGACGTCGTCACGACATTGCGCAGCGAATACGCGATGCATCACGCGACCGTGCAGGTGGAGTTCGGCGAGGCCTGCCACGCCTGCGTGCTGAACGAGCGAGGCCACGCTCACTAGCACGCGAGTTTCTCGGGCGTACACTAGAGCGCGTGACGCTTCAGGGAGGAACGACCGCATGTTCGCGCCAAAGCTGAATCCGAACGACAAGCTGGACGTGGCGCCCGTTCTGATCGTCGGCGCCGGTCCGACGGGCCTCGCCGCCGCGATGAGTCTCTCGCGCGCGCACATTCCGGTGCGGCTCGTGGACAAAGCGCGCGAGCCGTCGCCGTATTCCCGCGCGATCGGCATTCAGGCGCGCACGCTCGAACTCTTCGAGCAGCATCGCGTCGTCAAACCGTTTCTCGAACTCGGTCATCGCGCGCGCGTCGCGAATCTCTATTCGAACGGGCAGCGCCTCGCGCGCCTCGACTTCGATCCCTTGCAGACGCGTTATCCGTATCTGCTCTTTCTCGAACAATCGCAGACCGAACGCCTGCTCGCCGAGCATCTCGCGAGTTATCACGTCGATATCGAACGCGGCGTCGAAGCGGTCGATGTCTCGCAAGGTTCGGCGGGTTTGCAGGCGACACTGCGTCATCCGAATGGACGCGACGAAGTGTTGCGGCCGTCGTATCTGATCGCCGCCGATGGCGCGCACAGCTTCGTTCGGCATCGGCTCGGCATCGGTTTCGACGGCAAGACGTTCGATCAAACGTATCTGCTCGCCGATCTCCAGGCGGACTGCGACTGGCCAGACGACGAATTCCATATCTTCGCTTCAGGCGAAGGCCTCGCCGCGCTTTTCCCGATGGGCGGCGACCGCGCGCGCCTGATCGCCGACCTGCCGCCGCCGGCCGCGAACGCGGTCAACGCGGCTGGCGCAAAGAGCGGCCCGACGCTCGATGAATGCCGCGCGCTCGTCGAGCGGCGTGTGCATCACAAGATCGCGCTGTCGAACATGACGTGGTCGTCGTATTTTCATTTGAACAGCCGCATGGTCGACAAGCTGCGCATGGAGCGCGTGTTCCTCGCGGGCGATTCGGCGCACGTGCACAGTCCCGCCGGCGCGCAGGGCATGAACACCGGCATCCAGGAAGCGTTCAATCTCGGCTGGAAGATCGCGCGCATGCTCGCGGGCGGCGCGCCCGAGCGGCTGCTCGACAGCTATCACACGGAGCGGCATCCGATCGAGCGCGACGTGCTGCGGCAATCGAGCCTGCTCACGCAAATGGCCGGCGCCGAGCACGGCCCGATGAAGCTGATGCGCGAGCACGTGATGCCCGCGCTGGCCGCGATCGGCCCGTTGCGCGACGCGATGCGGCGCACGGTCAGCGAACTGTCGATCAACTATCGCAAGAGCCCGCTCACGCTGGAGCGGCTGCTCGACGGCGGCCCGCGCGCGGGCGAGCGCGCGCCCGATGCGCGCGTGCACGTCATCGACGGACCGCTCGGGCGTCTGCCGGGCGTCGGCTGCCTTTACGATCTGCACGATCCCGGCTGCTTCTCGCTCTTTCTGCTCGTGAATCCGTCGGGCGAAGACGATATCGCGCTCGCGCCCGCGACCATCACCGTTGCACACGCGATGCGCGATCCGGATCTCGACGGCCTCGCGAAGTCCATCGAAGCGATTCTGCCGAACGCGGTGCGCGTGTGGCGCATCACGGATACGCACGGCGAAAGCGCGAATTCGCTCACCGACAACTACGGCCGCACGCGCCCGGCGTTCTATCTCGTGCGACCGGATGGCTATATCGCCGCGCGCGGACGGGCGCCATCGGATGTGCACGCGCTCTTGCGTCACTGCGAAACGTGGTTCGGCGCGCAGGACACGAGCGCCGAGCGGCAGCCGCAACGGGAATATCGCGAGGATTGAAAAAAGCCCCGCGGTGGCGGGGCTTCGAGCGGTTTCAGGCGGTCGCGGTCTTCGGCTGAAGGTCGGCTCTATGCAGATTGAGCGCCTCCCGCACGATCGGCTCCATCGCCGCGCTCGCCTCCGGATCGTCGAGCGCGGCGAGAATCGCGAGCCGCATGCGCGGTTCCCAGAAACGGCGGATATGATCCGCGACGCTATCGACGGCTTCGGCGCGATCCGGCATCGAATCGAAAAATTCGCCGATGCGATTCGCCATCTCGATCAGGTTGTCGAGGTCCATTCGTTATTTTCCTGAAGTGGTCGGCGCGACGTCGCGCATGTTCATCAGCTCGAGCTGCTGCGTGTTGAAGCGCGAATAGTCCTGCTGCCATTGCGACGGCTGTTCCACCGGCATGACCTGCACCGCCGTCACCTTGTACTCCGGACAGTTGGTCGCCCAGTCGGACGAGTCCGTCGTGATGACGTTCGCGCCCGATTCGGGAAAGTGGAACGTCGTATAGACGACGCCCGGCTGCATGCGCTCCGAGATCTGCGCGCGCAGCACGGTCTGCCCCGCGCGCGACTCGATGCCGACCCAGTCGTCCATCTTGATGCCGCGATCTTCCGCATCGACCGGATGAATCTCGAGCCGATCCTCGTCGTGCCAGCGCGAGTTCTCCGTGCGCCGCGTCTGCGCGCCGACGTTGTACTGCGACAGGATGCGCCCCGTCGTGAGCAGCAACGGATACTTGCGCGTGACCTTCTCCGGCGTCGCGATGAACTTGGTGATGACGAAGCGCCCCTTGCCGCGCACGAATTCGTCGATGTGCATCGTCGGCGTGCCGTCCGGCGCCTTCTCGTTGCACGGCCATTGAATGCTGCCGAGCTCGTCGAGACGATCGTACGAAACGCCGTGGAAGGTCGGCGTGAGACGCGCGATCTCATCCATGATCTCGGACGGATTCGCGTAGCTCATCTCGTAGCCGAGCGCGCGAGAGAGCTTGATCGTCACTTCCCAGTCGGAGTAGCCCGCGAGCGGCGGCATCACCTTGCGCACGCGCGAGATGCGGCGCTCGGCGTTGGTGAACGTGCCGTCCTTTTCGAGGAAAGTGGAACCCGGCAGCAACACGTGCGCGTACTTCGCCGTCTCGTTGAGGAAGATGTCCTGCACGACGATGCATTCCATCGACGACAGCGCATCGGCCACATGCTGCGTGTTCGGGTCCGACTGGACGATGTCCTCGCCCTGGCAATAGAGGCCCATGAAGGTGCCGTGCATCGCGGCATCGAACATGTTCGGGATGCGCAGGCCCGGCTCCGGCTGCAGCTTCACGTCCCAGGCTTCTTCGAAGAGCGCGCGCACGGCCGCATCGCTGATATGCCGATAGCCCGGCAGCTCATGCGGGAACGAGCCCATGTCGCACGAGCCCTGCACGTTGTTCTGGCCGCGCAGCGGATTCACGCCGACGCCTTCACGGCCGACGTTGCCCGTCGCCATCGCGAGATTGGCGATGCCCATGACCGTCGTCGAGCCTTGCGCGTGCTCGGTGACGCCGAGTCCGTAGTAGATCGCGCCGTTGCCGCCTGTCGCGTACACGCGCGCGGCTTCGCGCACCTGTTTGGCGGGCACGCCGGTGACGCTTTCCATCGCTTCGGGCGAGTTCTCTTCCTTCGCGACGAAATCGCGCCATTGACCGAACGCGCGTTCCTCGCAGCGCTCGGCGATGAAGTCTTCCTTCAGCAGGCCTTCGGTGACGATCACGTGCGCGAGCGAATTGACCATCGCGACGTTCGTGCCGGGGCGCAATTGCAGGTGATACTGCGCCTTCACGTGCGGCGTATCGACGATATCGATGCGGCGCGGATCGATCACGATCAGCTTCGCGCCCTCACGCACGCGGCGCTTCAGGCGCGAGCCGAAGACCGGATGGCCGTCGGTGGGATTCGCGCCCATCACGATGATCACGTCCGACTGCTCGACCGATGCGAACGTCTGCGTGCCCGCCGATTCGCCGAGCGTCGACTTCAGGCCGTAGCCGGTCGGCGAGTGGCAAACGCGCGCGCAGGTATCGACGTTGTTGTTGCCGAACGCGGCGCGCACGAGCTTCTGCACGAGGTACGTTTCTTCGTTCGTGCAACGCGAAGACGTAATCCCGCCGATCGAATCGCGCCCGTACTTGTCCTGAATGCGGCGGAACTCGCTCGCAGCATAGTTGAGCGCCTCTTCCCACGACACTTCACGCCACGGATCGGTGATCTTCGCGCGGATCATCGGCTTCTTGATGCGGTCCTTGTGCGTCGCGTAACCCCACGCGAAGCGGCCCTTCACGCACGCGTGGCCTTCATTGGCCTGGCCGTTCTTGTTCGGCGTCATGCGCACGACGGTGTTGCCCTTCATCTCGGCCTTGAGCGAGCAGCCGACGCCGCAATACGCGCACGTCGTGATGGCCGAATGTTCCGCCTGGCCGAGCATGATGACGCTCTTTTCCTGCAGCGTCGCGGTCGGGCACGCGGCGACGCACGCGCCGCACGACACGCACTCGGATTCCATGAACGGCACGTTCTCGCTCGCCGCGACCCGCGATTCGAAGCCGCGCCCCGCGATGGTCAGCGCGAACGTGCCTTGCGTTTCTTCGCACGCGCGCACGCAGCGGTTGCAGACGATGCACTTCGACGGATCGTAGGTGAAATACGGATTCGACTCGTCCTTCTTGTCCTTCAGGTGATTCGCGCCTTCGTAGCCGTAGCGCACTTCGCGCAAGCCCACGACGCCCGCCATGTCCTGCAGTTCGCAGTCGCCGTTGGCGGGGCAGGTGAGGCAGTCGAGCGGGTGATCGGAGATATAAAGCTCCATCACGTTCTTGCGCAGCGATTGCAGCTTGTCGCTTTGCGTGCGCACTTTCATGCCCGCTTCGACGGGCGTCGTGCACGAGGCCGGATAACCGCGCTTGCCTTCGATCTCGACGAGGCACAGGCGGCACGAGCCCCACGGTTCGAGCGAATCGGTGGCGCAGAGCTTCGGCACGTTGACGCCCGCTTCGATCGCGGCGCGCATGACCGACGTGCCGGCGGGGACCGTCACGCTTTCTCCGTCGATTTCGAGCGTCACGTCGACATCGGCGTGACGCAGCGGCGTGCCGAAATCGGTTTCGTCGAACGGATCGCGGCGCTGCACCGACGCCGCGCTCTTGCACGCGCAGTTGCCGGAGCCGCAGCCGTTGATGGTATTGGACATTGTTTGTCTCCTTATGCGGCTTTCTGCGCCGGCGTGCGGGGCAGTCCGAAATCTTCCGGGAAATGATCGAGCGCGGACATCACCGGGAACGGCGTCATGCCGCCCATCGCGCAGAGCGAGCCGGACACCATCGTGTCGCACAGCTCGCGCAGGAGCGTGATCTGTTTCACCGACGTATCGCCCTCGCGGATCTTCGCGATGACTTCCTCGCCGCGCGTCGAGCCGATGCGGCACGGCGTGCACTTGCCGCACGATTCGAGCGCGCAGAAGTGCATCGCGTATTGCGCGAGTTCCGCGAGATTCGACGTGTCGTCATGCACGACGAGCCCGCCGTGGCCGACCACCGCGCCGACCTTCGCGTATTCCTCGTAGTCGAGCGGAATGTCCCACTGGCTTTCCGGCAGATACGTGCCGAGCGGACCGCCGACCTGCACCGCGCGCGCGGGACGTCCGCTCGCGGTGCCGTCGCCGTAGGTGTAGATCAGTTCGCGCAGCGTCACGCCGAACGCGAGTTCGACGAGCCCGCCTTGCTTCACGTTGCCCGCGATCTGGAAGGGCAGCGTGCCGCGGGATCGGCCCATGCCGAAGTCGCGATAGAAGGCCGCGCCTTTCGCGAAGATGATCGGCACCGTCGCAAGCGTGATGACGTTGTTGATGACCGTCGGCTTGCCGTACAGCCCGGTGAGCGCCGGAACCGGCGGCTTCGCGCGCACGATGCCGCGTTTGCCTTCGAGCGATTCGAGCAGCGCGGTTTCTTCGCCGCACACATAGGCGCCGGCGCCTTTCGCGACGACCAGCTCGAACGCATGCGACGTGCCGAGCACGCTCGCGCCGAGCCAGCCGGCATCGCGCGCTTTATCGATCGCGCGGTTCAGCGTCGCGATCGAATGCGGATACTCGCTGCGCACGTAGATGTAGCCCTGCGTCGCGCCGACCGCGACGCCCGCGATGATCATGCCTTCGATCAGCACGTACGGATCGCTTTCCATCACGAGGCGGTCGGAGAAGGTGCCGGAGTCGCCTTCGTCGGCATTGCAGACGATGTACTTCTGGTCCGCCAGCGCGCCGCGCACCGTCTTCCATTTGATGCCGGCGGGAAACGCCGCGCCGCCGCGTCCGCGCAGGCCGGAATCGAGCAGCGCCTGACACACGGCGTCGCCGTTCATGTCGAGCACGTTGCGCAAGCCTTCGAGACCGCCGAGCGCGACGTAATCGTCGATCGACAGCGGATCCGTGATGCCGATGCGCGCGAACGTCAGACGCTGCTGGTTCTTGAGATACGGAATTTCGTCGACGATGCCGACGTTCTTCTCATGCGCGCGGCCTTCGTGAAAGCCCGCATCGAAGAGCGACGCGACGTCGTCCGCTTCGACGTTCGCATAACCGACGCGTCCGTCCGGCGTCTCGACTTCGACGAGCGGTTCGAGATAGAAGAGGCCGCGCGAGCCATTGCGCACGAGTTGCACGTCGAGGCCGCGCTTTTGCGCCTCGCTCGCGACGGCCTGGGCGACGTCTTCCGCGCCCAGCGCGAGCGCGGCGGAATCGATCGGTACGTAGATGCGCGTCATGCCGTCACCTCCGCGACTTTCGTCTGCGCAGCCGCATAAAGCCGATCGAACTTCGCGGGCGTCACACGCGCGTGCAATTCGCCGTTGATCATCATCGACGGAGACAGCGCGCATTGACCGAGGCAGAACACGGATTCGAGCTCGGTGTCCTCGGCGTGACCGCTGTCGAAACGGCAACCCGTATGGCCTTCGATGTGATCCTTCAGCGCTTCCGTGCCCATGCTGCGGCACGCTTCCGCGCGGCAAAGCTGCACGGTCACGCGCGCGGGCGGCGCGGAACGGAAGTGGTGGTAATACGTGATGACGCCATGCACCTCGGCGCGCGACAGCGACAGCGCCTGCGCGAGCGGCGCGATGGACGTTTCCGGAACGTAGCCGACGTCGTCCTGGATGGCGTGAAGAATGGTCATCAGCGTCGCACCTTGTACGGCGTGGCGACGCACGAGCTCAGCGGATGCAGCGGCGGATAGCTGCGGATGTGTCATGGGGCTCCTCCAACACTCGGCATATGTTTTGTCGGTACATATTTGGGTCGATATAATTACGGGTGCCGAGCCTGTAAAAGAACAATAGGCGTCGTGATATATCTTGGCAATAGGATGGGGGAGTGCATATGGTGGACGTCGAATGCCGGGCCGAGCTGGTCTTGCGGGACGCCGAAGGCCGGGAAACCAGTCTCAGCGCGGTTGTGCCGCTTTTGCAGCTCGTCGCGCAGACGGGCAGCATCGCCAATGCGGCGAGCGCTAAGGGTTTGTCCTATCGGCACGCGTGGGGCTTGTTGCGCGAAATCGAGGCGCGTCTGGGCGGGGCGCTCATCACCAAATCGCGCGGGCGCGGCTCGGTGTTGTCGGAATTGGGCGAATCGGTGCTGCGCGCGCAACGCGTCTGCGGAGAGCGGCTCGAAACACCGTTGCAATCGGTGGCGAACGAGGTTGCCGGTGAGCTGAACCGGCGTCTCGCGGGCGCCGTCAGCCAAGTGCGCATTCATGCGTCGCACGGCTACGCGGTTGCGGCGCTGGTGCGCGCGCTGGGCGATCAACGCGTGCCGGTCGACATCAAGTATCGCGAGAGCGCCGAAGCGGTGAGCGCCCTCGCTCGCGGCGAGTGCGAGCTGGCGGGTTTTCACTTGCCGATCGGTGAATTCCGTTCGACCTGCGCGGACATTTATCGGCCGTATCTGGACCGAGACAAGCATCAGCTCATCCGGCTGACGCGCCGCACGCAGGGCCTTTTTCTGCCGAAGGGCAATCCGAAAAACATCTCCGGCCTGCGCGATCTCGCGCGCGGCGACGTGCGCTTCGTGAACCGCCAGCCGGGCTCGGGCACGCGCATGCTGCTCGATTTGTCGCTGCGGCGCGTGGGCGTCGATCCGGATCAGATCAACGGCTACGCGACCACCGAACTCACGCATTCGGCGATCGCGGCGTTCGTTGCGAGCGGCATGGCCGATCTCGGCTTCGGCGTGCAGCCGGCCGCGCATCATTTCGCGCTCGATTTCATACCGATCATCGACGAGGATTATTTCTTCGTGTGCGAGCGCGCGCGGCTCGACGAGGCTCAGCTTGCGTCCGTGTTGCGCATCCTGCGCAGCGCCGGCTTCACCGAGAGCGTCGCGCATCTGGAAGGCTATGATCCGGTGCACTGTGGCGCGCTCGTCGATGTCGACGAAGGTTTGCGCGGCTGAAGTGAGCGCGTGAGGAAAAACGGAAACACGCGGTAAGAGAGCGGGGCGGCCGTAAAACTGCCGCCGACGGCGAATTGGGTTAACCTAACGTCTTGCTGTCGACTTTACTCGCTTGAGGCGCGGTCTCGCGCACGATCTACTGCCATGAAACTTTCGTTGCTCGCTTGTTCTTCCGCCGCGCTCGTCGCCGGTGCGTTCTATCTGGTTCCTGTGGCTTTCGCGCAGAATTCGCCGGGCCTGCCAGGCGGCGTGCTGCAAGACCAGTTCCGTTTCAACGAGCATCCGCAGATGCAATTCGCCGCTTCGGCGCCCTCGGACAAGTTTCAGAGCGACAAGAAGTCGGCGATGCGCCGTCGTGGCGACGATGGCGATCCCAACGGTTGCAATCTGAAGTGTCCGAAGGACGGTTCGAACTAGACGGGTCTGAACGACGGGCTGGCGTCGTATTGATGCCGCCAAAAAAAGACCTCGCGCGATGGCGAGGTCAAAAGTACTTGGAATGGCGCTCTGATTCGCCAAAGGCGTGTCAAAGCGCGACGTCAGAATAGACTGAACCTCGGCAACCGAATATAGGAATTTCCTGAGCAATCAACTTAAGCAGGACGTTGCGTGTTGAGGCGGCGAATCCGTTGAATATTGACGCAAGACAGTCGTATTAGGACCGCGCTGATACGAAAACATCGACTAGCTGCCTATTCTGTCGACATAGCGCAGGTTGTCTCTGTCCTCGCTATGTCTCTCAAGGATGTTTGCCCCGCCTCGTGCGGGGCTTTTTTTCGCCCGTCGTACGGCCACAAAGAAAAAACCCGCGATGCTTGCGCGATCGCGGGTTCTAGCGAGGGTATTTTGGTGGAGGCGGCGGGAATCGAACCCGCGTCCAGAAGCGCTCTACGACCAGTTCTACATACTTAGTTCTGTCTTTTGATTTAACCGCAACGACGCGGACGAACACGCTGCGTGACGGCGATTCACTAGGTTTTCGACCTTGGCGTCGTGACGCCACCAAGGCTTAACTGACGTATATGACCTCTGTCGGTATTGCTACCGGTCTTGCGACACTAGCCCGTCAGTGAACTAGGCAGAGGACGGCGGCCCTTAGGCTGCCAGTGCGAACGTTTCGTCGTTTGCAGTTACGTTTTTCCCATTGATTAACGAGGTGACGGGTCCTCGGTATGCCCTGACCGCTTCACAACCCCTGTCGAAACCAGGTCGCCCCCAAAGCGGAATCGAAATTATCCCACGAAAAGCCATATGAGGCGAATCGTGGGCCTTTCAAGCTATGCGATATCGCGCAGCAGGTGCTGCAACTCTTCCGGCGAATCGACGACATGATTGGCGTGCCAGCGGCGCGGGGGAATGTCGTCGCCGCAGTAGCCGTATGCAGCCGCCACGGTGATCATGCCCGCCGCGAAACCGGCCTGCACGTCGCGAAGATCGTCGCCGACATAGACGATGCGCTCAGGCGCGACATCCAGCAGTTCGGCCGCGTGCAGCAGCGGTGCGGGATGCGGCTTCGAGTGCGGTGTCGTGTCGCCGCAGACGAGGCAGCCGGCGCGCGTGTCGAGTCCCAGCAGGCTGACCAGCGGCGCCGCGAACCGCGTCACCTTGTTCGTGACGATGCCCCAGCGCACGCCGCGCGCATCGAGCTGATCCAGTATCTCGACGATGCCCGGAAAGAGCGTCGTTTCGATGCACAGATCGGCTTCGTAATTGGCGAGAAATTCGTCACGCATCGACGCGAAGTCGTGATGCTCCGGCCCGATCTCGAACGCGCCGCCGAGCAGCCCGCGCGCGCCCGCCGACGCGAACGGCCGCAGCATTTCGAGCGGACGCATCTCCAGCCCGCGATCGTGGCGCATCTTGTTCACCGCGGCGACGAGGTCAGGCGCGGTATCGGCGATGGTGCCGTCGAGGTCGAACAGCACGGCCTGGCACAGCCCGAGGCCGTCGCCTTCGGCAAGGCGCTGGGGCAGGGGATTCGTGTCTTCCGGCAGGGGCTTGGTATCGATGGTGCCCGTGGATAGGGGATCGTCTTGGGTCATGGTGTCAGGCTTCGCGGCGGCAAGCCATCATGTAGTTGATGCTCGAGTCGTTTGACAGGCCGAAGTGTCTGGAGATCGGCCGATACGTGATGCCCTTGATATCGACGGGCAAAAGCGAAGCGGCGCGCGCGTACGTGGCGAGTTCCGACGGCTTGATGAAGCGCGCGTAATCGTGCGTGCCACGCGGCAGCATCCGGGCGATATATTCCGCGCCGATAACGGCAAACAGATACGCCTTCGCGTTGCGGTTCAACGTGGAGAAGAACACCCAGCCGCCCGGCTTCACGAGCGCGGCGCATGCGGCGACGGTGCCCGCGGGATTTGGCACGTGCTCGAGCATTTCCATGCAGGTGACGACATCGTAGGAGCCCGGTTCGCGCGCGGCGAGCGCCTCCGCCGAGATTTCCTCGTAGGCGACTTCGACACCGCTTTCGAGACTGTGCAGATCGGCGACACCGAGCGCGCTCGACGACAAATCGATGCCCTTCACGTTCGCGCCGCGCGTGGCCATCGACTCGGAGAGAATGCCGCCGCCGCAGCCGATATCGAGAACACGTTTGCTCATCAGATGCGCATGCGCATCGATCCAGTCGAGCCGAACCGGGTTCAGTTCATGCAAGGGCTTGAACTCGGCGTTCGGGTCCCACCAGCGATGCGCGAGCTCGCTGAATTTCTGCAGTTCGTGGGGATCGACGTTGGTCATGTTCGGAAGTGCCTTGTTTGATTCGTGAATCGATTAGAACCGAGTATATAGGCGCCGCAATGGGCGGGCAAAAAGCGGAAAACATGAAGCCTACCCGAATCGGCGGCGCATCACGCGATTGCATAAAAGCTTCGGGCATAAAAAAACCCCCGCCGAGGCGGGGGTTTGATCTGCGGCAATCGAGCTCGCTATTACTGCTGCGGCTGACGCGTCGTGCCGACAACTTCGACTTCCACGCGACGATCCGGTGCGAGGCAGGCGATGAGTTGCTTGCGGTTCTTCTGTTGGCAGCTACCCTTCGTGACCGGGTCGCGCTTGCCCTTGCCTTCCGTGTAGATACGGTTGGCTTCGATGCCCTTGCTGACCAGGTAAGCCTTCACAGCTTGCGCACGGCGCAGCGACAGACGATCGTTGTACTTGTCCGAACCGATGCGGTCGGTGTAACCCGTTGCAACCACGACTTCGAGGTTCAGCGCGCCGATCTTCGATGCCAGATCGTCAAGCTTTTCCTTACCAGCCGGCTTCAGGACTGCCTTGTCGAAGTCGAACAGAGCGTCAGCCTGGTACGTGACCTTCTGGCTCTGGATGACCGGAGCGGCCGGAGCGACCGGTGCCGGCGGCGTCGGTGCTTGCGCGACCAGCGCGCCATCGCACTTCGCGTTTGCCGTAGCCGGCGTCCAGAATGCGTCGCGCCAGCACAGTTCGTTCGTGCCGTTCATCCACACATACTCGCCCGTTCCGTTCACCCAGTTATCGTTCACGGCTTGTCGCGAGGCCGGCACCGACTGTGCCGAGGCCGATGCAGCCATAACTGCGGTAGCTGCAATGAACGCGAGCTTTGAAAGTTTATTCATATTTCTCCTCTCGAAATTGAGATTACCGCAGGTTTACTGCGAGCCTGTAGACGAAGACAAGTCATACATTGCTCGAAGTATAACATTCCCTACGGAACAAAACGCGCTGTATAGACTTCGAGCAGTGTCTAACTTTGTGCGTTGGCATTTTGCCATATCGTTCCCTTGCAACGATAAAAATATCCCCGCACGCTGCACGCCCGCAACCTTATGTGGTGCATGCGCAACAAGAAAGGGACAGGAGACGGTCCAGGTCGAAGAAGGCGCGAAACGTGCGCACATTACGTGCCCGAGAGCGATTTCCTGCGTATTTTTACCGTGGGTACTTTTTCGATGGTCAAAACGACGAGGCGGCATGATAGCCCGCCCGGATGACGAATTGACGGAATACGTTCCCCGGTATTTGTAAGTAATTGGTACAGCGTTGCGCATTACGAAGTGAGCGTGCACATTCCGGTTCGATCGCTGCGAACACACTGTATGTATACGGCAGTCGTCCGGGCGCGGATGTCGCGCATGGTAGAATCTTTCGATGCGCTGCCTTCGCACGCATAAAAAATGGCATGCGCTGCATCAGCAGCGCGCAGCGTACGTCGGCTACGCGCCACGCCGGCGCATGTCGCGCGAGCGGCGGGCGAGTCTCGCGAAACCGTCGCGCGCGCTGCCGTGTCGCCGCTGCAAAGTTCAAGACACGGATAATGGATCAATTCGCCAAAGAGACTCTGCCAATCTCCCTCGAGGAGGAAATGCGCCGTTCGTATCTCGATTACGCGATGAGCGTGATCGTCGGGCGCGCGCTTCCCGATGTCCGCGATGGCCTGAAGCCAGTGCATCGCCGGGCGCTCTACTCGATGCACGAGCTGAACAACGACTGGAACCGCGCATACAAGAAGTCCGCGCGTATCGTCGGCGACGTCATCGGTAAATACCATCCTCACGGCGACGCGTCCGTCTACGAGACGATCGTTCGCATGGCGCAGCCGTTCTCGCTGCGCTACATGCTGGTCGACGGCCAGGGCAACTTCGGTTCGGTCGACGGCGACAACGCCGCGGCCATGCGTTACACCGAAATCCGCATGGCGAAGATCGGCCACGAACTGCTGGCCGACATCGACAAGGAAACCGTCGACTTCGGTCCGAACTACGACGGCAGCGAAAACGAGCCGCTCGTCCTGCCGGCGCGCATTCCCAATCTGCTGATCAACGGCTCGGCCGGCATCGCGGTCGGCATGGCGACCAACATTCCGCCGCACAACCTGCGCGAAATCGTCGACGCCTGCCTGCATCTGCTGAACACGCCCGAAGCCACCGTCGACGAACTCATCGAGATCGTGCCGGCGCCGGACTTCCCGACCGCCGGCATCATCTACGGCGTCGCGGGCGTGCGCGACGGCTATCGCACGGGGCGCGGGCGCGTCGTGATGCGCGCGGCCACGCACTTCGAAGAGATCGACCGCGGCCAGCGCCAGGCGATCATCGTCGACGAAATACCGTATCAGGTGAACAAGCGCACGCTGCTCGAGCGCATCGCGGAACTCGTCAACGAGAAGAAGCTGGAAGGCATTTCCGATATCCGCGACGAGTCCGACAAGAGCGGCATGCGCGTCGTGATCGAGCTGAAGCGCGGGGAAGTGCCGGAAGTCATTCTGAACAACCTGTACAAGCAGACGCAGCTTCAGGACACGTTCGGCATGAATCTGGTCGCGCTCGTCGACGGCCAGCCGAAACTGCTGAATCTGAAGGAAATGCTCGAATGCTTCCTGTCGCATCGACGGGAAGTGCTGACGCGGCGCACCGTATACGAACTGCGCAAGGCGCGCGATCGCGGGCATGTGCTCGAAGGTCTCGCCGTCGCGCTCGCGAACATCGACGAATTCATCGCGATCATCAAGGCCGCGCCAACGCCGCCGATCGCGAAACAGGAACTGATGGCGCGTCCGTGGGATTCGTCGCTCGTGCGCGAGATGCTCACGCGCACCGAGACCGAGGCTACGGGCGGACGCGCGGCGTATCGTCCGGAAGGCCTGAATCCGGCGTACGGGTTGCAGGAAGACGGTCTGTATAAATTGTCGGACGTGCAGGCGCAGGAAATCCTGCAGATGCGTCTGCAGCGCCTGACCGGTCTGGAGCAGGACAAGATCGTCGGCGAGTATCGCGAAGTGATGGCGCAAATCGCCGACCTGCTCGACATCCTCGCGCGGCCGGAGCGGATTCGCCAGATCATCGTCGAAGAGCTGGGCCAGATTCGCGCCGAGTTCGGCGACGACCGCCGCTCGCGTATCGAGATGAACGCGACCGAGCTCAACACCGAAGATCTGATCACGCCTACCGACATGGTCGTCACCATGTCGCACTCGGGCTACGTGAAGTCGCAGCCGCTTTCCGAGTATCGCGCGCAGAAGCGCGGCGGTCGCGGCAAGCAGGCGACGCAGATGAAGGAAGACGACTGGATCGACACGCTCTTCATCGCGAACACGCACGACCACATGCTGTGCTTCTCGAATCGCGGCCGCGTGTACTGGATCAAGGTCTATGAAGTGCCGCAAGGCTCGCGCAACTCGCGCGGCCGTCCGATCGTCAACATGTTCCCGCTGCAGGACGGCGAGAAGATCAACGTCGTGCTGCCGATCAAGGAATTCTCGGCGGACAAGTACGTATTCATGACGACCGCGCTCGGCACCGTCAAGAAGACGCCGCTCGAGGCGTTCAGCCGTCCGATGAAGAAGGGCATCATCGCGGTCGGTCTCGACGAAGGCGATTACCTCATCGGCGCGGCGATCACCGACGGCGAGCACGACGTCATGCTGTTCTCCGACGCCGGCAAGGCCGTGCGCTTCGACGAGAACGACGTGCGCGCGATGGGCCGCGAGGCGCGCGGCGTGCGCGGCATGCAACTGGAAGACGGGCAGCAGGTCATCGCAATGCTCGTCGCGGGCGGCGAGAACCAGTCGGTGCTGACGGCGACCGAAAACGGCTACGGCAAGCGCACGCCGATCAACGAGTACACGCGTCATGGCCGCGGCACGAAGGGTATGATCGCGATCCAGACTTCGGAGCGAAACGGCCGCGTGGTCGCCGCGACGCTCGTGGAGCCTGAAAGCGAGATCATGCTCATCACCACCGCCGGCGTGCTGATTCGCACGCGAGTTTCGGAAATCCGCGAAATGGGCCGTGCAACTCAAGGTGTTACACTCATCAGCCTTGACGAGGGAACGAAGTTGTCGGGACTGCAGCATATCGCCGAAGCAGAAGCCGAGGCCGAACTCGAAGCAGACGCTGCTTCGGAAGATGCAGCAGCCAAACCTGGCGACGCGCAAAACAACGAAGGCGAAGACGACGCCTGATATTTTTTGTGTCGTAAGTCTCTCGTTATCGCTTTTGAAAGCTCGGATTAGTTAAGCTGCGCGACGTGAGCTCGTAGCCGGCGTCGGAAAGACGCGCAAAGCTCGTCGACAGTGCTGAACTGGATATTTTTTACAGGGAGTAATGATGCAAGGACGTTTCAAGCAGTGGATGTTGCTGGCCGCTTTCGTGCCGACCTTCGCGATGGCTCAGTCGCTTCAGAATCAGGCGCCCGCGCAAACGGCCGCACCGGCAGCCGCAGCAGCACCGGTTGATCCGGCCAAGCAAGCCGCGATCAAGGACCTGCTCGACGCGATCGACGCACAGAAGCTGGTCGGTGCGATTGGTAACAGCGCGCAGATGCAATCGAAGCAGCTCGTGCCGGCGATCCTCTCGGACGCGCTGTCCGAGAACAAGACGATGAACGACAAGCAGAAGCAGGCTGCCGTTCCGGCGCTGCAGAAGAACGCAGTGCCGAAGCTGGTCGATTCCGCTGGCCAGGTCTTCGCAACCGACGCATTCCGCAAGGACGCGATGCAGGCTCAGTACGACGCATACGCGAAGTACTACTCGACGGACGAGATCAAGGATCTGACCAACTTCTACAAGAGCACGACTGGCCGCAAGTTCATCCAGGTCCAGGACCAGGTTGGCCGCGACGTCGTGAACGGTCTGATGCAGAAGTACATGCCGCAAGCCATCAAGGCAACGCGCACGCAAGCCGATCAGGAAGTGGCGAGCGTCAAGCCCGCCAAGTAAGCCCGGCGGCATCGGTCTGACGCAAATCCGCCAGCGGGGCTCGCCGCCCCGTGCATTGGCGGGTTTTCAGGACAGTGCGATAATGGCTGTTTGCGCGTGAGCGCAAGCAGCCATTTCTTTTTCGGGCGTGGAAACGGTGAAGGCGCGGTTTTCGTTGCATTCGCCGTGCAATTCGCGCCTGTCGAATCAGAATTTCCGGGATCTCCAGATGCGCGTGTTCAATTTCTCCGCCGGCCCAGCCGCCATGCCAGAAGAAGTCCTGAGGCAAGCAGCCGATGAAATGCTCGACTGGCAAGGCAGCGGCATGAGCGTGATGGAAATGAGCCACCGCGGCGCGGAGTTCATGTCGATCCACGAGGCGGCGCTCACCGATCTGCGCGAGCTGCTGAATGTGCCGGCGTCGCATCGCATCCTGTTTCTGCAGGGCGGCGGCATCGGCGAAAACGCCATCGTGCCGATGAACCTGCTCGGCAAGAAGCAGACCGCAGACTTCGTCGTGACCGGTTCGTGGTCGACGAAATCGTTCAAGGAAGCGCAAAAGTATTGCACGCCGCATCTCGCGGCGAACGGCAAGACCGAAGCAGGCTTCACGCGCGTGCCGGCCTTCAGCGAATGGAAGCTGTCGGACGATCCGGCTTACGTGCATCTGTGCAGCAACGAAACCATCGACGGCGTCGAAGCCTTCGAGATTCCCGATCTGGGCGACATCCCGCTCGTCGCGGATGCGTCGTCGCACATCCTGTCGCGCCCGATGGACATCGCCAAATACGGCGTGCTCTTCGGCGGCGCGCAGAAGAACATCGGCATGGCGGGCGTGACCGTCGTGATCGTGCGCGAGGATCTGCTCGACCGCGCGCTGGCCATTTGTCCGTCGGCGTTCGAATGGAAGATCGTCGCCGAGAACAACTCGATGTACAACACGCCGCCCACCTACGCGATCTACATCGCCGGGCTCGTCTTCAAGTGGCTGAAGAAGCAGGGCGGCCTGAAGGCGATCGAGGCGCGCAACGTCGAAAAGGCGAAGCTGCTGTACGACACCATCGATTCCAGCGATTTCTACGTCAACAAGGTCGAGCGCCAGAACCGTTCGCGCATGAACGTGCCGTTCTTCCTTGCCGACGAATCGCGCAATACCGATTTTCTGGCCGGCGCGAAGGCGCGCGGGCTGTTGCAACTGAAGGGCCACAAGTCCGTCGGCGGCATGCGGGCATCGATCTACAACGCGGTGCCGATCGAGGGCGTCAAAGCGCTCGTCGATTACATGAAGGAATTCGAGCGCGAAAGCGCTTAAACCTGGCTTCAAACATCAAGCACCGCATGGACGACGATCTCAATTCAAGACTCAAACCGCTGCGTGAGCGCATCGACGCGCTCGACGCGCAACTCATCGCGCTGCTGAATCAGCGTGCTTCCGTCGCGCTGGAAGTCGGCGAGGTGAAGAAGCATTTCAATGCGCCCGTGTTTCGTCCGGAGCGTGAGATGCAGGTCATCGCGCGTTTGCAGGAAATGAGCGACGGCCCGCTCGCCGACGACCAGATCGCGTCGATCTGGCGCGAGATCATGGCCGCGAGCCGCGCGCTCGAACAGACCATCAGCGCCGCGTTTCTCGGGCCGGTCGGCACGTACAGCGAACAGGCGATGTTCGAATACTTCGGGCATTCGATTCAGGGCGTGCCGTGCCCGTCGATCGACGAAGTGTTCCGCGCCGTCGAAGCGGGCGCCGCGCAGTACGGCGTCGTGCCGGTCGAGAATTCGGCGGAAGGCGCGGTGTCGCGCACGCTGGATCTGCTGCTGCAGACCTCGCTTTTGATCGGCGGCGAACTCGCGTTGCCGATCCATCACAATCTGCTGACGGCATCGGGCACGCTCGACGGCGTGAAGCGCGTATGCGCGCATCCGCAAGCGCTCGCGCAGTGCCAGCGCTGGCTCTCCGCGAACGCGCCGCACCTGGAGCGCCACGCGGTGTCGAGCAATGCGGAAGCCGCGCGCATGGCGGTCGAGGATTCTACGGTCGCGGCCATCGCCGGCGATCGCGCCGCGACGCACTACGGTCTCGGCGTCGTGTTCTCGATGATTCAGGACGATCCGCACAATCGCACGCGTTTCGTGATCGTCGGCAAGCAGCCGACGGATTCGAGCGGTCACGATCAGACTTCGCTCATCGTCACGGTGAAGAACGAGTCCGGCGCAGTGTTCAAGCTGCTCGAGCCGCTCGCGAAGCACGGCGTCTCGATGACGCGGTTCGAATCGCGCCCGGCGCGCTCGGGCGCGTGGGAGTACTACTTTTATATCGACATCGAAGGCCATCGCGACGATGCCGCGGTTGCCGCCGCGCTCGACGAACTCGGGCGCAAGTCCGCGTTCCTGAAGATCCTCGGTTCGTATCCGCGGGCGCGCTGAACCGTTCGCTTCCTGTGCAATCCGCGTCGCACGACGCGTTTTTATCGATGTCCCGTGGCTGTGTTCTCTTTCGACAAACTGGTTATTTTCGGCGTCGGTCTCATCGGCGGATCGCTCGCTCGCGCGTTGCGTGAGCGCGCCGGGCTCGCGGGCCGCATCGTCGGCGTGGGGCGTTCGGCTGCTTCGGTCGAACGCGCGCTCGAACTCGGCGTGATCGACGAAGCCGCCGCGCTCGACGACGACACCGCGCTGGCAAAAGCGCTCGAAGGCGCGGACGTCGTGCTGCTCGCCGCGCCCGTCGCGCAGACCGAGCCGCTGCTCGCGCGCATCGCGCCGTTTCTCGACGCGCGGACCATCGTCACCGACGCCGGCAGCACGAAAACCGATGTCGTCGCGGCGGCGAAGCGCGCGCTCGGCGCGCGTGCCGCGCAGTTCGTGCCGGGGCATCCGATCGCCGGGCGTGAGTCGAGCGGCGTCGAGGCCGCATTGCCGGAGTTGTACGTCGAACGCAACGTCGTGCTGTGTCCGCTGCCCGAGAATGCGGCGGATGACGTCAAGCGCATCGCGTCGATGTGGCGCGCGACCGGCGCGTGCGTGCGTCAGATGAGCGAGGCGCAGCACGATCGCGTGTTCGCGTCGGTGAGTCATTTGCCGCATGTGCTGTCGTTCGCGCTCGTCGACCAGATTCTCGAGACGCCCGACGCCGATCTGAAATTCTCCTTCGCCGCGGGCGGTTTCCGCGATTTCACGCGTATCGCGGCATCGAGCCCGGAAATGTGGCGCGATATCTGTCTCGCGAACCGCGCCGCGCTGCTCGCCGAGCTCGACGATTACACCGCGGTGCTCGCGCGTTTTCGCGCGGCGATCGATGCGTCGGATGGCGCGGCGCTCGAAGCGGCGTTCGCGCGCTCGCGCGTCGCGAGAAAAGAATGGCAGGAACGCGGCGGCATCAAGCCTTCGAACGACATCGCCGCCAAGTAATCTGCGAAGAACCAAGGACACACTATGGAACACCTCGATCTCGGACCTTTCTCCCGCGCGTCCGGCACGGTGCGCTTGCCCGGCTCGAAGAGCATTTCGAACCGCGTGCTGCTGCTCGCGGCGCTCGCGAACGGCGAAACGTCCATCACGAATCTGCTCGATTCCGACGACACGCGCGTGATGATCGCCGCGCTCAAGAACCTCGGCGTCGCCGTGCGTGAAGAGGGCGAGCGCGTGATCGTCGGCGGGACGGGCGGCGCGTTTCCGTCGAAATCGGCGGAGCTGTTTCTCGGCAACGCGGGCACGGCGGTGCGTCCGCTGACCGCGGCGCTGGCCGTGAACGGCGGCGAGTATCGCGTGCACGGCGTGCCGCGCATGCACGAGCGGCCGATCGGCGATCTCGTCGACGGGCTGCGCCAGATCGGCGCCGCGATCGATTACGAACTCAACGACGGCTTTCCGCCGCTCCGGATTCACGCCGCGAAGATCGCTGTCGACCGTCCGATTCGCGTGCGCGGCGACGTGTCGAGCCAGTTTCTCACCGCGCTGCTGATGAGCCTGCCGGTCGTGCAGGGCCGTAACGGTCCCGTTACGATCGAGATCGAAGGCGAACTTATCTCGAAGCCGTACATCGACATCACCATTCGTTTGATGGAGCGCTTCGGCGTGAGCGTCGAGCGCGACGGCTGGACGCGCTTCACGATTCCCGCCGGCGTGAGCTACACGTCGCCGGGCGCGATCATGGTCGAAGGCGATGCGTCGTCGGCGTCGTATTTTCTGGCCGCGGGTGCGATCGGACACGGGCCGGTGCGCGTGCAAGGCGTAGGGCGTTCGAGCATTCAGGGCGACGTCGGTTTCGCGGATGCGCTGAATCGGATGGGCGCGAACGTGATGATGGGCGAGGACTGGATCGAAGTGCGCGGCGTCGAGTCGGACGACGGCAGGCTTGCGCCCATCGACATGGACTTCAACCTGATCCCCGATGCCGCGATGACGATTGCCGTGGCCGCGCTTTTCGCAAGCGGCACGACGACGCTGCGTAACATCGCGAGCTGGCGCGTGAAGGAAACCGACCGCATCGCCGCGATGGCGACCGAGCTGCGCAAGGTCGGCGCGACGGTGGAAGAGGGCGCGGACTATCTCGTCGTCACGCCGCCGGCGGCACTGACGCCGGACGCCGCGATCGACACCTACGACGATCACCGCATGGCGATGTGCTTCTCGCTCGTGAGTCTCGGCGGCGTGCCGGTGCGCATCAACGATCCGAAGTGCGTGAACAAGACCTTCCCGGACTACTTCGAGCGTTTCTCGACGCTCGTGAGGGCATGACGTGAAACGCGATGCCATCGACTTCAACTACCGTAATAACGGGCCAGAACGCGAAGAACCCATGAAACCGACCCGTCCTTTCGACCCCACTCCTGTAATCACCATCGACGGGCCGACGGCATCGGGCAAGGGCACGGTCGCGGCAATCGTCGCCGCGACGCTCGGCTTTCACCTGCTCGACAGCGGTGCGCTGTACCGGCTCGCGGCGCTCGCGAGCCTCCGCTACGAGGTCGAAGCTGACGACGCGCCCGGCCTTGCAAAACTGGTCGAAGCGCTCCATATCACGTTCCGCGAAGGCTGCGCGCAGCTCGACGGCGTGGACGTATCGGGCGAAATCCGCAAGGAAGAAATCGGCAACCGCGCCTCCGCGATCGCCGTGCATCCCGAAGTGCGGCAGGCGCTTATCGCGCGTCAGCGGGCCTTTCGCAAGCGCCCGGGCCTTGTCGCCGACGGCCGCGACATGGGCACCGTGATCTTCCCGGACGCCACGCTGAAGGTGTTTTTGACCGCGAGCGTCGAGGCACGCGCGGCCAGACGGCATAAGCAATTGATGCAAAAAGGTTTTTCTGCTAATATGGATGACTTGCTGCGTGATTTGCGCGCACGCGACGCCCGGGACATGAACCGGAGCGCCGCGCCGCTCAAGCCTGCTGCGGATGCGAAGACGCTGGACACCTCCGGTCTGTCGATCGATCAAGCGGTCGAACGGATCATCGGCTGGTACAGCGAAGTTCGCGTGTAGTGAGTTTTTGTAGTTCAGTAAGGTGCTCCGCCAGAAGCGGAGCGTGTGTTAAACCTCTTAACCCCGTATGGCGTTGCGCTTTTGGGTCAAACCCGCCGGTTCATTCGGAACCACCGCGCAAAAGCCGTGCAAATACAGATTTTTATGTCCGACCTGCAAACCTCCACCCCGAATACCGAATCCTTTGCGGCTCTGTTCGAAGAGTCGCTGACCAAGCAGGACATGCGCGCCGGCGAAGTGATTTCCGCCGAAGTCGTGCGTGTCGACCACAACTTCGTGGTCGTCAACGCTGGTCTCAAGTCCGAAGCCTATATTCCGCTCGAAGAGTTCCTGAACGACGCGGGTGAAGTGGAAGTGCAGGCGGGCGACTTCGTTTCCGTCGCGATCGACGCGCTGGAAAACGGCTATGGCGACACCATCCTGTCGCGCGACAAGGCGAAGCGTCTCGCTTCGTGGCTGTCGCTGGAAAAGGCGCTGGACAACAACGAACTCGTGACCGGCACGATCACCGGCAAGGTCAAGGGCGGCATGACCGTGATGGTCAACGGCATCCGCGCGTTCCTGCCGGGTTCGCTGGTCGACACGCGTCCGGTCAAGGACACGACGCCGTACGAAGGCAAGACGCTCGAATTCCGCGTCATCAAGCTCGATCGCAAGCGTAACAACGTGGTGCTGTCGCGCCGCGCGGTCATCGAAGCGACGCAGGGCGAAGAGCGCGCGAAGCTGCTCGAGACGCTGAAGGAAGGCGCGATCGTCGAAGGCGTGGTCAAGAACATCACCGACTACGGCGCGTTCGTGGACCTCGGCGGCATCGACGGCCTGCTGCACATCACCGACATCGCATGGCGCCGCGTGCGTCACCCGTCGGAAGTGCTGTCGGTTGGCCAGGAAGTCACCGCCAAGATCCTCAAGTTCGACCAAGAGAAGAACCGCGTTTCGCTCGGCATCAAGCAGCTCGGCGACGATCCGTGGGAAGGCATCTCGCGCCGTTACCCGTCGGGCACGCGCCTGTTCGGCAAGGTCACGAACATCACCGACTACGGCGCATTCGTCGAAGTGGAATCGGGCATCGAAGGCCTCGTCCACGTGTCGGAAATGGACTGGACCAACAAGAACGTCGCGCCGTCGAAGGTTGTCCAGCTGGGCGACGAAGTCGAAGTCATGGTTCTCGAAATCGACGAAGACCGCCGCCGTATCTCGCTCGGCATGAAGCAGTGCAAGCCGAATCCGTGGGATGACTTCAGCCGCAACTTCAAGAAGGGCGACAAGATCAGCGGCGCCATCAAGTCGATCACCGACTTCGGCGTGTTCATCGGTCTGCCTGGCGGCATCGACGGTCTGGTTCACCTGTCGGATCTGTCGTGGTCGGAAACCGGCGAAGAAGCCGTCCGCAAGTACAAGAAGGGCGACGAAGTCGAAGCCGTGGTTCTGGGCATCGACGTCGAGAAGGAGCGTATTTCGCTCGGCATCAAGCAGCTCGAAGGCGACCCGTTCAGCAACTTCGTCGCGATCAACGACAAGGGCGCAATCGTCGACGGCGTCGTGAAGTCGGTGGACGCGAAGGGTGCAGTCGTCACGCTGACGGCGGATGTCGAAGGCTACCTGCGTGCTTCGGAAATCGCGCAAGACCGCGTGGAAGATGCGCGCAACGTGCTGAAGGAAGGCGAGAAGGTCAACGCGATGATCATCAACATCGATCGCAAGTCGCGTGGCATCAACCTGTCGATCAAGGCGAAGGATTCGGCCGAGCAGCAGGAAGCCATGCGCAGCCTGCAGGGCGACTCGAACGCCGCCGCGACCGGCACGACCAACCTCGGCGCGCTGCTCAAGGCCAAGCTCGACGGCCAGAACAGCTAAGCCCTTAACGGCACAGCTGCAGAATGACCAAATCGGAATTGGTCGCCCAGTTGGCGTCGCGATTTCCGCAACTTGTCCTCAAGGATGCGGATTTCGCGGTGAAGACGATGCTCGATGCGATGTCGGAGGCCCTGGCCAACGGTCACCGCATCGAGATTCGCGGCTTCGGCAGCTTCGGGCTCAATCGTCGTCCGTCGCGCGTCGGGCGCAATCCCAAGTCGGGTGAGAAGGTGCTGGTGCCGGAGAAATTCGTGCCGCACTTCAAGCCGGGCAAGGAGTTGCGCGAACGCGTGGACGGTCGCGCGGGCGAGCCGCTGAAGCAGTCGAATGACGACGATGCGGACGATCTCTGATCGGCGCGCATTGTGACTGATGATCCGTCTGGATTTTCGGTTCGCGGCGTCGGCCAACGAGGCAGTCGACCAGAAAAGCACCCTTCGGGGTGCTTTTTTTATGCGCGGCGTTTTGCGATCGATAAAGCCGGGCGACGGGTGCGTTGTTTGCTAAAAATTTCTGCGGCGACCTGGCGACTGCCGGCGCTCCGGTGCATCAATTACAATACCGGTCACTTTGACCTGGGTGTTCAACCGCGCAGGCCCGGCCAGAATGGAAGGGCCGTCTGGTGCAACCGCTCTTGCGAGACCCTACATGAAATTCATCGTCTGGCTGATCCGCGTTCTGGTATTCGTGCTGCTCCTGGTGCTGGCGCTCGCCAATACCCAGACCGCAACGCTGAACTTCCTCGCTGGCTACGCCTGGCAGGCGCCGCTGATTCTCATCGGCCTGGCGTTTTTCGTCGTCGGATTGCTCGCGGGGCTCGTGTCGGCGGTGCCGGCGAGGGTGCGTCTGCGCATGGAAAACGGCCGCCTGAAGCGCGAGCTGCGTGTCGCGCGCGAGACGCCGGTGGTGAAGGAAGAACCGCCGATGCCGCCGCTCATCTGATGTTTCGCGCAAGCAGACACCTCACATTCAACGACTAATCGCATGGATCTAGACTTCTGGTGGCTGCTCGTCATTCCCGTCGCTTTCGCGCTGGGGTGGATGGCGTCCCGCTATGACTTGAAAGCGCTGTTGTCCGAAAATGCGAACCTGCCGCGCTCGTACTTTCGCGGCCTCAATTTTCTCCTCAACGAACAACACGACAAGGCGATCGATGCGTTCATCGAAGTCGCCAAGCTCGATCCCGAAACCATCGAGCTGCACTTCGCGCTCGGCAATCTGTTTCGCCGCCGTGGCGAAACGGATCGCGCGATCCGCGTGCATCAGAATCTGTTGAGCCGGGCCGACTTGCCGGTCGCCGAACGCGATCACGCGCTCTACGAGCTCGGACAGGACTTCCTGAAGGCGGGCTTGCTCGACCGCGCGGAGGAAACGTTCAAGTCGCTCGGCACGGGCGACTATTCGCTCGGCGCGCAGCGGGCGCTTCTGACCATCTACGAAATCGAGAAGGACTGGCCGAAGTCGATCACGACGGCCGAGCAGATCGAAAAGATGGGCGCGCCGTCGCTGCATATGGAAATCGCGCATTTTCATTGCGAGCTCGCGCAGGAGGCGTTGCAGCGCAAAAACCCGGACGGCGCGCGCGCCGAACTGAAGCTCGCGCTGGCATCGAATCCAGATAACGTGCGCGCGACCATTCTCGCGGGCGATGTCGAAGCGGCCGCGGGCAACGTCGATGCCGCGATCGCGCACTGGAAGCGCGTCGAGGAGCAGAACGAGGCGTATCTGCCGCTCGTCGCCGAGAAGCTGATGAAGGCGTACAGCGCGCTCGGGCGCAAGGACGAAGGCGTCGATCTGCTGATCGATTACGCGACGCGTTATCCGTCGAACGATTTGCTCGATGTCGCCTACAAGCACGTCCAGGAACTGCGCGGTCTCGAGGCGGCGCACGAACTCGCGCGCAGGCAGATGCAAAGCGCGCCGAATCTCGCGGGCATGACGCGGCTGCTCGAAGCGCAGGAAGCGACGGCCGAGGAGCCGCGCCGCGGAGAACTCGAACTGATGCGTAATCTGGTGAAACAGCGCACTAAGAATCTGCCGCGCTATACGTGTCAAACTTGCGGATTCCGCGCACGACTATTCTATTGGCAATGCCCCGGCTGCAGCGGCTGGGAGACGTACGCACCGCGTCGCGTCGAGCCGATCACGAGCTCGGCCTGAGTTCGCGCGGCAAGCATGACATCGGGCGGCGCGTGAATGCGCCGCTTCCGCCACCGGCATTTCAGGAACAACCGGAAAGCGTATGAAAGTGACCATCGTCGGCACGGGTTACGTCGGTCTCGTAACCGGCGCGTGCCTTGCCGAAATCGGCAATGACGTGTTTTGCGTGGACGTCGATCCGCGCAAGATCGAAATTCTCAACAATGGCGGCGTGCCGATCCACGAGCCGGGCCTTCAGGAAATGCTCAGGCGCACGCGCGCGGCGGGCCGCATCCAGTTTTCCACCGACGTGAAAGCGAGCGTCGAGCACGGCGACATCCAGTTCATCGCGGTGGGCACGCCGCCCGACGAAGACGGTTCCGCCGACCTGCAGTACGTGCTTGCCGCGGCGCGCAACATCGGCAAGTATTCGAACGGCTTCAAGGTGATCGTCGATAAATCGACGGTGCCGGTCGGCACGGCGCTGCAGGTGAGGCGTGTCGTCGAGGAAGAACTGAAGGCGCGCGGGCTCGAGGGCTCGGAGAAGCACGGCTTCTCGGTCGTCTCGAATCCCGAGTTCCTGAAGGAAGGCGCGGCCGTCGACGACTTCATGCGGCCGGATCGCATCGTGATCGGCATCGACGACGACCGCGCGGGCAACCTCGCGCGCGAGAAGATGAAGCGCCTCTACACGCCGTTCAACCGCAATCACGAACGCACGCTGTACATGGACGTGCGCTCGGCGGAATTCACGAAATACGCCGCCAACGCGATGCTCGCGACGCGCATCTCGTTCATGAACGATCTGTCGAATCTCGCGGATACGGTCGGCGCCGATATCGAATCGGTGCGGCGCGGCATGGGCTCGGACCCGCGCATCGGCTATCACTTCCTGTATGCGGGCTGCGGTTACGGCGGCTCGTGCTTCCCGAAGGACGTGCAGGCGCTCGCGCAAACGGCGCGCGAGAACGGCCACACGCTGCGCGTGCTCGAAGCGGTCGAGGCGGTCAATCACGACCAGAAGGAAGTGCTCGTCAACAAGATCGTGAAGCGCATGGGCGAAGACCTGCGCGGGCGCACGTTCGCCGTGTGGGGTCTCGCGTTCAAGCCCAATACCGACGACATGCGCGAAGCGTCGAGCCGGCGCATCATCGAGTCGCTGCTGGCGCGCGGCGCCACCGTGCGCGGCTATGATCCCGTCGCGCGCGACGAGGCGCAGCGCGTGTTCGCGCTCGATCTCGCCGATCGCCCGGACGACTTCAAGCGTCTGAACCTCGTGACGACGCAGCAAGACGCGCTGACGGGCGCGGATGCGCTCGTCATCGTGACCGAATGGAAGGAATTCAAGAGCCCGGATTTCTGGCACTTGAAGAGCGCGCTGAAGACGCCGGTGATCTTCGATGGCCGCAATCTGTATGAACCGGAAGCGATGGCCGAAATGGGCATCGACTACTTTGCAATAGGACGTCCCCATGTCGAACTCGACCGCAACGGCAGCAGCCGCTAGGACCGATATTCCCGTCGTACCGCTCGCGCGCATTTCAGCGGCGCGCGTGCTGGTGGTCGGCGATGTGATGCTCGACCGCTACTGGTTCGGCGACGTCAACCGCATCTCGCCCGAAGCGCCCGTTCCGGTCGTTCACGTGCAGCGGAAGGAAGACCGGCTCGGCGGTGCGGCGAACGTCGCGCGCAACGCGGCGGCGCTCGGGGCGCAGGCTGGCTTGCTCTGCGTGGTCGGGCATGACGAGCCGGGCGAGCGCGTCGTCGAGCTACTCGGCGAAAGCAAGGTCGCGGCGCATCTCGAGCGCGATCCCGAGCTGCTCACGACCATCAAGCTGCGCGTGCTGTCGCGTCAGCAGCAACTGCTGCGCGTCGATTTCGAGAACACGCCGAACCATGAAGTGCTGCGCGCGTGTCTCGAACGCTTCACGGAAATCCTGCCGCAGCACGACGTGATCCTTATGTCCGACTATGCGAAGGGCGGCCTCACGCACGTCACGCAGATGATCGCCGACGCGAAGCGCGCCGGAAAGCCCGTGCTCGTCGATCCGAAGGGCGACGACTGGGACCGTTATCGCGGCGCGACGCTCATCACGCCGAACCGCGCGGAACTGCGCGAAGTGATCGGCCAATGGAAGTCGGAGGAAGACCTGCTGGAACGCGTAACGAAGCTGCGCGCCGATCTCGATTTCTCCGCGCTGCTGCTCACGCGCTCGGAGGAGGGCATGACGCTCTTCACCGAGAACCGGGTGCTGCACACGTCGGCCGAAGCACGCGAAGTGTATGATGTCTCGGGCGCGGGCGACACCGTCATCGCAACGGTCGCGACCATGCTGGGCGCGGGCGTGCCGCTCGTCGACTCGATCGTCTATGCGAACCGCGCGGCGGGCATCGTCGTGGGCAAGCTCGGTACGGCGACCGTCGACTACAACGAACTCTTCGCCTGACCTTACCTGATATCACGCCATGACCATCATCGTTACCGGTGCGGCCGGCTTCATCGGCAGCAATATCGTCAAGGCGCTCAACGAGCGCGGCGAGAACCGCGTGATCGCGGTCGACAACCTCACGCGCGCCGACAAGTTCAAGAATCTCGTCGATTGCGAGATCGACGATTACCTCGACAAAACCGAGTTCGTCGAGCGCTTCAAGCGCGGCGATTTCGGCCGCGTGCGCGCGGTGTTCCACGAAGGCGCCTGTTCGGACACGATGGAGACCGACGGCCGCTACATGATGGACAACAACTTCCGCTACAGCCGCGACGTGATGGACGCGTGCCTCGCGCAGGGCGCGCAGTTCCTGTACGCGTCGTCGGCGGCGACATACGGCGGATCGAGCCGTTTCGTCGAGGAGCGCGAAGTCGAGAAGCCGCTCAACGTCTACGGCTATTCGAAGTTCCTCTTCGATCAGATCGTGCGGCAGGTGCTGCCGAAGGCGCAGAGCCAGATCGCGGGCTTTCGCTACTTCAACGTGTACGGCCCGCGCGAGACGCACAAGGGACGCATGGCGTCGGTCGCGTTCCACAACTTCAACCAGTTCCGCTCGGAAGGCAAGGTCAAGCTCTTCGGCGAGTACAACGGTTACGCAGCCGGCGAGCAGACGCGCGACTTCATTTCGGTCGAAGATGTCGTGAAGGTGAACCTGTTCTTCTTCGATCATCCGGAGAAGTCGGGCATCTTCAATCTCGGCACCGGACGCGCGCAACCGTTCAACGACATCGCATCGACGGTCGTGAACTCGTTGCGCGCGATGAACGGCGAAGCGGCGCTGTCGCTCGCGGAACTCGTGCAGCGCGGGCTGATCGAGTATGTGCCGTTTCCGGACGCGCTGCGCGGCAAGTATCAATGCTTCACGCAGGCGGATCAGTCGAAGCTGCGCGCAGCGGGCTATGACGCCTCGTTTCTCACGGTTCAGGAAGGGGTCGATCGCTACGTACGTTGGCTATTCGGCCAGCTATAAACGCGCGTCTCGCCTCTCTAAACTGGGTCTCACGGTTGGCGCTGGTGCCAGCCGGTTCTTCACGGAGACTCAGTCATGTTCAAGCAAGCACTCTCGTCGATCGCTGCGTTCGCGCTCATTTTTTCCATCGGTAGCGCGTTCGCGGCCGTCGACGTCAATACCGCCAATACCGACGCGCTGCGCGGCATCAAGGGCATCGGTCCGGCGAAGGCGAAAGCCATTCTCGACGAACGTCAGGCGCACGGTCCGTTCAAGGACGCGAGCGATCTCAGCACGCGCGTGAAAGGCATGGGCGGCAAGACCGTCCAGCGGCTCGAAGCGGAAGGACTGACGATCGGCGGCGCAACGAGCAAGACCGCGGCCGTCGCCGCACCGCCGGGCGGCGCGAACTCGGCTGTCGCGACGCCGGTTTCGGCGTCCGCGTCGGCTAAACCGGTCGTCGTGAAGAAGTAACGCAAGTCCCGGGGCGCGCCCTGGTACGCGGCGCGCCATCGATCTCCTTCAGCCCTCGGATGTTTGGGCTCCCCGTGGACGGCCTCCCCGCGGGGCTTTTTGCGTTCGCATGCCGCGCGCGCATGCTTACAGTTCGATTCGGCAATCCATCCGCGCAGCAGGGGTGCGCCGGCATCGACGGGACCGGTGGGCTACAATCGACGCATCCCTATATCAATATCCCCGCTGGCGACACGTGTATTCCGTGGGGAATGGAATCGGCTCCGCATATGGCTTACATGACTATCGAAGACACGATCGGCAATACGCCGCTCGTGCAGCTCGTTCGCATCGTGGACGATGAAATCCGCAGCCGCAACAACGTCGTGCTGGGCAAGCTCGAAGGCAACAATCCGGCGGGCTCGGTGAAGGATCGTCCGGCTTTGTCGATGATCAGGAAAGCTGAAGAGCGCGGCCGCATCAAGCCGGGCGACACGCTGATCGAAGCGACGAGCGGCAATACGGGCATCGCGCTTGCGATGGCCGCTGCGATGCGCGGCTACAAGATGGTGCTGCTGATGCCGGAAGATCTGTCGATCGAGCGCCGTCAGAGCATGGCGGCATATGGCGCGGAGATCGTGCTGACGCCGGTGACGGGCGGCATGGAATACGCGCGCGATCTCGCCGATCAGATGCAGCGCGACGGCCGAGGCATCATCCTCGATCAGTTCGCGAATCCGGACAATCCGCTCGCGCACTACGAAGGCACCGGGCCCGAGCTGTGGCGTCAGACGGAAGGCCGCCTCACGCATTTCGTGTCGTCGATGGGCACGACCGGCACGATCATGGGCGTGTCGAAATATCTGAAAGAGCAGGACCCGAAGATCGAGATCATCGGCGCGCAGCCGGAAGAGGGCTCGCGCATTCCGGGCATTCGCAAGTGGCCGGAAGCGTATCTGCCGAAAATTTTCGATCGCAGTCGCGTGGATCGCGTCGAGAACGTGAGTCAGGCGGCGTCCGAATCCATGGCGCGGCGCCTCGCCTCGGTCGAAGGCATTTTTGCGGGCATTTCGTCGGGCGGCGCGTGCGAAGTCGCGCTGCGTATCGCGCGTCAGGTGGAGAACGCGACGATCGTGTTCATCGTCTGCGATCGCGGCGATCGCTATCTGTCGACGGGCGTGTTCCCGGCGTGATGCCGCGGATGTCGTAGGCACAATGAGAAAACCCCGGCTCGCCGGGGTCTTTCTTTTGAGACGGTGGCTGAACGTTACTGCGGGTTCGCGCCCGCGTCGCCCGCCATCATGCGCGCCTTTACCGCTTCGCCGAGCTGGTACACCGCGAGCGCGTAGAAGAAGCTGCGGTTGTAGCGCGTCAGCACATAGAAGTTCTTCAGCCCGAGCGTGTATTCGGTCGTGCGGCCGGGCGTCGGCAGATCGACGACGGTAAGCGGCGTCGGCGCTTCGGCATCGACGTTCACGCCCGGCTCGTTGAGCAGCATGCCGGCCTTCGTCAATTGCGCGAGCGACCACTTCGGCTCCGGCGAGCCGTCCGCGGCCGCCTGCGCGATGCCCTGGCTGCCGGCATCGCCGGCAATGCGCCACACGACCGGGCGGCCCGGCTCCCAGCCGTTCTGCTTCAGATAGTTCGCCACGCTGCCGATGGCATCGGCCGGGCTCGTGCGCAGATCGATGCGGCTGTTGCCGTCGAAATCGACCGCGTATTGCACGATGCTGCTCGGCAGGAACTGCGGAATGCCGATCGCGCCGGTGTACGAACCGAGCACGGTGGTCGGGTCGATCTGCGAATCGCGCGTCCACACGAGCAGGTCTTCAAGGTTCTTGCGGAACGTCGCCATGCGCTCGGCGCGGTTCGGCGTGTTCGGATAATCGAACGTGAGCGTGGTGAGCGCGTCGAGCGCGCGGAAGTTGCCCATGTACTTCCCGTAGATCGTCTCCACGCCGATGATCCCGACGATCACTTCCGGCGGCACGCCGAATTGCTCCGAGGCACGTTGCAGTGTCGCCTGATTCGCGCGCCAGAACTTCACGCCCGCGTTGATGCGCACCGGCTCGATGAAACGCGCCTGATACGCGCGCCAGTTCTTCGCCTGCGGCGTGGGCGACGGAAGCACCAGCTTCGCCGCGGTCGCCGAATAACTCACGCGGGCAAACAGGTCGTGCAGCGCCGACGAATCGAAGTCGTAGCGCGCGACCATGTCGTTAATGAACGCATCGACATTCGGATTGTTCGCGTAACGCTGCGGCACGATCTCTTCTTCGAACACCTGCCCTTGCGGCGTCGCGGCCTGCGGTTGCTGCGACTGCGCAAAAGTGCTGTTGCCGGAGAAGAAGCCGAGGGCGCAAACGAGGGAAGCAAGGAGTGCGCGCTTTGCCGGCCGGGATGGAGCCGTGAAGTGAAACGGAGCAAACGGGAAAGTCATAGTGTGCGTGGTTGGGGCGGTTGGGGCGATGCCGGATGCGCGAGCGGCCAAAACGCCTGTGAAGTTGAATCGATCGCAACGATTCTCAACGGAACGCAACAGCCTGCAACATGCCGCGCGCAATCGCTCGGCCGGCAAGGCGTCGGGGCAGTATAACCGACGCTTCGCGGCCATATCGGCCATGTGTCCGGGCGCGGGCGGCCGCATCGAACGGTGTGGTAACTTAACGTCAATTGCGCGACGCGTGGTCGCGTATGACGAAAAAATACGAGACGAGAGCCGACGAAAAGCGGCATTGCGAGACATCATGGCCACCGGCTTTTATTCGCACCCCGATTGCCTCCAGCACGACAACGGCCAATGGCATCCCGAATGTCCGGCGCGCCTGCAGGCGATCGAAGATCAACTGATCGCGAGCCGCATCGATTCGCTCATCGAGCGCGAGGAAGCGCCGCTCGCCGACGAAGCCGATCTCGCGCGCGTGCATACGCAGGCGCATATCGACTACATCAAGAGCCGCACGCCGGAATCGGGCAGAAGCGAGCTCGATCCCGATACCTCGATGTGCCCCCAGTCGTATCGCGCGGCCTTGCGCGCGGCGGGCGCGGCGGTCGCGGCCACCGATGCGGTCATCGAAGGGCGGTACGACAACGCGTTCTGCAGCATCCGGCCGCCGGGCCATCACGCGGAGCCCGCGCGCGCGATGGGCTTCTGCCTCTTCAACAATGTCGCGATCGCCGCGCGCCATGCGCTCGAGGTGCACGGCCTGCAGCGCGTCGCGATCGTCGATTTTGACGTGCATCATGGCAACGGCACCGAAGCCGCGTTCAGCGGCGACTCGCGCGTGCTGATGTGCAGCTTCTTCCAGCATCCGTTCTATCCGTTTTCCGGCGCCGACAATCACGCGGCGAACATGGTCAACGTGCCGCTCGCCGCGCGCACGAAGGGCATGCAGGTGCGCGAGGTCGTCGATTTGATGTGGCTGCCGCGGCTCGAAGAATTCAAGCCGCAGATGATCTTCGTCTCGGCCGGTTTCGATGCGCATCGCGAAGACGACATGGCGAACATGGGTCTCGTCGAGGACGACTACGCGTGGATCACCGAGCAGATTCGCGGCGTGGCGAAGCGTCACGCGCAAGGGCGCATCGTGAGTTGCCTCGAAGGCGGCTATAACCTGTCGGCGCTCGGACGCAGCGTCGTCGCGCATCTGCGGGTGCTGGCGGAAATCTAGCCGAAGGCGTGCGCACGCGCGTAGTCGGCCCGCACCAGCGTCCAGTCGATCAGCTCGCGGATCACGCGCTCGCGGTCGAGATCGTTGAGCGTTTCGTGGGCGCTGCCTTCGTGGATCATGAGCGTGCTGTCGGTCGATCCCGTGTTCGCTTCGAATTCGCGGCTGCCGGCGGGATCGCAGATCGCGTCCGCGCTGCCGTGAAAGACGAGCAGCGGCAGTTTGATCTCACCGCGCTTCGCCGCTACGCGCTCCATGCCGGCGAGAATCTGCGCGGCCGTGCGCGCCGGAACGGCCGCGTGAAGCACGAGCGGATCGCGTTTGTACGCTTCGACGACGCCCGGCGCCCGCGAAAGCAACGCCGGGTCGATACTGAACGCGGCGATGCGCGGCGCGACCGTGCCCACGATGCGGCTCAGCTTCGCCTTCCAGCGCGGCGTGCCTGCGCCGATTTTCAACGCCGCACTCGACAGGATCAGACCGGCCAGCTTTCTTTCCTGCGCGCGCTCGGCGGCGTAGAGCGCGGCGACCGTGCCGCCCATGCTGTGGCCCATCAGAAATAACGGCGTGCCGACGGGCGGCGTCGCGACGCACGCTTCGAGCAGGACGTCGGTGTCGCGCAGATAGTCGGTGAAGACGCGAACCCACGCCCGGTCGCCCGACGATTTCCCGTGTCCGCGCAGATCGATGCCGATCAGCTCGATCCCCGCCGCATTGAGCGCGATCGCGAGCGCGTCGTAACGTCCCGCGTGCTCGCCCAAACCGTGCACGAGCGCGATGCGCGCCTTCAACTCGATGTCCGGCGCGGGCTGCCAGCGATGCAGGAACAGTTCGACGCCATCGCGCGTCGTGACGGCGCTCGTCGAATAAATGTGGCGTGACATGGCGTGTAAATATCTCTGCGTTATTAGCCGATCGGAAATCATTATTAAACAGAATGTAACGTGTCCTGTAAAATCGCGGCCTTACGGTACCAAACAGCTAAGAACGAGCGGCGGCCGGCAGCGCGGGTGCGTTTTCACCCGGCGAGCCTTCCGCCGTTTGCATTTTCATGATCGAAATACGCAATCTCTCGCAGCGTTTCGCGGGGCCCCGAGGCTGGGTCGAAGCGCTGCACAACGTCAATCTGACGATTCCCGCCGGCGAAGTGTTCGGCATCATCGGGCGCAGCGGCGCGGGCAAGAGCACGCTGGTGCGCACCATCAATCTGCTGACGCGGCCGAGCGAAGGCAACGTCATCGTCGACGGACGCGATCTCACGACGCTCGGCAAGGACGATCTGCGCGCGGCGCGCCGCGACATCGGCATGATCTTTCAGCATTTCAATCTGCTGAGTTCGCGCACGGTGTACGGCAACGTCGCGCTGCCGCTCGAACTGGCCGGCAAGAAGCGCGCGGAGATCGAGGCGGCCGTCTTGCCGCTGCTCGATCTCGTCGGCCTCTCGACGCACAAGGACAAGTATCCCGCGCAGATCAGCGGCGGGCAGAAGCAGCGCGTGGGTATTGCGCGGGCGCTCGCGAGCAGGCCGAAAGTCCTGCTTTCCGATGAGGCCACGTCCGCGCTCGATCCGGAAACCACGCGTGCGATTCTCGATCTGCTGCGCAAGATCAATCGCGAGCTCGGGCTCACGATCGTGCTCATCACGCATCAGATGGAAGTGATCAAGCAGGTCTGCGATCGCGTCGCGGTGCTCGACGCCGGGCGCGTGGTGGAAGAGGGCAAGGTCGTCGATGTCTTCATGCAGCCGCATCACGAAGTCACGCGCGCGCTGATCGGCGACGTGATCGCGCACGAACTGCCGCCCGCACTGAAGGCGCGCGTCACCGAGCGTCTGAAGACCGGCAGCGGCCATTTGCTGCGCCTCGCGTTCACGGGTTCGGGCGTCGATCAGCCGATTCTCTCCGAGACGATCCGCCGCTACGAACTCGATTTCAACATCCTGCACGGCCAGATCGACGAGATTCAGGGGCAGGCGTTCGGGTCGCTCGCGGTGCTCGCGGGCGGCCAGCCGGTGAAGATCGCCGAGGCGATCGACTATTTGCGCTCGCAAGGCGTCGTGGTGGAGGAGTTGTCCCATGTTGAGTGAAATGTTCGACATGTTCGTCCAGTCGTTCTGGGAAACGCTGATCATGGTCGGCATCTCGGGACTCGTCGGCGCGGCCGTCGGTTTGCCGCTCGGCGTGCTGCTCTATCTGACCGACCGCGATGGCGTGCTCCAGAACATCGGCGTGAATCGCGTGCTCGGCGGCGTCGTCAATGCGGTGCGCTCGACGCCGTTCATCATTCTTCTCGTCGCGGTGATTCCGTTCACGCGGCTCGTCGTCGGCTCGTCGATCGGCACCGCGGCCGCGGTCGTGCCGCCGACCATCGCCGCTGCGCCGTTCATCGCGCGGCTCGTCGAGACCGCGCTGCGCGAAGTGGATCGCGGGCTGATCGAAGCCGCGCAGGCGATGGGCGCGACGACATCGCAGATCGTGTTCAAGGTGCTGTTGCCGGAATCGCTGCCGGGCGTCGTCGCCGGGTTGACGATCACCTTCGTGTCGCTCGTCGGCTATTCGGCGATGGCGGGCGCGATCGGCGGCGGCGGTCTCGGCGATCTCGGCATCCGCTATGGTTATCAGCGCTTCCTGCCCGAAGTGATGATTACCGTCGTCGTGATTCTCATCGTGTTCGTGCAGCTCGTTCAGTCGTTCGGCGACTGGCTCGTTCGTCGTCTCAGCCACAAATAACCACTCAAGAAACCATGCAACGTCGATACATTCTGAAGTTCGCCGCCGCGCTTTTGAGCGCAACGCTGTTCAATGGCGTGGCCCACGCTGAAGACGCGATCAAGATGGGCGTCACCGGCGGCCCGCACGCGCAGATCATGGACGTGGTGAAGCAGGTCGCCGCGAAGAACGGCCTGAAGATCACGGTCGTCGAGTTTTCGGATTACGTGCAGCCGAACGCCGCGCTCGCCGCCGGCGATCTCGACGCGAACAGCTATCAGCATCTGCCGTATCTCGACGCGCAGGTGAAGGATCGCGGCTACAAGCTCATCAAGATCGCCGATACGGTGACGTTCCCGATGGGCATCTATTCGAAGAAGCTGAAGTCGCTGTCGGCGCTCGGCAACGGCGCGCGCATCGCGGTGCCGAACGATCCGACCAACGGCGGCCGCGCGTTGCTGCTGCTGCAGAAGCAAGGTCTGATCAAGCTGCGCGCGGATGCGGGCCTCAAGGCGACGCCGCTGGATATCGTCGAGAACCCGAAGAAGCTGAAGATCGTCGAGCTCGACGCGGCGCAGATTCCGCGCTCGCTCGACGACGTCGATGCCGCCGCCATCAACACGAACTTCGCGATGGAAGCGGGGCTGAAGCCGAAGTCGGATGCGATTGCGATCGAAGATCCGCACGGTCCGTACGTGAACATCATCGCGATCCGCGCGGCCGACAAGGACAAGCCGTGGGTCGCCAAGCTCGTTGCGGCGTATCACTCGCCCGAAGTGAAGCAGTTCGTCGAAGGCAAATATGCCGGCGCGGTGATTACCGCCTGGTAATCGTTTTCACGGTGTTTTCATAGCCGGGTTCGGGTTTTCGTGAATATAAAAAGCACGATCGTTCGATTAAATTCGGCTCATATCTATTGCACGATGACCAACCCCACCCGCTTTTGGAGGGGTGTTCTGACGCGTCGCTCGTATAATGGCGCTGGGTTGACGTAATCGTAACTTTGGAGCGTGTGCATGAAAATTCTGGTGCCAGTCAAGCGCGTGGTCGACTACAACGTGAAGGTCCGTGTGAAGTCGGACAACACGGGCGTCGATATCGCCAACGTGAAGATGTCGATGAACCCGTTCGACGAAATCGCCGTGGAAGAGGCGGTGCGTCTGAGGGAAGCGGGTGTTGCTACGGAAGTGATCGCCGTGTCGTGCGGCGTGACGCAGTGTCAGGAAACGCTGCGCACGGCGTTGGCTATCGGCGCGGATCGCGCGATTCTCGTCGAATCCGCCGATGACCTTCAGCCGCTGGCGGTCGCGAAGATTCTGAAGGCGCTGGTCGATCAGGAAAAGCCTGAGCTGATCATTCTCGGCAAGCAGGCCATCGACGACGATTCGAACCAGACCGGTCAGATGCTGGCCGCGCTAGCCGGTTTGCCGCAAGCGACGTTCGCATCGAAGGTCGTCGTTGCCGATGGCAAAGCCACGGTGTCGCGCGAAGTCGATGGCGGCGCGGAAACGCTGTCGCTGAAGCTGCCGGCAGTCGTGACCACGGACCTGCGCCTGAACGAGCCGCGTTATGTGACGCTGCCGAACATCATGAAGGCGAAGAAGAAGCCGCTGACGACGGTGAAGCCCGCCGATCTGGGCGTCGACGTCGCGCCGCGCCTGAAGACGCTGAAAGTCGTCGAGCCGCCGAAGCGCAGCGCGGGCATCATGGTGCCCGACGTGAAGACGCTGGTCGAGAAGCTCAAGACCGAAGCCAAGGTGCTGTAAAGGAGACGCGAGAAAATGACGATCCTGGTAATTGCGGAACACGATAACGCGTCGATCAAGGCAGCGACGCTGAACACGGTTGCGGCGGCATCGAAGATCGGTGGCGACGTGCATGTGCTGGTCGCGGGCTCGAACGCGCAGGGCGCGGCGGATGCGGCGGCGAAGATCGCGGGCGTCAGCAAAGTGCTGCTCGCCGATGCGCCTCAGCTTGCCGATGGCCTCGCTGAAAACGTCGAAGGCACGGTGCTGAACATCGCGAAGGATTATTCGCACATTCTGGCTCCGGCAACCGCTTATGGTAAGAACATCGCGCCGCGTATCGCAGCGCATCTGGATGTCGCGCAAATCAGCGATATCACCGCCGTCGACAGCGCCGACACGTTCGAGCGCCCGATCTACGCCGGCAACGCGATTGCAACGGTTCAATCGAGCGATCCGATCAAGGTCATCACCGTGCGTGCGACGGGCTTCGATCCGGTGGCGGCGGAAGGCGGCAGCGCATCGGTCGAGAAGATCGACGCCGCAGCGGACGCGGGCATTTCGTCGTTCGTGAGCCGCGAAGTCACCAAGCTCGATCGTCCGGAACTGACGAGCGCGCACATCATCGTGTCGGGTGGCCGGGGTCTCGGCAGCGGTGAAAACTACACGAAGACGCTCGAACCGCTCGCGGACAAGCTCGGCGCGGCGCTCGGCGCATCGCGCGCGGCAGTCGATGCGGGCTACGTCCCGAACGACTTCCAGGTCGGTCAAACCGGCAAGATCGTCGCGCCGCAACTGTACGTGGCGGTCGGCATCTCGGGCGCGATCCAGCATCTGGCCGGCATGAAGGACTCGAAGGTCATCGTCGCGATCAACAAGGACCCCGAAGCGCCGATCTTCAGCGTGGCCGATTACGGTCTCGTCGGCGATCTGTTCTCGGTCGTGCCGGAACTGGTGAAAGAGCTCGGCTAAGCCGCGCGGTTGAGTCGAACACTCGCCACACAGAAGAACAATAGGGCGCGACAAATGTTGCGCCCTTTTTTTGTACCCGAATACCCGAAAATCCGAATTCGGAGGAGACAAAACGATGAACTACAACGCCCCGGTCAAGGACATGCTGTTCGTAGTGAAGGAACTCGCGGATATCGACAGCATCGCCGCGCTGCCCGGTCACGAAGACGCGGGCTTCGACACGGCGCAAGCTGTCGTCGAGGAAGCCGCGCGTTTCTGCGGCGAAGTGATCGCGCCGCTCAACGTCGATGGCGACCGCAATCCGAGCGCCTGGGCGAATGGCGAAGTCACGACGACGCCCGGCTTCAAGGACGCGTTCCGTCAGTTCGCGGAAGGCGGCTGGCAAGGCGTCGTGCATCCGGCGGACTTCGGCGGGCAGGGCTTGCCGAAGCTCATCGCGACGCCGTGCATCGAAGCGCTGAACTCGTCGAATCTTTCGTTCGCGCTGTGTCCGCTGCTCACCGACGGCGCCATCGAGGCGCTCCTCACCGCCGGCAGCGACGAACAAAAGTCGCGCTATCTGCCGAAGTTCATCAGCGGCGAATGGACCGGCACGATGAACCTCACCGAGCCGCAGGCCGGCTCCGATCTCGCGCTCGTGCGCGCGCGCGCCGAACCGCAGGGCGACGGCACGTTCAAGGTCTTCGGCACGAAGATTTTCATCACCTATGGCGAGCACGACATGGCGAAGAACATCGTCCATCTCGTGCTGGCGCGCACGCCCGATGCGCCCGAAGGCGTCAAAGGCATCTCGCTCTTTCTGGTGCCGAAGTTCCTCGTCAACGACGACGGCTCGCTCGGCGCGCGCAACGACGTGCATTGCGTGTCGATCGAGCACAAGCTCGGCATCAAGGCGAGCCCGACGGCCGTGCTGCAATACGGCGATCACGGCGGCGCGACCGGCTATCTGATCGGCGAGGAGAATCGCGGCCTCGAGTACATGTTCATCATGATGAACGCGGCGCGTTTCGCCGTCGGCATGCAGGGCGTCGGGATCGCGGAGCGCGCGTATCAGCAGGCGGTCGCGTATGCGAAGGAGCGCGTGCAGAGCCGTCCCGTCGATGGCAGCGCGAAGGCGCCGGTCACGATCATCCATCATCCCGACGTGCGCCGCATGCTCTCGACGATGCGCGCCTACACCGAAGGCGCCCGCGCGCTCGCCTATGTCGCGGCGGCGCACAGCGATCTCGCGCACGGCCATCCGGACGCGGACGCGCAGAAGAATCATCAGGCAATCTATGAATATCTCGTGCCGATCGTGAAGGGCTTTTCCACGGAAATGTCCGTCGATGTCGCGAGCATCGGCGTGCAGGTGCATGGCGGGATGGGCTTCATCGAGGAGACGGGCGCGGCGCAGCATTATCGCGATGCGCGCATTCTGCCGATCTACGAAGGCACGACGGCGATTCAGGCGAACGACCTCATCGGCCGCAAGACCGTGCGCGATGGCGGCGCGACCGCGCAGGCGCTGCTCGCGCAGATCGATCAGACCATCGCGGCGCTCGCCGACGTAGACGGCCAGCCGTTCAAGTCGATGCATCGGCATCTGAGCGCGGGGAGTCTGTCGCTCGCGCGCGCGATCGAGTTCATCGTCGCGAAGTTCAAGAGCGATCCGAATGCCGTGTTCGCGGGCAGCGTGCCGTATCTGCGGCTGGCGGGCATTGTCCTGTCCGGCTGGCAGATGGCGCGCGCGATGCTCGTTTCGCAGAAGAAGCGCGCGGAGGACGAGCGCTTCCACTCGGCGAAGATCGCGACGGCGGAGTTCTTCGCGGAGCACATTTTGTCGCTGGCGCCGGGCATCGAGGCGTCGATCGTCAGCGCGAACGGCAAGGAAGGCGTGCTCGCGCTGAGCGAAGATCAGTTCTGAAAACGGCGAAGGCGCCTGCATGAGGCGCCTTCGTTTTTTCCTGCGATGAAGCGAATTACGCGTTCGCGTATCCCGGACGCGTCTTCACACCGACATCGCCGAAGTAGCGATGCACCGACAGGTCGTCCGCGCGGATCGCGGGCTGCTTGCCCGACATCAGATCCGCCAGCAACTGACCCGAGCCGCACGACATCGTCCAGCCGAGGGTGCCGTGGCCCGTGTTCAGGAACAGGTTCGGCACGGGCGTGCGGCCGACGATCGGCGTGCCGTCCGGCGTCATCGGGCGCAGGCCGGTCCAGAACGTGGCGCTCGACGTGTCGCCGCCGCCCGGGAACAGGTCGTTCACGCACATTTCGAGCGTTTCGCGACGTGCCTGCTTCAGCTTCTTGTCGTAGCCGACGATTTCCGCCATGCCGCCCACGCGGATGCGGTCGTCGAAACGCGTGATCGCGATCTTGTACGTTTCGTCGAGCACGGTCGATACCGGCGCGCGGTTTGCATCGACGATCGGCGCGGTGATCGAATAGCCCTTCAGCGGATAGACCGGAATCTTCACGAGATCGCGGAGCAGCTTCGGCGAATACGAGCCGAGCGCGACGACGTAAGAATCCGCCGTCACCAGTTCCTTGCCGCACTGCACGCCGGCGATACGGCCATTGGCCACGGTGAGCGCGTCGATCGACGTGTTGTAGCGGAACTTGACGCCGAGGACTTCGGCCATTGCGGCGAGGCGCGTCGTGAACATCTGGCAGTCGCCGGTCTCGTCGTTCGGCAGGCGCAGTCCGCCCGTCAGCTTGTGCGACACGGCGGCGAGCGCCGGCTCGGCCCTCTTGAGTTCGTCGGCGGTGAGCAGCTCGAACGGCACGTTGGCGTCCTTCAGCACGGCGATGTCCTTACCGGCGCCATCGAATTGCTGTTGCGTGCGGAACAGTTGCAGCGTGCCGCCCATGCGGCCTTCATACGAGATGCCGGTGTCCGCGCGCAGCGCCTGCAGGCAGTCGCGGCTGTATTCGGCGAGACGGACCATGCGGCCCTTGTTCACCGTGTAGCGATCCTGCGTGCAGTTGCGCAGCATTTGCCACATCCACTGCAACTGGTTCATCGTGCCGTCGAGACGGATGGCGAGCGGCGCGTGCTTTTCGAACATCCACTTCACGGCCTTGAGCGGCACGCCTGGCGCCGCCCACGGCGATGCGTAACCCGGGGAGATCTGCCCGGCATTCGCGAAACTCGTTTCGAGCGCGGGCCCGGCTTCGCGGTCGATGACCGTGACTTCGTGGCCGGCGCGAGCGAGGTAATACGCGCTCGTCACACCAACGACGCCGCTTCCGAGAATAACGATTCGCATGGGATCTCCATCCAGATTCGATGAAACTTCCGTCTGAGCGCGCGTTAAGGTGATCGACGCGACAAACTGAAGCTCGTATAGTGTTATCGACTATGGTATGGACTTCGAGGCAGTTTTAGTTATTGTATTTGGTCGATTTTCAGGAAAAACCAATGCGAACACAGCGAAATCCGGTCCGCGCACTCGACAAGCTGGATCACAAGATTCTGAACATCCTTCAGGAAGACGGCCGCGTCGCGATGAAGGACCTGGCGGAGCGCGTCGGATTGTCCGTTACGCCGTGCATCGAGCGCGTGAAGCGCATGGAGCGCGACGGCGTCATCATGGGCTACTACGCACGCGTGAACCCGATGGAACTCGGCGCGGCGTTGCTCGTGTTCGTCGAGATCACGCTCGATCACAAAAGCGGCAACATGTTCGAGCAGTTCCGGCGTGAAGTGCAGAAGATTCCCGAGGTGCTCGAGTGCCATCTCGTGTCGGGCGACTTCGACTATCTGATCAAGGCGCGCATCGGCGAGATGGCGGACTATCGCAAGCTTCTCGGCGACATCCTGCTGCAACTGCCGGGCGCGGTGCAGTCGAAGAGTTATGTTGTGATGGAAGAGATCAAGGAGACGCTGAAGATTTTCGTCGAGACGTGATTTTTTGCTTGCGACGAAGCAGCGATACTGTATATTTATACAGTATCTATTGTGGGATTGTGTCGCAATGTCATCGCCGGATCGTGAGTTTCCCGTTGCGCCGCCCGCTCCGCTGAAGGGGCGCGGCGCAGTCACGAACATGCAAGGCCGCTACGAGAAAGACGCGCGCGAGCGGGTCGACGACGGCTGGCTGCACACTGCCTATTCGGAGGACCAAGGACCGCCGCCGCTGCGCACGCAGGTGTTCGAAGAGCGCGCGAAAACCATCCTCACCCGCAACAACTCGCCGGACATTCCGTTTTCCGTCTCGCTCAATCCGTATCGCGGCTGCGAGCACGGCTGTATCTACTGTTTCGCGCGCCCGACGCACAGCTACCTCGGGCTTTCGCCGGGACTCGATTTCGAAAGCCGCATTTACGCGAAGATCAACGCGCCCGAATTGCTCGAACGCGAACTCGCGAAGCCGAACTACGAACCCGAACCGATCGCGCTGGGCGTCAACACGGACGCATATCAGCCGGTCGAACGCGATCTGCAACTCACGCGGCGCGTCATTCAGGTGCTGCACGACTGCGGTCATCCGTTCGCGGCGATCACGAAGAGTTCGCTGATCGAGCGCGACATCGACCTGCTCGCGCCGATGGCCGAGCGCGGCCAGATGATGGCGGCGATCACCGTCACCACGCTCGACGCCGATATCGCGCGCACGCTCGAACCGCGCGCGGCGACACCCTCGCGCCGTTTGCGCACGATCCGCACGCTGGCCGAGGCGGGCATTCCGGTTGGCGTGAGCATCGCGCCGGTCATTCCGTTCGTGACCGAGCCGGACATGGAGCGTGTGCTGGAGGCGTGCGCCGAGGCGGGCGCGACGAGCGCGAGCTATATCGTGTTGCGTCTGCCGTGGGAAGTCGCGCCGCTCTTCAAGGACTGGCTCGCTGCGCATTTTCCCGATCGCGCGGATCGCGTGATGAGCCGCGTGCGCGACATGCGCGGCGGCAAAGATTACGACTCGGATTTCTCGAAGCGGATGAAAGGCGAGGGCCTGTGGGCCGACATGCTGAAGCAGCGCTTCCAGAAGGCAACCAGACGACTCGGTCTGAACGCGCGGCAGCGCGGCATTCTCGATATGTCCGAGTTCCAGCGGCCAGAGAAAAAAGCGGGACCATCAAGCCCGCAACTCGATCTGTTCTGAGCTGACGTTTTATTGCGACAGTGTTTTCGCTGCTTCGACCTGGGTTTCGAAATAGGTCTGGAAGGTGAGCGCGAGACCGGTCATCAACAGAAATGCGCCGATCAGCAGCGAAAAGATCACAACGAAGATGACCGTCCAGCCGGAGCGGCTGTCGCGGCCGGTATGCGCGTTGAACTGCGCGTCCCATCTGGCGTCGGGGCGCAGGCCGTAGACGATGGCCGACAGAAACGCCGCGAGCAGCGAAACCGCGCCCGGAAAGGCCAGCAACCAGCCGAGAATCGACGCGCGCTCCGTTTCGGCGAGCAGCAGATACCCGAACGCGCCCATGATGATGCCGACGATGTGCGCCCAGCCGTACTTGTCGCGCATTCCGTACAGATAGAAGCGGTGCAGGCCGATGTAGCCGAACAGAAATGCGAGCGCGGCGGTCAGCGTCTTCGAGCGGAAATACGGCGGAACCTGCTTGCCGGCCGGCTTGGAGCCGGATTGCGTGGCGACGGACGAGGAAGTCATCAGCGAAAGCGGTGGTGGAAGGAGGCGGGCGCCGCGTACGGGCCGACGCCGGTCTGACATTTTACGCTCTCGACCGGGCGCGCCACCAATGGCACATTGCCGCATCGGCGTGATTTCCGGTATCCGGAAACGCGTCGAATTCATGCCGGACTTCGCCTCGCATCCAAAAAATACGTTAAGTGTTTGTTCGAGCGTTGGAATCCGGCTATAATCGCCTGTTCTCGTTGTTCCGAACCCCGGTTTTCAAGGATTTCAGCATGGTCATCATCCGCTTGGCTCGTGGCGGCTCGAAGAAGCGCCCGTTCTACAACATCGTTGCAACCGACTCGCGTAGCCGCCGTGACGGCCGCTTCATCGAGCGCGTGGGCTTTTACAACCCGGTCGCCACGAAGGGCGAATCGCTGCGTATCGCTCAGGACCGCCTGACGTACTGGCAAGGCGTTGGCGCGCAACTGTCGCCGACCGTCGAGCGCCTCGTCAAGCAAGCTCAGCAAGCCCAACCGGCTGCCTGAGCTCGTTGAGTCGACGCTGTAGCAACCGCTCGAAACCTGCCCAAAGGTTCGCCGATGTCCGCGCGCGATTCTGAATCCGGCCGCGCATCGGAAAACATCGGCCGAACGAAGCCGGGGCAAGATGAAGGTTCCGCCACGTTTGGCGCGTTCGTCCGCAAGCCGGGCGCGCGCCGCGTGGCGGTCGACGTTTCGAGCAGCAACAAAGGCAGCAACCCGCAGGATGCCGCCATCGAGCCGGTCGAGGCTTTGCCTGACGACGCCGTCGAAGTCGGTTTCATCGCCGACGCATACGGTCTCAAAGGCTGGGTCAAGATCGTCCCGCATGCGAACGGCAAGCAGGGCGGCGACGCACTGCTGGACGCCAAACGCTGGTGGCTCGTCAAAGGCCGCGATCGCAAGTCTGTCCGCTGTTTGCAGTCGAAAGTGCACGCCGACACCATCGTCGCGCGCTTGGCCGGCTGCGACGACCGCGATGCGGCGCTCGCGCTGAAGGGCCACACGGTGAGTATCGCGCGCAGCGATTTCCCGAAGCTCGACAGCGACGACGAATTCTACTGGGTCGATCTGATCGGCCTGGATGTCGAGAATGAAGCTGGCGTGGCCCTGGGCCGCGTTGCCGATCTGATCGACAACGGCGCGCATTCCATCCTGCGGATCGAGTATCCGGGCACGAACAAGGATGGCGAGCCCGTCACCGAGGAGCGGCTGATCCCGTTCGTCGGCGTGTATGTAAAGACGGTGGACCGGACGGCGAAGCGTATCGTCGTCGACTGGGACGCCGATTATTGAACATCGGCACGTTACGGAGAGAGCGATGCAGTTCGATGTCGTAACGCTCTTTCCTGAAATGTTTCGCGCGCTGACCGACTGGGGCATCACCAGCCGGGCGGTGAAGCAGGAGCGGTTCGGTCTGCGCACGTGGAATCCACGCGATTTCACCACGGACAATTACCGCACCGTCGACGATCGCCCTTACGGCGGCGGCCCCGGCATGGTCATGCTGGCGCGTCCGCTGGAAGACGCGATCCACGCGGCGAAGGCTGCGCAGCGCGAGCAGGGCATCACGTCCACACGCGTCGTGATGATGTCTCCGCAAGGCGCGAAGCTGGATCACGATCGCGTGATGCGGTTTGCGCAGGAACCCGGCCTCGTGTTGCTGTGCGGCCGTTACGAAGCGGTCGATCAGCGTCTGATCGACCGTGAAGTGGACGAAGAAGTGAGCCTCGGCGACTTCGTGCTGTCCGGCGGAGAACTCCCCGCGATGGCGCTGATGGACGCCGTGGTGCGCCAGTTGCCCGGCGTGCTGAACGACGCGCAGTCGGCGGTGCAGGATAGTTTCGTCGACGTATTGCTCGATTGTCCGCACTACACGCGTCCGGAAGAGTACGACGGCGTACGCGTTCCCGATGTGCTGCTCGGCGGCCATCATAAGGAAATCGACGCGTGGCGCCGGCGCGAAGCATTGCGCAACACATTCAACAAGCGGCCCGATCTGATCGCGCGGGCGCGTGGCAGCAAGATGTTGAGCCGTGCCGACGAGGCGTGGCTCGCAGAACTCGCAAAGGAAGCGTCGAAGCCTGCATAGGTTTCGGGCGGACGAGCGGGAAAATGGGGGCGTCGAGCCGTATCGGCGCCTGAAGCAAACCCATCCTCTACCGGGGCCTGACTCAATACAAGGCACACAACTCCGGCAAGATGGCACAAGGAGTCAGTAATGAATCTGATTGAGCAACTCGAGAAGGAAGAGATCGCACGCGTTCTGGGCGAGAAGAGCATCCCCGACTTCGCGCCGGGCGATACCGTCGTCGTCAACGTGAACGTGGTCGAAGGCACGCGTAAGCGTGTCCAGGCTTACGAAGGCGTCGTCATCGCCAAGCGTAACCGTGGCCTGAACTCGAACTTCATCGTTCGCAAGATCTCGTCGGGCGAAGGCGTCGAGCGTACGTTCCAGACCTACTCGCCGCTGCTCGCGAGCATCGTCGTGAAGCGTCGTGGTGATGTCCGCCGCGCGAAGCTCTACTACCTGCGCGAGCGTTCGGGCAAGTCGGCTCGAATCAAGGAAAAGCTGGTGTTCAAGGACAAGACTGCTTCCGCAGAATAAGTCCCTGGCCAGACGCAGTACGGAAAAAGCACCCCTCGCGGGTGCTTTTTTCTTTGGTGTGTTCAAATTGAGACTTCCACAGCACCGTAGCCGACTCGTGTCCACCACTGGAAAGACTTCGACTCCCCGCATCCTCGAACCCGAAAAGATGCCCGTCTTCTCGACGGGTGAGACACTCCCGCCCGTTCCGCCCGAGCGCCTCACGCCGGACGGCTTGCGCGCGCGTTTCGCGATGAATCTCGACTGGACGCAGGAAGAGCGCGAGCAGCGCATCAAGGCGATCGGCGGCGATCCGCGCGTGGCGTCGGTGCTGGTGCCGCTCGTCGTGCGCGAAGGCGGGTTGACCGTGCTGCTGACGCAGCGTGCCGATCATCTGTCCGATCACGCCGGCCAGATCAGCTTTCCAGGCGGCCGCCGCGAGCCCGAAGACACCGATGCCGCCGCCACCGCGCTGCGCGAAGCCTACGAAGAAGTGGCGCTCGGCGCGGAGCATTGCGAGGTCATCGGCGCGATGCCGGAATATCTGACGGGCACAGGTTTCAAAGTGACGCCGGTCGTCGCGCTGGTGAATCCGCCTTTCACGCTGAAGGCCGATACCCGCGAAGTCGCCGACATTTTCGAAGTGCCGCTCGCATGGCTCATGAATCCCGCGAACCATGAAGTGCGCGTGTTTCGCTGGGAAGGCGGCGAGCGTCGTTTTTTTGCCATGCCGTATTCCCCGGGCGAAGGCAAGGCTCCTTATTTCATCTGGGGCGCAACGGCTGGCATGTTGCGCAATTTTTATCGCTTCCTCGTGGCTCGCGCGTAACGGCGCGGAAAGTCCGCGCCCTTGTTGCGCGTCGCGCAATTACTTGGCGCGTTAAACGCGTCGGGCGCTGTGCTATCGTTACGCGAAACTCGAACTAATCCGACTGTTTCGGCGCTTCGCATGACTTTTTTCTCCGTATTGCTGGCTCTCGTCATTGAGCAAATGCGCGCGTTATCGCCGCACAATCCGATTTCGGCGTTGCTTCAATATCATGCGGAATCCACCGCGCACGGTTTCGATGCCGGCAAGGAAAAGCACGGCATCGTCGCGTGGCTCGTGGTCGTGTTGCCGTGGACGCTCTTCGTCGGACTGGTCTACTACGTCCTGTATCGCATCAACTTCGTTCTGGCGTTTCTGTGGAACGTGGTGATCGTGTACTTCACGCTCGGCTTCCGTCAGTTCAGCCACTATTTCACCGATATCCACCTCGCGCTCAACAACGACGACGTTCCCCGCGCGCGCGAAGTGCTGACAGAATGGACCGGCCTGGACACGGTCGACATGCCCGTCAGCGAAATCGTGCGGCATACGCTCGTTCACGCGGTGGTCGCGTCGCATCGGCATGTGTTCGGCGTGTTCTTCTGGTTCCTGATTCCGATCGGCCCGGCGGGCGCGGTGCTCTATCGCATCGCGGAATATCTCGCGCGTGCGTGGTCGAAGCCGAATCCGGAGCGCACGAAGGAGTTTTCGTCGTTCGCGCAGCGCGCGTTCTTCATCATCGACTGGGTGCCAGCGCGGCTGACGGCGCTCGGCTTTGCGATCGTCGGCAATTTCGAGGATGCGATCTACGCGTGGCGCAATCACGCGCGCCAATGGCCCGATGCGAACGAAGGCGTGTTGCTCGCGGCGGGCAGCGGTGCGCTGGGCGCGCGTCTCGCCGGGCCGCTCGCCGAGCCGCTTTCGGTCGAAGCGCTCGCCGTCGGCGATGCGAGTCCGCTGCCCGTCGGCGACGACTGCACGCCGCGCACGTTGCAATCGGCGGTCGGCCTCGTGTGGCGCGCGGTCATCCTGTGGATGTTGCTGCTGCTGATGCTGACCATCGCCGTGTGGCTGGCGTAATCAGTCGTCGAGCGGATCGCGCGCCGTCTGGCAATTCCAGCACACGGTGAACTGCGGTTCGAGCCACTCGCCGCAATGCTTGCATCTCCAGGGCCGGGCGTTCGCGTCCGGCCCTTTTCTTGCGCGCTCAAGTAAGCGCAGGGCCAGCGCTTCGTCGCGATCGTCGACGATCCATATTTCCGGCGCGCACTGATCGGCGGGAATTTCGCCCATCGCGCCATTCAGATACCGGTTGTGCAACTCGCACGGCACGCCCGCCGTCGCCAGCACGTTCACCCAATGCTGCGCCGTGATGAGATTGGGAGCGCGCGTGAGCCGCTTCATCGAACGATCTGGCTGGCTTCGTGAACGAGTTGTGCGTAGAGCGCGTGGCGCTCGGGACGGATCTTTCCGGCTTCCACGGCTTCCAGCACCGCGCAGCCCGGCTCGTGCAGATGATGGCAGTTGTAGAAGCGGCAATGTCCGAGATAAGGCCGGAAATCGGCAAAGGCGCGTTCGAGCTGCCCTTCCGAAAGATGGTGCAGGCCGAACTCCTGAAAACCCGGCGAATCGATCAGCGAGCCGCCGCCGGGCAGGTTGTAAAGACGCGTGAACGTGGTCGTGTGCCGGCCGCTGTTGAGCGCCGATGAAATCTCGCGCGTGGCGGCGTCGGCGTCGGGGACGAGCAGGTTCACGAGCGTCGATTTGCCCATGCCCGACTGCCCGAGCAGGATCGTCGAGCGGTCTTTGAGGCGCGCGTCGAGTTGCGGATGGACATCGCCGGGCGCCATCTTCGCCGACAGCTCGATCACCGTGTAGCCGAGTTCGCGATACGGCGCGAGACGCTCGCGCGCGAGCGGCAGCGCGCCTTCGACGTCGATCTTGTTGAGCACGATCAGCGATTCCAGCCCGTGCGCTTCAGCCGCGATCAACGCGCGCCCGAGCAGGTCTTCGCTGAAATGCGGCTCGGTGGCGAGCACGATCAGCAGTTGATCGAGGTTCGCCGCGAAGAGCTTCGACTTGAACTGATCCGATCGATAAAGCAGATTGCGCCGCTCGCCGATCTCGACGATCACGCCCTGATCCGCCGACGACCGCTCGTAGATCACGCGATCGCCGACCGCCACTTCGCTCTTCTTGCCGCGCGGGAAGCACTGGAGCATCGCGCCGCCGTCTTCGGGCGTGACGAGATAGTGCCGCCCGTGAGCGGCGATCACCGTGCCTTCGAGCCGCGCGCCCGCGCCTGAACGTCCGGAACCGCGCGTCATGCGGCGTGCTGCATCAGGCGGTCGATGCGCTGCGAGGCGGGCGGATGCGAGTAGTAGAACGCGGTGTAGATCGGATCGGGCGTGAGCGTCGACGCGTTGTCCTCGTAGAGCTTCACGAGCGCGTTCACGAGATCCTTCGGATCGGTCTGGCTGGCGGCGAAGGCATCGGCTTCGAACTCGTTTTTGCGCGACGTGAGGCTGCCGAGCGGCGTGATGAAGAACATGAACACCGGCAGCACGAGCATGAAGAGCACGAGCGCAAGCCCGTTGTTGCTGCCGACGAGCGACGGCCGCACGCCCAGGCCTTCGTAGAACCATGTGGTCTGGATGAGCCAGCCGAGCAGCGCGAGCATGACGAGGCTGATGCCGAACATGACGATCATCAGCTTCAGCACGTGACGGCGCTTGAAGTGCCCGAGTTCGTGCGCGAGCACCGCTTCGATTTCGCTGCCGGACAGACGCGCGAGCAGCGTGTCGAAGAACACGATGCGTTTCGTCGCGCCAAAGCCGGTGAAATACGCGTTGCCGTGCGCCGAGCGGCGGCTGCCGTCCATCACGAACAGGCCTTTGGCCGCGAAGCCGGTGCGCGACATCAGATTCGTGATGCGCGCGACGAGCGCCTCGTCCTTGAGCGGCTCGAACTTGTTGAAGAGCGGGGCGATGAAGGTCGGATAGATGACCATCGCGAGGAGCTGGAAGGCGACCCACACCATCCACGTCCACAGCCACCAGAACGTGCCGGCGCGGTCCATCAGCCAGAGCGTGAGCAGCAGCAGCGGCGCGCCGATCACGATGGCGATACCGGTGCCCTTCACCAGATCGGCGAAAAAGAGCTTCTTCGACATGCGATTGAAACCGAACTTCTCTTCGATCACGAAATGACGGATGTAGTCGAACGGCAAGTCGATGATGCTCGTGATCGCCACCACCGACGCCACCAGCGCGATCTGCCCGAGATAGCCGCGGCCGAGCCAGTCCGAAATGGCGAGATCGAGCGCCTGGACGCCACCGAGCAGCGTCAGCGCGACGAGCACGACCGCGCTCGTGACGACTTCGATCATGGTGAGGCGCGTGCGCTCGACGGTGTAGTCCGCGGCGCGCTGATGCGCGGTGAGCGGGATCGTGCCGCTGAACTGCGCGGGCACGCCGTTGCGGTGCGCGGCGACGTAGCGGATCTGCCGCGACGCGAGCCACAGCTTGGTCGAGACCATCGCGACGAGGGCGACGACGAAGATCGTCGAGAAGGCGAGAGTGAAGTTGGCCATCCGGGAATTCCGATTGAACTATGCGAGAATTATAGGTTCTAGGCCGTGCCGGCGCGCTCAGAAACTGTGCGGCATGGCTTTCCCCTCTCTCAGGCCGCTTTTCATGACCGACATCTCCGCCACTCCCGAATCAGACGAAAACACACTCGTGCGCAGCGACATGAACCTCGTGTGGCTCGACATGGAGATGACCGGACTCGATCCGGACAACGATCGCATCATCGAGATCGCAGTGGTCGTCACGAATTCGACGCTCGACAAGATGGTGGAAGGGCCGGTTCTGGCGATTCATCAGACGGACGAAGCGCTCGGCCGCATGGACGAGTGGAATCGCAACACGCACGGCCGCTCCGGGCTGACCGAGCGCGTGAAGGTCTCGACGGTCGACGAAGCCGAAGCCACGCGCCAGATTCGCGATTTTCTCGGCCAGTACGTGCCGCCGGGCAAGTCGCCGATGTGCGGCAACTCGATCTGCCAGGACCGCCGCTTCATGGCGCGCTGGATGCCCGAGCTGGAAACGTTCTTTCACTACCGCAACCTGGACGTCAGCACGTTGAAGGAACTGTGCCGCCGCTGGCAGCCGGCGATCTACAAGGGCTTCCAGAAACGCGCGATGCATACGGCGCTCGCCGATATCCACGAGTCCATCGACGAACTGAAGTACTACCGTCAGCATTTCCTGATTCCGGCTGCGCCCGCCGCCGCGTCTTAATTCTTCGGCGGACGGATCGCGCTTTTAGGACGGAACGCGGCGACCACGTCGGGCCGCGTTTCGATATACGGCCCGCCGATCAGATCGATGCAATACGGCACGGCCGCGAAAATGCCCGGCACTTTCGGCTTGCCGTCCGCGTCCTTCAATCCTTCGAGCGTTTCGCGGATCGACTTCGGCTGCCCCGGCAGATTGATGATCAGCGCGGCGTGATCGTCCGTTTCGCGAATCACCGCGACTTGCCGCGAAAGAATTGCCGTCGGCACGAAATTCAGGCTGATCTGGCGCATTTGTTCGCCGAAGCCGGGCATCGGCTTCGTGGCGACGGCGAGCGTGGCCTCGGGCGTCACGTCGCGGCGCGAAGGGCCGGTTCCGCCCGTCGTCAGCACGAGATCGCAGCCGTGCGTATCGACGAGTTCGACGAGCGTCGCCGAAATGGTCGCGGCGTCGTCCTGGATGAGCCGCGTCTCGGTTTTGAACGGTGTCGTGAGCGCCTCGCCGAGCCATGCTTCGAGCGACGGCAAGCCCTTGTCCTCGTACACGCCGGACGACGCGCGATCGCTGATCGACACGAGTCCGACGATCAGCTCGTCACGCGTGGTCGTCATCGCGATCGTCCTCGTCGTCTTCGATCTCGTCGTCGTTTTCGGGGCCCGCCGCGTTCTTGATCCACTGGAACAGTTCGCGGTAATAGCGCGGCGGCTTCTGCTGCTCGCGCTCCTTGCGCGCGTTGCGGATCAGCGTGCGGCCTTCCTGCGGATCGACGCCCGGGTGCGTGCGGATGAATTCGGTGAGCGCGGCGTCGTCGGCGAGCAGTTGTTCGCGCGTGCGCTCGATCCAGTGCAGGCGCGCGGTTTCGCCCTTGTTCACGCCGCGATACGTGTCGAGCGCCGTGCGCAGCGCCGCGATCTCTTCCTCGTTCAGCGAGCGCATCAGCTTGCCGACGTACTGCAACTGACGGCGCTTGCCTTCGTGATCGGTGATGCGGCGGGCCTCGCGCACGGCGTCGCCGAGATCGTCGGGCATCGGCATGCGTTTGAGCGCGTCTTTCGGCAGTGCGATGAGCGCTTCGCCCAGCTCCTGCAGCGCGTGCATTTCGCGCTTGAGCTGGGATTTGCTCGGACGGTCGTAGCCGTTTTCGTCGGCCTCGCGAGCGTCGTCGCGGCCGGAATCGATCGGTTGAATGCGGGTTTTACGGTTCATCCCGACATTGTAGCTCGCGGCCGCATCGCTTTTGCCGCCGCGCGCCGGGCGCTGCGACAAAGCTTGGCGGGTGAATGCACGCCGTCCTTGCTATGATCGCGTGATACACCGGTCCCGCCGTCCGATGCGTGTCGATGAGCGACATCGGCCGGGAATCCCGAAGCAATCACGACATGCACGGGCGCGACACGCCCGACTTCCAAAGGCAACCCAACATGGCAGCAGACATGGACGTCAAGCAACGCTACTTCCCGCATACGCAGGACGAACTGAAGGAGATCGCCTCCGACATCCTGCGCTACGCGAAGGAACTCGGTGCGAGCGATGCCGCCACCGAGATCTCCGAAGGCGACGGCCTGTCGGTGAGCGTGCGGCGCGGCGAAGTGGAGACCATCGAGCACAATCGCGACAAGATGGTCGGCGTGACAGTGTTCATCGGCAAGAAGCGCGGCAACGCGAGCACCGCGGACTTCACGCGCGACGCGTTGCGCGACACGGTGGCCGCCGCGTACAACATCGCGCGCTTCACGGCGGAAGACAGCGCGGCGGGCCTTGCCGAAGCCGAATTGCTCGAACAGTCGCCGCAGGATCTCGATCTCTATCATCCGTGGGACATCGACGCCGAAGAAGCGGCCGACATCGCGCGCCGCGCCGAAGCCGCCGCGTTCGCCGTCGACAAGCGCGTGACCAACTCGGAAGGCGCGAGCGTGTCCGCGCAGCATTCGCAGTTCGTGCTCGCGACCTCGCGCGGCTTCATGGCGGGCTATCCGTACTCGCGTCACTACATCGCGTGTGCCCCGATCGCGGCAGCCGGCCGCGACATGCAGCGCGACGACTGGTACACGTCCAGGCGCGATGCATCGGCGCTGGCCGCGCCCGAAGCGGTCGGGCGCTACGCGGCGGAACGAGCGCTCGCGCGGCTGAACGCAAGAAGCCTCGACACGCGCAAGTGCCGCGTGCTGTTCGAGGCGCCGCTCGCGGCGGGCATTCTCGGCGCGTTCGTGCAATCGGTGAGCGGCGGCGCGCTCTATCGGAAGACCACGTTTCTCGTCGACAGCCTGGGCAAGCCGGTGTTCGCGCCGCATATCCAGATCGTCGAAGATCCGCACGTGAAGGGCGGCATGGGCAGCGCGCCGTTCGACGAAGAAGGCGTGCGCACGCAGCGCCGCAGCGTGGTCGAAGATGGCGTGGTGCAGGGTTATTTCCTGTCGACGTATTCGGCGCGCAAGCTCGGCATGCAGACGACCGGCAACGCGGGCGGCTCGCACAATCTGACGATGACGAGCACGCACACGAAACCCGAAGACGACTTCGAAGCCATGCTCAAGAAGCTCGGCACCGGGCTTCTGCTCACCGAACTGATGGGGCAGGGCGTGAACTACGTGACGGGCGACTATTCGCGCGGCGCGTCGGGTTTCTGGGTCGAGAACGGCAAGATCGTGCATGCCGTGGAGGAAATCACGGTGGCGAGCACGCTGCAGGAGATGTTCCGCCACATCGAGGCAATCGGCGCGGATACCGTCGTGCGCGGCACGAAGGAAATCGGCTCGGTGCTGATCGAGCGGATGACGGTCGCGGGCCAGTAAGCCACGCGCATCCGTCGAAAAGACAAAGGCTCCGGAGCGCATCCGGAGCCTTTTTTTATTCCAGCTTCATTCCGGCTTTATTCCGACGGCGCGATGCGCTCGTAAGTCACGAACGCGAACGCGAAATCGTTCGGCGCGGCCGCCCGATGCGTCTCGCGCGACACTTCGCGCCACAGTTCCGGATCGGGCGCGGGAAAGCGCGTGTCGCCGTCGAAATCGGCGTCGATCTCGGTGACGATCAGCTTGTCCGCCCGCGCGATGGCGTCCTGATACAACTGCGCGCCGCCGATCAGAAACGCTTCCTTCGCGGGCTCGAGCGTGAGCGCCGCTTCGATGCTCGTCACGACATCGCAGCCTTCGTAGCGCCGTGCGCCGTCGCGCGACACGACGATATTGCGCCGCCCGGGCAGCGGCCGGCCGATCGATTCATGCGTCTTGCGGCCCATGATGATGGGCGCGCCCATCGTCGTGCGCTTGAAGAAGGCGAGATCTTCGGGCAGGCGCCAGGGCAATTGGTTGTCGCGTCCGATCACGCCATTGCGCGCGCGGGCGACGATCAGGGTCAGCATCGTCATGAGAAGGGAGGTCGGGAAACTGGCGCGCGCGGGCCGCGCCGCCGGGGTTTCGATTCTAACCGACGCCTTCGCCTCGCCCGGCGCTTCGCGCGCCGCGGCGGCTCACGACTCCGGCGACTCGTCCGCGAGCGGCGTCGTCGTGTGCAAGGGGACAGGCGTGACCTCGTCCCAGAGCGTGACGCTGACTCCGGAACCGGTTCGGCGATTCTCCGGCAGACGCGTCTCGTCGAGTTCGTCCGCGTTCTCTCCGGTTTGCCGCGCGCAGCCTGTTTCGTTGCGCCTTATTGAACTATCGCGTGCCATCGTAACGACATAACCCAAAGGTAATTATTCCTCGGAGCGGAATTGTCCGGAAATAAAGTAATCGTCCGATCGGTACGAACGATTAAGCAGAGGTTGAAAGGAACAAATATGAACGCTCGTTCGGTAGAAATATCGTTTACCTTCCGAGGCCGTCACAAATCGAGCGAATTACGTGCCATCGGCCGCAAAGCCTTGTCGCACATGGAGCCGCGAAAATGCTGCGAACCGCGATGCGAAATTCCGTATGAAAACGTTTCACCGCTGAAACATGAAGGCAGAAAAACATGAAGTCGTCGCGAAATCGGTATAAGATTTTGTCTTATTAAATTGTGCGCAAAGATTTTAATAATCGTGTGAGAAATTCTTGACAAGCCCGTCCTGTCAGGGTTTTGTGGCTAATCCGGCGTCTCTCGCGATATTTGTTTTCGGGGTTTCTGGGTTATAGTAGTCTCTCGAAAACGGCGCAGAATCAGAAATAAAGGGTTTCGTGGAAGGGTGCTTGGTGTATCACGCCGTGTCCCGGGGGCAACGTATCGAGTGGCAAGTCTCTCTCCTGACGTTTGCGAGAATCGTGAGAGAGCGAGGAAGTCTGCGATGTAGGGCGAGCCTTGAACTACGTGACCTTTTCAACGAATGTTGAACAAAGGATCTGAATAATGGACGTCGCTCGGCGGCAACTCATCTATGTGACTCGCGATCCAAGCGAGACGCTGTGCGCGCGATTCGAGGAGCGCGGGTGGCATATCGAAATCGTCGCGAGCGCGCGCGACACACGCAAGGCGCTGCGCAGCGATCTGGCGACCGGCGGGCTGCTGGATCTGTCGAGTCATTTCGAATCTCATGAACTGGCGGCGTTCGAATCGTCGCTGACGATGACCAACGTGGGCTGGGTCGCGGCCACGGTGGCCGGTCAACTGGAAGACGCTGCCGTGCGGCGGCTGATTCGCGACTATTGTTTCGATTACGTGACGCTGCCGACCTCGAACGACCGGATCGTCGATTCGGTCGGTCATGCGTACGGCATGGTTTCGCTGCACGACGCCGCGTCGAACGATGCGCGCAGCGAAGGCCGCGCCGAGGGTGAGATGGTCGGTTCCTGCGACGCGATGCTCGCGCTCTTCCGCTCGATCCGCAAAGTCGCGATGACCGACGCGCCCGTGTTCATCTCGGGCGAATCGGGCACCGGCAAGGAGCTGACGGCGGTCGCCATCCACGAGCGTTCCGCGCGTCGCGATCAGCCGTTCGTCGCCATCAATTGCGGCGCGATTCCCGCGCATTTGCTGCAATCGGAGCTTTTCGGCTACGAACGCGGCGCATTTACCGGTGCGAATCAGCGCAAGATCGGCCGCGTCGAAGCAGCCAATGGCGGCACGCTGTTCCTCGATGAAATCGGCGATCTGCCGCTCGAAAGCCAGGCGAGCCTGCTGCGCTTCCTGCAGGAGCGCAAGGTGGAGCGCCTGGGCGGCCACGGCTCGACGCCGGTGGACGTGCGCATCATCTCGGCGACGCACGTCGACATGCAGACCGCGATGATCGAAGGGCGGTTCCGCGCGGACTTGTACCATCGTCTGTGCGTGCTGCAGATCGACGAGCCGCCGCTGCGCGCGCGCGGCAAGGACATCGAGCTGCTCGCGAAGCACATGCTCGACCGCTTCAAGAAGGACGCGAGCCGGCGTCTGCGCGGCTTCTCGCCCGATGCGATCGCGGCCATCCACAACTACGGCTGGCCCGGCAACGTGCGCGAGCTGATCAACCGCGTGCGACGGGCGATCGTGATGTCGGAAGGGCGTCAGATCACGGCGCGCGATCTCGAACTCGGCGAGTATGTCGAAGTCGCGCCGGTGTCGCTCGCGCAGGCGCGCGAGGCGGCCGAGCGGCAGGCGATCGAACTTGCGCTGCTGCGTCATCGCGGGCGTCTGGGCGATGCGGCGCACGAACTGGGCATCTCGCGCGTGACGTTGTATCGGCTTTTGAGCGCGCACGGGATGCGTCACATCGAGGTCGATGCGCCCTCGGAGCACGCCACGCGCGGCTGACCGCGAAGTGACCGGCATTCATCGGACGGGCGCCATAAGGCGCCCGTTTTTTCGTGCCGTTGCTCTAAGCGCCGGTATCCATCGCTTGGTAAAATCTTGCGTTTACGCCTTCCGTTCGCGAGGGCGCGCAGCGATTCCAGGGAACATCGAATGAAACAGTATCTCGAGCTCGTCCAGACGATCCTCGATACCGGCACTTGGCAGGAGAACCGCACGGGCATTCGGACGATCAGCATGCCCGGCGCGATGCTGCGGTTCGACTTGCAGCAGGGCTTCCCGGCCGTGACCACGAAAAAACTCGCGTTCAAGTCGGCGATCGGCGAACTGGTGGGCTTTTTGCGTGCGTCGAAGAGCGCGGCGGATTTTCGCGCGCTCGGCTGCAAGGTCTGGGACGCCAACGCGAACGAGAATCCGCAATGGCTCGAGAACCCGTACCGGCAAGGACCGGACGATCTCGGCGATGTCTACGGCGTGCAGTGGCGCAAATGGCCCGCGTACAAGCTCGTCGATGCCTGCGCGGGCGATCAGATCGCCGACGCCACGAATCGCGGCTTCCAGCTCGTGACGAGCTTCGTCGAAAACGGGCGCGAGCAGGTGCTGCTGTACAAGGCGATCGATCAGTTGCGTCAGTGTCTCGACACGATCATCGAGCGCCCGACCGATCGGCGCATCCTGTTTCATGCATGGAATCCGGCGAAACTCGATGAGATCGCGTTGCCCGCGTGCCATCTGCTGTATCAGTTCATCCCGAACGCGGTGACGCGAGAGATTTCGCTCTGTCTGTACATTCGCAGCAATGATGTCGGGCTCGGCACGCCGTTCAATCTGACCGAAGGCGCGGCGCTGCTGCATCTCGTCGGGCGGCTGACGGGCTTCAAGCCGCGCTGGTTCACGTATTTCATCGGCGATGCGCATATCTACGAGAATCAGCTCGACATGCTGCACGAGCAACTGAAGCGCGAGCCGCTGCCGTCGCCGCAGTTGATCATCTCGGATCGCGTGCCGGATTACGCGGTAACAAAGCGCTACGAGCCGGAATGGCTGGAGAAGATCGAGCCGACGGATTTCGCGCTCGAAGGCTACAAGCATCACGATCCGCTTACGGCGCCGATGGCGGTCTGAGAACCCGCGGTCGCAGGTTCGCATGCAAAAAACGCGCGGCTTAGGCCGCGCGTTTTGCATTGTGCGTCTCAACCGCGATGATGCTCGTTGTTGTTGTTGCCGCCGCCATGCTGCTGCTGCGGTTGCTGGGCTTGGGGCTGAGGCTGAGGGTGCTGCTCCTGATGCTGCATCTGCGGCGGCGCCTGATGCACTTCCTGATGCATCGGCGGACGTGGCGGCTCCTGATGGATCTGCGGCCGCTGCGCTTCCTGCTGCGGGCGAGGCTGTGGCATCTCATGACGCGGCTCCGCGCGCGGCGGCTGACGATAGGCTTCCGTCGGCGGCTGATGCTGCGGCGCGTGACCGGGCTGCGGCTGCATCGATTGCATCGCTTGCATCGGCATGGCGGGTGCGCCGTGCTCGGCGTGCGGCGCGTTCCCCCAGTGTTGCGGCTGCGCCGCCATCGATGGCTGTCCTTGCTGCGGCGGTCTGCCGGGCTGAAACGCGTGCTGCGGCGCGCGGGCTTCGTTCGGAACAGCATGTCCGCGCGATAAATCGCTGCCGCCGAATTGCGGAGCCTGCGGCGGACGCGGAACGCCGTTGCCATGCGCCTGCATGGGCTGCCCATGAGCGGGGACGGGCGCGGACGGCGCGCCGCCCGCGATCACCGAACGCGCCGGACCATGCGTCGCCACGAGATGCACCGGTTCGTTGCGCGGGCCGTATCCGTGCGCATCGTGTTCCTGCTGCGCGACGAACCGGTCATGAAAAGCCGGCGGCGCGACCGGCGCGCGCGTCGCGACCACCGGACGTCCGAATCCGCCCTGCGGCGGCCGGTAATCCGCGCGTCGCGCAGCGGGCGCGAAACTGTCGCGCGTCGGCGTGATGCCCGGCGCACCCGCGAAGAAGCGCGGATTGCGCCAGCGCGACGGATCGACCGCATACGGCTGACGCCCGACCGGCTGACCATGCACGAACGTGTTCGTCGGCACGGCGGTCAGTCCGCGCGGCACGCGGTAGTTGACGAACGTGTTGTGCACATAGACGTTGCGGTTCACGCGTTCGTAGTAGCGCGGACTCCAGCCGTCGTGATGCGGACGCCACGCGTCGCCCGGCCCGAGCGGAAACCACGCGACGCCTGCCGCCGCGATCCCGCCGACCGTCAGCGCGACGTTCCAGTCGACGCCGCCGCCGCCATCGCCGACGAATGCGACGAGCGCAGGCGAATACGCGGGCGGCGCGCTCGCTTGCATCGGACCGGGCACCCACGCCCATTGCGAGCCGATGTACGCCCAGCGGCCATAGTGATACGGCGCGAAGCCCCAGGGCGCGTCGTCGATCCAGGTCCATCCCCACGGCTCCTGCCACGCCCAGTGTCCCTGCCGATACGGCGCCCAGTCGGCGGAAACGGCATTCGGCACCCAGACCGCGCCGTACGACGGATCGGTGCGCCACGTGCCGTTGGCGTCGAGATCCTGATAGCCGGGAACATCGCGCGATACATAACGCGCCGAAACCGAGCGATCCTCGGACGCGTCGCGGCTCGCGGCCCATTGATCGAACGCGTCCGGCGCGGGCGCGGCGTTCGCCGCTGTTTGTTGCAGATTCGTGCCCTCGAACGTCATCTGCTGACCGCCCGCGAGTTGCACCGCGCCGCCGTCGCCGTATGCGGTGACGCCGCCGCTTCGCACCGTCACGGTCGTCGCGCGGCCATCGGGCGCGACGTCCACGCGCACGTCGCCGGGCGTCGTGATCGCGAGCGCGGTATTGGGCGTGTCGATTTCATAGCGCGTGCCGGGCGCAAGCTCGCGCACGCGCGTCGACAGCGTGCCCTGGGCGATTTTGAGCTGCGCGGTGTTGTCGTCGAGCGCGAGCACCGAAAGCGCCGTCGATGAACCGAGCCGCACCGCCGTCGAACCGATATGCAGCTCGGAGCGCGCGTTTTCGTCGTTCCAGAGCTGGTCGCCCGTCGTGAGCGGACGATTGATCTGCGCGTAGGACCAGTCGGACGCGCCCGCCGGTTCGGTCGTCACCGTGCCCGCCATGTAATTCAGACGCGCGATGCGCCCGGGCGGATCGCCTTGTTCCGACTGCGCCGCCACATTGGGCGGCGTCTGCGCAAGCGCATTCAGCCCCGATGCCGCTAGCGCCGCGCACAACGTGGCGGTCGCGATGGTCCTGATTTTCATCGTCTTCTCCGACGGCCGCGCGCGCGTCTCCGTTCGACGCTGTAGGTCCGCGAGGCCTGCCGGATCAATGTATCGCCCGCGCCTGTATCCGTACGATGCCGTTTGTAACGGCGCGCAGGCGCGCGTAACAAAGCTTTATCGCGCGGACAGGAAATCCTCGAAATGCCGATGTCCCGCCGGCGTCACGCGCAACACGCGGCGTTTGGCCGTGTGCTCGATCCAGCCGCGCGACTCGCACGCTTCGAGAAAAGCCGCGCCGAGCGCGCCGCCCAGATGCGGCCGGCGCTCGCTCCAGTCGATGCACGTGCACGCGAAGCGCCGCCGCCGCGCGCGCTGCGCCTTCAGATCGATGCCGAGTTCGGCGAAGGCGTGCGCGCCTTCCGGTGTCGCGTCGAGGGTGGCGGGCCCGTGTGCCTGTTCGTCGAGATCGGCGGCGGCGAGCCAGTTGCGCGCGATCATCCCGTCGAAGAGCTGCACGGCGAGCTCGCCCGCGAGATGGTCGTAGCAGGTGCGCGCGAAACGCATCTCCACCGGCACGGCGGACGGCGGGCGTTCCGGCGCGCGCTGCGGCGCGCTCGCCCGCGCGAGATTGGCGAGCGCCTCGATGGCCGCGGCAATATCCGGCGTCGCGATCCGGTAGTACCGATGCCGTCCGCTCACTTCGAGCGCGAGCAGTCCGCCTTCGGTCAGCCGGGCGAGATGCCCGCTCGCCGCCGATGGCGACAGCCCCGCGATCATCGTCAGTTCGCCGGCGGGGCGCGCGGTGCCGTCCATCAGCGACCAGAGCATGGCGGCGCGGCCCGGATCGGCGATCAGCGCGCCGATACGCGACAGTCCGGGAAAATGGCGCACGCGGGAATCGGCGTCGTCGAAAGCGGGGTTCATGGCTGTGTCCCTCTTAAGCGAAGTAAGGCGATTCACCCACTCTAGCGCGATCACGCAACCGACGTTTCACCGCGCGCCGAAATGTCGATGCACGAAGCGCGGCGCTAGAATGACCGCTGGCATTCCGAAGCAGCAAGGGAGATTCACATGTCCAGATTCATTCTCGCGAGCGTGTTGGGCGCGCTCATGCTCTGTGCGGGCTGCGCGGGCGGGCCGTCGTCATCGGCGGGGGGCGGCAGCATCACGATGTACGGCACGATCGATCAGGGCATTACCGTCCACGATTGAATATTGCCGACCCTATAATCGGCATTCATTTCCGCATCAGACGGGCTTCCCATGAATACGCCGACCTCATCTCCCATTCCCGCCGTCCCCAAAAGCCGCGCCGAAACCACCTTCCGCTTTCTCGCCGAACCGACCTCGGTGAACTTCGGCGGCAAGGTGCACGGCGGCGCGTTGATGAAATGGATCGACGAAACCGCCTACGCCTGCGCCGCGATGTGGTCCGGCCGCTACGCGGTCACGGTGAGCGTGGGCAACATCCGCTTCCGTCGGCCGATTCTCGTCGGCAATCTGGTCGAGTTGCGCGCCCGTGTCGTGACGACGGGGCGCACCAGCATGCACATCCACATTTCCGTGCACGCGGGCGATCCGAAAGTCGGCGAGCTTCAGCAGACGACCGATTGCCTGATGGTCTTCGTCGCCGTCGATGAAAAAGGCCAGCCGACACCCGTGCCGGCCTTCGTCCCGGAAACGGAAGAAGAGAAACGCCTCGCGAAATACGCGATGGACGTGAAGGACGCGCTCGATGCGATCGTCGAGCTGAAGCCGGAAGAGGTGGCGGCGGGGAAGGTCTGAAAAAGCGGCGTCAAGTGGAAAACCTCTCTCGAAGGTAGTAACATTACTACATTAGAGGGAGGGTTCGTCATGACCATCACAACTTTGTCCAGCCGCGAATTGAATCAGGACGTGACGCGTGCAAAGAAGGCAACCAAAAACGGTCCCGTGTTCATCACGGACCGCGGCAAGCCGGCTCACGTGCTGTTGAGCATCGAGGAGTATCAGCGCCTCGCCGGCAACAAGCGAAGCCTGGTCGATGCGCTTTCGATGCCGGGCCTGGCCGATATCGACGTCGAATTCCCGCGTTCGCGCGCGCTTCCCAAGGAAGCCGACTTCGAATGATGTATCTGCTCGACACCAACGTGATCTCGGAACTGCGCAAGGCAGGCGACGGTAAAGCCGATGCAAACGTCACGCGCTGGGTCTCCGGCGAAGACGCGGCGAATTTCTATATTTCAGCCGTGACGCTGTTCGAACTGGAACTCGGCATTCTTCGCATGGAGCGGCGCGACGCCGAACAGGGGGAACGCCTTCGCACGTGGATACGCACCCGCGTCGTTCCCGAATTCGCGGATCGGACCTTGCCGCTCGATTCGAGCGTGGCGCAGCGTTGCGCCCGGTTGCATGTGCCCGATCCGCGTCCTGAGCGGGATGCGTACATCGCCGCTACGGCGCTCGTTCACGGCATGACCATCGTCACACGGAACGTGGCGGACTTCGCTCCGTGCGGCATCAGCGTGATCAATCCGTGGGAGATCTCGTCGTAAGACCTCCCAACGCCTGAAGCGGTTTGAGAGTGCGCGGGAACGTCACTTCTTCCCCACCATGTCCCCCGGCTTGACCCATTCATCGAACTGCTGCTCGGTCACATACCCGAGCGCGAGCGCGGCGGCCTTCAGCGTCGTGCCTTCCTTGTGCGCCTTCTTCGCGATCTGCGCGGCCTTGTCATAGCCGATGTGCGGATTCAGCGCCGTCACGAGCATCAGCGATTCGTTGAGCAGACTCTCGATGCGCTTCTCGTTCGGCTCGATGCCCACCGCGCAGTTGTCGTTGAAGCTCTGCGCGCCGTCCGCGAGCAGACGGATCGATTGCAGCACGTTGTGCGCGATCATCGGCCGGAAGACGTTCAGCTCGAAGTTGCCGCTCGCGCCGCCGAAATTCACCGCGACGTCGTTGCCGAACACCTGGCAGCAGAGCATCGTCACGGCTTCGGATTGCGTCGGATTGACCTTGCCCGGCATGATCGAGCTGCCCGGCTCGTTCTCCGGAATCGACAGCTCGCCAAGGCCGCAGCGCGGTCCGCTCGCGAGCCAGCGGATATCGTTCGCGATCTTCATCAGGCTCGCGGCGACCGTCTTCAACGCGCCGTGCGCGGCGACGAGCGCATCGGCGGCGGCCATCACCTCGAACTTGTTCGGCGCGGTCTCGAAGGGCAGGCCTGTGAGCTTGCCGATCGCCTGCGCGACCTTCGCCGCGAACTCCGGATGCGCGTTCAGTCCCGTGCCGACCGCCGTGCCGCCCTGCGCGAGCTGATACAGATGCGGCAGCGTCGCCTCGACGTGCTTCATGCTCTGATCGAGCTGCGCGACATAACCCGAAAACTCCTGCCCGAGCGTGAGCGGCGTCGCGTCCTGCAGATGCGTGCGGCCGATCTTCACGATCGTGTCGAACGCCTTTGCCTTCTTGTCGAGCGTATCGCGCAACGTCTTCAGCGACGGAATCAGATGCTTCTTGATGGCCACCGCCGCGGCGACGTGCATCGCCGTCGGGAAAACGTCGTTCGACGACTGGCCGCGATTCACATCGTCGTTCGGATGCACGAGACGCTCCTCGCCGCGCACGCCGCCCATGATCTCGCTCGCCCGATTGGCGATCACCTCGTTGAGATTCATGTTGGTCTGCGTGCCCGAGCCGGTCTGCCACACGGCGAGCGGAAATTCATCGGGATGCTTGCCGTCGATGATTTCCTCGGCAGCCTGAACGATTGCCTTCGCCTTCTTCGAATCGAGCACCTTCAGCCCTTCGTTCACTTCGGCGGCCGCGTGCTTGATGATCGCGAGCGCCGTGATCAGCTCGGGCGACTGTTTTTCCGTCGAAATCTTGAAGTTCTGCAGCGAGCGCTGCGTCTGCGCGCCCCAAAGCTTGTCGTTCGGCACGGCGATTTCGCCGAACGTGTCCTTCTCCATCCGTACGTCGCCCTTCGCATCGTGTGACATGGCGTGAGTTCCCTTACGAAGTTGGATCAAAGCTGCTTGTCGACGGGCAGCAGCATGAAGAGGCCCGTCATCGCATTGCGATAAAAACCCGCCTCAGGATCGAAATTGTAGGTGACGAGGCTGCCGTTCTCCTCGGTCGTCCAGACGAGGCCCGACTGCGGCGCGCCCGTGCGCCGGAGCTCCTCGGTCACCGCCGCGCTCGCGAGTTGCACCTGCCAGCTGGCCTTCGGCGAGATGCCGTTCGCGAACAGTGTCGCGGCTTGCTCCGCGATCGGCTTGCTGTGGATCACGAGCGCAAGCTCGGTGTTGAGCTTCGCCGAGCGCGGATCGAGATTCATCGAGCCGATCACGAGGATACTCCGATCGATCACATACGCCTTCGCATGCAGGCTCGCGCGCGACTGCGAGCCGAACAGACCCGCGCGCGGGCTGCCCTGGCCTTCGATCTGAATCGGCTTGAATTCGTACAGTTCGACGCCGCTCTGCAACATCGGCATGCGATACGGCGCGTAACCCGCCTGCACGGCGACGGCATCGGTGGCGGCGAGCGAGTTCGTCAGCACCGCGACGCGCACGTGGCGCTTCGTGAGATCGGCGAGCGCCTTCACGCCCGCGTCGTGCGGCACGAAGTAGGGCGACAGGATCAGGAATTCGCTCTGCGCGTCCTTCAGCAAGTCGATGAGACGCTCCATCGGCGGGCTTTTGTAGTCGTCGCTCGGATGCTCGATCTTCGACGGCGAATCGACGCGGAACTCCGTCGGCGCCCACACGAGGTCCATTTCCTCGCGCGAAATCTGCTGCGCGAGCGGCGTCGCGTTGAGCGGTTTCGCGTTCAGTGGCTCGGCCTGCTGACGCCAGTGCGCGCGCAGGTCGTCGCGCGTTTTATCGAGTTCCTTCGCATCGAACTGCTGCTTGTTCAGCGCGCGCAACGGGTAGGCGAGCGTGCTGTTCCAGTAATCGTCGAAGCTCGCGGAGATCTTTTGCGTCACCGGGCCGGCGGCGAAGACGTCGAGATCGCGAAACTGCAGCGTCGGACTGGCGTTGAAGTATTCGTCGCCGAGATTGCGCCCGCCGACGATCGCGATCTGGTTGTCCGCGATCATCGCCTTGTTGTGCATGCGGCGCGTGAAGTGATCGAGATTCGTGAAGAAATTCCGCGTGCGCTCGGAGAAACTGCGTTGCGCGCTGCCGTACGGATTGAAGACGCGAATCTCGATCTTGTCGTGCGAGTTGAGCGCCGCCATGATCTGGTCGATGTCCTTGAAATTCAGGTCATCGACGAGCATGCGCACGCGCACGCCGCGATCCGCCGCGTACAGCGCCGCGCCGAGCAGCAGCTTGCCGGTGTTGTCCTCGTCGGCGATGTAGTACTGCATGTCGAGCGTCTTCGTCGCCGCGCGGGCAAGCGCGATGCGGGCCTGCAGCGCGTCGGTGCCGGTCGGCAGCAGGCGCACCGCCGATTCATCCGGATGCCGCTTCTCCAGCGGCGCGAGGGCGGTCGCGAGCGGCGTCGCGATGCTCGCGTCGAGCGCGTGGCTCGGCGGGCGATCGAATGCCGTCGCGGGCGGGCGCGTCGCGCAGGCGGCGACGAGCGTCGTCATCGTCAGGACGACGACCAAGCGCGCGGCGGCGCCGAATTTTTGCCGGCGCATGACGCGCCCCGCAACTTCCCACGATCCCCGGATTTCCGACACTTCGATTCCTCGTTCTGATTCTGATCGTCGCGACTCGGCGCGCTTCGACATTTCGCATTTTCGGCACGAATCAGCAAGGATTGTTCTCGCGCCGCATCTCGAAATTATTTTATGGGAAATCGGAAAAGGACCGAATGTCGCACTGCGCGGTGGCGTACAGGCGAAAAAAAAGCCCGCTGGGTTAGAGCGGGCCGACAACCCCTGTCACAGATGTCTCAAGGAGGAGACGGGTTCATCGTAGCAATGCGCGCCGCGCGGACCAACCAAGCATTCGTGCTATGCAAATCGGCGCGCGGCTCGTGTGCTTATCGGCGTCATACGTGGCCGTGCGGCGCGGCGCTCGCGGCATCGGCGTCGCCGGGTTGCGGCGCGACGCCTGTTTCGATGAAGCGCCGGCTGATGCGATGAAACCGCAGCGTCATCAGCGCGGCAACGCTCGCGAGTCCGGCGGCGAGTCCCCACCACAGGCCCTTTGCGCCGAGCTCGAAGTGGAACGCGAGCACATAGCCGGTCGGAAAGCCGACGCCCCAGTAGCCGAACGCGGCAGCGAGCATCGGGATGCGCGTGTCCTTCAGGCCGCGCAGGCAGCCGGAGCCGACCGTCTGCATGCCGTCGACGATCTGGAACACCGCCGCGACGCCGAGCAGCGACGCCGCGAGCGCGACGGTATGCGCGTTGGCGGGATCGTCGAGATGCAGATACAGGCCGACGATCACGCGCGGCACCGTGAGCAGCACGAGGCCCGAACACATCATGAAGCCGACGCCCAGCGCGAGCGCGACGAAGCCCGCATGGCGCGCCGCGACGGGCACGCCCGCGCCGACCCAGTAGCCGACGCGCACGTTCGCCGCCTGGCCGATCGCGAGCGGCACCATGAACGCCACCGACGCGACGTTGAGCGCGATCTGGTGCGCGGCGAGCGGCGCTTCGCCGAGCAGGCCGACCATCATGCCTGTGGCGAGAAAGAGCGTCGATTCGACGCCGTAGGTGATCGCGACCGGCCAGCCGATGCCGAAAAGCTCGCCCATCAGCGGCAGACGCGGACGCGCGCGCACGACGAAATGCTTGTAGCGCGGACGCAGATGCAGCACCGCGACGAGCGCGATCGCGATGCCCCAGACGGTGATCGTCGTCGCGGCCGCCGAGCCGAGGAAGCCTTCGCGCGGCAGGCCGTAAGCGCCGTGAATCAGGCCGTAGTTGAGAAAGCCGTTGACGAACACGCCGCCGATCGAAATCCACAGCAGCCTGCGCGCCGCGCCGATCGCCGGCAGAAACGCGCGCATCATCCCCACGCCGATGAGACTGCCCGGCGTTCCCCAGCGCAGCACCGCGCAGTATTCGCCGACGTTCTTCGCGAGCGTCGCGGGTTCGTGGAACGCGAGCAGGATCGGCTCGGCATAACTCAGCAGCACGAACGCGGGCACGGCGAGCAGCACGGAAAGCACGAGCCCCGTCCAGTAGATGTCCGGCACGCGATGATCGGCGTTCGCGCCGCGCGCGTGCGCAACCGACACGGACACGGACGTGAGCACGCCCTGCAGCAGCGTCACGACGACGAAAAAGAGATTCGCGCCGAGGCCGCCCGCGGCGAGCGCATCGGGGCCGAGCGAGCCGAGCAGGATCGTGTCGGTCACGCCCATCGCCATCTGCGAGAGCTGCGCGATCGCAAGCGGCGCGGCGAGGCGCGCCGTGTCGACGGCGTGACGCGAGAGGCTCGGCGGTCCTTGATGCGCGCGCCTGGCGCGCGTGACTTGCGGTTGCATGGCTGATCGGATCGAAACGAAAAAAGGCCGCGACGAGATGCGGCCGGACTGGAACGCGAAGGGGAAAGCGGAGCGCGACGCGCAACACGCGCTAACGGAAAACCGACGCTACAAACCCGGCGCTGAAACCAGAACGAAAGACGACTAGCTTATTGCCTCGCGCGCGGCATGTCGATGACGCGTTTGCTTATGGCGGGATTTTCTCAATCGCGCGGCGTGTGCGCGCAAGTGGATGGGATTACTCGGGCGCGCGCACGTAGATCGTCTGGCCGTCGAGCTTCACTCTTTGGCCCGCGCGGATCTTGCAGGTCTTGCGCATCTCCACCTGACCGTCGACGGTGACATCGCCCATGGCGACGCGTGCCTTTGCCGAGCCGCCGCTGTCGGCGAGGCCCATCAGCTTGAGCAGATTGTGGAGTTCGACGTAGTCGCCCGTGAGGGTGAATTGGAGTGGCGGCATGAGGCGGGCGAAGCGGAAATGCGAGGGAAGGGCTCAATGATAAACCACGCCGGGCATGCGCCGTGCTGTGGGCATCGCGAGACCGGCGAGAACGGTAATGGGAACGCAAGCGGACTGGTTGGCAAATGTAGCCAGATGAAACCGTCGGTAACAATGACTGGTTTTCGCGAACTCGCCCGGATAACCGCCGGTCCGACCGTTTGATCGATGCAGCTTCGGTCATCTTTCCAATCGACAAAAGTCGCGCGGATCGCTTGTTTCACCGTTTCAGAGCGCCGCCGACGCCAACTACAGAGAGGACTAGCTCATGACTCGCGCACGAATCCTTTTGATCGGTTCCGCCCTCGCCACGTTCGCCGCTTCGGGCGCTTATGCGCAGACGGCAACGCAATCCGCGCCGGTGCAGGCGCAGGCACAAGCGCAACCGCAACCGATGCAGCCGCAAACCATGCAGCCGATGCAGGCCCAACAGCCGATGACGCCGCCGCAACAGAATCTCGTCGCGCCCGCGCCGACCGATCCGCTCGTCCAGCGCCGCAACGCGAACGCGCAGGCGAATGCGGAATATCGCGCGTCGAAGAAGGCATCGAAGGCCGAGCTGAAGGCGCAGAACCAGCAGGCCAAGGCCCAATACAAGGAAGAGGTCCAGAACGCGAAGATCAACCGCAAGGCGGACAAGGACACCGCCAAGGCTGAACTGAACGCGGCCGAGCCGAATGCGCCGAAGGACACCGGCCTGCAGCACTGAGTGTGACGCGCCGCGAGGCCGCATCGTCGCGGCGCTCGCGGCATCGAAAAAAGGGAGAAGACCATGAATCGAAAAACCAATGCTCTGCTGGCCGCGCTGATCGCGGGAACGTTCGCGAGCGCAAGCGTGGCATCGTTCGCACAGACGACGTCCGACGCGCCGACCGCCGCCGACCAGAAGGCCGCGAAGGAACAAAGCAAGGCCGACAAGAAGGCGGCCGTCGCGCAGGCGAAGGCCGACAAGAAAAAGACCGAGGCGCAGTCCGACGCCAACGAAGCCGCCGCCGACGCGAAACTGAAGAACGCGAAGAAGGCCGACTGACGCGTGTTTCTGGCAGCGATACGAGCCCGGTTCATCGCGAACCGGGCTCGTTGCATTTAGGGCCAAAAGCCTAGTCGAGCCAAAGACTTGCGCGCGCGGGTTGTATGGATATACAGTATGCGTCACTCATTTCCCGCCGCCTTTTCCTCACGTGCTCACGCTTCCCGACACCGCCGACGAATCCACCACAAAGCAGGTCGCCGACTATCTCGCGAAGCTCAACGAGGCGCAGCGTCAGGCCGTCGAATTCGGCGTCGACGAACCGGGGCGCGCGGGCGGGCCGCTGCTCGTCATCGCGGGCGCGGGCTCGGGCAAGACCAATACGCTGGCGCATCGCGTCGCGCATCTGCTGGTGAAGGGCGCCGATCCGCATCGCATCCTGCTTCTCACGTTTTCGCGCCGCGCCGCGCTCGAAATGACGCGGCGCGTGTCGCGCATCGCGATGAACGCGCTCGGCACGCGCAGCGCCATCGCGCAGGGACTGACGTGGTCGGGCACGTTTCACAGCGTCGGCGCGCGGCTTTTGCGCGATTACGCCGATCTCGTCGGGCTTGCGCCGTCGTTCACGATCAACGATCGCGAAGATTCCGCCGATCTCATGAACCTGGTGCGGCACGAACTGGGTTTGTCGTCGAAGGAGAAGCGCTTTCCCGCCAAATCCACGTGTTTCGCGATCTACTCGCGCGTCGTCAACACGGGCGCGTCACTGGCGACCGTGCTCGATCAGTCGTATCCGTGGTGCCGCGAATGGGAAGCGGACCTGAAGCGTCTTTTCGCCGCCTACGTCAGCGCGAAACAGGCGCAAAGCGTGCTCGACTACGACGACCTGCTGCTCTACTGGTCGCATCTCGCGGCGGAGCCATCGGTGGCGGCGGATCTCGCGAGCCGCTTCGATCACGTGCTCGTCGACGAATATCAGGACACGAACCGCTTGCAGGCGTCCATCCTTTTGTCGATGAAACCGGATGGGCGCGGCCTCACGGTCGTCGGCGACGACGCGCAGTCCATCTACTCGTTTCGCGGCGCGACCGTGCGCAATATCCTCGATTTCCCCGGCCACTTCGATCCGCCCGCCGCGACCGTCACGCTCGATCGCAACTATCGCTCGACCTTGCCGATTCTCGAGGCGTCGAACGCGGTGATCGGGCTCGCGACGGAGCGCTACACGAAGAATCTCTGGACCGACAAGGCATCGGCGCAAAAGCCGCGCGTCGTGTCCGTCGCCGATGAAGCTGATCAGGCGCGCTATGTCGTCGAGAAAGTGCTCGAAGCGCGCGAAGGCGGCATGAAGCTGAAGGCGCAAGCGGTGCTGTTTCGCGCCGCGCATCACAGCGCGACGCTCGAAATCGAACTCACGCGCCGCAACATTCCGTTCGTGAAGTTCGGCGGACTCAAGTTTCTCGATTCCGTCCACGTGAAGGACGTGCTCGCGGTGCTGCGCTGGGCGGAAAATCCGCGCGATCGCGTTGCGGGCTTTCGGGTCGCGCAACTGTTGCCGGGCATCGGGCCGGCGATCGCCGGGCGCTTGCTCGACAGCGTGAGCGCGCCCGACGCGGTTGCGCCGGGCGCGATCGCGTCGTTTCAGGCGCCCGCGCGTGCATCGGAAGACTGGCCGCGTTTCGTCGGCCTGATGGCGAAGCTGTGCGGGCGCGAATCCGGCTGGCCCGCCGAGTTCGAAATGATCCGGCGCTGGTACGAGCCGCATCTGGAGCGCAATCACGAAGACGCGGCGATCCGCATCGGCGACGTGCTGCAGATGGAAAGCATCGCGTCGACGTATCCGACGCGCGAGCGCTTTCTCACCGAACTCACGCTCGATCCGCCCGACGCCACCAGCGACGAATCCGGCGTGCCGATGCTCGACGAGGACTATCTGATTCTCTCGACGATCCATTCGGCGAAGGGCCAGGAATGGCGCAACGTGTTCGTGCTGAACGGCGTCGACGGCTGCATTCCGTCCGATCTCGGCACGGGCAGCGACGAGGAAATCGACGAAGAGCGGCGGCTCTTATACGTCGCGATGACGCGCGCGAAGGAAGATCTGCACATCATCACGCCGCAGCGTTTCTACGTGCACAACCAGACGCATCTGGGCGACCGGCATGTCTGGGCGCAGCGCACGCGCTTCATCCCGCCGCATCTGATGCCAAACTTCGAAGCGGCCGCGTGGCCGCCGGTGATCGCGCCCGCCGCGCCGACGGCAGCGGGGCTGGCGGCGGCCGCGAAAGCGAAGATCGATATCGCGGCGCGCCTGAAGGGCATGTGGGACTAACGTTGCGCGCGCGACGCACGCGGTGCGCGCGGCGACGGCGAAAAGATGCTGCGCAGCCACGCGGCGAAGCGCGTGAAGCCGTCGTAAGGCTCGTCGATGAAAAGCTCGGGCCGCAGCGCGCGCAAGTACTCCAGCACTTGCTGCGCTTCCTGCTTCTGAATCGAGCCATAGACGATGCCGAGCCGCAGCAGGCAACGCAATTCGCCGAGCTTCTCGCGCGCGGTCGACCCGATGCTCGTTTCCACCGAAATCTTGGTTTCGTACACGCGCTGACGCAGCGAATCGGCGAGACGCCACGCGGGCGTCTGCATTTTTTCCTCGACTTCGCGAATGTCCGCCGCCGCCGATTTGATCTGCGAGGCGAGCATGTCGACTTGAGACACATCGCCGTTCGCTTCGGTGACGATCGCCGTCGCCCATTCGCGCGACGCGCGGATCAGATCCTCGGCGGTCCAGTCGGCGCGGATCGCGAACGCGAAGCCGTGCTCCGCCGCCTGACGGATCAGAATTTCGACGACGTCCGGAAACTCCTTGTCGAGCGCGCGCTTCGCCCACGCGTACTGGCCGTGCGTGAGCATGCGCTGCACGGCCTGCTCGGTGAGCGGCGTGTTGTTGTCGAGGAGCTTCGCGCGCAGGTAGTCCTCGAACGACGGCGTGACGAATTGCGGATCCAGCTTCAGCGACAGACGCGTGAACGCTTCGAAATCGCGCTGCAGCGAAGTGATCGTTTCGTCGCGTAACGAAAGGGTGATTTGACGCATGTTGGTTCCCGGTTCCGCTTCCGGATGTCCGGCAGCGGGAAAAGCGTGTGGAACCGTCGCTCGGGACGGAGTCCATTCGTTTCTGTTATCGGCGCGCTTTCCGGGAACTTGAGGATGCTTCGATGCTTTTTGAAAGCCGTTTAACGGCGGATTGATGGAAAACGTTTAGCGCAAAACCGCGAACTGCCACACGAAAAACACGGCGAGCGACACCGCAATCGTCAAAAGCGGCCGTTTCGTGAGCGCGCAAACGATAATCGCGACGATCGCCGCCACGAGCTGCGGATTGCGCCAGGTGATCTCGGCGCCGTTGCCGTGCGGCGAGACGGTCATCGGCACGATGATCGCGGTGAGCACCGTCACCGGCACGAACGAGAGCGCGGTGCGCACGACCGGCGGAAACGGCAGGCGTTCGCCCAGCACGAACACGGCGGCGCGGATCACGAACGTAACCGCCGCCATGCCGAAGATCAGGGTGACGTAGTTCATTGCGTGCGCTCCTTCGCGTTCTTCAGGCGATGTTTCGCCGCTTCCTTCTGCGGACGGTTTTCCATCATCGTCAGCACCATGCCGACCGCGACGCCCACAAACACCGCCGCGAGCAGGCCGAGCTTGTACGGCCAGCCTTGCCACGCGAACGACAGCACGCCCGATGCGAGCGCCGCCGCGACGAAACGCACGGCGACGAGCTGCGGCACGATGATCGCGATGAACGTCGCGACCATCGCGAAGTCGAGGCCGAGCGATTTCAGGCCGGGAAACGCCGCGCCAAACAGCAGGCCGAGCAGCGTCCACAATTGCCAGTTCAGATACATCGCGACGCCGGAGCCGAAGAAGTAATGCGGTCCGATCTCGCCCGGCGCGCGCTTCTGATAGTGCGCGTAAGCGACGGCGAAGACTTCATCGGTGAGCATGCCGGCGAGCGCCCAGCGCCAGCGGCGCGGCAGATGCGCGACGTACGGCGCGAGCGTCGCGGAGTAGAGCACGTGGCGAAGATTGACGACGAGCGTCGTCGCCCAGATAACGGCGAAGCTCGCATGCGACGCGATCAGCCCGACCGCGATGAACTGCGCCGAGCCCGCGAACACGACGAGCGACATCAGCTGGCCATGCCAGAGCGTGAGCGGACTCGCGGTGACGAGCGTGCCGAAAATTACGCCGAAGGGCGCGGCGCCGATCATCATCGGGATGGTGTCGCGGGCGCCGGCGGCGAATTCGCGCAAAGGTGTTGCTTTCAAGATGTCCTCCTATGGAAGCGAGGATACGCAAAACGTCGATGAGAATGCTTGTACGTTCTTGCGCTTTCCCTGATTGACCGGAACGCCTTAACGCCACCGGCCGGGCGGTACGCCGAACGTGCGTTTGAAATGACGCGTGAAGTGACTTTGATCCGTGAAGCCGCTGGCCGCCGCGACATCGGTCACGGAAGCGCCCGCGCGCAATGCCGGCAGCGCGCGCACGATGCGCATCTGATTGCGCCATGCGTGCGGCGCGAGCCCGGTTTCCCGCGTGAAGAGGCGCGCGGCGTGGAAGGTCGAAAGCCCGACCGTCTGCGCGAGTTCGGCGAGCGTGACCGGTTCGAGAAGGTCGTCGGCGAGACGGGATTTCATCGTCGTGACGCGGCGCGCATCGGCGGCGAGGGGCGCGATATCGGGGCGGTCGAGCGCATGGCGGCCGAGCAGCGTCGTGACGGCATCGACGAGCGCCAGTTCCGCGGCGAGCGGGTCGGCGTCGCGCTCCAGCAGCCGATGCGCGATCAGCAGGCGCCGCGCGAGATCGGCGTCGCGGATGATGTCATCGGGGAACCACGGCGACGATTCCGGCCGGCCCGACATGTCCCGCGCGAGATTTTCGACGAACGGCACCGGCAGATAGAACACGCGATAGCGCCAGCCCGCATCGACGGCCCGCGCGCCCGTATGCACTTCGCCGGGATTGATCACCGGCACCGAACCGGCTTCGGCCACGTGATGCGCGCCGCGATAGTCGTAGCACTCCGCGCCCGCTTCGATCACGGGCACCGTGTAGGCGTCGTGCCAGTGCGGCGAGAACTCGTGATCGTAGTATTCGGCCGTGACCATGTCCGCGTCCGGCACGAGCGGCGAGCGCCAGTAGCGCGCGGCATTGCGGAAACGGTCGGCGTGCATGGTCGGGCGAATCTGAGATGGACGTAATCGACTAGTTTACAACTTTGCCTCGCGCCGGGCCGGACAGTTGCGCGTCACTTCACCGGTATGGTCGTGCTTTCGGGCACGGGCACCGCCGTCACGCTGTTTTTCGGACTGCCGGTCGCGATACGGTCGCTGTACGTGAGATAGACGAGCGTATTGCGTTTCGCATCGACGATGCGCACCACATGCAAGGTCTTGAAGATAAAGGACATGCCCGCGGAGAAGACATCGGTTTTCTGCTTGAGCGGCGCGGCGATCTTGATCGGCCCGACCTGGCGGCAGGCGATCGACGCTTCCGTCGGATCTTCGGCGATGCCCAGCGTGCCCTTCACGCCGCCCGTGCGCGCGCGGGACACGTAGCAGGTGACGCCCTGGACGAGCGGATCGTCGTACGCATCGACGGTCACGCGATCCGAGCCGGTGAAGCGGAAATTCGTGTTGACGCTGGCGATTTCCTCCGCGTGCGCGAGTCCCGCGCCGGAGAAGAGAGCGAGCGATGCAGCGAGCGCGAGGACGGAGCGGTTCATCATCGTCATCCTTCGGAAAAGAGAAAGGGCGTCGTATTGTATCGACGCCCTTGGCTCTTCGACGCATCTCGTGTCCGCATGCAATCAATGGAAGATCAGATAAAGAATCACCAACACGATGACCGGCACGCCAAGCAACCATCCGAGCAGATAAGGCATGGTGTTCTCCTTCGCATGTTGTTTTCGACGATTCCAGTATCGCGAGGAAGAGCGTGCCGCGTTAGCCGTGCGTGTCCGAAAGCTGTGTAGGCGAAGTCCTATCATCACTTTCTTGAGGCTTACAGATTCGTAATGTGATAAGACTCACGCGACCTTGTTTTTCTTCGCCGGACGATCGAGATACAGCGTGCGCACATAGTCGAGATGCGCACCCGCGCACTCGCGCGCCCGCGCCGGATCGCGCGCGACGATCGCATCGAAGATCGCCCGATGCTGCGTCATCAGGTTCGCTTCGACTTCGTCGTCGTAGTCGACGAGACGGTGCGACGTGAGCATCGATTCGCGCACCAGTTCGTTGAGGCCGTGCATCACGTGCGCAAGCGCGACGTTGTGCGTCGCGTCCGCAATCGCCAAATGGAACGCCGCATCCTTCTCCGCGATGCGCGTGCTTTTCTCGGCGACGGCGGTTTGCAGCGCATCGAACGCGGCGGCGATGCGCGCGAGGTCGGCGTCGGTGGCGCGCTCGGCGGCGTAGGCGGTCGAGAGCGTTTCGAGGCCGTGACGCAATTCGAGGACATCGGCGCTTGCGTTCGGCTGTTCTTCGAGCAGCGCGGCAAGCGGATGCGACACCAACGGCGCCGTCACATCCGATACGACGAAACCGCCGCGTCCGGCGGCCCGAATGAAGCCGTCCGATTCCAGCCGGATCAGCGCCTCGCGCAGCGACGGGCGCGACACGTTCAACTGCTCGGCCAGATCGCGCTCGGCGGGCAGACGCTGACCGGGCAGCAGCGCGCCGTTCGAGATCAGTTCCCGAATCTGCCCGGATACGACATCGGAGAGACGCACGCGGGCGTAGGAATGCGCATGGACGGGCTGAAAAGTCATCGGTCAACGTAAATACGAAGTGAAAGCCTGGGAATGCCCGAGTTTGACACGAAAGGGGCATCTCATTAAAGTCTTGGTCAGACCAAGCTTACCAAATCTCCCCGCACTCGGATCGTCATGAAAGTTGCCTTGTTCGTTCCCTGTTTCATCGACGCGTTTTATCCGCAGATCGGCATCGCCACGCTCGAATTGCTCGAACGGCTGGGCGTGGACGTCGACTATCCGCAGGATCAGACGTGCTGCGGCCAGCCGATGGCCAATAGCGGCGCGCACAAGGACGCCGCCGGCGCCGAGCGCGTGTTCGCCCGCAATTTCGCCGACTACGATTACGTCGTCGGACCGTCGGCGAGTTGCACGCATCACGTGCGCGAGCATTTCACCGCGATCGAGCAGACGAGCGCCGTGCAGAAAGTACGGCGCAATACGTATGAACTCGTCGAATTTCTGCACGACGTGCTGAACGTGCGCGAATTTCCGTGGGCCGAATTTCCGCATCGCGTCGGGCTGCACAACAGTTGCAGCGCGGTGCGGCATCTGCGCGAAACGTCGAATTCGGAAGTGGCGGGCACGCCGTTTTCGAAGCCGCGCGCGTTGCTCGAAGGCGTGAAGGGCATCGAGTTCGTTGCGCCCGCGCGTCCCGACGAATGCTGCGGCTTCGGCGGCACGTTCTCGGTGACGGAAGAAGCCGTTTCCGTGCGCATGGGGCAGGACAAGGTGCGCGATCACGTCAGCGCGGGCGCGGAGTACATCGTGTCGGGCGACATGTCGTGTCTCATGCATCAGCAAGGCTGCGCCGAGCGCATGAAAGTCGAGGCGAAATTCATCCACATCGCGCAGGTTCTGAATGGAGCGCGCGCATGAGCAAGAGCGGACGGATCGATCACGCGAAGGCCGCCGGCGCGTTCCTGCAGAAGACGGATCACGTCGCATTCCACGACAAACGCCTGTGGGACTTGCGCAGCAAGCGCGACGCGCAGGCGCACGGCATCCCGGAATGGGAGACGATGCGCAATCTCGCGTCGGCGATCAAGGAACACACGCTGTCCAATCTCGCCGATTACATCGCGCAGTTCGTCGATCAGGCCGAGAAGAACGGCGTCGTCGTGCATTTCGCGGCGAACGCGGAGGAGCACAACGCACTCGTCCACACGCTGATGAGCGAGCGCGGCATGACATCGCTCGTGAAGAGCAAGTCGATGCTCACCGACGAGTGCTACATGCGCGACTATCTCGAGCCGCGCGGCATCACGGTGATGGAAACCGATCTCGGCGAGCGCATTCAGCAACTCGATCATCAGGACCCCAGCCACATGGTCGTGCCCGCCGTGCATAAGCTGCGCGCGGACGTGGCCGAACTGTTCGGCAAGACCATCGGCACCGATCCGAAGAACAGCGACATCCACTATCTCGCCGAAAGCCAGCGCATGAACACGCGGCCGTATTTCGTGCGCGAGAAGACGGCGGGCATGACCGGCTGCAACTTCGCGGTCGCGGAGACGGGCACGGTCGTCGTCTGCACGAACGAGGGCAACGCGGATTTGTCGGCGAACGTGCCGCCGCTGCATATCGCGTCGATCGGCATCGAGAAGATCATTCCGTCGATCGCCGATCTCGGCGTCTTCGTGCGCATGCTGTCGAGAAGCGCGCTCGGCTCGCCGATCACGCAGTACACGTCGCACTTTCGCGCGCCGCGCCCCGGCACGGAGATGCACTTCATCCTCGTCGATAACGGCCGTTCCGAACGGCTCGCGATGGACGATTTCTGGTACTCGCTCAAGTGCATTCGCTGCGGCGCGTGCATGAATACGTGTCCGGTGTATCGGAGAAGCGGCGGGCTGTCTTATGGCGGCACGTATTCCGGTCCGATCGGCGCGATCATCAATCCGACGCACGACCTGAAGCGCTACAGCGCGCTGCCCTTCGCCTCGACGATGAACGGCAGTTGCACGAACGTGTGTCCGGTGAAGGTGAACATCCACGAGCAGATTTACAAGTGGCGCGAAGTGATCGCCGAAAAGCACGAAGTGCCGTTCGTGAAGCAGGAAGTCCTGAAGATGGCAGGGCGTCTGCTCGCGAGCCCGACGCTGTATCGCGCGACGGTCGCATCGCTCGGCGGCGCGTTGAAGCGTCTGCCGAACTTCGTGCTCTACAACCCGCTCAACATCTGGGGACGCGGACGGGATCTGCCCGAAGCGCCCGCCGAGACTTTTCACGAGTGGTACAAAAAGAACCGGAAGCACGATCAATGACGACTCGCGAAGCTTTTCTGTCGAAGATCCGCGCGGCGCAGCCCGCATCGCGCCCGCGCCCCGACGTGCCCGTGTTCCCGGCGCCCGAAGGCGAGTTGAAGGCGCGCTTCACGGCCGCGCTGACCGCGATGGGCGGCACATGCGTCGAAGCGGCCGGCCTGAGCGACGTGAATGCGCTGATCGCGTCGCGCTTCGCCGATGCGAAGGTGATCGCATCGGCGGTGCCGGGCGTCGACGGCACGCGGCCGCTTTCATCCGATACCGTGCCGGCATCGCTTCAGGATGTCGACGTGGGCATCGTGAGAGGGCGCTTCGGCGTCGCGGAAACGGGCTCGGTGTGGTTCAGCGAACAGGAGTACGTCGTGAATGCGGTCGGCTATCTGTCGCAGCATCTCGTCGTGCTGCTCGATCCCGCGTTGCTCGTCGAAGGCTTGCAGCAGGTGTATCGACGCGACGATTTCAAATCGGCGCGCTATGCGGTGCTCGTGACGGGACCGTCGGCGACGGCGGATATCGAAGGCGTGCTGATTCGCGGCGCGCAGGGCGTGCGCTCGCTGACCGTGGTGTGGGTTGCGTGAAGCGCCAGTGGCGGAGCGAGAAGGGCGCGCGCAAAAACGAAAAGCCCAGTCATGTGACTGGGCTTTTCGACTGAAGCTTTTGGCTCCCCGACCTGGGCTCGAACCAGGGACCTACGGATTAACAGTCCGGCGCTCTACCGACTGAGCTATCGGGGAACAACTGATACATCTGCAACTGAGATAAAAAACCCAGCCGATTGACTGGGTTCTTTTGAAACCGACGTGCTGGAGTTTTTTGGCTCCCCGACCTGGGCTCGAACCAGGGACCTACGGATTAACAGTCCGGCGCTCTACCGACTGAGCTATCGGGGAACATCTACAGCAGAGAAGCGAAATTATAGGGGGCTGTTTCTAGCCTGTCAACGCTCAATCTTCATTCGATACGCATTTTTGCGATCAAAAACGAAGCGTGCGTTCCGGCGCTCCCGAATCAACGCTCGAGCAGGTTCAGCTTTTCCTTCACGTCCTTGAACTCGTCCGCCTCGGGCAGCGAGCCCTTGGTCTTCGTGATGCTCGGCCAGTTGCGCGCGAGCTCAGCGTTCAGTTCGGTGAAGTGTTGCTGGTCCCCGGGCACATCTTCTTCGGCGTAGATCGCGTTCACCGGGCATTCGGCTACGCACACGGCGCAGTCGATGCATTCGTCGGGATCGATCGCGAGAAAGTTGGGACCTTCGCGGAAGCAATCCACCGGGCACACGTCCACGCAATCGGTGTACTTGCACTTGATGCAGCTTTCGGTCACAACGTGAGTCATTCAGGCTCCTGCATACGGAATTCGTGGGGGCGGCGCCCTGGCGGCTGCATAGGCCGGGAGGTGCGCTTGCCAAAACGCATATTGTAGCGTAACGGTAAAAACGGGCGCGCGCCGTGCGAAGCGCGCTTTATATCGATTCGTGATTTATGTATGCGTGCCGAAGCGATACGCCGGGCATGCGTCATGTCATCTCACACATTCGGGTAACATGGCCCTAAAGGCATAAGGCCGCGCGCGGGCAAGAGCTCGAGCGCGCGGCCACTTCGCGTGGATGTTCCAGCCAGAACCATGATCATCAATTCGCTGCTCGATACCGACCTCTACAAGTTCACGATGATGCAGGTCGTCCTGCATCACTTTCCCGCTGCGCATGTCGAATACCGCTTTCGCTGCCGCACGCCGAACGTCGATCTCGTCCCGTACATCGACGAAATTCGCGACGAGGTGCGCCAGCTCTGCAATCTGCGCTTCAAGGAAGAGGAACTGGATTATCTGCGGCGCATGCGCTTCATCAAGAGCGACTTCATCGACTTCCTCGCGCTCTTCCATCTGAACGAGAAGTCCATCCGCATTGCGCCGTCGCCGAAGAAGAACGGCGAGATCGACATCGAAATCGAAGGGCCGTGGCTGCACACGATTCTCTTTGAGATTCCGGTGCTCGCGATCGTCAACGAAGTCTATTTTCGCAACACGCAGCGCAAGCCCGAATACGAAATCGGTCGCGAACGTCTGCGCGACAAGATCAAGCTGCTCGCCACGCCGCCCGAATATTCCGACTGCAAGATCGCCGACTACGGCACGCGCCGGCGTTTTTCGGGGCAGTGGCACGAGGAAGTCGTGCTGACGCTGAAGGACAAGCTCGGCGCGCAGTTCGCCGGCACGAGCAACTGCTTCTACGCGATGAAGCACGGCTTGCGGCCCCTCGGCACGATGGCGCACGAGTACTTGCAGGCATGTCAGGCGCTGGGCCCGCGTCTGCGCGATTCGCAGATCTTCGGCTTCGAGATGTGGGCGAAGGAATATCGCGGCGACCTCGGGATCGCGCTGTCGGACGTCTACGGCATGAAGGCGTTCCTGCGCGACTTCGACATGTATTTCTGCAAGCTCTTCGACGGCGCGCGCCACGATTCCGGCGATCCGTTCGACTGGGGCGAGCGCCTCATCCGGCATTACGAGGAAAACCGCTGCGATCCGCGCACGAAAGTGCTCGTGTTCTCCGACGCGCTCGATATCCCCAAAGTCCTGCAACTCTACGAGCGTTTTCGCGGGCGCTGTCAGCTCGCGTTCGGCGTCGGCACGAATCTCACCAACGATCTCGGCTATCAGCCGTTGCAGATCGTCGTCAAGATGGTTCGCTGCAACGGTCAGCCGGTCGCGAAACTCTCGGATTCCCCCGGCAAGAACATGTGCGACGACAAGGCGTATCTCGCCTATCTGCGTCAGGTATTCGGCATCGAGCAGCCTGTCGGCGACGACTGAGCGCGGCGCATTCGTGCACCCGGCCTATGTCGTCCGGCCGAGGTTCGCGCGTATAGGCCGCTCGCTATAATTCGAACGCGTCGTCGATCAATGCGGCGCACGAATCTCAAGCATGCCAACACGAGGACGGCACCATGGATACATCGGCCGCGCGCCGCAATATTCTCGCGCGCATTCGCAGCGCGCAGGGCCGTCGCGGCGAAGCGACCGACGCGGAGCGCGCCGCTGCGCACGATTACGTGGAGCGTCATCCGGCAGGTCCGCGTCCGCCGTTGCCTCAGACACGCGATGAGCTGATCGCGCGCTTCAGACTCGAAGCCGAGCGTCTTTCCACTACGGTCGCCGAAGTCGAATCGCTCGACGCTGCGCCTGCCGAAGCCGCGCGCTATCTCCAGTCCCTGAATCTTCCCGCCGATGCCGTCGCGTGGCCCGCGCTCGCTCAATTGCGCTGGGCCGAAGCGGGCATTCAGGCCGCTTTTCGCAAGCCCGCCGACGCCGATCTCGTCGGCATCACCGGCTGCTTTTGCGCCACGGCCGAAACCGGTTCGCTCGTGCTGCTGTCGGGCGCCGAGACGCCCGCATCCGGCGCGCTGCTGCCGCAGACGCACATCGCGATCGTGCCGGCTTCGCGTATCGTCGCCGCGCATGAGGATGCGTTCGCGTTGATGCGCGCGGAGCGGGGCGAGCTGCCGCGCGCGGTCAACTTCGTGTCGGGACCTTCTCGCACCGGCGATATCGAACAGACCATCGTGCTCGGCGCGCATGGGCCGTATCGCGTGCATGTGATCGTCGTGCGCGGAGCGTGAGTCCGATGCGTCGACTGTTTTACTGCGCGATGTGCGCCATGCCGGCGCTGATCGCCACGCCGGCCGCCGCCGCGACGCTCGACGGCGCGAAGCTTTCGGCCACCTGGGGCATTCCGTTCGTCGGCATTCTGCTTTCCATCGCGGTGTTTCCGCTCGTCGCGCCGAAGGTCTGGCATCACCATTTCGGCAAGATCGCGGCGGCATGGGCCGTCGCGTTTCTCGCGCCGTTCGCGCTCGCCTTCGGATTCGGCACGGCGGCCAGCGTGCTGGTCCACGCGATGCTCGAAGAGTACGTGCCGTTCATCATCCTGCTGGCGGCGCTTTATACCGTCGCGGGCGGCATCTGTGTGCGCGGCAATCTGCACGGCTCGGCGCGGCTCAATACCGGACTGCTCGCGCTCGGCACGGCGCTCGCGAGCGTCATGGGCACGACGGGCGCGGCCATGCTGCTGATCCGTCCGCTTCTGCGCGCGAACGACAACCGCAAGCACGTGGTGCATGTCGTTGTGTTCTTTATCTTTCTCGTCGCGAATGCGGGCGGTTCGCTCACGCCGCTCGGCGATCCGCCGCTCTTCCTCGGCTTTCTGAACGGCGTCGGCTTCTTCTGGACGACGGTGCATCTCGCGCTGCCGATGCTCTTCGTCTGCGCCGTGCTCCTCGCGGTGTTCTACGCGATCGACAGCTTCTACTGGCGCAGGCACGACGCGCGTTCCGCGTTTCTCGACCCGACGCCCGATACGCCGCCATTAGGCATCGACGGCAAGATCAATTTCGCGTTGCTCGCGGCGATCGTCGTGCTCGTGCTGATGAGCGGTGTCTGGAAACCCGGCATCGCGTTCGACGTGTTCGGCACGCATGTCCAGTTGCAAAACCTCGTGCGCGACGTGCTGCTCGTCGCCGTGCTGCTGGCTTCGCTCGCGCTCACGCCGAAGAGCGCGCGCGCGGGCAATGCGTTCGACTGGGCGCCCATCGAGGAAGTCGCGAAGCTCTTCGCGGCCATCTTCATCACGATCGCGCCCGTCATCACGATCCTGCGCGCGGGCGAGGCGGGCGCGTTCGCGGGCATCGTGCACGCGGTGTCGAATGCGCAGGGCAAGCCTGTCGACATCGCCTATTTCTGGGCGACGGGTCTACTGTCATCGTTTCTCGACAACGCGCCGACCTATCTCGTCTTCTTCAATCTCGCGGGCGGCGATGCCCGCACGCTCATGACCACGGACGCCACGACGCTCGCCGCCATTTCGGCGGGCGCGGTCTTCATGGGCGCGAATACGTATATCGGCAATGCGCCGAATTTCATGGTGAAGGCGATCGCCGAATCGCGCGGCGTGCGCATGCCGAGTTTCTTCGGCTTCATCGCGTGGTCGGGTGCGATCCTTCTGCCGCTTTTCGCCATTCTGGGCTGGCTATTTTTCTAGGAGCAATCGATGAAGAAGAAAGTGCTGGTGGCGCGTCCCACCTTTCCCGATGTGATCGAGCGCCTGAAGCAGCATTTCGATGTCGATGTGAACCTCGGCGACGTGCTCCCGCAGGAAGAATTCGCACGCCGTCTCGCCGACAAGGACGGTGCGTTCACGGCCGGCGAGCGGGTCGGAGAGCAGGAACTGGCGGGCGCGCCGAACCTGAAGGTCGTCGCGAACATGGCGGTCGGCTACAACAACTTCGACATGCACGCGTTCGACGCGCACAAGGTGCTCGGCACCAACACGCCCAACGTGCTGAACGAAACCACGGCGGATTTCGGCTGGGCGCTGATGATGGCGGCGGCGCGGCGCGTCACCGAGTCCGAGCACTATCTGCGCGCGGGCAAGTGGCAGAAGTGGTCCTTCGACTCGTTCCTCGGCGCCGACGTGTACGGCTCGACGCTCGGCGTGATCGGCATGGGACGCATCGGGCAGGCGCTCGCGCGGCGGGCGGCCGGCTTCAACATGCGCGTGATGTATCACAACCGTTCGCGCGTCGCGCCGGAGATCGAGCGCGAGCTGAACGCCGAGTACGCGTCGAAGGAAGATCTGCTCAAGCGCGCGGATCATGTCGTACTCGTCGTGCCTTACGCGAAGGAGAGCCATCACACGATCGGCGCGGCCGAGCTCGCACTCATGAAGCCGACGGCGACGCTCACGAATATCGCGCGCGGCGGCATCGTCGACGATGCGGCGTTGATCGCGGCGTTGCGCGAGAAGCGCATCGCGGCGGCGGGCGTCGACGTGTTCGAAGGCGAGCCGGACTTCAACCCGGATTTCCTGCTGCTGGACAATGTCGTGCTGACGCCGCACATCGCGAGCGCGACCGAGGGCACGCGCCGCGCGATGGCCAATCTCGCGGCCGACAATCTCATCGCCGCGCTGGGCGAAGGCCCGCGCGCCGGGAATCCGCCGAACCCGATCAATCCGGACGTACTGAAGACATGATGGAACTGCTGGTTGGCGCGATCGCCGTGCTGGCGATCGCGCTCGTGGTGTCGCTCATCGCGCTCGTCATGACGATGCGGCGCAGTTCGAACGCGGTCATCTTCGACGAGTTCGAAGCGCTCACCGATCGCGTCAACGACATGGGCGAGGCGCACGCGCGCGCGCAGGAGCGGCTCGAACGCGGCTTGCGCGGCGATATCGCGGAAAACGCGCGCGTGTCGCGCATGGAATCGCAAAGCGGTTTCGCGCAATTCCATCAGACGCTTTCGACGCAACTGGCGAACACGTCGAACGTGCAGAACGCGCAATTCGATGCGCTCGCGCAGCAACTCGCGCAACAGAGTCAGCAGGCGCGCGAGGATCAGGGCAACGCGCTGAAGCGTTTCGCCGATTCCATGTCGCTGCATCTCGCGCAGCTTTCCGAAGCGAACGAGCGACGGCTCGGGGAAGTCCGAGCGACGCTCGAAACGCGTCTGAAGGACATCGAAGCAAATAACTCGACGAAGCTCGAAGAAATGCGCCGCACCGTCGACGAAAAGCTGCACGCGACGCTCGAGCAGCGGCTCGGCGAGTCGTTCAAGCTCGTGTCCGACAGGCTGGAGCAGGTGCATCGCGGGCTCGGCGAGATGCAGACGCTTGCGGCGGGCGTCGGCGATCTGAAGAAAGTGCTGACCAATGTCAAGACGCGCGGCATCTGGGGCGAAGTGCAGCTCGAAGCGCTGCTGGAACAGTTGCTCACGCCGGATCAATACGCGAAGAATGTCGCGACCATTCCGAAGAGCAACGAGCGCGTCGAGTTCGCGATCAGGCTGCCTGGCCGTCACGACGCGCCGGGTGCGCCGGGCGATGCGGCGACGCCGGTGTGGCTGCCCATCGATGCCAAGTTTCCGCGCGAGGACTATGAGCGTCTCATCGACGCGCAGGAACGCGCGGACCTGGCCGGCGTCGAGGACGCGTCGCGCGCGCTCGAAGGGCGTTTGCGCGCCGAGGCGAAGTCGATCGCGCAGAAGTACGTGGCGCCTCCGCACACCACGGACTTCGCGCTGCTCTTCCTGCCGACCGAAGGCCTTTACGCGGAAGTGTTGCGCCGCCCGGGTTTGACCGATTCGTTGCAGCGTGACTATCGCGTGACCGTCGCCGGGCCGACCACGCTGACCGCGCTCCTCAACAGCCTGCAGATGGGTTTCCGGACGCTGGCCATCGAGAAACGTTCGAGCGAAGTGTGGCAGGTGCTCGGCGCGGTGAAGACGGAGTTCGGCAAGTTCGGCGACGTGCTGGCCAAAACCAAGTCGCAGCTCGAAACAGTCACGCGTTCGATCGAAATGGCGCAGACCCGCACGCGGCAGATGGGCAAGCGCCTGCGGGATGTCGAGGCGTTGCCGGGAGAACAGGCGGCGGGGTTGCTGGGCGACGCGTTCGGCGATGCGTCATCGCCCGAAGGCGACGACGAGCCTTGATTACGAGGCGAGCCGTTCGAGCGGTTCGCCCGTCACGCGCACGATGCGCCAGTCGGGCAGCACCGTTGCGCCCATCTTTTCGTAGAAGTCGATGGCGTTCTGATTCCAGTCGAGCACCGACCACTCGAACCGGCCGCACTGGCGCTCGACCGCGAGTGCGGCGAGCTTCTTCAGCATCAGCGTGCCGAGACCGCTGCCGCGCATCGACGGGCGCACGTACAGGTCTTCGAGATAGAGACCGCGCTTGCCGAGGAAGGTCGAGAAGTTCTGGAAGAAGAGCGCGTAGCTGACGATTTCGCCGTCTTGCTCCGCGACGAGCGCTTCGGCGGCCGGACGCGCGCCGAAAAGCGCATCGTGCACGCCTTGCTCCGTCGCGATGAACAGATGCGTCAGCTTCTCGAACTCCGCCAGCTCGTACATCAGGCCGAAGATCGCGGCGATGTCGGCGGGCGTCGCCGCGCGAATGATCGGGGCGCTCACGCTTCCTCCGGCGCGTCGGACAACACGATTTCGATGCCGCCGAAGCGCGACGCCACCCAGTTGTACGCGTGGCATGCGATCCACAGCAGGATGAAACCGAGGATCGCGTTCAGCAGCAGCGCGCTCGTGACGGTGCTCACTTCCACCGAGCCGTATCGCACGAACGCAACCACGACGCCGAGCAGCACGATGGGCACGCTGAAGGTCAGGTACACGAGGATCAGCGCCTTGGCGGTCTGTCCCGGTGCGATAAATGAAATCTGCTTTTTCATGGAAGGAAGCCCCGTCTATCGATGTAGGAATGGTGTTGCTGGCGACGCCCGGCGCTGCGTCAGTCAGATCAGGCCGTCGAACGGCACGATCTCGACTTCGTCGCCCGCGTCGATGTCGCCGCGCGCGTGCTCGAGCACGATGAAGCAGTTCGCTTCGCTCATCGAACTCAGCACGCCGGAACCCTGCGGACCGGTGGTGACGACGCGAAAGCGGCCATCGTCGTCGCGCGTGGCGATGCCGCGCTGAAACTCGGTGCGGCCCGCGCGCTTTTTCATCGGCTCGGCGGCGGCCGCGCGGATGACCGTGAGCGGCTGGCGCGTCGCGCCGGACATCGCGAGCAGCGCCTCGCGCACGATGAAGTAAAACGTCGCCATCACGGCGACCGGATTGCCCGGCAAGCCGAAGAAGAGCGCCGGCTTGCCCGTGCCCGCGCGCTCGCCGGACCACAGGCGGCCGAACGCGAGCGGACGGCCCGGGCGCATCGCGATCTTCCAGAAGGCGACGTCGCCCAGCGAATTCATCAGCTCGCGCGTGAAGTCCGCATCGCCGACCGATACGCCGCCCGAGCTGATCACGACATCGGCGCTTGCCGTTGCGTGACGCAGCGCTTTTTCGAGCGACGCGCGATCGTCGCGCACGATGCCGAGATCGACGGTTTCGACGCCGAGCCGCTTGAGCATCGCGAAGAGCGTGTAGCGATTGCTGTCGTAGAGGCTGCCGGGACTGAGCGTTTCGCCGACCGAGCGCAGTTCGTCGCCGGTCGAGAAGAACGCGACGGTGAGGCGCTTGCGCACCGGCACTTCGCCGATGCCGAGCGACGCGAGCAAACCGAGATCCGATGCGCGCACGACGCGCCCCGCGAACAGCGCCGGCTTGCCCTTCGCGAGATCCTCGCCCGACAGGCGGCGGTTCTGGCCGGCGCGGACCGACGCCGATGAAAAACGGATTGCATCGCCGTCACGCGTAACGAGCTCTTGCGGCACGACCGTATCGCAGCCTGGCGGAAGGAGCGCGCCCGTCATGATGCGCACGCATTGATCGGCGCCCGGCGTGCTTTCGAAAGGCCGCCCGGCGAGCGCCGTGCCCGCGACGGATAAGCCGACCCTGTCGCCGCCGCGCGCGAGCACTTCGCCGGCGAACGCGTAGCCATCCATTGCGGAATTGTCGTAGGCGGGCACGTCGATGGGCGAGACCACGTCCTCGGCGAGCACGCGGCCGAGTGCATCGTGCAGGCTCACACGCTCGACCTGAACGTCCCGCGCGCGCGGCATGGCCCACTGACGCACGATGTCCTGCGCGGCTTCAACGGGCAGCGCGTTGGGATCGTAGTGGGCGACGCAGGCGGAAAATTCCTTGGACGTGGTCATGAATCGGCGTGGATCGCGGCCGGGGTCCGGCGAAGAAGCAGCCACGAGGCCGCGCGGTGGTTGAACGCCCGCAAACGCGGATGTGAGCGAACGGTCGGATTGGACGAGTCAGCGGCGTTCCAGCTCGGCCAGCTGCTGTAAATCGTTGATATTGTAAAACGCGCGTTCATCATGAAATTGCACTTCGACCGCCTTGTGGCGCGCGTACCACGCGCGGACCTTGCGCTCGCCCGCGTCGAGCCAGGCGTCGAGATCGTCGGCGAGCGAGGTCCGCATGAGCGCAAAAACGGGATGCGCCATGACTTCGCCCGAGACGTCGATTGTTGCTGCGTACGCAACATCGGCGCCGTGGATGTCGAGCGCCTGCATCAGCGCCGCGCCGATGTGTTCATCGACGAAAGGGGCGTCGCAGGGCGCGGTCAGCACGAATCCGGTGGTGGCGGCGCGCAGCCCGGCGGCGATGCCGGCGAGCGGTCCGGGAAAATCCGCGCGCGTGTCCATGATGACGCGCGCTACGAACGCAGCGCCGAGCCGTTCGTAGTCTTCGATGGAACGGTTCGCGCTGATCAGAAGCGCGCCCGCCTGAGGCGCGATGCGCCGCATCACGTGCAATGCGAGCGGTTCGCCTCGAAACGGCTGCAAGCCTTTGTCGATGCCGCCCATGCGCGAGCCGCGTCCGCCCGCGAGCACGAGCGCCGTCACACTGGACGATGGATGAAGGTTCGGCACGAGCGATCCGCCGCGCTCAGCCGCCGATGTACGACATCTCGACGCGACGCGCATCGTCGTCGCGCGACGGTGCCGATGCGCTGCCTCGCAACTGCGAATAGCGGTCGCCGCGCGCTTGCCAGATTCGTGCGATGGCGGTCGCGACTTCCTCGTCGGTCGCGCCGCCGCGGATCAGACCGCGCAGATCGTGGCCGGCCACCGCGAAGAGGCACAGATAGAGCTTGCCTTCGGTCGAGAGCCGCGCGCGCGTGCACGAGTCGCAGAACGCGCGCGTGACGCTCGAAATCACGCCGATTTCGCCGCCGCCGTCACGATAGCCCCAGCGTTGCGCGGTTTCCGCGGCCGTATGCGCTTCGCGCGGTTCGAGCGGAAAGTGCGTGTCGATGCGCTCGACCACCTGCGCCGACGGCAGCACTTCGCTCATGTTCCAGCCGTTCGACGCGCCGACATCCATGTATTCGATGAAGCGCAGGATCGCGCCGCTGCCTTTGAAATGGCGCGCCATCGGCACGATTTCCTGGTCGTTCGTGCCGCGCTTCACGACCATGTTCACCTTGATCGGCGTGAGGCCGGCGTCTTGCGCCGCCTCGATGCCGTTCAGCACGTCGGCGACGGCGAAATCGGCGTCGTTCATGCGGCGAAAGAGCGAATCGTCGAGCGCGTCGAGGCTGACCGTGACGCGCGACAGGCCCGCGTCCCTCAGCGACCGGGCCTTGCGCGCGAGCAGCGAGCCGTTCGTGGTGAGCGTGAGATCGAGCGGGCGGCCGTCCGGCGTGCGCAACAGCGCGAGCCGCTCGATCAGATATTCGATGTTCTTGCGCAGCAGCGGCTCGCCGCCCGTCAGGCGAATTTTCTCGACGCCATGCGCGACGAATACGCGCGCGAGCCGCTCGATTTCCTCGAACGAGAGCAGGGCGGCATGGGGGAGAAACTGGTAATCCTTGTCGAACACCTCGCGGGGCATGCAGTACACGCAGCGGAAGTTGCAGCGGTCCGTCACCGAGATGCGCAGATCACGCAACGGGCGCGCGAGCGTGTCCGTGACCAGCCCGGACGGCGACGCCGCGGCGCCGGAGAAATCCGGGATCGCGCTGACATCGGCGAGAGGAATGATGCGTCGGGACATGATGATTCGGGGCTCGGCTTGGCCGCTGCGGCCTGTTCGAATAATGGTTGGATCGTTCCATTTTAGCGGAACCGGGGCATCGGCATGCACTGTCGCGAAGTGGCGGTTTTCCCGCGGTTCTGGCTTGGCTTGGCATGGGACGAAAAAAAACGCCATCGACCGGAATCGATGGCGTTTTCTGCTGCTGCCCGTTCGCCGGAGCAAACGGGGCACCCGAACGGCTTAGTGGACCTGCTTGCTGGTTTCCACTTGCTGCATCGGCGTGCTGTCGGCCGGCGGCAGCGCCTTGCGCTCGCGCGGCACGCGCACCGCTGCCGGCTCGCGCGCGGCGGCGGCGTTCGCTTCGCGCATCTTGCCTTCGTCGGTGTTCACCCAGACGAGACCCGCGCTCTCCAGCATCGGCTGAAGGGTTTCCACGGCGATCGGCGTCGACGTAGCAGGCGCGGCCGGGGCGGCAACCTTCACAGGCTCCGCGACGACAGCGACAGGCTCGTGGGCAACCACTTGCGCGCTTTCGACCGGAGCAACCGGCTCGACGGCCGTTGCCTCGGGCGTCGGCGCGACTGCGGCGGTCTTCACCGGCTCGGCGACTTCCGCCGGCGCGGCCACGACAGGCGCGACAGACTCGACGTGCTCGATCGGTGCCGGCGCGGGCGCCGCTTCGACAGGCTTGACCGCTTCGACGGGCTTCGGCTCTTCCGTCACGACGGGCGCGAACGGATCAGCCGTCTTCGTCTCGACGACCTTGGGCGACGGGCCGAACGGATTCTCGACCGCCGCCGGTTCGGGCTTGGCGAAGAGATCGAAGTTCGTCGGCTCGGGCGATTGCGCCTTCAGTTCGAACGGCTCGGCTTCGGCTGCCTTGGCAACCGGCGCTTCGTCGGCTGCGGCGGGCGCGTGCTCTTGCGGCTGCGCTTGCACCGGCTGAACGGCCGGCTGTTCCGCCGGGGTCTCGACCACTTGCTGCGGGGCAGGACGCGACTCGCGACGCGCGGCTGCTTCCTGCGCGGCTTCTGCGTCGAACACGCCGGCTTGCGCGGAGACGCTTTCCGCCGATCCTTCGGCTTCGGCGACGTCGGCCGCGTGATTCACCGTCATGCCGTCCTCATCGCGCTCGCGACGACCGCCACGACGGCCACGACGACGGCGGCGACGTTCTTCACCGTCACGCGCGCTGGCCAGATCCGATGCCGCATCGATGCCAGCTTGTTGCGCATCTGCGTTGGCTTGCGCCGCTTCGACGATCTCCGACGGCACCGTTTCGCCTTGCGTCAGCGCCTCGACGGCGGCTTCCGGTTGCGGCTTGCGGCGCTCGCCACGTTCCACGCGATCCGGGCGCTCACCACGCTCGGCACGTTCGCCGCGCTCGGCGCGTTCACCACGGTCGGGACGCTCGCGGCGTTCCTGACGTTCGGCGCCTTCCGGACGCGGCGCGGCGCGTTCCGCATTGCGATCGCGCGCTTCACGCGGCTCACGTGCCTCGCGCGGCTCGCGAACTTCACGCGGCTCACGCGCTTCGCGGGGTTCGCGTCCTTCGCGCGGTTCACGAGCCTCACGCGGTTCGCGGACTTCACGCAGTTCACGTCCTTCGCGTCCGCCACGCGCCTCGCGGTCCTCACGACGGCCGCCCTGGCGCGCTGCGCCGTTGCCGCCCGTAGCCGTTCCGGCTGCCGCAGCGCCTTCACGTCCGGCGCCGCCGCTACGGCGGTTGCGGTTGCGATCGCCGCCGCCGGTGCGTTCACCGCGCTCGCGCGGGGCGCGCGTCGCCGGTTGCGCTTCGACGGGCGCCGGTGCGGGTTGCGCAGCGGGCTGAATGCCGAACAGGTTCTTGATCCACGCGATGAAACCGCCGCTCGCCGGCACGGGCGCCGGAGCCGCCGCCGCCTCGACGGGCGCGGGCTTCACCGGCGCGCTCGGCGCCGGCTTCTCGGGCGTGATGCCCTTCACGGCCGCTTCCTGCTTCGGCTTCACTTCCTCGGTGCGCTTGCTGTAGCCGGTTTCCGACTCCAGCTCGCTCGCCGCTTCGACGGCCATCTTCCACGATGCGCGCGGTTCGTCCAGACGCGCATCGTCGTGACGCAGACGTTCCAGCTTGTAGTGCGGCGTTTCGAGATGCTTGTTCGGGATCAGGACGACATTGACCTTGAAGCGCGACTCGATCTTGTTGATTTCCGAGCGCTTTTCGTTCAGCAGGAAGGCGGTCACCTCGACCGGCACCTGGCAGTGGATCGCCGCGGTGTTTTCCTTCATCGCTTCTTCCTGAATGATCCGCAGCACTTGCAGCGCGGACGATTCGGTATCGCGGATATGGCCTGTGCCGTTGCAGCGCGGGCACGTCACGTGGCTGCCTTCGGAGAGCGCCGGACGCAGACGCTGACGCGACAGCTCCATCAGGCCGAAGCGCGAAATCTTGCCCATTTGTACGCGGGCGCGGTCGTGCTTCAGTGCATCTTTGAGACGTTGCTCGACTTCGCGCTGGCTCTTCGCCGACTCCATGTCGATGAAGTCGATCACGATCAGACCGCCCAGATCGCGCAGACGAAGCTGACGCGCGACTTCGTCGGCGGCTTCGAGATTGGTGCGCGTCGCGGTTTCCTCGATGTCCGCGCCCTTGGTCGCGCGCGCCGAGTTCACGTCGATGGCGACGAGCGCCTCGGTGTGATCGATCACGATCGCGCCGCCCGAGGGCAGCGGCACCGTGCGCGAATACGCCGTTTCGATCTGATGCTCGATCTGGAAGCGCGAGAAGAGCGGCACGTCGTCGTGATAGCGCTTCACCTTCGAGAGGTTGTCGGGCATCACGATATCCATGAAGGCGCGTGCCTGATCATGGATTTCGGTCGTGTCGATGAGGATTTCGCCGATATCCGGCTGGAAGTAGTCGCGAATCGCGCGGATGACGAGGCTCGATTCGAGGTAAATCAGCATCGGCTGGCCGCCGACGCCGCTCTGCGACGCGGCTTCGATCGCGCGCCACAGTTGCATCAGGTAGTTCAGATCCCACTGGAGCTCTTCCGCCGAACGGCCGATACCCGCCGTGCGCGCGATGATGCTCATGCCTTCCGGCAGTTCGAGCTGCGCCATGGTTTCGCGCAGTTCCTGCCGCTCGTCGCCCTCGATGCGGCGCGAGACGCCGCCGCCGCGCGGGTTGTTCGGCATCAGCACGAGGTAACGGCCGGCCAGCGAGATGAACGTGGTCAGCGCCGCGCCCTTGTTGCCGCGCTCTTCCTTCTCGACCTGAACGATGAGTTCCTGGCCTTCGCGCAGCGCGTCCTGGATGCGCGCGGAGCGCATCTCGACGCCGTCGCGGAAATACTGGCGGGCGACTTCCTTGAACGGCAGAAAGCCGTGGCGGTCTTCGCCGTAGTTGACGAAACAGGCTTCGAGCGACGGCTCGATGCGGGTGACGACTCCCTTGTAGATATTGCCTTTGCGCTGTTCGCGCCCGGCGGTTTCGATGTCGATGTCGATGAGCTTCTGCCCATCGACGATGGCGACGCGCAATTCTTCTTGCTGCGTCGCGTTAAACAGCATTCGTTTCATGAAACGGCTCCAGAATGGCTCCGTCCTCCCTCATCTTGCGAATCGGCGCCGGTGACGTGCGAACGTCACGCGCGCGAAGCGGGAAGGTGGGCGTGCCACGCTTTTTTGTGTGTTGTCACAAAGCACGCTGGAGCGGGACTTCTGGCGGGAGAATTGCCGAAAGCAGGCCGCGGCGCCCGAATTGGGGCAGCCTCGCCGTGGGGCGCATTGCGAAGCAACTGCGAGACGTTCGACGTGCCTTGCGGCTCGTGGCGAGGATAAACGGCGGCGCCTGCGGTTCCGCGTCTCAAAATGGACGCGCCAAACCGGCTGGCGCTCTTGCAAAAAGCCTGATTCCTCCCGACGGTGGCCGCGGGAAGAGCGGTCTCGCGCAAACCGGCGCGATGCTTCGTGACCGATCCTCTTTGCTGCCATGCCGCGACGGCGCGATTGCGGGCTCGACTTGTTTCTGTCGGCTCCCGTCGGCTCGCGGCCGTGTGTCTCGTCTCGTTTGCAGCGTCGTCGCGCTTCGCAGAAATCAGCGCAGCGGCGGTTTCGCCGGCAATTGTTCGCAAAAAACCGGCGAGCCTCGATTTGCCTTTTTCTCCCGCGCGGGTGGCAGGGTCGATTCGGGCTGGCATCCGGCTTTGCTTGCCGGGCGCCGTCGCTTCTCGCCGATAAAATTCTTTTTGACCAAAAATCCGTTACCGTCGGCGATCGACTCGACCGAACGCGCCTGTGGGCGCCGTCCTTGCCGGTGATATCGCCGTGCGTGCAACTCGCTGCTCTCGATTTTCCAGGTGAGCAACCGACCCTGGGCACAAGTAAAATAATGGTTTATCGCTTGCACCGTTACAGTCTGAACAATCGGGCCGCTGCTTGATCCTAAGCGTCGGCCTTTTCAGGCTGCTCGCAAATTATATTCAGAATGAATGAGTTAGGCAAAACATCCCATAAACAGGTCGCAAGCGAGCAGGTGTCGATGATCGAAGTCGACGAGACCGCCGCCGGTCAGCGGATCGACAACTTCCTGCTGCGCGTCTGTAAAGGCGTCCCCAAAAGCCATATTTACCGCATTCTTCGCAGCGGTGAAGTGCGCGTGAACAAGGGACGCATCGACGCGGCGTATCGGCTCGAACTTGGCGATCTCGTGCGCGTGCCGCCGATCCGCATCGCGCAGCAGGACGAGGCGCCGGTGTCGTCGAACGCGCCCGCCGCCGAATTCCCGATCCTCTTCGAAGACGACCACATGATCGTCATCGATAAACCGTCCGGCGTCGCGGTGCATGGCGGCAGCGGCGTGGCGTTCGGCGTTATCGAACAGCTGCGCAATGCGCGTCCGCACGCGAAATTCCTCGAGCTGGTGCATCGGCTGGACCGCGAGACGTCGGGCGTGCTGATGCTCGCGAAGAAGCGCGCGGCGCTCGTCGGGCTGCACGAGCAGATTCGCGAAAATCGCGTCGACAAGCGCTATTACGCGCTCGGCCACGGCGACTGGCAGAGTGATTGGGGCCGCCGGCGCATCGTGAAGGCGCCGCTGCATAAATATGTCGCGGCGGACGGCGAACGGCGCGTGCGCATTCAGGAGAACGGCCTGCCGTCGCATACGGTCTTCAATCTGATCGAGCGCTGGCGCGATTACGTCTGGGTCGAAGCTGAACTCAAGACCGGCCGCACGCACCAGATTCGCGTACATATGGCGAGCCTCGGCCTGCCGATTGCGGGCGATGCGAAATACGGCGATTTCGCTCTGAACAAGGAATTGGCCCGCCCGAGCGCGAAACCGTCGCTGAAACGCATGTTTTTGCATGCTTATCGCCTGAAAATTACACATCCTGCGACGGGCGAGCCGCTGCAATTCGAAGCGCCGCTGCCTGCGGAATGCAGGCGGTTCATCGAACAATTGAAAACCCAAGAGACAGACTAAATGGCGCGGCAGCAATTCGATCTGATCGTTTTCGACTGGGACGGCACGCTGATGGATTCGACCGTCCACATCACGCGCAGCATTCAGGCGGCGTGCCGCGACCTCGGGCTGCCGGTTCCCGCCGATGAATCCGCGAGCTACGTGATCGGCCTCGGCCTGAAGGACGCACTGCAAATCTGCGCGCCGACGCTCGATCCGTCCGATTACCCGCGCCTCGCCGAACGTTACCGCTTCCATTTCCTGACGATGGGCCAGAAGACCGAGCTCTTCGGCGGCGTGCGCGAGATGCTCCAGGAACTGCGCGAGCTCGGCTATTTTCTCGGCGTCGCGACGGGCAAGAGCCGCGTCGGGCTGAATCGGGCGCTCGACGAATCGCGGCTCACGAGCCTGTTCGACGGCACGCGCTGCGCCGACGAAACGTTCTCGAAGCCGCATCCCGCGATGCTTCAGGAGCTCACGCGCGAGCTCGGCCAGGATCTCGGGCGCACGGTGATGATCGGCGACACGACGCACGATCTGCAGATGGCGATCAACGCGGGCGCGGCGGGCATCGGCGTCGGCTACGGCGCGCATCCGGCGGATTCGCTCGCGGTGCTCAAGCCGCAGTTCTGCGCCGACAGCGTCGCATCGCTCGCCGGCTGGCTGCGGGAGCACGCATGAGCGAACCGGTGCGGGTATGTGCATCCGATGAACTCGTCGATGGCGGCGCGGGCGTGCGCGTGGCGGCCGCCGAAGCGAGCGGCGACGCCGTCGTGTTCTTCGTGCGCTACGGCGGCGAGGCGTTCGGCTATCTGAACCGCTGCGCCCATGTGCCGATGGAACTCGACTGGAACGAGGGCCAGTTCTTCGAAAGCTCGGGCCTATACTTGATGTGCGCGACGCACGGGGCGATCTACGAGCCGGATACCGGCAAATGCGTCGGCGGACCGTGCCGCGGCGCGCGTCTGCGGGCCGTCACGGTCGAAGAGCGCGACACGCCGGAAGGCCGCGCGGTCTTCTGGCTGCCCGACGAAGCCTTGCGTCCCGCCTGATTCCCTTTCCACACATTCACAACGCATGTCCGACAACCTTCCTCCGCGCCGTGACGACCGCCGTGACGACAACTGGGAGCGCGAGGCGCTCGAACGCATCGCGCTGGCCGCCATCCGCGAGCAGCGTGCGGCGCGGCGCTGGCGCATCTTTTTTCGCTTCGTGTTTCTCGGCGTCATTGCGCTGATCGCGTGGGGCGTGTTCGATTTCACCGGCGACCGCGTCGCGAAAGCGGGCAAGCACACGGCGCTGATCGATCTGCAAGGCGAAATCGCCGCCAACAGCGACGCCAGCGCCGACAACATCGACGATGCACTCCAGAGCGCGTTCGAGGACGAGAACACGGCGGGCGTGATTCTGCGTATCAATAGTCCGGGCGGCAGTCCGGTGCAGGCCGGCATCATCAACGGCGAAATCCGGCGGCTGCGCGCGAAGTATCCGAAAACGCCGCTCTACGTCGTCGTCGACGACATGTGCGCGTCGGGCGGCTATTACGTCGCGGCCGCGGCGGACAAGATTTACGTCGACCGGGCGAGCATCGTCGGCTCGATCGGCGTGCTGATGGACGGCTTCGGCTTCACCGGTCTGATGGACAAGCTCGGCATCCAGCGCCGCATGCACACGTCGGGCGCGAACAAGGGCGCCTTCGATCCGTTCTCGCCGGAAACGCCCGCGATGAACGCGCACGCGCAGGAAATGCTCGATCAGATCCACACGCAGTTCATCGACGCCGTGAAGCTCGGCCGCGGCAAACGTCTGAAGGACGATCCGGAGCTTTTCACCGGCATGTTCTGGACGGGCGAAAAGAGCGTCGAGCTCGGTCTCGCCGATGGTTTCGGCGACGCCAGCTACGTGGCGCGCGAGGTCATCAAGCAGCCGGATATCGTCGATTACACGCAGAAGGAGAGCATCGGCGAGCGTGTGGTGCGGCGCTTCGGGGCGTCGGCCGGCGATGCCGCCGTGCGCGCGCTCACGCTCGGCGGCAAGCTCCAGCTGCGCTGAGTTTTACGACGCCAGCAGAAGGAAAATCGCCGGACGCTTGTGCAGCTCCGGCGCAGCCTGCTTCTTCCAGTCCGCCGCCGTGCGCGTGACGATGGTTTCGCCCGGCAGCGTCAGATCGACAGCGACGCAAATTAGCGTCGACGGCGCGCAACCGGCGATAAGCGCATCGAGCATCGCGCGGTTCCGATAGGGCGTCTCAATGAAAATCTGCGTCTGATTGGCTTTGCGCGACAGTTGCTCCAGCTCGCGCAGGCGCTTGGCGCGCTCGCTAGCATCGACCGGCAGATAGCCGTTGAACGCGAAGCTCTGGCCGTTCATGCCTGAGGCCATCAGCGCGAGCAGGATCGAGCTCGGTCCGACGAACGGCACGACCTTCACGCCGCGTTGATGCGCGCGCCGCACGAGCAGCGCGCCCGGATCGGCGACGGCAGGGCAACCCGCTTCGGAGACGAGACCGGCGTCCGTGCCCGCGAGAATCGGCGCAAGCAGCTTGTCGATGTCGGCGGGCGGCGTGTTCACGTTCAACTCGCGCACCTCGATTTCCTGTATGGGCCGCTCCGTGCCCACTTTCTTCAGAAACGCGCGCGTGGTTTTCGCGTTTTCGCCGATGTAGTAAGCGAGCGCGGCCGCCTGCTGGCGCACCGGCACGGGCAGGACGTGTGCGAGCGCGTCGGCATCGCCTTCGCCGAGCGTATTCGGGATCAAATAGAGCGTGCCGCTCATGCCGCCTCCAGGATCGGATATCCAGCGTTCACGAGCATCCCGGTCAGCGCGATCAGCGGTAAGCCGATGAGCGCCGTCGGGTCGTCCGATTCGATCGCTTCGAGCAACGCGATGCCGAGTCCCTCGGCTTTGGCGCTGCCGGCACAGTCATATGGCATTTCCGCGCGCAAGTAGGCTTCGATCTGCGCATCCGAATAGCGGCGAAACCGCACGCGCGTGACGATATCGGCGGATTGCGCGTCGCCCGTGCGGCTGTCGAACAGACAAAGCGCGCTGTGGAATTCGACGCTGCGGCCGCGCATCGCCTGAAGCTGCGCGACTGCTTTTTCGTGCGTGCCGGGCTTGCCGATCTGCTGGCCGTCGAAAGTCGCGACCTGATCGGAGCCGATCACGAGCGCGCTCGCGTGGCCATCGCCAATTCGCCCGGCGGCGGCGCGCGCCTTGGCGATCGAAAGCCGCACGGCGGTTGTCTCGGGCGTTTCGCCGGCAAGCGGGGTTTCGTCGATATCGGGCGAAACGACGTCGAACGGAATGCGCAGACGCCCGAGCAGCTCGCGCCGGTAAGGTGAACTGGACGCCAGAATCAGGCGCGGCGGCGTTTTTGGAGCTTCGGACATGGAACGAGTTCGGCAAAAATGGGTGTAAAAACGACGGGCTGCGGTTCAGCCCTTAAGTATTTGACTCGAAAGAACAAAGCCGATATGATTTTGGGCTTTTCATCGGTACGTGCGCGGGCGAACCCCGTCCGTTCTGGTCCGATGAACCGGTGAGGCCCCGTCAGAGCCAGAAAACACGAGTGAGCACGAATGCCGCCCGGATGCAAATTCGGGCAAGCCACGCCTGCATCGAAGCTGCATCGCGGTGCATACTGAGCACTCACCGGAAGCACTAACCAGCAAGGCCCAAGCAGGAGCGCACATGACTCAGAATCCTGGCAAACCTGTGAGCCCCGCCGATCTGCGCGCGCTCGACATTTACGAATTCGCCAAGAGCGGCAGGCAGGCGGCCGGCGCGCTGCGCGTGTCGCAGATGCCGCGCATGTTAGCCGAAGTGCCGGCGGATGTGCCAGAGCGCGACGCCGTATTTACCTGGCAGGGCGAGGGCTCGACCCAGCCGGAACTGCAGGACGACGGCACGGACGCGCCGCAGCCGTATCTGCGTCTCGCGGTGCACGGCTCGGTGTGGCTCACGTGTCAGCGCTGCCTTCAGCCGTATTCGCAACATCTCGATGTCGATGCAACGTATCGGATCGTGGCGACGGAAGAAGAAGCGGACGAATTTCCGCTCGACGACGATGAAGTCGAAGTGATCGTAGGCTCGCGCCAGTTCGATCTCGTCGACTTGATCGAAGAGGAGTTGTTGTTGTCCTTGCCGCTCGTGCCCAAGCACAACGTGTGTCCCGAGACGCACGAAAGTCTGCTTCCGGGCGCGGCGGACGACGAGACGGATGAAAGCAGTGCAGCGGACGAGGACGAGAAGCCGAATCCTTTTGCCGTGCTGGAGAAGCTCAAACAGGGCGGCTCCGACGACAAGAAGCACTGAAATGGTTTTGTAGCACGCAACAAACTGGTAGCGCGATGTGCGCACCCGATGGCCGAACGGCCGAGGGCTGTCGGCGGATCGGGCTGTGTTAGAATTCGCAAAATTTTTCTGGAGTAATCATGGCAGTTCAGCAAAACAAGAAGTCGCCGTCGAAGCGCGGCATGCACCGTTCCCACGACTTCCTCACGACGGCTCCGCTGGCTGTCGAGCCGAGCACGGGTGAAGTGCATCTGCGCCACCACGTGAGCCCGAACGGCTACTATCGTGGCAAGAAAGTCATCAAGACGAAGAACGACTAAGCGTTCGTTGACGCTTGATGCGCCCGCTGAATCCGTTCCGCGGGCGCGCGGGCTCAATTCGCTCTTGATACTTTCCCGGTACGACGAGAAGGCGGCATTTCACTGCCGCTTTTTTGTGTCCGAAATTCGTCGCGTTCCATGACTGTAAAGATAACCATCGACTGCATGGGAGGCGACCACGGTCCGGCCGTGACCGTTCCCGCTGCCGTCAGTTTCGTGCGCTCGCATCCCGACGCGCACCTGATGCTCGTCGGCCTCGAGCAGCCCATCCGCGCGCAGCTCAAGAAGTGCAAGGCTTCCGACGAGCCGCGTCTGTCCGTCGTTCCCGCGAGCGAAGTTGTCGCGATGGACGATCCGGTCGAAGTCGCGCTGCGCAAGAAAAAAGATTCGTCGATGCGCGTCGCGCTCAACCTCGTGAAAGAGGGCGAGGCGCAGACCTGCATTTCCGCCGGCAACACCGGCGCGCTCATGGCGGTCTCCCGCTATGTACTGAAGACGCTCGCCGGCATCGAACGCCCGGCCATCGCGTTCGCCATGCCGAGCCAGAAGGGTTACACCACCGTGCTCGACCTCGGCGCCAATGTCGATTGCGAACCCGGGCATCTGCTGCAGTTCGCCGAGATGGGCCACGCGCTCGTTTCCGCGATCGAAGGGCGCGAGCGGCCGACCATCGGTCTGCTCAACATCGGCGAAGAAGTCATCAAGGGCAACGAAACGATCAAACGTGCGGGCGAGCTGTTGCGCGCGAGCACGCTCAACTTCTACGGCAACGTGGAAGGCAACGACATCTACAAAGGCACGACCGATGTCGTCGTGTGCGACGGTTTCGTCGGCAATGTCGCGCTGAAGACCTCCGAAGGTCTCGCGAAGATGCTCGCCGACATGATCAAGGAAGAGTTCAGCCGCAACTTCGCCTCCAAGCTGATGGCGCTCGTTGCGCTGCCCGTGCTCAAGCGTTTCAAGAAGCGTGTCGATCCCGCGCAATATAACGGCGCGGCGTTGCTGGGCCTGCGCGGACTCGTTATCAAAAGTCACGGTTCGGCCGAGGCCTTCGGGTTTGAGTGGGCTATCAAACGCGGGTATGATGCCGTCAAAAATGGCGTGCTTGAACGCCTGGTGCGCGCGATGGAAGAGAATGCTCCCGCCGCGCGCGAGGCGGACGCCGACGCTCCCGCGCCGGCGGATCAAGGGACCCAGCAGCCCGCTTCACAGCCAAACTCGCAGCCGAACCCGCCGGGCGAGTCCGGTACTGCGCTACATTCGAAGGCATAATGGCTCAATCCAATCTTTACTCTCGCGTGCTCGGCACCGGCAGCTATCTGCCGTCCGAGCGTGTCACGAATCAGGACTTGGCGGACCGTCTGGCTAAGCAGGGCGTCGAGACCAATGATGAATGGATCGTCGCGCGAACCGGCATTCACGCACGCCACTTCGCGGCGCCGGATCAAACCACGAGCGATCTCGCGCTGATTGCGTCGCAAAAGGCGATCGAAGCGGCGGGCATCGATCCGCAGGCAATCGATCTGATCATCGTCGCGACCTCCACGCCGGACTTCGTGTTTCCGAGCACCGCGTGCCTGCTGCAGAACAAGCTCGGCATCAAGAACAATGGCGCCGCTTTCGACGTGCAGGCGGTGTGCTCCGGCTTCGCGTACGGCGTCGCGACGGCGGACAGCTTCATTCGCAGCGGCATGAACCGCACGGCGCTCGTCGTCGGTGCGGAGACGTTCTCGCGCATCCTCGATTTCAACGATCGCACCACGTGCGTGCTGTTCGGCGACGGCGCGGGCGCGGTCATCCTGCAGGCGTCCGACGAGCCGGGCGTGCTGTCGAGCGCGCTGCACGCGGACGGCAGCTATTCCGACATTCTCTGCACGCCGGGCAACGTGAACGGCGGCGTGGTTCAGGGCAGCGCCTTCCTGCACATGGACGGCCAGGCCGTGTTCAAGCTCGCGGTCAACGTGCTCGAAAAGGTCGCGCTCGAAGCGCTCGACAAGGCGCAGCTCACGCCGGACGACATCGACTGGCTGATTCCGCATCAGGCGAATATCCGCATCATGCAGAGCACGGCGCGCAAGCTGCACCTGCCGCCGGAGCGCATGGTCGTGACGGTCGGCGAGCACGGCAACACGTCGGCGGCATCCATTCCGCTCGCGCTCGACGTCGCGGTGCGCGACGGCCGCATCAAGCGCGGCGACAACATTCTCATCGAAGGCGTGGGCGGCGGCTTCACGTGGGGCGCGTCGGTCATCCGCTACTGATCCGCTGCTTAATCGCTGCTCAAATCCCTCTACCTATTCGTAACTGATCCCTCTTCATCGCCGACCCCGCGCGCTCGCGTAGCGCGCGGTCCGTGAGGACATCGCGGATCATTCCAATCAACGAGGACGATATGAAATTTGCGTTCGTTTTCCCCGGACAGGGCTCGCAGTCCATCGGCATGCTCAACGCTTTCGCCGATCACGCCATCGTGCGCGAGACCGTGCAACAAGCCTCCGACGCGCTCGGCCAGGATCTCGGCAAGCTGATCGCCGAAGGCCCGGCAGAAGAACTCAATCTGACGACGAACACGCAGCCCGTCATGCTGACGGCGGCGTTTGCGATCTATCGCGTGTGGGAAAAGGAAACAGGTCTGAAGCCGGCGCTGGTCGCGGGGCACAGCCTCGGCGAATACACCGCGCTCGTCGCGGCGGGCGCGCTCGCATTCGCGGACGCCGTGCCGCTCGTGCGCTTCCGCGCGCAGGCGATGCAGAACGCGGTGCCGGTCGGCGAAGGTGGCATGGCCGCGATCCTCGGTCTCGACGACGACACCGTGCGCGCCGTGTGCGCGGAAGCATCGTCGGCGGGCGTCGTCGAAGCGGTGAACTTCAATGCGCCCGCGCAGGTGGTCATCGCCGGTTCGAAGGCGGCTGTCGAGAAGGCGTGCGAAGTCGCGAAGGCGAAGGGCGCAAAACGCGCGCTGCCGCTGCCGGTTTCCGCGCCGTTCCATTCGTCGCTGCTCAAGCCCGCATCGGATCAATTGCGCGAGTATCTCGCCAAGGTCGACGTGAAGGCGCCGCAGATTCCGCTGATCAATAACGTTGACGTCGCGATCGTCTCCGATCCCGCCGCGATCAAGGACGCGCTCGTGCGCCAGGCCGCCGGTCCGGTGCGCTGGGTCGAATGCGTGCAGGCGATGGCGAAGGACCGCATCACGCACGTCGTCGAATGCGGTCCGGGCAAGGTGCTCGCGGGTCTGACGAAGCGCATCGACGGCAACCTCGTCGGCGGCTCGATCTTCGATCCGGCATCGCTCGAGGAAACGCGCAAACTGATCGCAGGCTAAGGATGAACAACATGACTCTGGAAAACCAGGTAGCAATCGTCACGGGCGCGTCGCGTGGCATCGGACGCGCGATCGCGCTCGAACTCGCGAAGCAGGGCGCCACCGTCATCGGCACGGCGACGAGCGAAAGCGGCGCGGCGGGCATCAGCGAAGCGTTGCAGCAGGCAGGCGGCAAGGGACGCGGCGCGGTGCTGAACGTGAACGACGCGGCGGCGGCGGATGCGTTCATCGACGGCATCGTGAAGGAGTTCGGCGCGCTCAACGTGCTCGTCAACAACGCGGGCATCACGAAGGATCAGCTCGCGATGCGCATGAAGGACGACGAATTCGACGCCGTCATCGACACCAACCTGCGTGCAGTGTTTCGTCTGTCGCGCGCGGTGCTGCGCCCGATGATGAAGGCGCGCGGCGGCCGCATCATCAACATCACGTCGGTGGTGGGTTCGTCGGGCAATCCCGGACAGGCCAACTACGCGGCGGCGAAGGCCGGCGTCGCGGGCATGACTCGCGCGCTCGCACGCGAGATCGGCAGCCGCGGCATCACGGTGAACTGCATCGCGCCGGGTTTCATCGACACGGACATGACCAAGGTCCTGCCGGAAGAGCAGCGCACCGCGCTCACCGCGTCTATCCCGCTTGGCCGACTGGGCGCGCCGGAAGATATCGCGCATGCTGTGGCGTTCCTGGCCTCGCCGTTCGCCGGCTACATCACGGGCACGACGTTGCACGTGAACGGCGGCATGTACATGTAATAGGCATTTCGCTGAATTTCGCTTAATATCCGCGCCGGGACGGGCGCGCAAAATGCTCGAAAAGGCATGGTGCGCACCGCTTTCGCGCGGCAGTGAAGAATCGATGCAATGCCGGCAGCCGCCCCCTTGATGAAGGGCATGGCACGGCGGAGCATGGAACTGACGCGTCGTATTTTGCGGGTCCAAACCTGATAAAATGCGCGCACTTGTATTTTTGAACTTTTTTCCCCTCGGAGGGCTGCATGGACAACATCGAACAGCGCGTGAAGAAGATCGTCGCCGAACAACTGGGCGTGGCGGAAGCCGAAATCAAGAACGAAGCATCGTTCGTGAACGATCTGGGCGCTGACTCGCTCGATACGGTCGAACTCGTGATGGCGCTGGAAGACGAATTCGGCATGGAAATTCCCGATGAAGAGGCCGAAAAGATCACCACGGTTCAGCAAGCGATCGACTACGCTCGCGCGAACGTCAAGGCCTAAGGCCGGACGCGCCAGCGACTCATCGCTCAACCAGCTGATGCATCGTCGCTGCAAACCGATTTGACAGCCACAGGGCACACAGGGCGTTTCCTGTGGCCGCTGTGGCTTTTGTTTTTCGTCATTCTATGGATAAGGGGTTACCGTGAGCCGTCGTCGAGTTGTTGTTACAGGCCTGGGGCTCGTTTCGCCTGTCGGCAATACTGTTGCCGACGGCTGGGCCAATCTGGTCGCGGGCAAGTCGGGCATCGCCAATATCACGAAGTTCGATGCGACGAACTTTTCCACGCGTTTCGCCGGTGAGGTGAAGGGCTTCAATATCGAGGACTACATGCCCGCCAAAGAGGCGCGCCATATGGATACGTTCATCCATTATGGTTTTGCCGCGGGCGTGCAGGCCATGCAGGACAGCGGCCTCGAAATCACCGATGAAAACTCGGAGCGCGTGGGCGTCGTGGTCGGCTCGGGCATCGGCGGACTGCCGATGATCGAAGTCACGCAGACCGAGCTGCTCAATCGCGGCCCGCGCCGCATTTCGCCGTTCTTCGTGCCGGCGTCGATCATCAATATGATCTCCGGCCATCTGTCGATCCGCTTCGGCCTGAAAGGCCCGAACCTGTCGATGGTCACCGCCTGCACGACCGGCCTGCACTGCATCGGCGAGGCATCGCGCCTGATCGAATACGGCGACGCCGACGTCATGATCGCGGGCGGCGCGGAAGCCACGGTTTCCCCGCTCGGCATCGGCGGCTTCGCGGCGGCGCGCGCGCTTTCGCAGCGCAACGACGATCCCGCGACGGCGAGCCGTCCGTGGGACACCGACCGTGACGGTTTCGTGCTTGGCGAAGGCGCGGGCGTGATGGTGCTCGAAGAGTACGAGCACGCGAAGAAGCGCGGCGCGAAGATCTACGCGGAAGTGCTCGGCTACGGCATGAGCGGCGACGCGTATCACATGACCGCGCCGCCCGAAGACGGCGACGGCGGCCGCCGTGCGATGGTCAACGCGATGAAGAACGCGCGCGTCAACGCCGACGAAGTGAACTACGTCAACGCGCACGGTACGTCGACGCCGCTCGGCGACATCGCCGAGACCATCGGCATCACGCGCGCGCTCGGCGATCAGGCGAAGAAGGCCGTCGTGAATTCCACCAAGTCGATGACCGGCCACCTGCTGGGCGGCGCGGGCGGCCTGGAGTCGGTGTTCACCGTGCTGGCGATCCACAACCAGGTGTCGCCGCCGACCATCAACATCTTCAACCAGGATCCGAAGTGCGACCTGGACTACTGCGCGAACACCGCGCGGGAAATGAAGATCGACGTGGCGGTGAAGAATTCGTTCGGCTTCGGCGGAACGAACGGCTCGCTCGTCTTCAAGCGCCACTGAGCACGGCGCGCTCGTCATCACGGGGATCGACATGGCGGGCGCGTGTGTGAATCGGCCGCATCGTGACGCAGGCGTCGCGCTGCGGCCGTCGCGTTTTTTGCGGGGCGCGATGCTCGGATTCGCGGGCGTCGCAAGCGCGTCGGTGTTCCAATGCGTTTTCGCGCACACGGAGCACGCGGGGCATGCCGCCGTGGCCTGCGCGGTCACGCTGGCGGCGCTCGGGCTGGCGTCGTACCGGTGGATGCGCGCTCAGCCCTCGGCGATCAGTCTGTCTTCCGGCGGCGTCACGGTCTGGAATCGCACTGGCGCAATGCGGCATACGCGTATCGCGGGATGCGCGCAGTGGAGCGGCAAGCTCCTCGCGCTGACACTTCTCGACGCACGCGGGCGGCGCGAAACGCTCGTCGTTGCCGCCGATTCCATCGACGCCGACACCTTCCGTCAGCTTTCAGTCGAGGCCCGGCGCGCCGCTGCGTCCCACCTGTAACGACTGTAACGGCGCATGAGCGTTCCGGTTGCCTTACAGGCGGTAACGCTACAATAGCCGTCCGCGCAACACCCCCAAGTTAAACGGATTTCCCAGGTGAGCGAAAAAGAAATCGACCAATTGCTGGTCGAACGTGTCCAGAAGGGTGACAAGGCCGCGTTCGAACTGCTGGTCGCCAAATACCACCGCAAGATCATTCGACTGATCTCGCGCCTCGTGCGCGACCCCGCCGAGGTCGAGGACGTCGCTCAGGACGCCTTTATCAAGGCTTATCGTGCGCTGCCGCAGTTTCGCGGCGAATCGGCGTTCTATACCTGGCTCTACCGGATTGCCGTCAATACGGCAAAGAACTATCTTGCAACTCAGGGCCGCCGCGCTCCCACTTCTACCGAAGCCGATGCAGAAGAAGCGGAAACTTTCTCCGACGCGGACCAACTAAGGGATATCAACACGCCCGAGTCGATGTTGATGAGCAAGCAGATCGCTCAGACCGTCAACGCCGCCATGGCGTTGCTGCCTGAGGAACTGCGCACCGCCATCACGCTTCGGGAGATTGAAGGACTGAGTTACGAGGAAATCGCCGAAATGATGAATTGCCCTATCGGCACCGTCAGATCGAGAATTTTTCGTGCTCGCGAAGCCATTGCGGCAAAATTGCGTCCGTTGTTGGACACTCCCGAAGGTAAGCGCTGGTAAGCAGCGAAAATCCTCGGGGCAAGGGCGCGATATCTGGGTTGGTGGTGTCACAACGGGGTGTGGTCAAAGATGGGGAGCATCATGGGGTCGGTCTCGATGCAAAATCAAACACAGGCGGGTGCGCGCGGCGAGCGCATGTCGACGTTCGTCGACGGTGAATCGCTGGATGAAATTGGCAGCATCGGCCAGTTTCTCGCGGACCTGAAGAGCGACGAACGCGCGGCGTGGTCGGAATATCACCTGATCGGCGACGCCCTGCGCTCCGACGATCTCGCGATCAGCCCCGCGCGCAGCAGCGCGTTCATGGCCGCTTTCTCCGCACGTTTCGAAGCCGAGGCGCACGTGCTCGCGCCGGCGGCACTGCCGGCCGTGGCGGGGAAAGCGCGTGGCGGCATGTTGCGCCGTCGCGTGATGCCGGCCTTCGCGGTCGCCGCGGCGGCGGCCACGCTGACGTGGATCGTCGTGCCGCAACTGCAGGGCGTGGACAGCCATTCCGGCGCGCAGGTGGCAAGCGTCGCACCGGCGGACTCGGTGCAGCGCGTGGCGCTCGCGTCGGTGCCGGCGGCAACTACGCGTGCGCCGATCGTCGAGGCGAACATCATCCGTGACGCGAATCTCGATCAATATCTCGAAGCGCATCAGCAGTTCTCGCAACAGCCCTCGATGCCCGGTTCCATGCCTCTGATCCGCGCGGCTGTCACAACGCAAGGCCAATAATTTGATGCTGAGTGTGCGGTTGAATAAAACAAGATATTGGGGGCGGCTGCCGGCGTTGATGCTCTGCGCAGCCGCGTTGTTGACAGCGGCAACCAGCTCGTTCGCCCAAGGCGACGATCCCGCCGCTGCCCGCAAGACAGCCGCCGCTCTGCTCAACCGCATCCACGAAGCGGCCCAGCAGCAGAATTACGAGGGCACCTTCGTCTATCAACGTGGCGCGACGGTGCAGTCGTCGCGCATCACGCATGTCGCCACCCGTGGTGACGGCGAATACGAATCGCTTGAAAGTCTCGACGGCGCGCCGCGCAAGATGCTGCGCCACGATGACGACATGTTTACGTTCGTGCCCGAGCGCCATTTGCTCGTGGTCGAGCATCGGCAGAACCGGGATTCGTTCCCGGCGCTGCTGTCGACGAGCGGCGATCAGGTGCTGTCCGTCTACGAGCCGAAGCTGCTGGGCACGGATCGCGTTGCCGGCATCGAAAGTCAGGTGCTGGAGCTGGATCCGAAAGATTCCTATCGTTTTGCCTACAAGCTTTGGGCCGACGCGAAAACCGGCTTGCTGCTGCGCGCGCAAACGCTCGATCCGGACGGTCAGGTGCTCGAGCAGTTGTCGTTCTCGCAGGTGCGCATCGGCGGGCCCGTCGACAAGGCGCCGATTGCGAACGGCATTCGCAGCACGTCGGGCTGGACCATCGTGCGTCCGCCGGTGCAACCGGTCGACATGGAAGCCCAAGGCTGGCAACTGACGCCGAATATCGCGGGCTTTCGCAAGATTCGCGAACTGCGCCGTCCGATGGCGTCGAGCCAGCAAGGCCAGCCGCCGATTCCGGTCGATCAGGCCGTGTTCTCGGACGGCCTCGCGACGATCTCGGTGTTCGTGGAGCCGGTGGAGAAAAGTACGCGCAAGGAAGGCGCGGGGAACAGCGGAGCGACCCACGTGCTCGTGAAGCGTCGCGGGGATTTCTGGATCACCTTGCTGGGTGAAGTGCCGCAAGCCACATTGCAGCAATTTGCTTCTACCATAGAATACAAGCCTTCCAAGTAATCCAGATCCCGGCCTCCAACCTATGAGCAACTTCTCGCTGCGCAAGTTCATCGCGGCCGCGGCGCTCGCCGTGTGCCTGCCGTTCGTATCGCAATCTGCGTCAGCGGCGCCCACGGTGAACCTGCCGGACTTCACGACGCTCGTCGACAAGGTGGGGCCGTCGGTCGTGAACATTCGCACGACGTCGCGCGTCGGCTCGGGCAGCGATCTGCGCGGCCTGCCGCCGGGCCTCGATGAAGGCGACATGTCGGAATTCTTCCGCCGTTTCTTCGGCATTCCGATGCCGGGTCAGCCGCCGCGCGGCGGTGGCGGCGGTGGTGGCAATAACGGCGGCGGAAGTCAGGGCGATCAGGGCAAGGGCGGCAGCCGCAATGCGCCCGACGACAACCAGGACAACTCGGAGCAGAGCAGCGGCGTCGGCTCGGGCTTCATTCTGTCGACCGACGGTTACGTGATGACCAACGCGCACGTCGTCGACGACGCGGACACCATCTATGTCACGCTCACCGACAAGCGCGAATTCAAGGCGCGTCTCGTCGGTGTCGACGAGCGCACGGACGTCGCCGTGGTGAAGATCAGCGCATCGAACTTGCCGGCGATCACCATCGGCGATTCGAACAAGGTGCGCGTCGGCGAATGGGTGCTCGCGATCGGTTCGCCGTTCGGCCTCGACAACACCGTGACCGCGGGTATCGTCAGCGCGAAGGGGCGCGATACCGGCGACTATCTGCCGTTCATCCAGACCGATGTCGCCGTGAATCCGGGCAATTCGGGCGGCCCGCTCATCAACATGGCGGGCGAAGTGATCGGTATCAACTCGCAGATTTACAGCCGCACGGGCGGCTTCATGGGCATTTCGTTCGCGATTCCGATCGACGAAGCCATGCGCGTGGCCGATCAGCTCAAGGCGTCGGGCAAGGTGGTGCGCGGGCGTATCGCGGTCGCGATCGGCGAAGTGACGAAGGACGTCGCCGATTCGCTGGGCCTGCCGAAGGCGCAGGGCGCGCTGGTGTCGAGCGTCGAATCGGGCGGTCCGGCCGACAAGGCGGGCGTCCAGCCAGGCGACATCATCCTGAAGTTCAACGGCCAGAACGTCGAAACCGCAACCGATTTGCCGCGCATGGTCGGCGACACGAAGCCGGGCACGAAGACCACGCTCACGATCTGGCGCAAGGGCCAGACGCGCGATCTGTCGGTTACCGTCGCCGAAATGCAGCCGGACAAGGTCGCGAAGACCGAGCAGAAGAAGTCGCCGCAACCGAAGGAGCGCGCGAGCAATGCGCTCGGCATGGCGGTGAGCGACATTCCGGCGGATCAGAAGAAGGCGCTCAAGCTGACGAGCGGCGTCCAGATCGACGCCGTCGAAGGGCCGGCGGCGCGTGCGGGCTTCCAGAAGGGCGACATCATCATGCGTATCGGCGACACGGATATCACGAGCGCGAAGCAGTTCCAGGAAGTCGCGCAGGGTCTCGACGCCAGCAAGATGGTCGCGATCCTCGTGCGTCGCGGCGACAATACGCAGTTCGTGCCGCTGCGCCCGCGCGTGCCGGCGCAGAAATAAGCGCATGGCAACGGCCTCGGGCGCGCCTTTTGTCCTGTACGGGCGCGCCTGGTGTCATCTGTGTGAGGACATGCGCGCCGAACTGGAGCCGGTCGCCGCGCAACACGGCTTGGACGTCGAATGGGTCGACATCGACGAAGACCCGCTCCTTGAAGCTCGCTACGACGAGCTCGTGCCGGTGCTGACGCTGGACGGCGTCGAGTTGTGCCGCTACCGGTTCGACGCCTGCGCGGTTCAAGCGGCGCTGCTGGCGCGCCAGTCCTGAAGGCGGCGCAGGCGAAATCCGCCGGGGCACCCCCGTTTTCGGCTAAAATGCCTGAGTTTTCCCCAAATTTTCAAGGCGTGCTCCGCGTTGGTGAGGGCGCGCCTTTTTCGCTTTTTTTGGCTCGATCGGCACTGAATGGATCATATTCGTAACTTCTCGATCATCGCGCACATCGACCACGGCAAGTCGACGCTCGCCGACCGCATCATCCAGTTGTGCGGCGGCCTGTCCGACCGTGAGATGGAAGCGCAGGTGCTCGATTCGATGGACCTCGAGCGCGAGCGCGGCATCACGATCAAGGCGCAAACCGCGGCGCTGACCTACAAGGCGCGCGACGGCAAGGTCTACAACCTGAACCTGATCGATACCCCCGGACACGTCGACTTCTCCTACGAAGTCAGCCGTTCGCTGTCGGCGTGCGAAGGCGCGCTGCTCGTCGTCGATGCCTCGCAGGGCGTCGAGGCGCAGACGGTGGCGAACTGCTACACGGCCATCGAACTCGGCGTCGAAGTCGTGCCGGTGCTCAACAAGATCGACCTGCCCGCCGCGAATCCCGAAAACGCGATCGCGGAAATCGAGGACGTGATCGGCATCGACGCGACCGACGCGACGCATTGCAGCGCGAAGACCGGCCTCGGCGTCGAGGACGTGCTCGAATCGCTGATCGCGAAAGTGCCGCCGCCGAAGGGCGATCCGGACGCGCCGCTGCAGGCGCTCATCATCGACTCGTGGTTCGACAACTACGTCGGCGTCGTGATGCTGGTGCGCATCGTCAACGGCACGCTGAAGCCGAAAGACAAGATCAAGATGATGGCGACCGACGCGCAGTATCCGGTCGAGCACGTGGGCGTGTTCGCGCCGAAGTCGACCAATCTCGCGCAGTTGTCGGCGGGGCAGGTGGGCTTCGTGATCGCGGGCATCAAGGAGCTGACGGCCGCGAAAGTGGGCGACACCGTCACCCTGTCGAATCGTGCCGCCGTATCGCCGCTGCCTGGTTTCAAGGAAGTGAAGCCGCAGGTGTTCGCGGGTCTCTATCCGGTCGAGGCGAATCAGTACGACGCGCTGCGCGAATCGCTCGAAAAGCTGAGGCTCAACGACGCCTCGCTGCAATACGAGCCGGAAGTATCGCAGGCGCTCGGCTTCGGTTTCCGTTGCGGCTTCCTCGGCCTCTTGCACATGGAAATCGTGCAGGAACGGCTCGAGCGCGAGTTCGACATGGACCTCATCACGACCGCGCCGACCGTGATCTACGAAGTCGTCCAGCGCGACGGCACCACGATCATGGTCGAGAACCCGGCGAAGATGCCGGAGCCGCCGAAGATCGAGGAAGTGCGCGAGCCGATCGTCACCGTGAACCTGTACATGCCGCAGGAATATGTCGGCTCGGTCATCACGCTGTGCACGAACAAGCGCGGCAGCCAGATCAACATGCAGTATCACGGCCGCCAAGTGCAGCTCACGTACGAAATCCCGATGGCGGAAATCGTGCTCGACTTCTTCGACCGCCTGAAGTCGACGTCGCGCGGCTATGCGTCGATGGACTACGAGTTCAAGGAATATCGCGCGGCGGATGTCGTCAAGGTCGACATGCTCATCAACGGCGACAAGGTCGATGCGCTCTCGGTCATCGTGCACCGTTCGCAGAGCCAGCATCGCGGGCGCGAAGTGGCGGCGAAGATGCGCGAGCTGATCCCGCGTCAGATGTACGACGTGGCGATTCAGGCGACCATCGGCTCGAACATCATCGCGCGCGAAAACATCAAGGCGCTGCGCAAGAACGTGCTGGCGAAGTGCTACGGCGGCGACATCTCGCGTAAGAAGAAGCTGCTCGAGAAGCAGAAAGCCGGCAAGAAGCGCATGAAGCAGGTCGGCTCGGTCGAAATCCCGCAAGAGGCTTTCCTGGCGATTCTGCGCGTCGACGAATGACGCGGGCGCCACGAGGCAAACAACGATAACAACCGGAAGCGATTGATGAATTTCGCATTGATTCTTTTGATTCTCGTCGTCCTGACGGGTATTGCATGGGTGCTCGACAAACTGGTGTTCCTGCCGCAGCGGCGCCGCGCCGCCGAAGCCGCGGTGGCAGAGTTCGACCGCCAGCAGGAACGCGTCGGCGAGCGTTTCGCCGATGAAAACGCGCCGCAGACGCGTGCCCGCCTGCGCGACGACAAGCTGCGCCAGCCGTGGTGGCTCGAGTACACGGCGAGCTTTTTCCCCGTGATTCTCGCGGTGTTCGTGGTGCGCTCGTTCATCATCGAGCCGTTCAAGATTCCGTCTGGGTCGATGGTGCCGACGCTGCTCGTCGGCGACTTCATCCTCGTGAACAAGTACGAGTACGGCCTGCGCATGCCGATCACGAACACGAAGATGACCAACGGCAGCCCGCTCAAGCGCGGCGATGTCGTCGTGTTCCGCTATCCGAAGGACGAGTCGGTCGACTACATCAAGCGCGTGATCGGCTTGCCGGGCGACACGGTCGCGTACGAAGACAAGAAGCTCACGATCAACGGCAAGCCCGTGCCCGAAACGCCGCTGCCCGACTATTTCGACGACGAGCGCATCGGTTATGCGAAGCAGTTCGAGGAAGATCTCGACGGCCGCAAGAACGCGATCCTGAACAACCCGCAAGTGCCGCCGTTCGTGGTCGGCGCGGACGATTTCCCGTTCCGCGACAACTGCAACTACAACGCGCAAGGCGTCACGTGCAAGGTGCCGCCGGGCAATTACTTCATGATGGGCGACAACCGCGACAACAGCGCGGACAGCCGCTACTGGGGTTTCGTGCCGGACAAGAACATCGTCGGGCGCGCGTTCTTCATCTGGATGAACTTCAGCAGTCTGAAGCGCATCGGTTCGTTCCAGTGACAAACACGACGCCGGCTCGTCTCCATGAGACAGCCGGCGTTTCTCATCATTAAAACAAGCTTCGAAACGGCGTGAAGAAGCGCGGCTAACACCGTCTCGCCACGCGTTTTCCGGCGCCGGCCGGCGGAATCGTCCGCTCGCGCGCCCGCGTTATACTCTCTCCATGCCATCTTCTCCGTTGGAAAGCCGGCTGCGGTACGAATTTCGCAATGCGGAATTGCTGCGCCAGGCGATGACCCACCGCAGTCACAGCGCCACGCACAATGAACGGCTCGAATTTCTCGGCGATTCCGTTCTAAATTGCGTGGTGGCGGCGCTTTTGTTCCAACGATTCGGCAAACTCGACGAAGGCGACCTGTCGCGCGTGCGCGCGAATCTGGTCAAACAGCAGTCGTTGTACGAAATCGCGCAGGCGCTGAACGTGTCCGAAGGCTTGCGGCTCGGCGAAGGCGAATTGCGCAGCGGCGGCTTTCGCCGTCCGTCGATTCTCGCCGACACGCTCGAAGCCATCTTCGGCGCCATCTTCCTCGACGGCGGTTTCGACGCCGCGTTCACCGTCATCAAACGGCTTTATACGCCGGTGCTCGATCACATCGATCCGCGCACCATCGGCAAGGACGCGAAAACGCTGCTGCAGGAATATCTTCAGGGTCACAAGATCGCGCTGCCGACCTATACGGTCATCGCCACGCACGGCGCTGCGCACAATCAGCAGTTCGAAGTCGAATGTGCGGTGCCCAAGCTCGACGTGAAAGTGACGGGTTCGGGCGCGAGCCGCCGCGCGGCGGAACAGGCCGCCGCGAAGAAGGCACTCGACGAAGTGATTGCCGCCGCGCCGACGCTCGGCATGAAGCCGAAGCGCAAGGGCGCACGCGCGGCGAAGCAGGTCGAGCCGGAAGTGGTGCCGGGCGTGACCGGCATTCAGGCGGCGCTCGATCTGCGTTCGCCCGACCGGCGCGAGCGTCATCATGGACCGCTCGGGACGCAAGGCGCGCAACCAGCAGGCACCACACAGGAACGCCCGGCCACCGCGCCGCTCGCGGTGATTCGGGCGACGCACGTCGAGCCGTCGGCAGGCGCGTATGCCGCGGCCGACAAGCCCGAACGCGCCGTGATCCACAAGCCGGAGAAAGCGGTAAAGAGCGATTCGACGCAGACGTCCGAGCGCGGCGCGAACGCGGACAAGCCCGCATCGTCCGATGAACGCGCCGACGACGCCGACACGCGCAACGGCGCCGCCCCCGATGCGCCCGCGGGCCGCGTCGCGCGCGCCGCCGACGCCGGCCACTGACGCGCTGCACGCGCACATCGCGCACACGCGCCCCAACGATTTCTTGCCGCACACATCTATGAACGCTCCTACTTCTTCCGGTTTCCGCTGCGGCATGGTCGCGATCGTCGGCCGTCCCAACGTCGGCAAGTCGACGCTGATGAACGCGCTCGTCGGTCAGAAGGTGAGCATCACCTCGCGCAAGGCGCAGACGACGCGCCACCGCATCACCGGTATCAACACGTTCGACGACGCACAGTACATTTTCGTCGATACGCCCGGTTTCCAGACGCGCCACAGCGGCGCGCTCAACCGCTCGCTGAACCGCGCGGTGACGTCGACGCTCACGTCCGTCGATGCGATCCTCTTCGTGATCGAAGCGGGCCGCTTCGGTCCCGACGACCAGAAAGTGCTCGATCTGATCCCGGCCGGCACGCCCACGCTCCTGATCGCCAACAAGCTCGATCGCGTCGGCGACAAGGGTTCGCTCTTTCCGTTCATGCAGCAGATGGCGGGCTTGCGCGACTTCCGCGAGATCGTGCCGCTGTCGGCGAAGAACGTCGACGACATCAAGCGGCTCATGTCCGTCGTAAAGCCGTATCTGCCGGAAGGCGAGCCGATCTACGGCGAAGACGACCTGACCGATCGCAGCGAGCGTTTCCTCGCCGCCGAAATCCTGCGCGAAAAAGTCTTTCGCTGGACCGGCGACGAACTGCCGTACACGAGCACGGTGCTCATCGACAAATTCGAGACCGAAGGGCGTCTGCGCCGCGTGTTCGCGACGATTCTCGTCGATCGCGACATGCACAAGGCGATGATCATCGGCCAGAAAGGCGCGAAGCTGAAGCAGATCAGCACCGAAGCGCGCCTCGACATGGAGAAGCTCTTCGACGGCCCCGTGTATCTCGAAACCTTCGTCAAGGTGAAGAGCGGCTGGGCGGACAACGAAGCGGGCCTGCGCGCATACGGCTACGAGTGATGCATGGACGACGGCCCGAACGACGCCCGGATGATTGCGCCCGCCGATGATCGTCCCGACGACGACTTCGACGCAGACGAGCGCCCGGCTGCGCGCGCCGTGCCGAAGCGCCGCCGTGCGGCATCGGCGCCGGCGTCCGTCGCGCAGGACGCGCCGAGAAAGCCGCGTTCCGACTTTCGTGTCGCCGAGCAGCCGGGGTTCGTGCTGCACAGTTATCCGTATCGCGAGACGAGTCTCATCATCGACGTGTTCTCGCGCGATCATGGCCGCGTCGCGCTCGTCGCAAAGGGCGCGAAGCGTCCGCACTCCGCGCTGCGCGGCGTGCTGCAGACGTTTCAACCGCTGGGACTGTCGTGGACCGGCAAGGGCGAAGTCCGCACGCTGACGACCGCCGAATGGGTCGGCGGCATGCTGCCTCTGGCCGGCGACGCCTTGCTCTGCGGCTTCTACGTCAACGAACTGCTCGTGAAATTCTGCGCGCGCGAGGACGCGCATCCGGCGCTCTTCAATCACTACGTGCTGACCCTTTCGCGCCTCGCGCACGACGAGCCTGCCGCGCAAGTGCTGCGTTCCTTCGAATGCGTGCTGCTGCGCGAAACCGGCTACGCGATGAACCTCCTGCGCACGGTCACCCGTCAGCCGGTCGTGGCCGATGCCCGCTATGTCTTCGATCCCGATCGCGGCGTGCGCGAAGCATCGGACGATCTCCCCGCGCAGTGGCCGGTGATTTCGGGGCAGACGCTCATCGACATGGAGCGCGACGACTACACGAATCCGCAGACCGCCGCGCAGAGCAAGACGCTGATGCGCTTTCTGCTGAATCATTACCTGGGCGGCACGCCGCTCGCCACCCGTCAGATACTGATCGACCTGCAAAAACTATGAGCTTCTTTCTCTCGTCGCCTGCGAACGTGATCGATCTGGGCGTGAACATCGATCACGTCGCCACGTTGCGCAATGCGCGCGGCACATCCTATCCCGATCCGATCCGCGCGGCGCTCGCCGCCGAGGAAGCGGGCGCCGACGTCATCACGCTGCATCTGCGCGAGGATCGCCGTCATATCGTCGATGCCGACGTGCGCACGCTGCGCCCGCTCCTCAGGACGCGCATGAATCTCGAATGCGCGGTGACGCGCGAGATGCTCGACATCGCATGCGAGATCAAGCCGCACGATGTCTGCCTCGTGCCGGAAAAGCGCCAGGAAGTGACGACCGAAGGCGGGCTCGATGTCGCGGGCCGGTTCGAGGAGGTCAAGGCCGCGTGCAAGCAGCTCGCGGACGTGGGCGTGCGCGTGTCGCTTTTCATCGATCCGGACGAGACGCAGATCCGCGCCGCGCAAGAGACGGGCGCGCCGGTCATCGAACTGCACACCGGCCGTTATGCCGAAGCGCACGTAGAAGCCGAGCAGCAGCGCGAATTCGAGCGCGTCGCGGCGAGCGTCGATTTCGGCAATTCGCTCGGGCTCAAGGTGAACGCGGGCCACGGCTTGCACTACACGAACGTGCAGGCGATCGCCGCGCTGCCGGGCATCGTCGAGCTGAATATCGGGCATGCGATCGTCGCGCATTCGATCTTCGCCGGCTGGGACAACGCCGTGCGCGAGATGAAGGCGATCATGGTCGCATCGCGCCTCGCCGCGGCCAACGCGCGCTGAGCGGGCACGTCATGGCAATCTATGGAATCGGCACGGACGTCGTGCAGGTGAGCCGCGTCGCGGCGGTCATGAGACGCACCAAAGGCCGCTTCGCCGAGAAGGTGCTCGGCCCCGACGAACTGCGCATCTATCACGCGCGCAACGCGCGTTCCGAAGTGCGCGGCCTCGCGTTTCTGTCGACGCGCTTTTCGGCCAAGGAAGCGTTCTCGAAGGCGATCGGCCTCGGCATGCGCTGGCCGATGACCTGGCGCGCGCTGCAAACGCTCAACGAGCCGAGCGGAAAGCCGATGATCGCGGCATCCGGCGAACTCGCGCAATGGCTCGACGAGCGCGGCATCACCGCGAAGGTCACGGTCACCGACGAGCGTGATTACGCGGTGTCGTTCGTGATCGCGGAAGTGCCGGACCACGCGCCGGACCGCACCTGAATTCAATCCAACCAACACTACAAGCCAATTGAATCCGATGAAACGCACTCCAGGCCCCGTCATGTTCGACGTCGCCGGCACGACACTCTCCGACGCGGATATCGCGCGCCTCACGCATCCGATGACCGGCGGCATCATTCTCTTCGCACGGCATTTCCAGGACCGCGCGCAGCTCGTCGCGCTGACCGACGCGATCCGCGCGGTACGCGATGACATCCTGATCGCCGTCGATCACGAAGGCGGACGCGTGCAGCGCTTTCGCACCGATGGTTTCACCGCGCTGCCCGCGCCCGGTAAGCTCGGCGAGCTCTGGGACAAGGACGTGCTCGCCGCGACGAAGGCGGCGACCGCGTTCGGCTACGTGCTTGCGTCAGAGTTGCGCGCGTGCGGCATCGACATGAGCTTCACGCCGGTGCTCGATCTCAACTACGGGCTGTCGAAGGTGGTCCGCGATCGCGCGCTGCATGCCGATCCGCGCGTCGTGACGATGCTCGCGAAGAGCCTGATGCACGGTCTCGCGCTCGCGGGCATGGCGAACTGCGGCAAGCATTTTCCGGGTCACGGTTTCGCCGAAGCCGATTCGCACGTCGCGTTGCCGACCGACGACCGCACGCTCGACGACATCCTCGCCGCCGATGTGCGTCCGTACGACTGGCTCGGCATGTCGCTGGCGTCGGTGATTCCGGCGCATGTGATCTACACGAAGGTCGACGACAAACCCGCCGGCTTCTCGCGCATCTGGCTGCAGGACATCCTGCGCGGCAAGCTCGGCTTCAACGGCGCGATCTTCAGCGACGATCTGTCGATGGAAGCCGCGCGTGCGGGCGGCACGCTCACCGAAGCCGCGACGGCTGCGCTCACGGCCGGCTGCGACATGGTGCTGATCTGCAATCAGCCGGAAGAGGCGGGCAAGGTGCTGGAGCAGTTGCGCTATACGCCGCCGAAGGCGTCGGAGCAGCGCCTGAAGCAGATGCGTCCGCGCGGCAAGGCGTTGCGCTGGAGCAAGCTGCAGGCGCAGGCCGAGTATCAGGCGGCGCGTGCGCTCGTCAAAGAGATGCTTGGGTAAACGAAAAACGCCACGGATTCCGTGGCGCTTTTCCTTGAGGCCGCTGGAATCACGACGATTCCAGTTTCATGCGCTGCAGCTTGTTGTAGAGCGTCTTCGGGCTGATGCCGAGCAGCGTCGCCGCACGATGACGCGTGCCGCCGACCGCTTCGAGCGTCGCGCGAATCAGCATGTCCTCCACATCCGCGAGCGCGGTGCCGACCGTCACCTGAACGCTGCTGCCGTTGAGGCCGCGTCCGCCGAGTCCGCCCGGTTCATCGACGCGCAAGGTCTCGATCGTCTCGCCTGACGCGTGATACGCGCGCCGCACGCGCTCGCGCATTTCGCGCACATTGCCCGGCCATTCGCTCGCGATGCACTCGCGGATGAACGCGGGACTGATGCGCTTCGGCGAGCCGCTCGTGATCCCGGCGATGTGATTCTCGCGATTCAGTTCATCGACGAGCGTTTCCGCGATCAGCGCGATGTCGTCGTCGCGATCGGCGAGCGGCGGCAGCATGATCGACGACGCCGACAGCCGCTGGAACAGATCCTCGCGCATCGCGCCGCTCGCGACGGCTTCACGCATCGGCGTGCGGGAGGCGGCGATCAGGCGGAAGTCGGTCATGATGCGGTTGCTGCCGCCCACGCGCATGAAGGTCTGCGAATCGAGCGCGCGCAACAGCGCTTCCTGCTGCGCAAGGGGAAGCGAATCGATCTGATCGAGGAACAGCGTGCCGCCGCCCGCCTGTTCGAGCAGACCCGGCTCGCGATTCTCCGCGCCCGCGAACGCGTTGCGCTCATGGCCGAAGAGAATGCTTTCCATCGAACGTTGCGTGCCGTCGGGCGCGTTGCGGCTCGCGGCACAATCGAACGTGACGAACGGGCCTTTGCGGCGGCGGCTCAATTGATGAATCGTGCGCGCCGCGATCTTCTTGCCCGTGCCCGGATCGCCGCAGATCAGCACGGCGGCTTCGGTCGGCGCGGTGTGCTCGATCAGGTCGTAGACGTGCTGCATCGCGGCGCTGCGCCCGATCATGTCGCCGAAGTGGCCGAGGTCGCGCAGCGTCGAACGCAGGGACTGGACTTCCTCGGTCAGCTCGTACGGCCGCGGAATGCGCGCGAGCAGGCTGCGCAGACGCGGAATGTTCACCGGCTTCAGCAGATAGTCCCAGATGCCGTGTCGCAAGCCTTCGATCGCACTCTCGACTGTCGCATTGCCGGTCATCACGATGACGGGCAATGCGCCATCGGGCGGCTGCGACGGCAGGCTCGGCAGCAGGTCGAGACCGCTGCCGTCCGGCAGATTCAAGTCGATCAGCACGACATCCGGAATGAAGCGGGTCAGGGCGGAGCGCGCTTCGGCGAGCGTCGTCGCGGTATCGACTGAAAAGCCGTCTGCCGTGAGGATCGCGGAGAGGCCGGAGAGGCTATTGGGATCGTCTTCGACAATCAGTGCGTGTGGCATGGCGGACCAACGTATCAAAGTGGACTGTAATGCGCCGTCTCCGCGTGGGACCCGGCGTGTCGTGGGCGAAATACCGCGCCGCTTTCCGGCGTTCGGCGCGTACCCCGCTGCGGTTTTTGTCCTGCGTTACTCGTTCGTCATCGGGTGCTGCAAGCGCGTCATTGCGATCTGAGGTGCAGCTCGTTGCTGATGGACTGCACGCCCGGCACGCCGCGCGCCACGGCGAGCGCTTTTTGAATCTGCATCTCCGAATCCACATAGCCCGACAACTGCACGACGCCGCGATAGGTCGCGACGCTCACCGGCAACGGCTTGAGTCCCGGATCGGCGGCGAGCGCAGCTTTCACGCGGGCGGCGAGCGCGGCGTCGTCGGTGGCGACTTCGCCGGCCGCATTCGCGTTCGTATTCGCCGATGACGCCGGGCTGGTTTTGCATCCGGCGATGAAAGCGAAGGTGGAGAACGCGAGCGCCGCGACGATCAGAAACCGCTTCTGGATGAAAGTCGTGCGTTGCATGTCGGCTCTGAATTCGTGATCTGGTGGACCGAGCAGATATCGTGCCAAGCAGTTAATTTTTCCGATAAAACCGTTTTGCGCCGGCCAAGCGCGGATTACCAGGTCGATCGGGCTCAGGACTATTCGGGGCGCGACCGGTAAAGTTTGCCTGAATTTGTCAAAAAATTCATGCAAAAGAAAAAGCGCCCGCGATGGGCGCTTTTTTTGAATCGAACGGGCGGCGCGTTGCACTCGCCGTCTGGCTGACTCCGCAGGGGCGTAAGGCTTACGCGCGGCTGCGATATTCGTTCGTGCGGGTGTCGATTTCGATCTTGTCGCCGATATTGCAGAAGAGCGGCACTTGCAGTTCGAAGCCCGTGTTCAGCTTGGCGGTCTTGAGCACCTTGCCCGACGACGTGTCGCCCTTGACGGCCGGTTCCGTGTAGACGATCTCGCGAACCAGCGTGGTCGGCAGTTCGACCGAGATGGCCTTCTCGTTGTAGAACACGACTTCGCACGCCATGCCGTCTTCGAGGTAGTTGAGCGCGTCGCCCATCATTTCGGCTTCGACTTCGAACTGGTTGTAGTCGGCGTCCATGAAGACGTACATCGGGTCCGCGAAGTACGAGTACGTCACTTCCTTGCGGTCGAGCACGACGACGTCGAACTTGTCGTCCGCCTTGTAGACGGTTTCCATGCCGGCTGCGGTCAGCAGGTTCTTGAACTTCATCTTCACGACAGCGGCGTTACGGCCCGACTTGTTGTACTCGGCGCGCTGCACGACCATGGCATCGTTGCCGATCATGACGACGTTGCCGACGCGGAGTTCTTGTGCGGTCTTCATAAAACTGGGTCCTGTACGAATGGATTTGGCTTGAATGCCTGGAATGAATCGATCGGACGGCGGCGCCCTCGGTCTTTGGTACGCCACCGTGCGAGAGTTCGGGCTAACGAGGGATCTGTCTTGTCTGACTCGAGCGACTGACCTGCGCGGCGCAAATTTGAAATTGCGGCCTGCTTCCTCGGATAACCGCTTATTTTAACTGAGTTTTTGCTTATTTGGCCAGTCGATTGGCGCGCGCGAAACGTGGCGGTGCATCATTCATCTGACCATCCGTGAAGCGACGTGCGCGACGAGATTGCCGGCCAGATCACCGATGCCCGCCAGTTCCTTCGCCCACTTCACCGCGCGGCGCTCCAGTTCCAGCCGATGCGACTGCAGCGCCGCCCAGTCCGGCTCGCCCGCGCCGTTCCACGCATGCCAGAAGCGCGCGACGGCCTCGCGCGCGGACGGACCGAGCGTGCGCGTGTAATGCGCGAGCGCGGCGTCGAGCTTGGGCAGATGGGCGTCGTCGGCTTGCGGGTAGATGTGCCAGACGAAGGGTTTCATCGCCCATTGCGCGCGCACGAAGGAATCCTCGCCGCGCACGAAGTTGATGTCGGCGGCCCAGAGCAGCTCGTCGAAGCGCGGCTGTTCGACGAAGCCGAGCGCGTGCGCCCGCAGCGCGCCCGCGTGCGCCGACATGCCGGCCGCGAACTTCGACACGCCGAAGAAACGGGCGAGCGCGCCCGAGATGCGGCCCTCGGGCACGAGCAGGACCACGGGCGCGTCGCCGTCGCGCCATTGCGCGAGCAGCGCGTCGACGGCCGGATTCTCGTAGGCGAAGAGCGAGACGACCGTGCTCTCGGCGCCCGGCCGCTCGATGCCCACGCGCTCGCGCCACCACGCGTTTGCATCGAAGCGTTCGCGGCGCGCATCGAGATCGCGCTCCTTCAGCACGCCGCCCGTGCCCTTGCCGAGTCCGGGAAAGAAGAAGCTCTTGTCGAGCGGATAACGCGGGTGCGGCGACGGCCGCATGTGGAAATCCGCGACCCAGTCTTCGCCGCTCAGATATTCGAGATTGATCCAGACGGGTTTCGGCTCGCGGCGCGCCATCGCTGCGATGTACGCGTGCGGCAGCTCGCACGCGAACGCTTCGATCACGACATCGGCGATCGCGAGCGTGTCGCCCGCGTGCGCAGGCTCGTGCCAGTGTTCGATCGTGATGCCCATCGCGTCCTGACGCGGCAGCGTGGCGTCGACTTCGGGGCAGAGCGCGTGGAAGACTTTCAGATCGTCGACGAAAAGGCGCACGCGCCAGCCGTGCTCCGTGTGCAACTGCCGCGCGAGCCGCCAGCACACGCCGATGTCGCCGAAATTGTCGACCACCGCGCAGAAGATGTCGCAGGCGAGTTCCGGATCGGCGGAAAGCGTAGTCATGGGGACGAAGGCGCGCGGCGTAATGTTCTAAACTGGCGATTCTAAGATAACGCGCCTGGCGCGGCTCGCAGCCGTGCCGATGCTTCTCCGTCCCCTTGCTGCATGACTGACACCGACGCTCCCCAACCGGATTTCGACCCGAAGACGACGCTTGCGCAATTGCCGCATCTGCCTGGCGTGTACCGCTATTACGACGGCGACGGCAACGTGCTCTACGTCGGCAAGGCGCGCAATCTGAAGAAACGCGTATCGAGCTATTTCACGAAGACGCTGCATTCGCCGCGCATCGCGATGATGGTCACGCGCATCCGCAAGATCGAGACGACCGTCACGCGCTCGGAAGCTGAGGCGCTGCTGCTCGAAAACAATTTGATCAAGGCGCTCGCGCCGCGCTACAACATCCTTTTTCGCGACGACAAGTCGTATCCGTTCCTCAAGCTCACCGGCCACAAGTTTCCGCGCATGGCGTATTACCGCGGCGCCGTCGACAAGAAGAACCAGTACTTCGGCCCGTTTCCGAGCGCGTGGGCGGTGCGCGAGAGCATCCAGATCCTGCAGCGCGTGTTCCAGTTGCGCACCTGCGAGGACTCGGTGTTCAGCAACCGCACGCGGCCGTGTTTGCTGCATCAGATCGGGCGCTGCACCGCGCCGTGCACGGGTCTGATCGACGAGGAGGATTACGCGCGCGACGTGTCGAACGCATCGCGCTTTCTGCTCGGACGTCAGGGTGAAGTGATGAAGGAGCTGGAGCAGAAGATGCACGCGTTTGCCGCGGATCTGAAATTCGAGCAGGCCGCGGCAGTGCGCAATCAGATGAGCTCGCTTGCGACCGTGCTGCATCAGCAGGCGATCGAAGTGGGCGGCGAGAGCGACGTCGACATCCTCGCGGTCGTCGCGCTCGGCGGCAAGGTGTGCGTGAATCTCGCGATGGTGCGCGGCGGCCGGCATCTCGGTGACAAGGCGTATTTCCCGGCGCATGTCGAAAGCGCGATGGCGCTCGGCGATGAAGACGAGCTGCCCGATGACGATGATGCCGCCGATATCGAAGCGCCCACGGAAACCGGCGCCGATCCCGCCGAATCCCGCGAAGGCGCGCTCGAATCCGAAGTGCTGGAAGCCTTCATGGCGCAGCATTACATCGGCAATCGCGTGCCGCCCGTGCTCGTCGTGAGTCATGCGCCGTCGAGCCGCGAGCTCGTCGATCTGCTGATCGAGCAGGCGGGCCACAAGGTCACGCTGCTGCGTCAGCCGCAGGGGCAAAAGCGCGCGTGGCTCTCGATGGCCGAAAACAACGCCAAACTCGCGCTCGCACGTCTGTTGTCGGAGCAAGGCTCGCAACAGGCGCGCACGCGCTCGCTCGCGGATACGCTTTCGATGGAGATGGACGACCTCGCGCAACTGCGCATCGAGTGCTTCGACATCAGCCACACGATGGGCGAGGCGACGCAGGCGTCGTGCGTGGTGTATCACCATCACAAGATGCAGTCGGGCGAATATCGTCGCTACAACATCACCGGCATCACGCCCGGCGACGATTACGCCGCGATGCGCCAGGTGCTCACGCGTCGCTACGAAAAGATGGTCGCGCAGGCGGCCGCCAACGCCAACGACGAGGCCACGACCCTGCAGCCCGACGCCGCCGCCGACCCCAACGTCACGCCCGATGCCGCCGAGCCGGTCGCCGCGGGCGGCACGCTGCCGAACATCGTGCTGATCGACGGCGGCAAGGGACAGGTCGAGATCGCGCGTCAGGTTTTCTCCGAGCTCGGACTGGATCACGGCATGCTGGTGGGTGTCGCGAAGGGGGAAGGGCGCAAGGTGGGCCTCGAAACGCTGGTATTCGCCGACGGCCGCGCGGCGCTCGAACTCGGCAAGGAAAGCGCGGCGCTGATGCTGGTCGCGCAGATCCGCGACGAGGCGCACCGTTTCGCGATCACCGGAATGCGCGCGAAGCGGGCGAAGGCGCGGCAGACGTCGCGGCTGGAAGAGCTGGAAGGCGTCGGCGCGAAACGCCGTCAGCGGCTCTTGTCGCGCTTCGGCGGATTGCGCGGCGTGCAGGCGGCGAGCGTGGAGGACCTGGCGAGCGTCGAAGGTATTTCGCTCGCGCTCGCGCAGCAGATTTATCGGCAGTTGCATTGAGCCGCAGCGCTGGCCGCAAGGCCTGCGGCGCCGTCGAGCCGCCTTGTGACCGCCGGATCGACGCGGCACAATGGCGGCTTCCTTACATGTCCCTCAACCGCTTTCGCCCATGCCGTTCAATCTACCGATCCTCCTGACGTGGCTGCGAATCGTGCTGATTCCGCTCGTCGTGGGCGTGTTCTATTTGCCGGACATGATGATGAGCCCGGAGCATCGCAATCTGCTCGGCATGGTCATCTTCGTGCTCGCCGCACTCACCGACTGGTTCGACGGTTTCCTCGCGCGCAAGCTCGATCAGACGTCGTCGTTCGGCGCGTTCCTCGATCCGGTCGCCGACAAGCTCATGGTCACCGCCGCGCTGCTCGTGCTCGTGCAGTTGTCGCGGCTCAATGCGGTGATCGCGCTCGTGATCGTCGGACGCGAGATCACGATTTCTGCGCTGCGCGAATGGATGGCGCAGATCGGCGCATCGAAGAGCGTCGCGGTGAATCAGCTCGGCAAGTTCAAGACCGTGTGCCAGATGGTCGCGATCCCGATGCTGCTGTTCTACGGGCCGCTGAAGATCGCCGGCACGCAATGGGTCGTCGACACGCGCGTGTGGGGCCTGTGGCTCATCTATGTCGCCGCCGTGCTCACCGTCTGGTCGATGCTCTACTACATGAAGCTCGCATGGCCGCAGATCCGCGAGCGCGGCGGCATGCTCTGAGGCTCGCAAAGCAGCTTGTCACGAAAAGTTGCGTCGAAGCGAAAAATTCCTCGCACAAAACAGTTGACAGCCTTCTTTAGCTTCTACATAATCTCGTTTCTCTGATGCACGACGCGACGCAACAAGCGAAGCAAGAGCAAAAGAAAGCAGTAAAACGCGGGAGTAGCTCAGTTGGTAGAGCGCAACCTTGCCAAGGTTGAGGTCGCGAGTTCGAGACTCGTCTCCCGCTCCAGATTTTGAAGGTTCTGGTGTTTTCGGCGCTGAATTGGCAAGCGCAACGAAGCATCGGAAACCGGTAGTTGTAGTGCAGCAGGATAATGCGGGAGTAGCTCAGTTGGTAGAGCGCAACCTTGCCAAGGTTGAGGTCGCGAGTTCGAGACTCGTCTCCCGCTCCAGATTTTGAAGGTTCTGGTGTTTTCGGCGCTGAATTGGCAAGCGCAACGAAGCATCGGAAACCGGTAGTTGTAGTGCAGCAGGATAATGCGGGAGTAGCTCAGTTGGTAGAGCGCAACCTTGCCAAGGTTGAGGTCGCGAGTTCGAGACTCGTCTCCCGCTCCAGTCAAAGGGGAAGCAAAGCTTCCCTTTTTGTTTGGTGATTCAGCCGGTAAATGGCCGGTGTACACCAAAACCGCTTGTGGCGCGGTAGCAAAGCGGTTATGCAGCGGCCTGCAAAGCCGTTTAGACCGGTTCGACTCCGGTCCGCGCCTCCACTTGAAAAGCCCTGATCCGTCAGGGCTTTTTTCTTTTCCGGACGACGGTGCTCACCGGTTTCAGCGTCCCGTCGCGTCAAGTCGCAGCACGGCATAATTGCCATACTTCTGCCACACAGACTCCAATGACCGATCCACTCTCCCAACTCGAATGGCGCTGGAAGCGTTTCGACGACCTGACGACCACCGAAGTCTATGACATGCTCGCGGCCCGCAGCGCCGTGTTCGTCGTCGAGCAGAACTGCGTGTATGGCGATATCGACGGGCTCGATATCGATGCGTGGCATCTTCTCGCGTACGGCGAAGGCGAGAAGCGTCCCGCGCTGGCGGGCTATCTGCGCGTGCTGTTGCCGGGCCATCCGGACGAGAGCGAGAAGGACGTGCGCATCGGCCGCGTGCTGACGACCGCGAATTTTCGCGGCCTCAAGCTCGGCAACGCGATGCTCGAACGCGCGCTCGAGTACATCCTGAAGCAATGGCCCGATCAGCCGGTCAGCCTGCACGCGCAGGCGCATCTGCAGCGCTTCTACGGCGCGTTCGGCTTCGTGCCGTCGTCGGGTGTGCATGACGAGGACGGCATTCCGCACGTCTGGATGCGTCGTCCCGGCTTCGAATCATGACGTCCTGGCCTTCGGGCCGGTGACCGGCGCGCCCGCGCCGCGTCGTTCACGTTCCTTCTGCAGCCGCGAGCGCGCTGAGAGCCGCAGCCAGTGGCGCAGCGCGATCAGCGCGCCGATCACGCTCATCATCGAGCCGGGAATCCATAGCAGCAGGCCGCCGACCTGCTGATCGCGCATCGGCGTGATCCACGTGAACGCGCGGCCGCAGATCGAATAGATCGGATACAGCTCGTGCGGCGTGAAGAAAATGTACGCGCCGAGGATGATCTGCGGCGGAATCGCGGCGATCACGACGAGAATCCGTCTGCCGGGCGCGAGCCGCGCGGGCGGAGCGGGGCGCGGATCGAGAATGAGCCACCAGAACAGCAGACCGTCGATGACCATGCTCCAGTTCATCACGCGATAGAGCCGGTAATCGAGCATCGCCTTGAAGTGGATCGGCGAGAGCAGCCAGAAGTAGATCAGCCCGACGAACAGCGTCACCGCGATCACGGGATTGAACACGATATCGAAGAACACGCGCGCGATCCGCGTCTGCGCGGCCGGCCGCAGCCAGCGCCGCCGCCATTCGAACGGAATGCCCGCGCGCAACGCCGGGCCCGGATACGACAACGCGATCAGAAACGGCCCGAGATGATGCAGCACGAGATGCTGCAGGCGATGCATGAAGAATTCGTGCTCGAAAAAGTAATCGAGCCGCGTGTGCAGCGCGATGTACAGCGCGACGAGCCCGAACCAGAACGCAATGCGCCGCGAGATCGACACGCGCGCATGCCGCGCGCCGCGCGCGAACAGAATGCCGGCGACGAGCACCGCGATCACGACCGTCGGCGACGGTTCCCACGGATCGAGCCAATAGAGGAGCGTGCTCATCGTCAGGCGTCCTTCGCGTGGATCACGCGCTTCAGATCGGTCGCGATGGCGTCGATGGAATCGTGATCGGTCGCGAGCAGGCGCGCGTGACCGGCGGCATCGAAGATATAGACGGCGGAACTGTGCGTGACCTCATACGCGCCGCCCGGATCGCGCTTTTCCATCTGATACGCCACGCGATACCGCTGCGCGACGCGCTCGATCGCGCGGTCCGTGCCGGTCAGCCCGACGGCGTGTTTGTCGTCGAAGGCGCGCACGTAGGACCGCAGCAGCGCGGGCGTGTCGCGCGCCGGATCGACCGATATGAACACGATGCGCGTCTTGTCCGCGTCCGGCCCGACCCGCTGCAGCACTTGCATGAGGCGCGCCATCGTTTCGGGGCAGACGTCGGGGCAATGCGTGTAGCCGAAGTAGACGAGCGTCGTCTTGCCCTCGAACGACTGTCCGTCGACGGGCGCGCCGCCATCGTCGACGAGCGAGAAGTCCAGGTCCGGCAAATGGCCCGATACGTCGGTCAGATGCCACGGCTCGGCGGGCTTCGAGCAGGCGGCGAGGGCGCACAGCGAGAGCGCGGCGAGGAGACGCCGCGCGGGGAAATCGAGGAACGAAGCGTGCATCGGGAAGAGCGTTGCAGGATGATTCGATGAGAACATCGTCGCAAAATACACGCCTTTCGCGGTCGGGCCAGCGCATCATGTCGCTATCGGACTATTTTTGAGACGATTTGCCGCATGACTCAAGCGCGCTGAAAGGGCCCGCGGACAAGGCTGTAAGCTAAGAGCTTTCCTAAACGAAAGCTTTCGCGCGGTAAGATGCGCACGCATTGCGTCGTCCGAAAAGGCGCGCGCCACATCACAGGCAAACAACAGGCCACAGATCGATGCAAATTCTTCCCGATTCCCTGTCTCTTGCCGAGACCGCCTTTTTCTTCGATTTCGACGGCACGCTCGTCGAACTCGCCTCGACGCCCGACGGCATCTTCGTGCCGCGCTCGGTGCCGGATATCCTCGCCGCGCTGCGACGCGCGACCAATGGCGCGGTTGCGGTCGTGTCGGGGCGCGGCATCGACAATATCGACTCGTTCCTGCAGATGGCCGATCTGCCCGTCGCGGGCATGCACGGCGCGGAACGGCGCGATTCGAACGGCGACGTGCAGCGCATCGGCTTCAACGACGAGCGGCTGCTGCGCATGGAGCACGCGCTCGAAAAGGTCGTCAACTCGAATCCGGGCATGCTGCTCGAAATCAAGGGCGCGGCGCTCGCGCTGCACTACCGCAATGCGCCCGATCGCGAACCGGCGGCGCGTTCGGCGACGGAAAGGCTCGTCGCCGATTACGCCGATGCGTACGTGCTGCAGCCTGGCAAGATGGTCTACGAAATCAAGCCGAAGGATGTCGACAAGGGCCGCGCGGTGCGCGCGTATATGGGCGAGCCGCCGTTCACGGGCCGCAAGCCGGTGTTCATCGGCGACGACCTCACCGACGAAAAGGGCTTCGCGGTCGTGAACGAGTTCGATGGTCTCTCGATCAAGATCGGCCCGGGCGATACGGTCGCGCGCTCGCGCATCGAATCGGTCGAATTGCTGCTCGACTGGCTGCAGGTGATCGCGGGCACGGCGGGGAAGCACGCGTGAGCCGGCTGATCATCGTTTCGAACCGCGTCGCGCCGATTTCCGAAGGTGGTCCGGCGGCGGGCGGGCTCGCCGTCGGCGTCTACGATGCGCTCAAGGAAACCGGCGGCATGTGGTTCGGCTGGAGCGGCGACGTGCTCACGGCTGCCCCCGACGACATCAAGCTCGAAGAACACGGACCGGTGACCTTCGCGACCATCGGCCTCGTGCGGCGCGATTACGATCAGTACTATCGCGGCTTCTCGAACGCGACGCTCTGGCCCGCGTTTCACTATCGCCCGGATCTGATCGAGTTCGACCGCCACGAATACGACGGCTATTGCCGCGTGAATCGCTGGCTCGCGGCGCAGCTCGCGCCGCTGCTCAAGCCCGACGACGTAATCTGGGTGCACGACTATCACCTGATTCCGTTCGCGCAGGCGTTGCGCGCGCTGGGCGTGAAGAATCGCATCGGCTTCTTTCTGCACATTCCGTTTCCGGCCTCGCAGATCCTGTTGAGCGTGCCGCGTCATCGCGAACTGGTCGAGGCGCTCTGCGCGTTCGATCTGCTCGGATTTCAGACGGAGCCGGATCTGCGCGCGTTCTGCGATTACATCGAAACGGAAGCGGGCGGCACGTTGCGGCGCGACGGAGCGAAGCCGGTCGCGATCAGCGCGTTCGGGCAGACGCTGCGCGCGGCGGCGTATCCGATCGGCGTGTATCCCGATGAAATCGCCGCACTCGCGAAGGACGGCGAAAGCGGGCGCGATGTCGAAATCGTCAAGTCGACGCTGCATCATCGCAAGCTCGTGATGAGCGTCGATCGCCTGGACTATTCGAAGGGGCTCGTCGAGCGTTTTCGCGCGTTCGAGCGGCTGGTCGAGCACGACCCGCAGCAGCGCAACAATGTGTCGTTTCTCCAGATCGCGCCGCCGACGCGCTCCGACGTCGATGCCTATCGCGACATTCGCCTGCAACTCGAAGCGGAATCGGGCCGCATCAACGGCCGATACGCCGAACTCGACTGGACGCCGATCCGCTATATCCATCGTCAGTACGAGCGGCCGGTGCTCGCGGCGCTGTTCCGCGAGGCGCACGTGGGCCTCGTCACGCCGTTGCGCGACGGCATGAATCTGGTCGCGAAGGAATATGTCTCGGCGCAGGATCCGGACGATCCCGGCGTGCTCGTGCTGTCGCAGTTCGCGGGCGCGGCGCGCGAGCTGACGGCGGCGCTCATCGTCAATCCGCTCGATATCGACGGCATGGCCGAAGCGCTCGCCACGGCGCTCAAGATGCCGTTGAACGAGCGAAAAGCGCGCTACGAAGAGATGATGGCGCAATTGCGCGACAACAACGTCTCGGTATGGCGCGACAACTTCCTGCGCGATCTGAAGACGTAAAAAAGGCCGCGTTCCTTTCGGGAAACGCGGCCTTTCGATTTTCGCGGTGCCTTAAGCCGGCTGCTTGTGCGGCGTCGCGACGATCGACGGCACCTTGCCGTGCTGCTTCGCGAGCAATTCGCGATACAGCCCGGGGCGCTCGCGCAATTCCTGCGGCGAGCCGTCGTCGATGACCTTGCCCGCGCTCATCACGATGATGCGGTCGAAGTTCTGCAGCGTCGACAGACGGTGCGCGATCGCGATCACGGTGCGGCCGACCATCAGCCGGTCGAGCGCCTGCTGAATCGCTTCTTCCGATGCGCTGTCGAGCGCCGACGTGGCTTCGTCGAGCAGCAGGATCGGCGCATTCTTGAGGATCGCGCGCGCGATCGCGATGCGCTGCCGCTGGCCGCCCGACAGCTTCACGCCGCGGTCGCCGACGATCGTGTCGAAACCTTCCGGCATCGCCTCGATGAAGTCCGTGCAGCGCGCCTCGCGCGCGGCGGCGAGCACTTCCTCGCGGCTCGCATCCGGACGTCCGTAAGCGATGTTCTCGAACACGGTGCGATGGAACAGCGAAATATCCTGCGGCACGAGCGCGATGGCATGGCGCAGGCTGTCCTGCGTGATCGCGCCGATATCCTGGCCGTCGATCTTGATGCTGCCCTTCTGCGGCTCGTAGAAGCGTTGCAGCAGCGCGAGCACGGTCGACTTGCCCGCGCCCGACTTGCCGATCAGCCCGACGCGCTGGCCCGGCTCGATATGCAGATGGAAGTTGTCGAGAATCGGACGGCGGCGCGGATAGGCAAACGTGACGCTGTCGAAATCGACGCGGCCGCCTTGCGGCACGAGCTCGGTGGCATCCGACCGGTCCGGCATGCCGTGCGGTTCCAGCAGCGTCTGCACGGCTTCGGCGAGACGCGCGACGTGCTGCGTCACATCGACGAGCGCCACGGCCAGATCGCGCGTGCCGTGCAGGATCGTGAAGCCGAGCGAGCTGACGAGCACGATATCGCCCGATGTCGCGCGGCCTTGCGACCACAGCCACAGCGCCCAGCCGAGCAGGCCGGCGGAGAGAATCGCCGTGACGACCGCGTGGAAAAGGCGCAGCTTTTCGAGGTACAGCAGACTTTGCTGGCGCGCGACCATTTCGGCCTTCACGGTCGAGCCGAAGCGCTTCTGCTCGCGGAAGGTCATGCCGAACGCCCGCACGAGCGCCATGTTGCCGATCACGTCGACGAGCTCGCCGTCCACCGACGCCGCCTTCGACGCGAAACTGTGGTGCCGCGCCGAGCCGCGCTTGGCCAGCCGATACAGGATCAGCGCGAGAATCACCGACGCGGACATCAGACCGGCGGCCATCAGCGGATTGACGGAGACGATCATCACGATCGCGCCCAGCACCGCGATACACGGCGGCAGGACGTTCCACGCCATCACGTTTTCGGAGGTGTAGATCGCGTTCGAGGTCGCGGTGATCCGGCTCGCGAGCATGCCGGGCTGCTTCTCGGAGAAGTAAGTGGGCGAGTGGCCGGACAGGTACGAGAAGAGATCCTTGCGCAAGTCGCCGGTGACGATCACGAACACGTGCGCGCCGACCCAGCCGCCGACCCGCCACAGCAGGTTGTCGGCGGCAATCAGCCCGACGAGGATCATGAACGCGCCCCACAGCGGCCCGGGATGCCCGCGGCCCTGTCCGAGGACATCGATCAGATGTTTGATCGCGTACTGCGAGGCGAGGGCGCAGCCGACCGCGGCGAACACGCTGAACAGCACGATGGCGTGCGCGACAGGATGCCGGCGGATGTAGCGCATCAGGAATGCGAGCGGCCGGTGCGCGTAGCTCGAGAGCTTCGCGTTGTGCGCGTTACGCTGGGAAACGGTGAGTTGGTCCAATGGTCTTTTTTGGTCGTAGAGCGGTTGAGCGTATGTTGCGCCTTCGGGCAGTGCCATGCGCGGTGCGAACTGCGGCAACCGCCATGCGATGCGTCGCCCGATCCGGCGCGACTGACGTCAAGCGAGGCGACGCTGCGCCGTCTCCATCACTGGATTGTAGCCAGTAACACGGAGGGACAACGCGTCTTCGGGCTTATGACGCTCGGTGCGTGTGGCCGTCCGAACATCGCCCGGGGCAAAAATGCGGGCCGTGGCCCACGTGTTCACGCCACTGCATGCACGGCTGTCGGCATCGGCGCGCATTGTAAGCACATTGCACGACTTTTTGCGACGACACGCTCACCGGGCACGGCGCGCGCCGTATGCGCCACGTATGCGCCAGCGACAGAGGAGCACGTGTCGCGCCAGACGCCGGACCCGGCGCGGGAAACTGTCCGGAGCGGCGGGTTCGATGGTTCGAAGCGCGTGCCGCACTCCGCGCGTCGTCGAAGCCCGTGCTCAAATGTAGAACAACCTTAATAAACAGGGGTTTGCAAAGTGTATCCCGCGTGTAACAAGGTAAATAAGTTGAAATGACTGCCGCCGCGACTCTGTAAAAAGCTCCATAATCCGCTCCGGGTTTGCCCTTAGGCCATCGACAGGTTTTTGCAAGTTCTCGTCAACCGCCGAAGCATCCGCGCGTTAATTGCTGGCGCGCAGAACTTTTCGAGATATGGAACTTTTTTTGCTTCGCTCGAACGCCTGCGCGACAAACCGGTGATCAGCGACCCCGCTTTTTCACTCGAGCATCAGCCATTGCGCCGCGGCCGCCGCGCCGCGGAAAGCTTCGCCCGAGCCGAGCGATTCGCTCCCCAACGTCAACATGACAGTAGTACTTGCCTGATCTTTCATTAGGAGTTTCACGACATGCGAATCGCTCAAATCGCGCCCCTCCACGAGGCTGTTCCGCCGAAGCTGTACGGCGGCACGGAACGCGTGGTGTCTTATCTGACCGAGGCACTCGTGGATGCCGGACACGATGTCACGCTCTTCGCGAGCGGTGATTCGCAGACGTCCGCCAAGCTCGAAGCGTTCTGGCCGCAGGCGCTGCGCCTCGACCCGACCATCCGCGACACGATGGCGCCGCACATGCTGCTGCTCGAGGAAGTCCGCCGCCGCGCCGACGAATTCGACGTGCTGCATTTCCACATCGACTATTACCCGTTCTCGCTGTTCGCGCGCCAGCCGGTGCCGTTCCTGACGACGATGCACGGCCGTCTCGACCTGCCCGAACTCCAGCCGATCTTCAACACGTTCAACGACGTGCCGGTCATCTCGATTTCGGACAACCAGCGCCAGCCGCTGCCGCAGGCGCACTGGCTGTCGACGGTTTATCACGGTCTGCCGGAAAACCTGCTGAAGCCGATTCCGAACGTGGAGCCGGGCTATCTCGCGTTCCTCGGCCGCATTTCGCCGGAAAAGCGTGTTGATCGCGCTATCCGCATCGCGCAGGCCGCGGGCATGAAGATCAAGATTGCAGCGAAACTCGACAAGGCCGACCGCGCGTACTACGAAGAAGAGATCAAGCCGCTCTTCGCGCTGCCGCACGTCGAGTACATCGGTGAAATCAGCGAAGCCGAGAAGACCGAATTCCTCGGCAACGCCCACGCGCTGCTGTTCCCGATCGACTGGCCGGAGCCCTTCGGCCTGGTGATGATCGAGGCGATGGCCTGCGGCACGCCGGTGATCGCGTTCAACCGCGGCTCGGTGCCGGAAGTGATCGAAAACGGCGTGTCGGGTTTCGTCGTCGAAGACGAACTCTCGGCGATCGCCGCCGTGAAGCGCCTGGATCAACTGTCGCGCGAGAAGGTCCGTGCCGCGTTCGAGCAGCGTTTCTCGTCGAAGGTCATGGCCGCGAATTACGTCAACGTGTATGAAGAGCTGCTGCGCCAGAAGCGCCGCACGGTTCTGCGCGAAGTCAACGCGAGCTAAGCAAGTCTTGCCGCCTCGCGCGGCATCGGCTGCAAAACAACGCCCCGCGTGCCTCAAGGCACGCGGGGCGTTGTCGTAATAGCACACTTGGGTCTGCGTTTCGCGCGGCAGACCGCGCTACGGTCGTGAAACCTCTGACGACATCCGTAATCTCCCTATAATGACCGGGCTTCGCGATGCGCGGAGCGGCATGAACCGTACGTGGACAGGAGTGTTTCCTTTGGCGAGACCCAAGCAAATCAGCGCGAGCCCGGCGCCAGGCGCCGGCACGGTGTTCGCATTGCGCGCGATCGGGCTGGTGCTCGCGGCGCGCTGGGTGTTCTCGATGTCGCAGATGGGCTATCTGTCCTCGCTGCGCGCGATGACTTCGTCGCCGTGGGCGTGCGTGAATCTTGTCCTCATTTTTCTCCTGATCGTGCTGCCGGGCGCAAAGGCGCGCACGGAGCGTCCGCTGCATCCGCTGCCGCAATGGCTGCGGCAGGCGTTGCGCTTCATCGCGCTCATCGCGTTCGGTTTCGCGATGTTTTCCGTCGGCGCGTTCGTCTGGAGTTCGGGATGGCGGCGCTTCACGCAGGCGCTCGCCGAGACCAACGGCTGGCTCGTCGTCGGCCCGGCGCTCTATGCAATCGTCATGTGGATCTGCCGTCCGCGCGCGCTCTGGCGCACGAATGTCGCCGCGCGGCGTTTCGCGATCGGGCGTTATGCGATTTCGCTCGATCCCGTCACGCGTACGGCCGTCGTCTGGGCGGAAAGCCGTAAGCTCGGCCAGTACGACGCGCGTGAATTGTCGGTGAAGTGGCCCGCGCCGGCGCCGGATGTGTCGCCATCCACGACGATGCTCGCACCGGCCACCGAGCCCGCCGGTCCATCGATCCGCGCGAGCGGCGAAGTGCGGCGCGGCCTGTTCGCGCGCCGGCCGAAAGTCGAGTTGTTGTGGGATTCGCCGGCCGCCGCCGGACACAATCGCACCACCGTGTTTCGCGCGCCGCTCGCAAGCGAAGGCGATCGCAACGCGGCGCGGGCGCTCGATGCCACGTTGCGTCAGGTCTGATCCGGATTGAGTCGTTCTCAGTCGTACACGTCGTTCCTGTCTCTTCAGGGAGGAAAGGATGCTGATACGTTGGTTGCTGGCCGCGCTTCATCTTCTCGCTTTCGGTTTCGCGCTCGGCTCGGTGCTCGCGCGCGCCCGCGCGTTGCGGCGTCTCGATCCGGCCGAGTCCATTCAGGCGAACGAGCTGCGCCTGCGTGACGTGTTCCGCTCGGATTCGGTGTGGGGCATGACCGCGATCGTGCTGATCGTCACGGGCGTGACGCGCGCGTTTGGCGGATTGGAGAAGGGCGGCGCGTACTATCTGCACGAGCCGCTTTTTCATCTGAAGATGACGGCGCTCGTCGTCATTCTGCTGATCGAAGTGTCGCCGATGCTCGCGCTGATTCGCTGGCGCGCCGCACTCGCGCAGGGCGGACCGATCGATCTCACGCGTGCACGGCGTTTCGCCTGGCTAAGCGACCTCGAAGCGGGGCTCGTAATGGTGATGGTGATCGCCGCGAGCGGAATGGCGCGGGGCGTGTGGGCGTCGTAGCGTTCGATTCGCGCGTTTAATACGCTGGAAATGAAAAAGGCCCAAGTCGTGAGACTCGGGCCTTTTAATCTTCGGTGCTTGTCTTTACCAACACCAGAATTCTGGTGGGTAGTACTGGGATCGAACCAGTGACCCCTGCCGTGTGAAGGCAGTGCTCTACCGCTGAGCTAACCACCCGAAGAGAGACGAGATTATGTCAGGCGTTTCGGGTTTCGTAAAGAGCTTCTTAAAGCAAATTCGAAAAAAATTATGCAGCAACCGCATCGCCTTCGGCGGGGGCGGGTTCCGTGCGCCAGACGCTCGTGCCTTTCATCGCCTTGTCGAGATCGCTCAGCACGGCTTCGTGCGCGGCGAGTTCTTCGGCGCTCGCAACGAGCACCGGCAGATCGAGATCGTCGAGCGCGATCCGCGACGTCGACACCGAGCCCGACGCCGGCTGATCGCCCAGCATGTCGATGACGAGGCTTTCCTGACCGCGCGTCATCGCGAGATAAACCTCGGCGAGCAGCTCCGAGTCGAGCAACGCGCCGTGCAGCGTGCGGTGCGCATTGCTGATGCCGAAGCGGTCGCACAGCGCATCGAGCGAATTGCGCTTGCCGGGGAACATCTGCTTGGCTTGCGCGAGCGAGTCGATCACGCCGGCGCAGGTCTCCGCGACTTTCGGCAGCCCGAGTTGCGCGAACTCCATGTCGAGAAAGCCGACGTCGAACGGCGCGTTGTGGATGATCAACTCCGCGTCCGCGATGAAATCGCGCAGTTGCGCGGCGATTTCGGCGAATTTCGGCTTGTCGCTCAGGAATTCGGTGGTGAGGCCGTGGACGGCGAGCGCACCGGGATCGCTGTCGCGTTCCGGGTTCACGTAAAGGTGCAGGTTGTTGCCCGTGAGCCGGCGGTTGATCAGTTCGACACAGCCGATTTCGATGATCCGGTCGCCCGTTCTCGCGTTCAGGCCGGTGGTTTCGGTGTCCAGTATCAGTTGGCGCATAAGTTGGCGTGCATTTCGTTCAGTTGTCCGCGAGCGAGGTCACGCCGCGATTGGCGAGCGCATCGGCGCGTTCGTTTTCGGGATGACCGGCGTGGCCCTTGACCCAGCGCCATTCGATCTCATGCCGCGCGACGAGATCGTCGAGGCGCTTCCAGAGATCGGCGTTCTTGACGGGCGTCTTCGCGGCCGTCATCCAGTTCTTTTTCTTCCAGCCGTGGATCCATTCGCTGATGCCTTTCTGAACATATTGCGAATCGGTGTGGATGATCGCGCGGCACGGACGTTTCAACGCCTCGAGCGCGGAAATCACGGCCATCAGTTCCATGCGGTTGTTGGTGGTCGCGGCTTCTCCGCCGAACAGCTCCTTTTCCAGCGAGCCGAAGCGGAGCAGGGCGCCCCAGCCGCCGGGACCGGGATTGCCCTTGCAGGCGCCGTCCGTGTAGATGTCGATTACCTTGTTCGATGCGGATTCTTGAGTCATCAAAGCTCTTTGCGGGTCTCGTTGCGCGTGTGCGGAGCGGCGACCGGCGCGAGGCCTGGCGCGAGCGCGGGTTTTTTGAGCTTGCGCGGACCGATGACGCGCATGCCGCGCACGCGCTTCACCGCCGTGATCATGTAGGCCGCGCCGAAGATGGGCCACCAGCGGTCGCCGGCGGCTTCCATAAATTGATAGCGTTGCAGCCACTTGTCCGTGACGAGCGGCGGACGATAGCAGCCGAAGCGTCCGCGTTCAAGATCGAATCCGAGCAGCTTGATCCAGTCCTTGATGCGCGTGAACGCGATCATCTCGTGCGCCGACGGCACGAACGGCCGTCCCGCCACCTTGCCCAGCGATTGCCGGGCACCCCACAGGCTCAGCGAATTGAACCCGAGGATGATCAACTGCCCTTCGGGCACCAGCACGCGCTCGGCTTCACGCAGCAGACGATGCGGGTCCGGCGAAAATTCGAGCGTGTGCGGCAGCACGAGCAGATCGACGCTCTGCGCCTCGAACGGCAGATCGAGCAGATCGCACCATACGGTGCTGCGGCCATCGGGCGCGCTCGCAGCCGGCAGCGCGCTCACGCCGGGCATGGTCGCGCGCGGCGGCGTGTAGGGCGCGCTCGATGCGCTTTCGGCGTCGAGCACGAGCGCGCGTCCGGTCATGCGATTTTCGCGCAGCGCGTCGAGCTGCGGCATGCCGAGCTGCAGCGCGTGATAGCCGAAGATGTCCGACACCACGTGATCGAGCTGCGCCTGCTCCCAGTCGAGCACGTAGCGTCCGGGCGCCGAGCTCGTCCAGGTGGGCCAGTCTATAATCGATCGGTCAGACATGTTCGGATTGCCGCATAGATGATCGCCATGAATTCGCTTGCCAAGAAATCGCCTGCTCAGGATGCACCCGATGCCCTCGAATACGTGCCGGTACCGGCGTTCGAGGACAACTACATCTGGCTCGTGTCGGACTCGCGCGATGCGGTCGTGGTCGACCCCGGCGATGCTGCGCCCGTCGAGGCCTATCTCGCCAAACGAGGTTGGCGGCTGACCGCTATTTTACTCACGCACCACCATCAGGACCACGTCGGCGGCGTGAAAGCACTCCTCGATAGCCGAATGGCAGAGGGTGGGATTCCCGTCTACGGCCCGGCGGGCGAGCGCATCGAGCATGTGACGCAGCGTGTCACGGGCGGCGATACGGTGCGCATCGCGCAGCCGGCGCTCGAGCTTTCCGTGATCGATGTCCCCGGCCACACGGCGGGACACATCGCCTATTTTCAGGCGGGCGACCCGGACGGCACGCCGCATCTCTTTTGCGGCGACACATTGTTCGCGAGCGGTTGCGGCCGTCTCTTCGAAGGCACGCCGCAGCAGATGCTCAGTTCGCTCGACGCGCTCGCCGCACTGCCGGAGAACACGCAGGTCCACTGCGCGCACGAGTACACGCTGTCGAATATCAAGTTCGCCCGCGCGTGCGAGCCGGACAATACCGCGCTGCTGCGATGGAGCGACGACGCGCAGGCGCTGCGCGCGGCCGGCAAGCCGACTTTGCCGACGACCATCGGCCACGAAAAAGCGGTGAATCCATTCCTGCGCGCGGACGTTCCAGCCATCCAGGCGACGCTTTCATCGCAGTTCGGCGCCCCGGTTTCGGACCGGCTCGAAGCGTTTCGAATGATGCGCGGCTGGAAAGATAAGTTCCGTTAACACAAACTATTTGGGGCTAACCTCAACCGAAACGTTGGAATCGCTGTTAGATGCAGGATTTTGCAGGGGTTTTGCGCGCATTCTTATTGACGTCTTAAGTGCTGTTCCGTACCATCGGCTGCAAATTTCCAAGCATTATCTTTTGGAAGCAGAGACGTTCCATGCGACTAACCCTTAGCGCGCTGTCCGTCCTGATGCTCGCCGCGTGCGCGAGCCAGGGACCTACGGCGTCAGATCCGCTTTCAGCTTCAGCCACTTCCACCGTTTCGCAGCAACAGATCGCCGACACGATTCGCCGCACCGCAGCAGCCAAGGAAACCATCGACGTCGACAAGACGCCTGTCACTTCGCTCGTAGGTTCGTCCGACCTCTGGAACCGCATTCGCAGCGGCTTCCAGATTCCCGATCTGCAGAGCGACCTCGTCGACATGCAGGTCAACTGGTATGCGCAGCGCCCGGATTACGTCGAGCGCATGACCACGCGTTCGCAGAAGTATCTGTATCACATCGTCGAGGAGCTCGAGCAGCGGCACATGCCGACCGAGCTGGCGCTGCTGCCGTTCATCGAATCGGCTTACAGCCCGCAGGCGCTCTCCGTCGCGAAGGCCGCGGGCATGTGGCAGTTCATGCCGGGCACGGGCCGCGACTACAACCTCAAGCAGAACATGTGGCAGGACGAGCGCCGCGACGTGCTCGCGTCGACGTCCGCCGCGCTCGATTACCTCTCGCGCCTGCATGACATGTTCGGCGACTGGCATCTCGCGCTCGCCGCGTACAACTGGGGCGAGGGCAACGTGCAGCGCGCGATCGCGCGCAACGAGGCGGCGGGCTTGCCGACCGACTACGAAAGCCTGCGCATGCCCAACGAGACGCGCAACTACGTGCCGAAGCTGCAGGCCGTGAAGAACATCGTGAGCAACCCGCAGATGTACGGTCTCACGCTGCCCGACATTCCGAATCACCCGTACTTCGTGACGGTCACGACCGCGCGCGACATCGACGTGACCATGGCCGCGAAGCTCGCCGGCATGAGTGTGGAGGAATTCCGCTCGCTGAATCCGTCGTTCTCGAAGCCGGTGATTCTCGGCGCGACCAATCCGCAGATCCTGCTGCCGTTCGATAACGCCGCTTCGTTCCAGCGCAATCTGACGTCGTATTCGGGCGCGCTGTCGTCGTGGACCACGTACACCGTGACCGAGCGCGCGCGTCCGGCCGCGATCGCCGAAAAAATCGGCGTGGACGCGGACACGCTCATGTCGGTCAACCGCATTCCGGCGGGCATGCGTCTGAAGCCGGGTTCGACCATCGTCGTGCCGCGCACGGATGACGACGACGAAGACATCAGCGCCGACGTCGCCGCAAACGCGATGCTCGCCGTCGAGCGCGACGTGCCCGACACCCGCAGGCTCGTGATCCGCGTGCGCCGCAAGCAGTCCATCGGCACGCTGGCGGATCGCTACGACGTCTCGCCGGCGCAATTGCGCGCGTGGAACCGCACGCACGGCGAAATGTTCATGCCGGGGCAGGTGGTCGTGCTGCACGTGCCGTACGGCCGTGCGGTGCCGGCCGAGCCAGGTCCGGCGCGCGTGGAAACCGTGGCGGCGTCGAGCCGTTCGTCGGGCGGCGTATCGAAGATCGGCACGCGCGTGCCGGAGCCGAAGTCCTCGCGTGGCGGCAAGACGAGCGCGCATTCGTCGGGCAAGGTGACGAAGGTGTCGGCTTCGACGGCGTCGCATGCGGCAAAGCCCGCCGCCAAGACCACGAAGCCGGCTGCCACGACGAAGAGCAGCAAGAAGAAATAACGCCCGCTTGCTTATGCCGGAGCGATAACCCACGCCGTCACCAAGGTGACGGCGTTCTCTTTTTGGGCGACCCCGCTACACTGTCGATCCAAGAATCGATGAAGCGCTTGTTTCACATGTCGTCCTCCGTTCGTCTCCGCGTTTTCCTCCTGTTCGCCGCCGGCTACTTCGTCTCGTACGTGTTCCGCGGCGTCAATCTCGGCTTCGCGCCGCTCATCACGCACGACCTCGGCCTGTCCGGCGCCGATCTCGGTCTGCTGACGGCGCTGTATTTCATCGGATTCGCGGCGGCGCAGATTCCGGTCGGCGTGATGCTCGATCACTTCGGGCCGGCACGCGTGACGGCCTGCATGCTCCTGTTCGCCGCGGCGGGCATCGGCGTGTTCGGCGTATCGAACGGACTGGCCGGATTGATGGCGGGGCGCCTGCTGATCGGCGTGGGCGTGTCCGTGTGTCTCGCGGCGGCGTTCAAGGCGTCGGCGCAGCATTTCCCGATATCGCGCCTGCCGCTCATCAACGGCTTCACGATGGCCGTCGGCGGTTTGGGCGGCGTGGTCGTCGGGTCGCCGCTTTCGTTCGCGCTGCAGTTCGCGACGTGGCGCCAGGTGTGTTTCGGCCTCGGCGCGTTCACGCTCGTCGTCGCGGCGGCGATCGCGCTCTTCGCGCCGCGCAAGGCTGATGCGCATCATCAGGCCGACATCGTCACGCAGTTCAAGGGCACGTGGCACATCATGAAGAGCGCCGCGTTCTGGAAGATCGCATCGTTTCCCGTCGTCACGCAGGGCGTGTTTTTTGCGATGCAGTCGCTCTGGATACGTCCCTATCTCACCGATGTGATGAACCTCACGCCCGCGCATTCTTCGGCGATCGTTTCCGTGCTCGGTTTCGCGATGATGTTCGGCTCGATCGGCTTCGGCGCGGCGGCGCGCATCCTCGAGCGGCGCGGCGTCTCGGTGTACGCGTTCTGCGGCGCCGGCATGACGCTCTTCGTCGTCACGCAGGTGTTGATGGCGCTGCGCGTGCCGCTGCCGCCCGCGACGCTCATCGCCGCTTATGGCGTCTTCGGCGGCACGGGCATTCTGAGTTACGCGGTCGCGGCGCGTTACTTCCCGTCGCACATGGCCGGGCGCGTGAATACGACGCTGACCCTCGTAATTTTTCTGCTGATCTTCGGCTTTCAGGTTGGCGTCGGCGCAATGCTTTCGCTGTGGCCGGTGCAAGCGGGACGCTATCCGGCAACGGCGCACGTTTCGGTATGGGCGACGCTCATCGCGCTGCAAATCGCGAGCGCGATCTGGTACATGTTGCCGGGCCGCGCGCTGCATAAACGCGAGGCGCAAGTGGAAAACGCGACGTCGTAACCGGGGCGGCGGGCGGCAAGCGGACCACTCCCAAATTTGGCAGATGTGTCAATTTAACGCTATAATTCCAAGGTTTGAGCACATCAACCCGCACCCTAGCGCCTACCTCCCATTCACCGTCGTTCGCTGCGCCAGTCAGCGCGCGCCGCACGCCGCCGATCGCCTGCTTCGTCACCGCGTTTGCCTCCATGCAAGCGAGCTGATCCGAGCCGCGACGCGCGCCTCGCGAGCCGCCGCCACACTGCGCGAAGGAAACCCTCGTTCTACGAACGGTGGGAAGCCAAGCCTGAATTTCGGACAGACAGGTCGGTAACAGGGTGTTCCCCAAGGAGCTTCCCGTGTTGCCGTCATTTTCCCCCGCACTACTCGCACTTGCCGACGGCACGGTCTTTCGTGGTCAATCGATCGGCGCACCCGGTTCGACGATCGGCGAAGTGGTGTTCAACACCGCCATCACCGGTTATCAGGAAATCCTGACCGATCCGAGCTATGCCCGCCAGATCGTCACGCTGACCTATCCGCATATCGGCAACTACGGCGTGAACGCCGAAGACGTCGAAGCCACCAAAGTCCATGCCGCCGGCCTCATCATTCGCGATCTGCCGGTGCTCGCATCCAACTTCCGCTCCGAGCAATCGCTCTCCGACTATCTGAAGGTGCAAGGCGTCGTCGCCATTTCGGGCATCGATACGCGCAAGCTCACGCGCATCCTGCGCGAGAAGGGCGCGCAGAACGGCTGCATTCTCGGCGGCAGCGACGACGAAGCGAAGGCGCTCGGCCTCGCGCGCTCGTTCCCGGGTCTCGCCGGCATGGACCTCGCGAAGGTCGTGTCGACGGAAAAGAGCTACGAATGGACGCAGACCGAATGGCGTCTCGGCAGCGGCTACGGCAAGCAGGACGCGCCGAAATTCCGCGTCGTCGCATTCGATTACGGCGTGAAGTACAACATCTTGCGCATGCTCGCGGAACGCGGTTGCCACGTCACCGTGCTGCCCGCGCAATCGAGCGCCGCTGACGCGCTCGCGCTCAATCCGGACGGCATCTTCCTGTCGAACGGCCCCGGCGATCCGGAACCGTGCGACTACGCGATTGCCGCGACGCGCGAGTTCATCGAGCGCGGCATTCCGACGTTCGGCATCTGCCTCGGCCATCAGATCATGGGCCTCGCCGTCGGCGCAAAGACGATGAAGATGAAGACCGGCCACCACGGCGCGAACCATCCGGTGAAGGACATGGACGATGGCCGCGTGGTGATCACGTCGCAGAACCACGGTTTCGCGGTCGATGCATCGACGCTGCCCGCCAACGCGAAGGTCACGCATGTCTCGCTCTTCGACGGCACGCTGCAGGGCTTCGCGCTCACCGACAAGCCCGCGTTCTGCTTCCAGGGTCACCCGGAAGCGTCGCCCGGCCCGCACGACATCGCGTATCTGTTCGACCGCTTCATCAAGCTGATGGAAGCACAAAAGGTCGCAGCTTAAGAACAGAACACAGCACACAGACAGAGCACAGTTATGCCGAAGCGCACAGACATCAAGAGCATCCTCATCATCGGCGCGGGCCCGATCATCATCGGCCAGGCGTGCGAGTTCGACTATTCGGGCGCGCAAGCATGCAAGGCGCTGCGTGAGGAAGGCTACAAGGTCATCCTCGTCAACAGCAATCCAGCGACGATCATGACCGACCCGAACACGGCGGATGTCACGTACATCGAGCCGATCTCGTGGGAAGTGGTCGAGCGCATCATCGCGAAAGAGCGTCCCGATGCGATCCTGCCGACCATGGGCGGACAGACCGCGCTGAACTGCGCGCTCGACCTGTTCCATCACGGCGTGCTGGAGAAGTACAAGGTCGAGCTGATCGGCGCATCGCCCGAAGCGATCGACAAGGCGGAAGACCGCCAGAAGTTCAAGGACGCGATGACGAAGATCGGCCTCGGTTCGGCCAAGTCGGGCATCGCGCATTCGATGGAAGAAGCGCTCGCGGTCCAGGCGCAGATCGCCGAAGCGACCGGCAGCGGCGGCTATCCGACCGTCATTCGCCCGTCGTTCACGCTGGGCGGCTCGGGCGGCGGCATCGCGTACAACAAGGAAGAGTTCGAGGAAATCTGCCGTCGCGGTCTCGATCTTTCGCCGACGCGCGAACTGCTGATCGAAGAATCGTTGCTCGGCTGGAAAGAGTACGAGATGGAAGTCGTCCGCGATAAAAAGGACAACTGCATCATCGTGTGCTCGATCGAAAACCTCGATCCGATGGGCGTGCATACCGGCGACTCGATCACCGTCGCGCCCGCGCAGACGCTCACCGACAAAGAGTATCAAGTGCTGCGTAACGCGTCGCTTGCCGTGTTGCGCGAAATCGGCGTCGATACAGGCGGCTCCAACGTGCAGTTCGCGATCAATCCGAACGACGGCCGCATGGTCGTCATCGAGATGAATCCGCGTGTGTCGCGGTCGTCGGCGCTGGCTTCGAAGGCCACGGGTTTCCCGATCGCGAAGGTCGCCGCGAAGCTCGCGTGCGGCTACACGCTCGACGAACTCAAGAATGAAATCACCGGCGGCCAGACGCCCGCATCGTTCGAACCGACGATCGACTACGTCGTGACGAAGGTGCCGCGTTTCGCGTTCGAGAAATTCCGGGAAGCCGATTCGCGCCTGACGACGCAGATGAAGTCCGTCGGCGAAGTGATGGCGATGGGCCGCACGTTCCAGGAATCGTTCCAGAAGGCGCTGCGCGGTCTGGAAGTCGGCGTCGACGGTCTCGACGAAAAGACCACGAGCCGCGACGAAGTCATCCGCGAGATCGGTGAGCCGGGCCCGGACCGCATCTGGTATCTCGGCGACGCGTTCCGTCTCGGCCTGACGATGGAAGAGATCTTCGAAGAGACGTCGATCGATCCGTGGTTCCTCGCGCAGATCGAGCAGATCATCCTGAAGGAGAAGGCGCTCGAAGGCCGCACCCTCGAAAGCCTCACGCGCGACGAACTGCTGTATCTGAAGAAGAGCGGCTTCTCGGATCGCCGTCTCGCGAAGCTCACCGGTTCGAAGCAGGACGACGTGCGCAAGAAGCGCCACGAACTGAAGGTGCGTCCGGTCTACAAGCGCGTCGATACGTGCGCGGCCGAGTTCGCGACGAAGACCGCGTACATGTACTCGACGTACGAAGAAGAGTGCGAAGCGAATCCGACCGACAAGAAGAAGATCATGGTGCTGGGCGGCGGCCCGAACCGGATCGGTCAGGGCATCGAGTTCGACTATTGCTGCGTGCATGCCGCGCTCGCGATGCGCGAGGACGGCTATGAAACCATCATGGTCAACTGCAATCCGGAAACCGTGTCGACCGACTACGACACGTCCGACCGTCTGTACTTCGAATCGCTGACGCTCGAAGACGTGCTCGAAATCGTCGATCTGGAAAAGCCGGTCGGCGTGATCGTGCAGTACGGCGGCCAGACGCCGCTCAAGCTCGCGCTCGATCTCGAAGCGAACGGTGTGCCGATCATCGGCACGTCGCCGGACATGATCGATGCCGCCGAAGATCGCGAGCGCTTCCAGAAGCTGCTCAAGGATCTCGATCTGCGTCAGCCGCCGAACCGCACCGCGCGCGCGGAAGACGAAGCGCTCAAGCTCGCGGAAGAAATCGGTTATCCGCTGGTCGTGCGTCCGTCGTACGTGCTCGGCGGCCGCGCAATGGAAATCGTCCACGAGCCGCGCGATCTCGAACGCTACATGCGCGAGGCCGTGAAGGTGTCGAACGACTCGCCGGTGCTGCTCGACCGCTTCCTGAACGATGCGATCGAATGCGACGTCGACTGCATTTCCGATGGCGACGACGTGTTCATCGGCGGCGTGATGGAGCACATCGAACAGGCGGGCGTGCATTCGGGCGACTCGGCGTGCTCGCTGCCGCCGTACTCGCTGTCGAAGGACACCGTCGACGAGTTGAAGCGGCAAACCGCCGCAATGGCGAAGGCGCTGAACGTCATCGGTCTGATGAACGTGCAGTTCGCGATCCAGCAAGTTCCGCAAGCCGACGGCTCGAAGCAGGACATCATCTACGTGCTGGAAGTGAACCCGCGCGCATCGCGCACGGTGCCGTACGTGTCGAAGGCGACGGGTCTGCCGCTCGCGAAGATCGCCGCTCGCGCGATGGTCGGTCAGAAGCTCAAGGCGCAGGGCGTCACGAAGGAAGTGATTCCGCCGTACTTCAGCGTGAAGGAAGCGGTGTTCCCGTTTGTGAAGTTCCCGGCGGTCGATCCGGTGCTCGGGCCCGAAATGCGTTCGACCGGCGAAGTGATGGGCGTGGGCCGCACCTTTGGCGAAGCGCTTTTCAAGTCGCAACTGGCCGCGGGTTCGCGTCTGCCGGAATCGGGCACGGTGCTTTTGACCGTGATGGACGCCGACAAGCCGAAAGCCGTCGAAGTCGCGCAGATGCTGCACGAACTCGGCTATCCGATCGTCGCGACGAAGGGCACGGCGGCGGCCATCGCGGCGGCGGGCGTGCCGGTGAAGACCGTCAACAAGGTGAAAGACGGCCGTCCGCATATCGTCGACATGATCAAGAACGGAGAGATCGCGCTCGTCTTCACCACCGTCGATGAAACGCGTGCCGCTATCGCGGATTCGCGTTCGATTCGTATGAGCGCGCAGGCCAACAAGGTCACGTACTACACGACCATGTCGGGCGCGCGCGCGGCCGTCGAAGGTCTGCGGTATCTGCGGGATTTGGAAGTCTATGATTTACAAGGCTTGCATGCTCGCCTAAACTAAGGCTTCGATTACTGGTCCAAGCATCACGAGCCGCGGTTAAGCGGCGTCTCTTTCGGGAGATGCGCTTAACCGCGGTAATTTTTTTGACGAAATTGTTTGTGAGTGGTCTATGAGCACGATTCCTTTGACGAAGCGCGGCGCGGAGTTGCTGCGCGACGAGTTGCAACGCCTGAAGGCCGTGGAGCGTCCGGCGGTCATCACTGCGATCGCGGAAGCGCGCGCGCAGGGCGACTTGTCGGAAAACGCGGAATACGATGCCGCGAAAGAAAAGCAGGGATTCATCGAGGGCCGTATCGCGGAAATCGAGTCGAAGCTCGCCGCCGCGCAAGTGATCGACCCGACGCAGGTCGAAGCGGAAGGGCGCGTGGTGTTCGGCGCGACCGTCGAACTGGAAGACCTAGAGTCGGGCGACATGGTGACGTATCAGATCGTCGGCGATGACGAAGCCGACATCGACCACGGCCTCATCTCCGTCAGCTCGCCGATCGCGCGCGCGCTGATCGCGAAGTCGGAAGGCGACGTGGCATCGGTGCAGGCGCCGAGCGGCGCGCGCGAATACGAAATCATCGCGGTTCGCTACGTCTGATGGAGCACCGGCTCTTTCGCATCGTTAGCATGGTCTGGGTCGGCAGCTTGCTGACCCTCGGCCTCGTCGCTGCCCCCGTCCTCTTTTCGATGCTCGACCGCACGTCGGCGGGCTCGGTGGCGGCGCAACTCTTCCGGATCGAAGCGATCATCGGCGTGGTCAGCGCGTTCGTGCTGATTCTCATCGGCAATCGCTTCGTGAAAAGCGGCATCGTCGACTACAAGCGCGTGCGGTGGATCGTCGCGGTGATGCTCGTGTGCGTGCTGGTCGGCTACTTCGCGCTGCAGCCGTTCATGAACTCGCTGCGTATGGCGGCGCAGGAAGCGGGCACCGATCTGGCGAGCTCGCCGTATGCGAAAGAGTTCGGGATTCTGCACGGCATTTCGAGTGCGATCTATCTGATCGAATGCCTGTTCGGTATTGCGCTGGTGTGGCGCTTGCCGGGCGCGGCGCCGGTGAAGATCGTGCCGAAGGGGAAATCCGCCAAGGTGGCGGCGAAACGCGCGCGAAGCTGAGTCGCAGTCGTTCGAGGCGGCGCGTGCGTTTCAGCTGAAATGCACGCGCCGTTTGCTTATTTGACGGCCTGATGCTGGCGCTTCACGCTGGACTGGCGCTTCTTCGCACGCTTCACATTGCCGCCGGCGGTCACGCGTTCGTTGCCCAGCACCTTCAGCGTCTGCTTCTTCGGCTTCTTGAAGGCGGGCGCGTCGCGCGAGATTTTCACGGCTTTCACGACACGCGGCGCGCGGCCTTTCGTCGAACGTTCTTCGGCGGCCTCGGCAGCGCTCGGCGGCATCGTGCTGCGCGTGCGGGTGGCGCGGCTCTTCGGGGCGGCGCCTTCGGGTCTCCAGATCACGAGCAGCTTGCCGATATGCTGGATAGGCGCGGCGTTCAGGCGATCGCAGATTTCGTCGTAGACCGCGACGCGCGCTTCGCGTTCGTCGCCGAACACGCGGACTTTGATGAGCCGATGCGCTTCGAGGTGCACGTTGATCTCTTTCAGCACGGCATCGGTCAGACCCTCCGCGCCGACGAGCACGACGGGCTTGAGCGCATGGGCCTGGGAGCGCAGATCGGCGCGCTCGGCGGGGGAGAGTTTAAGAGCTGGCATGAGAAATTTGGGACTCGACTAAAATGTGGGCGGCGTGAGTGGCTCGCGAGGCGGGTTGAACACGCCGATGCGAAAGCGCACGGAACTGTGGCCGATTCGCGCCGGATTTGCGGCGCATCGATCGCGCCACGCCCACCAGAAACAGAACAGGCCGGATGCCCGGGTTGCGGAGCGCAAGCGCTCTGAGGACCGGTCCGGCCAACAAGACGCGTATTATCCGCTAAAAGCCTCGCGCGATGCAGCAAAATACGCACCGGGCGTGCTGTCAGCGCGCCACATGAGCTCAGTTTGAATGGCAAAGAACCGTTTTAATCATTCGTGGTTGCACGACCACATCAACGATCCTTACGTGAAGATGGCGCAGCGCGAGGGCTATCGCGCGCGCGCCGCGTACAAGCTGAAGGAGATCGACGAGCAGGACAAGCTCATCAAGCCGGGGCAGGTCATCGTCGATCTCGGCTCGACGCCCGGCAGCTGGAGCCAGTACGCGCGTAACAAGCTCGCGCAGGGCGCGAAGCGGGACACCGAGCGCGAGGGCGGCATCGACGGCACGATCATCGCGCTGGATATTCTGCCGATGGAGCCCATTGCGGACGTCACGTTCATCCAGGGCGACTTTCGCGAGGACGAGGTGCTCGCGCAGCTCGATGAAATCGTCGGCGAACGTCAGGTGGACCTTGTAATTTCCGACATGGCCCCCAACCTCTCAGGCGTGGCGAGTGCGGATGCCGCGCGCATCGAGCACCTGTGCGATCTGGCGCTGGAGTTCGCGCAGAACCATCTGAAACCGGAGGGTGCGCTGCTGGTCAAATGTTTTCACGGCAGCGGTTACAGTCAGATCGTCGAAAAGTTCAAGCAGCAATTTAAAGTGGTGGCGCCGCGCAAACCGAAGGCTTCTCGCGACAAATCGTCGGAGACTTTTATTCTCGGGCGGCGGCTCAAGCACCCGAACTGAACGGCCCGCTCGATCGACTCGGCGAAAATCTGCGATATTTTCGCGGATTATGCCGAAAAAGGGCCGTCTGCCGCTATTTGTGCGGTAGATAAACCTTATGGCAGGGGTTTGCGGACTGGATTAGAATGCTTTGGTGGCGCCGCAAGGTTTATGTAGGCGCCCGTCTATGAGTGAGGAGTGGTGCTTTGAACAACAATATGTTCTCTAAAGCGGCAGTGTGGCTCGTGATCGCACTGGTGCTGTTTACGGTGTTCAAGCAGTTCGATAAGCCCCGCGTCCAGGAAGGTGTGTCCTATTCGCAGTTCATGGACGACGCGAAGAACGGCAAAGTCAAGAATGTCACCGTTCAGGGCCGCAATCTAACGGTCACTCCGGCAGACGGCCAGAAATACCAGATCGTGTCGCCCGGCGACATCTGGATGGTCGGCGACTTGATGAAATACGGCGTTCAGGTCAGCGGCAAGGCTGACGATGAACCGAATGCGCTCGTCTCGGCGCTGTACTACCTCGGACCGACGATTCTCATCATCGGCTTCTGGTTCTACATGATGAGGCAGATGCAGGGAGGCGGCAAAGGCGGGGCGTTCTCGTTCGGCAAGTCCCGGGCGCGGCTGATCGACGAAAACAACAACGCAATCAATTTCACCGATGTCGCCGGTTGCGACGAAGCCAAGGAAGAAGTGTCGGAGCTGGTGGACTTCCTGCGCGATCCGCAGAAATTCCAGAAGCTGGGCGGACGTATTCCACGCGGCGTGCTGCTGGTCGGCCCTCCGGGTACCGGTAAGACGCTGCTGGCGCGCGCCATTGCTGGCGAAGCGAAAGTGCCGTTCTTCAGCATTTCCGGTTCGGACTTCGTTGAAATGTTCGTGGGTGTCGGCGCGGCGCGTGTGCGCGACATGTTCGAGCAGGCGAAGAAGCATGCGCCGTGTATCGTGTTCATCGACGAAATCGACGCGGTCGGCCGTCATCGCGGCGCCGGCATGGGCGGCGGCAACGACGAGCGCGAGCAGACGCTGAACCAGATGCTCGTCGAAATGGACGGCTTCGAAGCGAACTCGGGCGTCATCGTGATCGCGGCGACGAACCGTTCTGACGTGCTCGACAAGGCGTTGCTCCGTCCGGGCCGTTTCGACCGCCAGGTCTACGTCGGTCTGCCGGATATCCGCGGCCGCGAGCACATCATGAAGGTGCACCTGCGCAAGGTGCCGATCGCGAACGACGTGGATGCATCGGTCATCGCACGCGGCACGCCGGGTTTCTCGGGCGCGGATCTCGCGAATCTCGTGAACGAAGCGGCGCTGTTCGCGGCGCGTCGCGGAAAGCGCATCGTCGAAATGCAGGACTTCGAAGACGCGAAGGACAAGATTTTCATGGGTCCGGAGCGCAAGTCGGCTGTCATGCGCGAGGAAGAGCGTCGCAATACCGCGTACCACGAGTCCGGTCACGCGGTGGTTGCGAAGCTGCTGCCGCATGCCGATCCGGTGCACAAGGTCACGATCATGCCGCGCGGCTGGGCATTGGGCGTCACGTGGCAGTTGCCGGAGCATGATCGCGTGAATCTGTATCGCGACAAGATGCTCGAGGAAATCGCCATCCTGTTCGGCGGCCGTGCAGCGGAAGAAGTGTTCCTGAACTCGATGTCGACCGGTGCTTCGAACGACTTCGAGCGCGCAACGAAAATGGCGCGCGACATGGTGACGCGCTACGGCATGTCGGACGTGCTCGGCACGATGGTCTACGTCGATACCGAAGAAAACGGCATGTTCGGCAAGATGGGCGCGAAGTCGGTGTCCGAAGCCACGCAGCAGAAGGTCGACGCGGAAATCCGCCGTATCCTCGACGAGCAATATGCGCTCGCCCGCAAGCTGCTGGAAGATAGCCGCGACAAGGTCGAAGCCATGACCAAGGCGCTGCTCGAATGGGAAACCATCGACGCGGATCAGATCAGCGACATCATGGCGGATCGTCCGCCGCGTCCGCCGAAGAACCTGCCGCCTCCGTCCGGCGATACGCCGTCGGGTGGCAACAGCGGCAACGAGGTGAAGCCAGGCAACGCGCCGGCAACGGCCTGAGTGTCCTGAGTCGGTTCATGGGCCGGTGTGCATAGCACGCCGGCCCATTTTCACTTGTGGGCCCGGTTTTAATGAGACGCTGCGTGCAAACGTCGTATAGCTTCTGAATCCCGTTTCGTTCGACTCGCTTGACCACACTTAGCCCATCTCCGCTTCCAGCAGCGCCGCTCCAGTGCGGGCGCTTTACGCTGACCTTCGAACGCCCGCTCGTCATGGGCATTCTCAACGTGACGCCGGACTCGTTCTCGGACGGCGGCCGCTTCATCTCGCGCGACGCCGCGCTCGCGCGTGCCGGGCAGATGCTCGCCGATGGCGCCGACATGATCGATATCGGCGGCGAATCCACGCGTCCCGGGGCGCCGCCCGTGCCTCTCGACGAGGAACTCGAGCGCGTCGTGCCGATCGTCGAGGCGCTGCGCGCCATGCAAGTGCCGCTTTCCGTCGATACCTACAAGCCGGCCGTGATGCGCGCCGCGCTCGAGGCCGGGGCGGACATGATCAACGACATCTGGGGCCTTCGTCAGCAAGGCGCGATCGAGGCCGTGAAGGACAGCAACTGCGGCCTCTGCGTGATGCACATGCTAGGCGAGCCGCGCACGATGCAGCTCCATGACCCGGTCTACGAAGACGTCGTTGCCGACGTGCGGGCGTTTTTCGCCGAACGTATCGCCGCGCTGACGTCTGCGGGCATCGCGCGGGAGCGCATCAGCCTCGATCCTGGTTACGGTTTCGGCAAAACAGTCGAGCATAATTATTCGTTGCTCGCGCATCTCACGGACACGTCGCCGGGCGGCGCGAACTTTCCCTTGCTCGCGGGCATGTCACGCAAATCGATGCTCGGCGCCGTCACCGGACGCGGCGCGGGCGAACGGCTCGCGGCGAGCATTGCGGCCGCGGTGTGCGCGGCGGAACGGGGTGCGGCGATCATCCGCGTTCACGATGTCGCGGAGACCATCGATGCGCTGAAAGTCTGGCAGGCCACAAAGAATGCCGTCCGGAATGGGCATTATTGAGACTGGGCCTCATTCATCAGGAATTTAGGCGCAGGCGCGCGCCAATAGAACTTATTAACTAAAATCGCCGGCCGATAAGATGCGCCATACGGTCGCGAGGAGGGTCAAGCAATAATGGCACGTCAATATTTTGGAACGGATGGCATCCGCGGCCGCGTGGGCGTCGCGCCGATCACGCCGGATTTCGTACTCAAGCTCGGCTACGCAGCCGGCAAAGTGCTCGCGGGCGCGGACCGCGCGCAGCAGAAAAAGGGCAATCGTCCGACGGTGCTGATCGGCAAGGACACGCGCGTGTCGGGCTACATGCTCGAAGCGGCGCTGGAGTCGGGCTTCTCGGCGGCGGGCGTCGACGTGATGCTGGCCGGCCCGATGCCGACGCCGGGCGTCGCGTATCTGACGCGGGCGCTGCGGCTGTCGGCGGGCGTCGTGATCAGCGCGTCGCACAATCCGTATAACGACAACGGGATCAAGTTCTTCTCCGCGGACGGCAACAAGCTGCCCGACGAAGTCGAGCTCGAAATCGAGCGCCAGCTCGAACAGCCGATGGAATGCGCGCCTTCCGAACGTCTCGGCAAGGCGCGCCGTCTGGACGACGCGGGCGGGCGCTACATCGAATTCTGCAAGAGCACGTTCCCCGCGAGCTTCGATCTTCGCGGGCTGAAGCTCGTCGTCGACTGCGCGCACGGCGCCGCGTACGACGTCGCGCCGCACGTGTTCCATGAGCTCGGCGCGGAAGTCGTGTCGATCGGCGTGTCGCCGAACGGCTTCAACATCAACGATGGCGTCGGCGCGACGGCACCGGACGCGCTCGTGCGCGCCGTGGTGGAGCACAAGGCCGATCTCGGCATCGCACTCGACGGCGACGCGGACCGCCTGCAGATCGTCGATTCGACCGGCCGTCTCTATAACGGCGACGAGTTGCTCTACGTGCTGGTCAAGGACCGCATCGCGACCGACGGCAAGGTGGAAGGCGCAGTCGGCACGTTGATGACGAACATGGCTGTCGAAGTGGCGCTGAAAGAGGCGGGCGTGAAGTTCGTGCGCGCGGCGGTCGGCGACCGTTACGTGCTCGAGAAGCTGCGCGAAAACGGTTGGCAGCTCGGCGCGGAAGGCTCGGGGCACATCCTGTCGCTGGACCGCCATTCGACCGGCGACGGCATCGTCTCGGCGCTTCTCGTGCTCGCGGCGATCCAGCGCAGCGGCAAGTCGCTCGCTGATCTGCTGCGCGGCGTGAGCCTGTTCCCGCAGAAACTCATCAACGTGCGGATGAACGCGGGCGCGGACTGGAAGGGCAGCGACGCGATTCGCCGCGCGGTCGAGCAAGCCGAGCGTTCCCTCGAATCGCACGGCCGGGTCTTGATTCGTGCGTCGGGAACTGAGCCGGTCCTGCGCGTGATGGTGGAAGCGTCGGCGCAACAGGATGCGGTTCGATACGCGGAAACGATTGCGCAGGTCGTAAAAGAGGCCACTTCGTAGGCGTTTACTGAGCTTCTTTGCGTTTCGCTAAAAGCGGGCTTCGGCCCGCTTTTTTATTGTCTCCGGGGCCTCGACAAATCGGGTGCGATCAAACTTTCGGCGCGTAAGCAAAATGACACGTTGTCTTCACGATTAGTCATATTACTGTCACGGACACCTCCTATATTTCGCGGTGTCGTCTCACACGCTCACTCGACACACGCTCACTACCCTGGAGATTAAGAATGAAATTGATGCAAACCGCGCTGGCCGGCCTGATTGGTGCAGTGTTCGCCATCTCCGCTCAAGCAGCCGACATCACCGGCGCGGGTTCGACCTTCGCAGCGCCGATCTACACCAAGTGGGCGGACGCCTACCAGAAAACCGGCGGCGGCAAGGTGAACTACCAAGGCATCGGCTCGTCGGGCGGCATCAAGCAAATCATCGCGAAGACGGTGGATTTCGCGGGCTCGGATGCTCCGCTGAAAGATGACGAACTCGCGAAGGACGGCCTGTTCCAGTTCCCGACGGTAGTGGGCGGCGTGGTGCCGGTCATCAACGTGCCGGGCGTGAAGGCCGGTGAAGTGACGCTGTCGGGCCAGGTGCTCGGCGACATCTACCTCGGCAAGATCAAGAAGTGGAACGACCCGGCGATTGTCGCGCTGAACCCGAAGGCCAAGCTGCCGGATACGGACATCGCGGTCGTGCGCCGCGCTGACGGCTCGGGCACGAGCTTCATCTGGACGAACTATCTGTCGAAGGTGAACGCGGACTGGAAGTCGAAGGTCGGCGAAGGTTCGACCGTGAACTGGCCGACGGGCACGGGCGGCAAGGGCAACGACGGCGTCGCGGCCTTCGTGCAGCGTCTGCCGGGCGCGATCGGCTACGTGGAGTGGGCGTACGCGAAGCAGAACAAGATGACCTACGTCGGCATGAAGAACTCGGCTGGCACCGTCGTCGAGCCGAAGACCGAGACGTTCAAGGCAGCGGCTGCCGGCGCTGACTGGTCGAAGTCGTTCTACCAGATCCTCACGAACGAGCCGGGCAAGGACGCATGGCCGATCGTCGGCGCGACCTTCGTGCTGCTGCACGCGACGCAGGAGAAGCCGGCGCAAGGAACGGAAACGCTGAAGTTCTTCGACTGGGCGTTCAAGAACGGCGGCCAGGCTGCGAACGATCTCGACTACATCTCGCTGCCGGATTCGGTCGTCGCTGAAATCAAGACGCAGTGGAAGGCGAAGGTCAAGGACGCCGCGGGCAAGGCGGTTGCGGAGTAAGTGCAGTACGCGTCGCTGGAAACTGTCCTAAGCTTCTGAAGCCCCGGACAGTCAGTTTCAAGGAAAGCCGCGCGGCGGGCGGAAGAGTCCGCCGCGCGGTCTGACACGTAGCGAAACCAAGGCTCCCATGTCGGACATCAACTTATCGTCGGCGGTGCCGGCAGCGCATACGCAGCGCGCGCCGAGCCGCATCGGCGACATCATTTTCGGCGGCGTGACACGGCTTGCGGCTGTCATCACGCTGCTTCTGCTTGGCGGCATCATCGTGTCGCTGCTCGTCGCGTCGATGCCGACCATCCAGAAATTCGGCCTCTCGTTCCTCTGGCGTTCGGAATGGGATCCGCCCAGCGAATCGTTCGGCGCGCTCGTGCCCATCTACGGCACCATCGCGACGTCGATCATCGCGCTCATCATCGCCGTGCCGGTCAGCTTCGGCATCGCACTCTTTCTGACGGAACTGTCGCCCGCGTGGTTGCGCCGGCCGCTCGGCGTCGCGATCGAACTGCTCGCGGCGATTCCGTCGATCGTCTACGGCATGTGGGGCCTGCTCGTGTTCGCGCCGATCTTCGCGCAATACTTCGAGAAGCCGCTCGGCCATCTGCTCGCTGACGCGCCCTTCATCGGCGTGTTCTTTCAAGGGCCGCCGATCGGCATCGGCATTCTGTGCGCCGGCGTGATTCTCGCGATCATGATCATCCCGTACATCGCTTCCGTGATGCGCGACGTGTTCGAAGTCACGCCCGTGCTGCTGAAGGAATCGGCGTACGGCATCGGCTGCACGACCTGGGAAGTGATGTGGAAGATCGTGCTGCCGTACACGCGCGCCGGTGTGATCGGCGGCGTCATGCTCGGTCTCGGCCGCGCGCTCGGCGAGACGATGGCGGTCACATTCGTCATCGGCAACACGAATCTGCTCGACAACGTATCGCTCTTTTCGCCCGGCAACAGCATCACCTCGGCGCTCGCGAACGAATTCGCGGAAGCGAGCCCGGGCCTGCATACGTCGGCATTGATGGAACTCGGTCTGATTCTCTTCGTGATCACGTTCTTCGTGCTCGCGCTCTCGAAGCTGATGCTTCTGCGCATGGAACGCGGGGAGGGCCGTAAATAATGAGCCGTCCCGCTACGTTCAATCAGGACCCCGCGCGCGTGGAAGCCACGCGTCAGAAGCTGCAGCGCCGCCGCCGCGGCACCAACGCGGTCGCGCTGACGCTCTCGCTCGCCGCGATGGCCTTCGGTCTCATCTGGCTCGTCTGGATTCTCTTCACGACGCTCAAGCTCGGCATCGGCGGTTTGTCGGTCGATCTGTTCACGCAATCGACGCCGCCGCCGAACACCGATGGCGGCGGTCTCGCCAACGCGATCGTCGGCTCGCTGATGCTCGTCTTGCTCGCGACCTGCGTGGGCACGCCGCTCGGCATTCTCGCGGGCGTCTATCTCGCCGAATACGGGCAGAAGCGCTGGCTCGCGAGCGTCACGCGCTTCATCAACGACATTCTGTTGTCGGCGCCGTCGATCGTCGTCGGTCTGTTCGTGTATGCGATCGTCGTCGCGAAGATGGGCCGCTTCTCCGGCTGGGCCGGCGTGATCGCGCTCGCCCTGCTGCAGATTCCGATCGTGATCCGCACGACCGAGAACATGCTGAAGCTCGTGCCGAACGCGCTGCGTGAAGCCGCGTTCGCGCTCGGCACGCCGAAGTGGAAGATGGTGATGTCGATCACGCTGAAGGCGTCGGTCGGCGGCATCGTCACCGGCGTGCTGCTGGCGATCGCGCGTATCGCCGGCGAAACCGCGCCGCTGCTGTTCACGGCGCTGTCGAATCAATTTTTCTCGTGGGACATGAATCAGCCGGTGGCCAATCTCCCGGTGACGATCTACAAGTTCGCGATGAGTCCGTTCCCGCAGTGGCAATCGCTCGCGTGGGCCGGTGTGTTCCTGATTACGCTCGGCGTGCTGGGTCTGAATATCCTGGCGCGCGCGATCTTCTCGAAGAAATAAGGGTGGAGTGATTCCATGAATATGGTCGAAAGCGGTGTCAACCACCAGGAAAAGCCGATCGAGCGCGGTCCGGCGCCGGGCAGTATGCGTCCGACGCACAGCTCGCAGCCGGCGGATTCCATCAAGCCGAAGATCGAGGTGAACAACCTCAACTTCTTCTACAACAAGTATCACGCGCTGAAGAACATCAACCTGCGCATTCCCGAGAAGAAGGTGACGGCGTTCATCGGTCCGTCGGGTTGCGGCAAGTCCACGCTGCTGCGCACGTTCAACAAGATGTACGCGCTCTATCCGGAGCAGCGCGCCGAAGGCGAAATCCTGATGGACGGCGTGAATCTGCTCGACACGACGAAGGACATCTCGCTGCTACGCGCGCGTGTGGGCATGGTGTTCCAGAAGCCGACGCCGTTCCCGATGTCGATCTACGACAACATCGCGTTCGGCGTGAAGATGTTCGAGCAGCTCTCGCGCTCGGAAATGGATGACCGCGTGGAATGGGCGCTGACGAAAGCCGCACTCTGGACCGAAGTGAAGGACAAGTTGCAGCAGAGCGGCTACGGTTTGTCGGGCGGTCAGCAGCAGCGTTTGTGTATCGCGCGCGGCATCGCGATCCGTCCGGAAGTGCTGTTGCTCGACGAGCCGTGCTCGGCACTCGACCCGATCTCGACGGGCCGCATCGAAGAGCTGATCGCCGAATTGAAAAGCGATTACACGGTCGTCATCGTCACGCACAACATGCAGCAGGCGGCGCGTTGTTCGGACTACACTGCCTATATGTACCTCGGTGAATTGATCGAGTTCGGCGATACCGAAAAGATCTTCATCAAGCCGGCCCGCAAGGAAACGGAAGACTACATCACGGGCCGCTTCGGCTGATCGTCAGCCAGGTGAAAACAGAAGGCTTAAGGAGCATATATGTCCGATAAACATCTCTCGAGCCAGTTCGACGCCGACCTCAACGCGGTGTCGTCGAAAGTGCTGGAAATGGGCGGTCTGGTTGAGTCGCAGATCATCGCGGCGATGCAGGCGCTGAACGAATTCGACATCGGCATCGCGGATCAGGTGATCGCGGCCGAAGCGCGTCTGAACACGATGGAAGTCGAGATCGACGAAGAGTGCAGCAACATCATCGCGCGCCGTCAGCCGGCCGCGCGCGACCTGCGTCTGTTGATGGCGATCTCGAAGACGATCACGAATCTCGAGCGCGCCGGCGACGAAGCCGAGAAGATCGCGAAGCGCGTAAAGCGCATCAACGAAGACGGCGCGGGCCGCACGGTGAACATCGCCGAGATCAAGCTTTCGGGCGAAATGGCGGTGTCGATTCTGCGTCGCGCGCTCGATGCGTTCGCCCGTCTCGACACGGTTGCCGCCGCGCAGATCGTGCGCGACGACAAGGCCATCGACGATGAATTCCGCGCCTTCGTGCGCAAGCTCGTGACGTACATGATGGAAGATCCGCGCACGATTTCCGCGGGCCTCGACTATCTGTTCATCGCGAAGGCGGTGGAGCGCATCGGCGATCACGCGAAGAATATCGCCGAGTTCATCATCTATATCGTGAAGGGCACCGACGTGCGGCATATTTCGCGCGATCAGCTCGAGCGGGAAGCGCTGAGTTAATCCGGCGCAATCGTTTCAACTTAAGCAAAAGGTCAAGAGGTGCCGATGCCCAGCAGTATCCTCGTCATCGAAGACGAACCCGCGATCTCCGAACTGATTTCGGTGAATCTTCAACATGCGGGACATTGCCCGATCCGCGCGTACAACGCGGAGCAGGCGCAGAACCTCATCAGCGACGTGCTGCCTGATCTCGTGCTGCTCGACTGGATGTTGCCCGGCAAGTCGGGCATCGCGTTCGCGCGCGAGTTGCGCAACAACGAGCGCACGAAGCACATCCCGATCATCATGCTGACGGCGCGCGGCGACGAGCAGGACAAGGTGCTCGGCCTCGAGATCGGCGCGGACGATTACGTCACGAAGCCGTTCTCGCCGAAGGAGCTGATGGCGCGTATCAAGGCGGTGCTGCGCCGTCGCGCGCCGCAGCTGACCGAAGATGTCGTTGCGATCAACGGACTGCGTCTCGATCCGGCGACGCATCGCGTGGCGGCGAGCCATTCGGGCAACGATATCAAGCTCGATCTCGGCCCGACCGAGTTCCGCCTGCTGCATTTCTTCATGACGCATCCGGAGCGCGTGCATAGCCGTACGCAGTTGCTGGATCAGGTGTGGGGCGATCACGTGTTCGTCGAAGAGCGCACGGTCGATGTGCACATCAAGCGTCTGCGTGCCGCGCTCAAGCCCGCGGGCTGCGATGCTATGATCGAAACGGTGCGCGGCAGCGGGTATCGGCTTGCGAAGAGTGCCTGAGTTCGGGTCCAACGTTATTCGCCTCAACGTGCCGAATTAGTTTGCCGCATCAACGTCACTCAGAAACACCGACAACATGAACATCATCTGGACGCGTGCGATCGTGTCCCTCGCGCTGCTCGCCGCGCTCAGTGCAGCGATCGGCGCATTGGCGGGCGTGCGCGTTGCGCTCGCCTTCGCGGTGCTCATGCTCGTCGTGCAAGGCTTCTTCGTCACGTATCACATGCAGCGCCTGTGGCGTCTGCTCGAAGCGCCGGTCTACGGCGAGGTGCCGAGCGCGATCGGTATCTGGGGCGAAATCTATTACCGGCTGCATAAGCTCGCGAAACGCTGGCACGCGCAAGTGCGCCAGGTCGAGCAACAGCATGCGCGCTTCATTCAGGCGATTCAGGCATCGCCGAACGGCGTTGCGATGCTCGACGATCACGATCAGATCGAGTGGTGCAATGCCATTGCCGAGAAACACTTCGGGCTCGATGCGAAGCGCGACTTGCGTCAGCACATCACGCATCTCGTGCGCAATCCGGATTTCGTTCGTTATCTGAACGCGCACCATTACGAAGAGACGCTCGTGATGCGCGGCATGGGCATGAATCGCAAGTTCACGGTGTCGGTGCAGGTCTTTCCGTATGGCGAGAACCGCAAGCTGCTTCTCACGCAGGACATCACCGAGCTGGAGCGCACGGATTCGATGCGCCGCGATTTCGTCGCGAATGTTTCGCATGAACTGAAGACGCCGCTTACGGTGCTTTCCGGTTTTCTCGAAACCATGCGTGAGCTGCCGCTGGATGAAGCGGATCGCATGCGTTATCTCGACATGATGGAGCAGCAGGCGTCGCGTATGCAGAACATCGTGCGTGATCTGCTCGTGCTCGCCAATCTCGAAGGCGATATGCGTCCGCCGGGCGATGAGCTTCTCGATATGCGCGCGGTGTTGCGTCATCTGGAAGACGATGCGAACAATCTGTCGAACGGACGGCATCGGATCACGTTTCATAGCGACGATGCGTTGACTGTGGCTGGCGTCGAGACCGAGGTGATGAGTGCGCTTGGCAATCTCGTGACGAACGCGGTGCGTTATACGCCTGATGGCGGGACCATCGAGGTCACGTGGCAACGCATGAAGGATCGTGCGGTGTTTACTGTGCGGGATAGTGGGCTTGGCATTCCTGCGGAGCATATTCCGCGCTTGACCGAGCGGTTTTATCGCGTGGATCGGAGCCGGTCGCGGGATACCGGTGGGACAGGGTTGGGGCTCGCCATCGTCAAGCATGTGCTGCAACGGCACAACGCTGAACTCGATGTTAAGAGTGAAGTCGGGAAGGGGAGTATGTTTATCGTGCGGTTTCCTGGATCACGGACGGCGCTGCGGAAGTCGCTCGCAGCTTGAGTTTTTTTCTCGCCGGATCCCGTATTCGTGTTGGTCTATTGGCACTGCCCCTGTGCGGGGCGGCAGTCACTTTCTTTGCTGCTGCAAAGAAAGTAACCAAAGAAAGCAGCTTCTCAAGCCCGCGGTCACACGCAATTTGGGTAGTTCTCTCGTCCCAGGCGGCACTCGCCTAAGTGTCGCCCTCAAAGGCCCAACCGGGCTTGGATCGCGCACGGTCTGTCACATCGCGCCGCTTCACTTGCTGGTTCAGCACCAATAGCTCCAGCCCGCTTCGCGGCCGATGGGTCCATCGGGTCCGCGCGTGCTTCTTTGCTAACACATCCATCTCACTGCGTCCGCCACACGTTGGTTTCCCTTGCATGCCCGGCGGCAGCGCGCAGCGCTGTGCCGGAACTCTTTCGTGCTGAACCAGCGCCATAAAAAGACTAGCTAGTCAGACCGTGCGCGGGCCAAGCCCGATGGGGCTTACGAGGGCACTCTTTAGGCGAGTGCCACGGTGGACGAGAGAACTACCCAACGTGCGTGTGACCGTGGGCCTGAACGAGCTGCTTTCTTTGGTTACTTTCTTTGCAGCAGCAAAGAAAGTGACTGCCGCCCCGCACAGGGGCAGTGCTAATAGACCAAAAAGACAACGGGATCCGGCGAAAACAAAAAGCGAGCGAAGCAACAAAAATCAAGAACAAAACTTAGCCAGCAATCCCAATTGAGCGTTACGAATGGACTTCCCGGGCCGCCGCTTCCGATAATGCCCATCGCTCTGCATGACCCAGGCCGACTGATTATCCCCGAGACAAACCGACAAGCCTTCAGCAATAACCCGCCGCTTCAACCGCCGATCGCGAATCGGAAACGCCACCTCCACGCGCCGGAAGAAATTGCGATCCATCCAGTCCGCACTCGACAGAAACACATCTTCCTTGCCGTTGGCATAGAAGTAGAAGATCCGATGATGCTCGAGAAACCGCCCGACGATCGACCGCACCGTGATGTTCTCCGAGAGATCCTCGACGCCGGGCTTCAAAGAACAAACCCCACGCACGATCAGATCGATCTTCACCCCCGCGTGCGAAGCCTCATAAAGCGCGGCAATGACCGTAGGCTCCAGCAAAGCATTCATCTTCGCGACGATACGCGCACGCCGTCCCGCACGCGCATGTTCGGCCTCGGCGCGGATCGCATCGATCAGCTTCGCGTGCAGCGTGAACGGCGACTGCCACAATTGATGCAGCGGAATCTCCCCGCCGATACCCGTCAGTTGCTGGAAAACGTGATGCACGTCCTCGCACATTTCCTGATCGGACGTCATGAGCCCGAAATCGGTATAGAGACGCGCCGTGCGCGGATGATAGTTGCCCGTGCCTAGATGCGCATAGCGCTTCAGCACGAACTTGCCGCCTTGCGACACGCGCCGCACGATCAGCATCATCTTCGCGTGACACTTGTGGCCGACCACGCCATACACCACATGCGCGCCGACGGCTTCGAGCTGCGACGCCCAGTTGATGTTCGTCTCTTCGTCGAAACGCGCGAGCAACTCCACGACGACCGTCACTTCCTTGCCGTTGCGCGCGGCCTGCATGAGCGCATCCATCAGCGGCGAGTCAGTGCCGGTGCGATAAATGGTCTGCTTGATCGCGACGACTTGCGGATCTTTCGCGGCCTGAAGCAGCAACTCCAGCACCGGCTGAAAACTCTCGTACGGATGATGCAGCAGGATATCGCCCTGATCGATCGCATCGAAGAGATTCGACGTGTTCACGATCACCTTCGGCACCGACGGAATATGCGGCACGAACTTGAGGTCCGGACGATCGACCATCTCGGGCAACTGCATGAGCCGCACGAGATTCACCGGCCCGTTCACGCGGTAGAGATCGCGTTCGCTCAATTGCCCTTCGTCGAGCAGACGGCGCACGAGATGCGGCGGTGTTTCGGCCGACACTTCGAGCCGCACCGCGTTGCCCAGATGCCGCGCCGGCAATTCGCCCTGCAGCGCGACGCGCAAGTTGGTGATTTCGTCTTCGTCGACGAAAAGCTCGCTGTTGCGCGTGATGCGAAACTGATTGCAACTGCGCACGACGAGATGCGGAAACAGATCGTTCACGAAGTGCTGCATGAACGAACTCAGCAGCACGAAGCCATGCGGATACCCCGACAGCGCTTCAGGCATGCGCACGAGACGCGGCAGCGCGCGCGGCGCCTGCACGATGCCCATCATCGCCTGACGGCCGAACGCGTCCGTGCCTTCCAACTCGACGACGAAGTTCAGGCTCTTGTTCAACACGCGCGGAAACGGATGCGCGGGGTCGAGGCCGATCGGCGTCAGCACCGGCAGCAGTTCGTTATGGAAATAGTCGCGCGCCCACGCGGTCTGCTGCTCGGTCCAGTCTTCCGCGCCGTGAAAGTAGATGCCTTCCATTTCGAGCGCGGGCAGCACGATGTCATGCAGCATCGAATATTGCTGGCGCACGAGCCGCTGCGCGCGTTCGGAGACGAGGTCGTAGACGTGCTGCAGCGACATGCCGTCCGGCGAAAGCGAGCCGGGGTTGTCGCGCATCTGCTCCTGCAGACCCGCCATACGGACTTCGAAGAATTCGTCGAGGTTGCTGCTGGTGATGCAGATGAAACGCAGGCGTTCCAACAGGGGAACCGTCGTGTCGGCGGCTTGCGCGAGGACGCGCTCGTTGAAACCTAGTATGCCCAGTTCGCGGTTGAATAGCGGATAGCGTATGGACATCGGAGGGAGGGATGGTTTCTCGATCAGATGGGCAAGGGAACTCTCGGATGCTCTCACAGTATGATGTATTTTTTATGACATAACGAATGTCACAAATTCTACTCACAATGCCGATAGCGTCGCTAGCGCGAACGCGCGTTTTCCAACGATAGAGCGGGGCGCGTGCGAGGCGGCATAGAATAGAATTCGTGCGCCGCAGCAGCGCCGCTGTGACAGTGCCTTTCCCCACTTCACGATTTCTGGATATCCGATGGTCACACATCCCCATCTACTTGCCGCCGTCGACCTCGGATCGAACAGTTTCCGGTTGATCGTCGGACGGGTCGAGGAAACGCCCGCCGGCAGCCAGATCTATCAGGTCGATGCGCTGCGCGAGCCGGTTCGCCTCGGCGGAGGCCTCTCCAAGGACAAGATGCTCGACCGCGCATCGCAGGTGCGCGGCTGGGACGCCCTGAAGCGTTTCGGCGAACGTCTGCGCGACTTCCATCCCGATCAGGTGCGCGCGGTGGCCACCAACACGCTGCGCGTCGCGAAAAACGCGCACGACTTTCTCGCCGAAGCGGAAGCCGCGCTCGGCTTCCCGATCGAAGTCATCGCCGGGCGCGAGGAAGCGCGCCTCATCTACGCAGGCGCCGCGCATTCAGTGCCGGCGAGCGCCGGCAAACGGCTCGTCGTCGATATCGGCGGCGGCTCGACGGAATTCATCATCGGCTCGCATTACACGCCGATACACATGGAAAGCCTCTATATCGGCTGCGTGAGCCATAGCCGGCAGTTCTTCCCGGCGGGCAACGTCGACGAATACACGATGCGTCAGGCCGAACTCGCCGCGAAGCGTGAGATCCAGATCATTTCGAGCGAATACAAGGCGACCGGCTGGGATCAGGCGATCGGCTCGTCAGGCACGGCGCGCGCGCTCGCGGAACTCATCGAGGCGAACGGCTTCAACGACGAAGGCATCACGCACGGCATTTCGCGCGGCGGGCTGGAGCGGCTGAAGCGGGCGCTCATCAAGGCCGAAAACGTGAACCGCCTTAAGCTCGTGGCGCTCAAGCCCGATCGCGTGCCGGTGCTGGCGGGCGGCCTGTCGATCATGCTCGGCGTGTTCGAGGAACTGGGCGTCGAATACGCCGATACGACCGATGCCGCCCTGCGCCTCGGCGTGCTCTACGACCTGCTCGGGCGCTCGCAGCATCAGGACATGCGCACGGTGACGGTGGAAGGCTTCAAGCGCCGTTATGGCGTCGATGCCGCGCAGGCCGAGCGCATCGGCGAACTGGCGATCAGCTTTTACGATCAGCTCGGCGAACCCGACGAGGACGTGCGCGAGGAAAATCGCATGTTTCTCGCGTGGGCGGCGTCGCTGCACGAGATCGGCTTGTCGATCGCGCATAGCGCCTATCACAAGCATTCCGCGTACATTGCGAGCAACGCCGATATGCCGGGCTTCTCGCGCACCGATCAGGCGCGTCTCGCCGCGCTCGTGCTCGGTCACGCGGGCAAGCTCGGCAAGCTCGCGCAGGCGCGCGATATCGAATGGACGCTGCTTTTCTGCCTGCGGCTCGCAGCGCTCCTGTCGCGCCGCCGCGCGGATGTCGGGCTGCCCGGCATCGAGGTGAAAAAGGCGGGCGGCGGTTTCGAAGTGCATCTGCCGGACGAGTGGGTGACCAATAATCCGCTCACCGATTACAGCCTCGTTCAGGAAGCGATGGAATGGGAGAAAATCGGCCGGCCGTATCGCGTGGTGTACACCGGCGACTGATGTTGCCGTCGCAAAAGGACAAGGCCCCGTCGAACCGAGCGGGGCCTTGTGCGTTTCAGGGGCTCAACGTCCCTGCATGTCGCCGATGAAATGCCGCGCGTAACGCGCGTTGATCTCGGACAGACGGAAGAGGGTGAGAAAGTCCGCTGTGTTGAAATCCGGATCCCAGGCCGGCGCGCCGCAAATCTTGGCACCCAGGCGCAGATAGCCTTTCACGAGCGGCGGCGGACTCACGTTCGCTCCCGTGCCCAGCTCTTCGACGGGCAGCGGCGTATGCGGGAACGCGCGGTATTCGGGCGCGGTGAGCGCATCGGCGGGCAGCGACGTGTAGAGATTCGCCGCGTAGTGGCCGCCGTCGATCATTCCGACGCTCGCGCAGCCGAGCATCGTCTCGTAGCCGTTTTGCATCATGTACGCGGCGAGGCCGCCCCACAGCGACATGATCACCGCGCCGTTGCGATAGTCTGGATGCACGCACGAGCGGCCGACTTCGACGAGCTTCGGGCGCAGGTGCGTGAGGCGCGACACATCGAACTCGCTTTCGGCGTAAAGACGCCCGATGCGCGCGGCCTGATGCGGCGGCAGCACGCGATACGTGCCCACGACCTGCAGCGTGTCGAGGTCGCGCACAAGCAGGTGATCGCAATAGGCGTCGAAGGCATCGACATCGAGGCCCGCGGGGCCGGAAAGACGCGCGCCCATCTCTTCGGAGAACACGCGATAGCGCAGGCGCTGCGCGTCGCGCAGGGCGTCGTCGTCACGCGCCCACGCGACTTGCAGGCGCTCGCGGCCCGTATTCGTTTCCGACGTGCGCGGAAGGTGGCGGCGCGAATCGAGCGAGAGCGATGACGCTCCGAATTGCAGGAAGGGCGTCGGCAAATCTTGCATTGGCGTTCCTCGACAGGACGTTGCGGTGGCTTTCAAGTCCTCGCCAATGTAGTAATGCACGGTGACGCTCGCATGGCATCGCAATGACGTTTCGATGAAACGACATCGGCATGAACGCGAGCTTACGGTCCTAGAGCAGGTCCGGATTGATCACCGCGCGCAGCACGCTTTGCCCGTCGCCGCCGCGCGTGCGCGACTGGAACCACCAGATGCCCGACTTCTTGATCGACCAGTCCGCTTCGTGGCCGGTCATGAGCAACGCGGCGACGTGGCCGAGCGTCGGCTGATGCCCGATTACAACCACCGTTTCCGCGACGCCGTCGGGCCAGCCCGCCGCATCGAGCACGGCCCGCGCGCCGTTGCCGGGCGCGAGCGCGTCGACCACGCGATAACGGTCGCCGTAGGCTTCGGCCGTCTGGATCGTGCGCGTCGCGGGACTGGCGAGCAGCACGGCGTCATCGTCGATGCGCGCCTTCAGCCACTTCGCCATGCCCTGCGCCTGCTTGCGTCCGCGCGGCGTGAGCTGCCGCGCGAGATCGCTCGACGCCTGATCTTCCGCTTCGGCGTGTCGCCAGAGAATGAGGTTCATCGATTGTCTCCGGGTTGATGAGTTTCGGTTCGAACGAAGCAGAAAGATGCATGCCCGCGTTTGGCGTTGCGCATGCGCGTAAGGCACGTTACAATCTGCGGCTCGTCGGAGCGTAGCGCAGCCTGGTAGCGCATCTGATTTGGGATCAGAGGGTCGAAGGTTCGAATCCTTTCGCTCCGACCACGATACACGAAGGGGTTACAAGTTACGGCTTGTAACCCCTTTGTCTTTTCTACGCTCGTCCGGGAGTCTCATGCGTGCCGTTTCCGCTTTCATCTGCGCCGTATTCTTTGCGCTCGGTCTTGCCGCCTGCGCGGAGCCCGCTCATCAGAAGCACGAACCGCAAGATCCGCCCGACTACAAGGGTGTGCCGACGGACATGACGCCGCCTTCGATGATCACCGATCCGGCCACCAAACCTCAGTAGCCGAAAAAACGAAGCCCCGGTGCGTCGCACCGGGGCTTCTGACCCGAGCCCAGCCGTTCGCGCGGAGATCGGACACGGGCTGCCGCCAGTCTAGGAACTTCGGTGCCCGGATGTTGTATGCGCTTGTTTCGGAGCGTAACGGAATGCAAGACAGCGGCAAACCGCGTTGCAACAAACCGTAATCGGTAAAAATTGCTCAAAACTTACAAATCAGAGCATTCCCTCAGCCGGAACATTTGCCGCTCGGGTATCATCGACCGAACTTGTTGCAAAATGTATCTGATATGGATCTGCTCTGGGTTTTCGCCGCTCTCGCGCCGCTCGGCGTGGCATCGCTCGTGGCGTTTGCCGCGCATATCGATCCCTTGTCGGGGCACTGGCGCACGCGGGCGCCGAGAGATCGCTGAGCGCTTTACTGCTTGCAGCGGATGACCATCGAACGGTTTTTGATGTTCGCGCCGAAAATGCCGCCCACCGTGCCGCCCGCCGTTGCGCCGTTGTCGGCGTCTTTCGAAATCACGTCGTAGCCATACGCGCCGCACATTTCACCCGCCTGCTTGTAGCAGGCCGCCCAGCTCGTGGCCGCATCGCCGCCGCTGCAGTTGATCGCGAAGCCCGTGTCGCCGGAAGGTAGGTAGGTCATGGTCGGGCCGCTTGCGCAGCCGGCCAGTGCGCCGGTCAATGCCAGAGCCGCGCCGAGCGCGGCCATGTTCATCCTCATCGTCAATCTCATCAATCTTCCTTGTAACGTCCGCCTGGCTTTCAGCGAGGCGGCAGATAGCGCGCCGGGTCCGTCGAACGGCCCATGTAGCGCACTTCGAAATGCAGCATCGTGCGATCGCTGTCGGTATCGCCCATTTCGGCGATTTGCTGGCCCTGCTGCACCGTCTGACCTTCCTTCACCAGGATCACGCGATTGTGCGCATAGGCGGTCAGATAGTCGTCGTCATGCTTGATGATCAGCATGTTGCCGTAGCCGCGCAGACCGTTGCCGGCATACACGACACTGCCGGTCGCGGCGGCGACGACGGGCGTACCCGCCGCATTGGCGATGTCGATACCCTTCGAATTCTTGCCGTCGAAGCCGCGAATGATGCTGCCTTGCGCGGGCCACACGAGCGTGACGCCCGGCCCGGCCTTGTTCTGCGACGATGCCTGCGCGCTCGCATCGCTCTTCGCACTGCCAGCAGTCGCCGCACCCGGCGATTCCGCCGCGCTCGCGCTGCCCGCCGGCGGCGCGATGCGCAGCACTTGCCCGACCTCGATGGCGTCGGGATTGGTCATCGCGTTCCAGCGCTTGATGTTCGCGACCGTGGTGCGATTCTCGCGCGCGATCTTGGACACGGTGTCGCCACGCTCCACGCGATAGAAACCCGGCGCGACCGGCCCCGTTCCGCAAGCGGCCAATGCTGCGATGAGCGATGCGCAGACGAGCCGTCGAATTATTTTGTGCAAACCTGACCTCGCAAAGCACCGCCGCGGGAAGTGCACGGCACAGCCGCGCGGCGAATCGAAAGGCAGGATTTTACCGTCTCGGATTTCCCCGGACAGAAAGACGCCGTTCGCGCTTATGCGTCCCGTGCGACGACGAGCCTCAACGACGCCGTCTCCGTCTTGCCCGGCGCGAGCCAGCGCAGGCCACGGCCGTTGTGAATGGCGTCGGGCAGGCCGATCCACGGCTCGACGCAATAGAAGTCCGAGGTATCCGATTCGGTCCAGGTCGTGACCGCGTACCACGGCACCGAATCCGGCTGCTGCAGCTCGAAGCTGATCGTGCGTTTCAGGCCCGGTAGCTTCAGCAGCATCGGCTCGTCGGACTGTCGCGTGAGGCAATGGAATGTATCGACGATAGCCGGATCGGCGAGCGCATAGCGCGGCAGGCCGGGCTCGGCTTCGGTAATCGAGCCGTCGGGAAGCTGGCGGCGGCGCTCCGTGCGCGGCAGCTCGACGCTGCTCTCGGCGCGCTGGCCGTGCGGCAGATGAAAATAGAAGTGATGCCCGGCGTAGTAGGGCAGTGCGACTTCGCCCGGGTTCGACGTGGTCAGCTCGACTTCGAGCGTATCGCCGTCGACGATGCGGTACGCCGCCTCGAAGCGGAACGCGAACGGATAGCCGTCGCGGGTGGCGTCGCTGTCGACGAGCGTCATGCGCAGGCCGTGGCCGTCGGCGTCGCGTGTGCAGGAGAAGGGCAGGTTGCGCGCGAAGCCGTGTGTCGGCAGTGCATGCACGATGCCTTCCGGATCGCGCCATTTGCCGATTTCGCCATCGACGAAATGCCGCCCGAGAAACGGAAAGAGCAATGGATTGCCGCCGCGGATTTTCGCGGGATTGGACCAGTCGGCGGCGTCGGGCCAATGGACGACCGGTTCGCCGCCGACGCGCCAGGTCATGAGCCGCCCGCCCGCGTGCGGCGCGAGCTGGATGGCGGCGCCGTCGCGCTCGATTTCGATGACGTCAGTTTCCGGTGACATGATGGCAGGCGCTCCGTTGAGTGGCGAGGCGCCGCGCACGGCTGGGCGGCGCGGCTCGAACCGGACGATTCTGCCTTGGAATTCAGTCCGGAAAAACCCTTTGCGGGAAATTGCGACTTAGCAAGGCACATGCAACATGTTGTTATATGCTCCGTATGTTGGGAATCGCACGGACAAGGAGCAACCATGGATTTGGCGATGGCAATGGGCGTCGCGATGTTCGCCCTCTTCGGCGCGAGCACGGCACTCTTCCTCTACAACCTGAAGGCCTGACGGGCAATTGACGGATCGGCTGCACCGCGCGCCGTTCGAACGCGCGATGCCTTTCGTTTTGCCTTTCTTTGTCTTTCGATAATTCTTCGTTTTGCCGACGATTGACTGTCGGTACAATTTGTGTGCGCTAAGCGCTTGGCGCTCGATTTCGCGGGCGGCATAATCGGTCCCGTTTGCGCGCCGTATCGACTCATCCTTCCTGTTCCGCATTCCCTGTCCGCCTTCCCGGCTTCGCGTGACGCGAGGAATGGAACTGCACGGCGCGTCCTTCATCCTCCTCAAAAAAGGACCGACGCGTGACTCTGTGGTTTCTCGTATTTCTGAGCGTGCTCCAAGGCGTGACCGAACTCTTTCCGGTCAGCAGCCTCGGCCACACGCTGCTCGTTCCCGGCCTGATCGGCATGCACATCGACAAGCATGCGCCGCAATTGCTGCCGTTTCTCGTGGCGCTGCACCTCGGGACGGCTGTCGCGCTGCTCTGGTATTTCCGTGAACGCTGGATCGCGCTGATCCGCGGCTTCTTCGCGTCGCTCGGCGGCCGCAAGAACGACGATGGCCACATGATGTGGGCGCTGATCATCGGCACGATTCCGACGGGCATCGTCGGTCTGGTGCTGGAGAAGCGGCTCGAGGTCATTTTTCATGACTTGCGGATCGTGGCGGCGGCGTTGATCGTCAATGGCGTGCTCTTGTGGTTCGGCGATCGCCTGCAGCGAAGCCGTGCGACGCGTGCGCCCGAGAAGCTCACGTTCAAGCAGGCGTTTCTGGTCGGTCTTGCGCAGATCGGCGCGCTGATTCCGGGTTTTTCGCGCAGCGGGCTGACGATGATCGCCGGCGTGGGCGCGGGACTCACGGCGGAAGCGGCGGCGGAATTCTCGTTTCTGCTCGGCACGCCGATCATCTTCGCGGCGGGCGTGCTCGAACTGCCGAAGCTTTTCCATGCACCGGGACAACTGGCCGACTCGTTGCTGGGCGGCGTGCTGACGGGCATCGCGGCATATCTGAGCGTGCGCTTCCTGATGCGCTACTTCGAAGGCCACGGCAAGCTCGCGTCGTTCGGCGTGTATTGCGTCATCGCGGGGATCTTCTTCCTCGGCTGGTTCATGATGCATCCGCAACCGGTGTGACGACTCGGGACAAGGGCGGCGGCGAATGAGGTAAAATCGCGGTCTCTTTTCGATGCGCGGCGGTTTTTGGTTGGTGCTGTTTGTTTTTGTTTGCCGCCGCCGCGCGTTCCGGTTCTCCGCCCTTAGCTCAGCTGGATAGAGCAACGGCCTTCTAAGCCGTAGGTCACACGTTCGAGTCGTGTAGGGCGGGCCAGTCGAATCAAGTACTTAGCCCAGTCCGAGCGATTGGGCTTTTTGCTTTTTGGCGTTGGTGTAGGCACGGTGTAGGCAAATCGGATCGACGTCGAATGACGATCACGGTTACGTTCTTTGCAGTACACCATTTTTGACGGCGCCTTAACATCTGCCGTGTGGAGACGTGTCGTACTCCTTTGCTCCCGGCGCGTGGTTGTGCCGGGGATAGGTTTGGAAGCCTGTAGTAGACATATCTCACCCGTGACCGCCTACGCAATGTAGGCGGCGCGCAATGTTGTACCTCGCTCGCCGTCCGACCAACGGCGCGGCGGTGCTGCTGTTCGGCTATCGGCGGGCCGTGGCAGGGGAGCCGCAAGGCTCGCCGGTTATGGTGACATATCCCGGTCGTCCAACCTTGCCACTGTGCCCGTCCGGCTTTGAATGGGGCGGTTCTGGGCTTTGAACAGGAGCGAGAAATTGGGCAATCGGGAAGTCCTGACAGCCACGGGTGCTGTGAAAATCGACCATCGGCTAACTCAGGTAGCCGTGACGATCAAAAGAGCGCGAGAGGCGAAAGCGCATCACAAGCGTTCGCTCCGCGACGAGCACGCGGCGCGGCTCGATGTCGTTCAACGCAGCTTGGCGGTCGCGCTGGCTCGCGCTAATTTATCCATCGCACTTTTCGACTCTGAGCGTCCTTTCCTGCGTCCGATGGATGCAGCCAAACAGCGGCTAATCGAGCGCGCGCCGATAAAGTTCGAGCGCATTGCCGCGCGTTTCGCCGCATGCGAAACAGCGCCAGTTCCCGCGCGTGAAATGAATTGAAAGGCTGGGGTGGCGTTGGCCGTGGATTGGACAGCACACTTGCGCGTAGCCCGCGCTGTTGGCATGTCCGGGCCTTAGTCCAAGTCGGGCGAGAACGTCCGCCACGTCGGGAAAGCGGTCGCGCCGAAGCAGGAGCGGATCATGAACGCTCTCCGTTGAGCAACGCTTGAATGTCTGAGACGCGCCGCGCAAGACGCCGCGATATGCGGATAGGGCGAATCGGGCCGCATTCCAGGCATGCCCGTTTGCGAAGCGTTTGCGGCTTAAGGTTGAGCGCGGCGGCGGCTCCGTCGGTGGTCATGTGCGGCTCGATGCTGCGCGCCGCCAACATCGCCGTTATCGCGGATGGAATCAGCGGTTTGCATCGTCGTGACCTTTGCCGCATGGGCGGCGATTGAAGTTGACGATGCTTATTTGATATCGAGAGGCATGCTCCTCCGCGACCCTCCCTCTACTGTTAGTCCGGGCGCATATCGCGCTCTATTCCGAAAGCGAGGAGTGGTTTTTGAATGTTTCAGGGGGAGGAGATGCGCGGCTTTGACGGTTTCTTGGGGGAGGCTGTAAGAATCTTGAGCGCTCGCATATCACGAGGTTGAGTTGTTCCAATAGCTCGGCAGGCACGTGGCGGTGGATGACAAGGGCGAGACGGTGGCGTGGCGGGGTAGGATTCGGAAAAAACGGGTACTTTGATGCGGTGTCTTGTGATCTATTCCTGCGCATGCCGTTGATGGCGTTATGCAGGAGGGACGCGATACATGATTTATCTAGGGCCGTTTTTCGGTAGCAGGTGGGAGCATCACAACTACGCTCCGTTGCTGTGGGACAGTCTTAATTATTCGCTTTATCTGAGTGTGGTGGATGGGCGCTATTTTCACCTCGCCAGTCATTACTGTTTCGGAACTGATCG
>NZ_FCOI02000013.1 GCF_001544795.2 Caballeronia temeraria | reverse complement strand
TCCCAGCTGTCCACGTGGACAGGTAGCATCAGAGAATCACTCGTCCATTGCTAGGGCGTCCCTGAAGGACCGCATACAGTTCGTTGTCAACCGGCATGAGCACGGTAACGTCCAACGTCAGTTCGCTGTCGACCGGCATGAGCACCGTAACGTCGAACGTGAGCTCGCTGTCGACGGGTCTCAGCACGGCCAACTCCGGCATTACCTCGCTCTCGACGGGTGTCGACTCTCTGTCGGTAGCGATCACCAATACCGTTCAGTATGACGACCCCGACCACACGAGCGTGACGTTCGGTAAGGACGGAACGCCTGTCACGCTGAAGAACGTCGCACCCGGCGCGGTGACTGTAGACAGCCTCGAAGCAGTGAACGGCTCGCAACTCTTCGCGACCGCAACGAGTGTCACCAAGGCGCTGGGTGGTGATTCGACGGTCAACGCAGACGGCACGATCACACTGCCCACCTACACGTTCTCAGACGGCTCGACGTTCAACACCGTCGACGGTGCGCTTACTGATCTCGACGGCCGCGTGACGCAGAACACCACTGACATCACGACCATCAACACGACCCTGAGCACCATCAACAACGGTGGCGGCATCAAGTACTTCCACACCAATTCGACGCTGGCGGATTCCTCCGCAACGGGCGTCGACGCGGTGGCGATCGGCGGCAACGCGGTGGCATCGGCGGATAACGCTGTCGCGCTGGGCTCCAACTCCGTTGCGGATCGCGCGAATACGGTGTCGGTTGGCGCGGCGGGCACGGAACGTCAGATCACCAACGTCGCCGCGGGCACGGAAGGCACCGATGCCGTCAACGTTTCCCAGTTGAATTCGACAGTCGCGTCCAGCGTCGCGAACTCCGTGACTTATGACGATTCGACCCACACCAGAATCACGCTGCATGCGGCAGATACGGAACCGCAGCCTTACGTGACGATCGATAACGTGGCCAACGGCAAGGTCGACGCGACGAGCCACGAAGCGATCAACGGCTCGCAGTTCTACGCGACCGCAGCGAGCACCGCGACGGCGCTGGGCGGTGATTCGACGGTCAACGCAGACGGCACGATCAAGCCGCCCACCTACACGTTCTCAGACGGCTCGACGTTCAACACCGTCGGCGGTGCGCTTACTGATCTCGACGGCCGCGTGACGCAGAACACCACTGACATCACGACCATCAACACGACCCTGAGCACCATCAACAACGGTGGCGGCATCAAGTACTTCCACACCAATTCGACGCTGGCGGATTCATCCGCGCAGGGCGTCGACGCGGTGGCGATCGGCGGTAACGCGGTCGCATCGGCGGATAACGCTGTCGCGCTGGGCTCCAACTCCGTTGCGGATCGCGCGAATACGGTGTCGGTTGGCGCGGCGGGCACGGAACGTCAGATCACCAACGTCGCCGCGGGCACGGAAGGCACCGATGCCGTCAACGTTTCCCAGTTGAATTCGACAGTCGCGTCCAGCGTCGCGAACTCCGTGACCTATGACGACTCGACCCACACCAAAATCACGCTGCATGCGGCAGATACGGAACCGCAACCTTACGTGACGATCGATAACGTGGCAAACGGCAAGGTCGGCCCCAATAGCCACGAAGCGATCAACGGCTCGCAGCTCTACGCGACCGCAGCGAGCACCGCGACGGCACTGGGTGGTGATTCGACGGTCAACGCAGACGGCACGATCAAGCCGCCCACCTACACGTTCTCAGACGGCTCGACGTTCAACACCGTCGGCGGTGCGCTCACTGATCTCGACGGCCGCGTCACGCAGAACACCACCGACATCAACACGATCAACACGACGTTGAACGACATCAACGACGGCGCCGGCATCAAGTACTTCCACGCCAATTCGACGCTGGCGGATTCGTCCTCGACCGGCGCGGAGTCGGTGGCGATCGGCGGCGGCGCGTCGGCGACGGCTGCCAACTCGGTCGCATTGGGCTCCGGTTCGAAGGCGGATCGTGCGAACACGGTGTCGGTCGGTGCGGCAGGCGCGGAACGCCAGATCACGAACGTCGCGGCCGGCACGGCGGATACCGACGCCGTCAACGTGTCACAGTTGAAGCAGGCGGGCCTCATCGACAACAACGGCTCGAACAAGACGGCTGTCACCTACGACAGCGGATCGGACGGCAAAGCCGACTACTCGAGCCTCACGCTCGGCAACGGCACCGGCGCCACGACGCTTCACAACGTCGCGGAAGGCGTCGCGGGCACGGATGCCGTGAACGTGAACCAGATGAACGCCGCGCTGGACCGCGTGACGAACATCGCCGAGAGCAGCGGCAATCCGTTGTTCGCGGCCGACGGGGACCGTAGCACCGAGGTCGCCAGCGCCACCGGCGTACACGCCACCGCGATGGGCGCGAACGCGAGCGCAACCGCCGACAATTCGGTCGCACTCGGCGCGAACTCGATGGCCGATCGTGCGAACACGGTGTCGGTCGGATCGGCGGGCAACGAACGCCAGATCACGAACGTCGCCAACGGCACGCAGGACACCGACGCCGTCAACGTCCGGCAGTTGAACCTGGCATCGGCGCAGGCGCAAAGCTATACCGATTCGCGCATCGCCGGCGTGCAGAGCCAGATCAACAACGTCGCCAGCACGGCTTATGGCGGTATCGCCGCGGCAATGGCCGCAGCGGGACTGCCGCAGCCGACCGGGCCGGGCAAGACCATGGTGTCCGTCGCGGGCGCGCGCTACGCGAGCGCTTCCGGCGCAGCAATCGGCATCTCGTATGTGACGCAGGACGACCGCTGGGTCGTGAAGGCCTCGGGCAATACGAGCAGCTCCGGCAACGTCGGGTTCACCATCGGTGCGGGTCATCAGTGGTAAGCATCTGACGTAGTACCCGAGTGACCAGATCGGTCGACGCAGTCTCTGCGTCGACCGATTTTTATTTGGACGCGCGTCTGGCCCATCTAATCCCTTGGAAAAAATCTGCCTTACAATCGGTCACTACTCTGACAAGCACGTCACGCGCGAACATGAACGAGCGTAAGTCATCCGGACTCGCCGACCGGATCTATAGCGACATCCTCAACAGCATCATGGAAGGCGAGTTCAAAGAAGGCGACCGCCTCCTCACCGAACACGCATTGGCCGAACGTTTCGCGACCTCGCGCCCAACTGTGCGCGAAGCGCTCGCGCGGCTGCGCGCGGACGGCATCATCGTGACGCGGCGCGGATCGGGGACGACAGTCGGACGCCGCCCCGATCCCGACGTGCGCCGTTTCGCACCGCTCGAAACACTATCCGACATTCGCCGGTGCTACGAATTTCGCGTCGTGACGGAGTCCGGCGCGGCGGAACTCGCTGCCATCAAGGCCGAAGAGCAGGATATTCGCGCGATTCAGGAAGCCTGGGACCAACTCGAACGGGTCGTCGAGACGCAGGAAGGCATCGGCGCAAAAGACGATTTCGCGTTCCATCTCGCGGTGGCGCGGGCGTCGAAGAACGCGTTTTTTATCACCGTCCTGTCGTTCATCGAGGAGCAGGTCGAAGTCAGCATGAACCTGTCGCGCAATTTGTCCTTCGTAAAAACGCTCGAACGGCAGCGTGTCGTTCAGCGGGAACATCTCGACGTGCTCGAAGCCATCCGCGCCCGTGATCCCGCGCGCGCCGGCAAAGCGATGAGGACGCATCTCGAAAACGCGCTCGACCGCATGTTCGGCGATTAGCCGCGTCTGGGCGGTTGTCACACAACCTTGGCTAATCGACGCTAAATCGGGAGACGGACGGCAAAGTTGTTTGACAACTTAGAACTGCCTTGCTAACTTCGGCGCACCGTCCGTCGATCCTGCGAGGTCTCATGAATACCGATCCCATCGTTGTCAGCGAGTTGTCCGAATCCGTCGTGGCGGTGCCGCCTCTCGCGCGTCGCGCGGTCTATTCGCTGAATGTCGAAGCAAACCGAAAGTTGATTGCGCACATCGAAGCGGGTGGGGTGCGCACGTTGCTTTATGGCGGCAATGCAAACCTGTACCACGTCGCGGTGGGCGAATTTCGCGATTTGCTTGACATGTTGGCTGCGCTCGCAGCGCCGGGGACGCGCGTGATTCCCGCCGTCGGTCCGGATTACGGCAAGATGCTCGATCAGGCGCGGATTCTCGCTCAGACCCACTACCGCGCTGCGATGATCCTGCCGCTCGCGGGCTTCACGACCGCCGAGGGCGTCGCGACCGGCCTCAGGCGTCTCACCGATATCGCCGGCATGCCGTTCACGCTCTATATCAAAAGCGAAAGTTATGTCGATGTGGACACGCTCGCCGGACTCGTCGATGACGGCACGCTGCTCGCCGTGAAATACGCGATCGTGCAGAACGATCCGGCCGACGACAACTATCTGCGGCGATTGCTGCAAAGCGTGCCGGCATCGAAAGTCGTGTCGGGCATGGGCGAGCGCCCGGCGCTGATTCACGTGCGCGACTTCGGGCTTGCATCGTGGACGACGGGTTCAGGATGCGTCGCGCCGCATGCCGTGACCGCGTTGCTGCATGCCGCGAAAGCAGGGAAGGACGCGGGCGCGCTCTACGAGCGCTTTCTGCCGCTTGAGACGCTTCGCGACGACATCTCGCTGATCCGCGTGCTGCACGATGCCGTGACGCTATCCGGCATCGCCGATATGGGACCGATCCTGCCGCTACTGAGCGCATCGCCTGAAGGCGCGTTGCCCGCCATCGCACGGGAAGCACGTGCGTTACTCGCGTTCGACGAATCGCTTCGCAAATCGTAGCTGAGGGCGAAACCTGCAGGAAACCCCAGTTAAATGCAGGTTAAACGCCGAGGTAACACGCGCTCGGGGTATATCCCGAGAAAGCTTGCAAAGTGCTATCGGCAGAGGAAAAAGCGCTTTGGGACTGTTTCGGTAACAGCCGCGCCGGGCCGGATTTGCTTGACATCCTATAACCCCGTTAGCTATTTTTCAGCATCCCAGTCGCAAGCGAGGACGCACGCGCCTAAAGACACGCGAAGATCAGAACGAAGTACAAACAAACAGGCCGGCGATCAACACAATCGACACATTCACCAAGTCGACCCAATGACCGGACCTCTTCCCGACCGTGGTTGCGAGAGAAGTGAGGAGACAAAATGGCTTTCAAGGCAGGACTGTCAGTGAAACTGGCGGCGATGTGCGTCGCTGTCAGCGCGGCTTTCGGCATGAGCGCGGCCTACGCGGCCGATCCCGTATCGATCAACATCGTCGACGTTGCAGGCAATCTGCAACTGACGCAAAAGGGCTTCGAGGCGTTCAAGGCCAAATACCCGGACCTCGTGTCCAGCATCACGTTCACGAACGCGCCCGCGCCGCAACTGCCGGGCAAGATCAAGGCGATGCAGGCAGCGGGGCGCTCGGACATCGACCTCGTCGTGACCGGCACCGACGCGCTGGCGGCCGGCATCCAGCAAGGCCTGTGGGAAAAGCTGCTGCCCGACAACGCGAAGGCGTTCCCCGGCGTGCTCGACAAATACGCGCCCGGTCCGCGCAAGATGCAGGACATCGCGCAAGGCTACGGTCTCGAAGTGACCTACATGCCGGCAGGACCGCTGCTCGAGTACAACCCGGCCAAGGTCACCGACGTCCCCAAGACGCCGGATCAACTGCTCGCGTGGTGCAAGGCGCATCCGAACAAGTTGATTTATGCGCGTCCGGCGAACTCCGGCCCGGGCCGCACATTCCTGATGGGTCTGCCGTACGTGCTCGGCGACAAGGACCCGATGGACCCGATCAACGGCTGGGACAAGACCTGGGCGTTCCTCAAGCAACTGAACGACTGCATCCCGTACTATCCGGGTGGCACGTCGGCGGTGATGAAGGAGCTGGGTGAAGGCACGCGCGACATGACCGTCACGGTGACTGGCTGGGACATCAACCCGCGCGCGCTCGGCATCGTGCCGGCGGAATTCAAGATCGGCGCATTCGACAACATGACCTGGGTCAACGACGCGCACTACATGGTGATCCCGAAGGGCGTGCCGAAGGAAAAGCTCGACGTGCTCTACAAGCTGATGAACTTCATGCTCGAGCCGGCGCAGCAAGCCTTGACCTATGACGACGGCTATTTCTACCCCGGTCCGGCGGTGAAGGACGTGCCGCTGTCGATGGCGCCCGCGAAGAGCCAGGAAGTCATCCAGAAGTTCGGCCGGCCGGAGTACGCGAAGCTGCTCGCCGACCGTCCGCACGTGCTGCCGCTGAACGCACAGGCCATGGTCGCGGCGTTCCAGAAATGGGACCGCGAGATCGGCGCGGCGAAGACGAAGTAAAAGTCGACGTATCGCTGTAATGAGACGGCGACGTTCCTCGCGAGGAGCGTCGCCGCTTGTACAAAAAAGCGCGGGAAATTGTCATGAAGCACACTTTTGAGCAGTTGCGCCTCGACTCGGTGTCGCGCAGCTTCACCAACGCGGAAGGGCAGCAGCTCGCGGCGTTGAAGGGCCTCGATCTGAACATCCAGCGCGGCGAATTCATCGCGCTGCTCGGGCCATCGGGCTGCGGCAAGTCGACCGCGCTGAACTGCATCGCCGGATTGCAGCCATTGACGGGCGGCGGCATCTGGCTCGATGAAAAACGTATCGACGTTCTGCCGCCCGAAAAGCGCGGCTTCGGCATGGTGTTTCAGAACTACGCGCTCTTTCCGCACATGTCGGTGCTGGATAACGTGGGCTTCGGGCTGAAGATGCGCGGCGTATCGAAGGCCGAGGCGACGAAGCGCGCGAAGGCCGCCTTGCAGCTCGTGCAGCTGATCGGCCACGACGCCAAGCTGCCCGGCCAGCTTTCCGGCGGCCAGCAGCAGCGCGTCGCGATTGCGCGGGCGATCGTCATCGAACCGCCGCTCGTCTTGATGGACGAGCCGCTTTCGAACCTCGACACCAAGCTGCGCATCGAGATGCGCGCCGAAATTCGCCGCATCCACGGCAAGCTGGAGCGCGCGACGATCTACGTGACGCACGATCAGGACGAAGCGCTCTCGATGGCCGATCGCATCGTCGTGATGAAGGAGGGCGTCGTGCAACAGGTGGCGTCGCCGAAGGAAGTCTATTCGCGGCCGAAAAACCTGCACGTCGCGCGATTCATGGGCTTTCGCAACGTCGTGCAGGCGACGCTCGAAGGCACGCAGGGCGATTGCGTCGCGGTGAACGCGAACGGCGTGCGCCTGCTCGGCACGCCGATGGAAGGTTTCGACACCAAGCGCGTTTCGGTCGCCTTGCGTCCGGAGGACATGGAGCGCACGACGCCCGGCGCCGAGAACGCGTTCGATGCGCACGTCGAAGTCGTCGAGTACGGCGGACGCGATTCGCTCATCATCGTCGAAACGGCGTTCGGCAAGCTATGGGCGCGCATCGCGGGCGAATGCAGCGAAGGCGAGCGCATTTCGCTGCGCGTGGCGCCTTCTAAGACGCTCGTGTACGGAGAAGAAAAATGATCGCGCTTCCCGCGCAGCAACGCGATCCGAAGGGCTGGCTCGTCGCGCCGGCGCTGATCTTCATTCTCGCGCTGTTCATCTATCCGTTCGCATACGGGCTGATGCTGTCGTTCAATCCGATGAACGGCGGCAGCATGTGGACGAACTACGTCACGTTCTTTACCGACTCGTCGATGTGGCCGACCATCATCGTCACGCTCAAGCTCGCCGTGCCCGCGACGATCATCAACGTGGGCGTGTCGGTGCCGGTGGCGTTCGCGCTGCGCCGCACGTCGCCGTGGCAGAAGTTCGTGACGACGCTGCTCGTCGTGCCGGTGACGCTCGGCACGGTGCTGATCGCCGACGGCATGCTGACCTATTTCAGCCCGAACGGCTGGTTTCCGCAGGCGTTGCAGGCGCTGCATCTCTATGGCGACGAAGTGCGGCTCACGCACAACTACTGGGGCGTGCTGATTTCGCTGATCGTGTCGGGATTTCCGTTCGCGTTTCTGCTGACGCTGTCGTACGTGACGGGCATCGATCCTACGCTCGCGCGCGCCGCCGCGACGCTCGGCGCAAGTCCGTGGCAGCAGTTCCGTCAGATCTATCTGCCGCTCTTGCTGCCCGGCCTTACGATGACCGCGTGTCTTTCGTTCGTGCAGGCGTTTTCGGTGTTTCCGTCCGCGGTGCTGCTCGGCGCTCCCGCCGGCCCGACGCGCGTGATCTCGATCGCCGCATCGGAGGCTGCGTTCGAGAGCTACGACTACGCGCTCGCATCGACGATCGCGATCGTGATGGGCTTCGTGCAGTTGCTCGTCGTCGGCGGCATGCTCGGCGCGCGACGCTTCTTTTATACGGGCCCGGTGACGGGAGGCAAGGGATAATGACAACCGATAACCGTGCGGCGTCCGGCTGGCAGGCCGGCGCCCTGACTCAAAGCCCCGGCAAACCGATGAAACAGCAAGCGAGCCTGCGCGACAGATTGTGGAAGTTCTTCGTCTGGACGACGATGGCCTTCTTCCTCGTCAACGTGCTGCTGCTGATCGCGACCGTCGCCGTGAATTCGGTGGCGACGCGCTGGTTCGGCACGCTGCTGCCGCAAGGCTTCACGCTGCACTGGTATGCGCAGGCGTGGAGCGACTTTCAGCTTTCGAGCGTGCTGCTCGTGACGCTCGAAGTGGTGGGCGCGGTGGTGCTGCTGTCCATCGCGCTCGGCGTGCCGGCGGCCTACGCGCTCGCCCGCGTGCAGTTCCCCGGTAAGCGCTTCGCGATGCTCGTGTTCCTGCTGCCGCTGATGGTGCCGCCCGTGACCTACGGCATCCCGATGGCGACGGTCATGTACAAGTTCCATCTCGCGGGCACGCTGACCGGCGTGATCCTCGCGAACCTGGTGCCTGCGCTGCCGTTCGTCATTCTCGTGATGACGCCGTTCATCGAGCAGATCGATCCGAATCTGGAATCGGCCGCGCGCATCTTCGGCGCGAACACGCTGCGCTACTTCCGCTACGTACTGCTGCCGCTGCTCGTGCCGGGCATGCTGGCTGCTGGCCTGCTAGTGCTGGTGCGCACCATCGGCATGTTCGAGCTGACGTTCTTCACCGCCGGGCCGACGACCCAGACGCTCGTCGTCGCGCTGTATTACGCGGTGTTTTCGACGGGCGTGCGCGCGCCGCAGTCCATCGACGCAATGGCGATGATCTACATGGCCATCACGATGATCTGGGTGCTGATCGCGCTGCAGTTCGTGAGCCCGACGCAGCTCGTGTCGCGCGTGAAGGAACAGAAACAGTGATGTGCGCCCGCGCCGCCGCGCGGGCTTTTTCCGTATAGAAGTACAGAAAGTGACGAAATTCCGTGAAGTCGTAGCGTTGGACGCAGAGCCGCGCCTGAGCATTTCCAGCGGGCCGCATGTCATCGAAATCGCGCCGATGGCGGGCGGGCGCATCACGCGCTTCGCCACGCAGGACGCGCGCGGACTGCGTGACTGGCTCGTGCCGGTGACGCTCGCCGGCTGGCCGTGCGATGCGTGGCCCAAGGGCGGCAGCTATCCGCTCGTGCCGTTTTCGAATCGCGTGCGCGATGCGCGTTTTCCCGCACCGGACGGTTCCGTCGTCGAGCTGGCGACGTTTCCCGGCATGACGCACGCCTTGCACGGCTTCGGCCAGTTTGCGCCGTGGACCGTCGAGCTTCAGGAGGCCGATTGCGTCGTCATGCGCTATGTGCACGGCGAGGGCGAGCACGGCTGGCCGTGGGCGTTCGAGGCCGTGCAAATGATCGAGGCGAACGCTCAGGGCGCGCGGCTGTCGATGCGCATTGCGAACCGCTCGTCGAGCGCGATGCCCGTCGGCTTCGGCTTTCATCCTTACTTCGACGCGCAGGAAGCCGAGCTCCACACGACGACGCACTGGCGCCACGAAGCGGAAATCGCGATCGAACCGACGCCCGAGCGGCCCGTGCCTCTTCACGAGCGCGAGGTGGAAGGCTACACGCGCTATCTGAGCGGCTGGGACCGCCGCGCGACGCTGCGTTACGCGGACGGCCGCACACTCGAACTGACCGCCGACGATCCGCTGAACCACGTCGTCGTGCATTGTCCGGCGGGCGCGGCGTATCTATGCGTCGAACCGGTGTCGCACGTCAGCGACGGCTTCAACCTCGCGGCGAACGGCTTGTCAGGAACCGGCGTTGCGGTCATCGAGCCAGGTAGTGAAATAGCGGCGTCGCTCGTGATGGCAGCCGGCGCGAACCTGGCCCGGCGCGACGGCGACGCCGCCTGACGCGCGCCTCGACACAGGCGCGTGCGCCCGCCGGAACGCGCGACGCATTCGCCGGCAACGGACTCCCGACGACGAGGCAAGCATCTCGGTTCATGGCGGCACCTCCATCCGGTGTGCGTATCAGCGCGTGAGCGGCATCGAAAAGAACGATTCAACGAGATCGACGATGCGCCACGTCGCGCAAGGCCGGCGGCAATGGGCGTCGAAACCGGCGTCCTTCAGCGTTTGCACGGGATCGGCCGGCCAGACGTTGCTCATCGCGACGAGCAGGCGGCCGGTCACGTCGCCGTCCGTGCGCAGCGTGCGCAGAAAGACGTAGCCGGATTCGTTGTCGAGACTCGTATCGAGAAGAAGGGCGTGCGGCTGCCAGCTATTGACGAGCGCGCGCACGGATTTCAGATCCTGCGAAAGGATGACCTGCAAGCCTTTGAGCCGAAGTTGCACGGCGAGCGAATCGCCGATCGACTTGTCCTTGTGGGCGATCAGCACGCGGCGCGATGCATCTCCGGTGCGCGCTCGCTTGATACGCCACAAGGCGAATTCGCTTTCGTTGGCGGCCAGACGGCTTGACATCTCATCCTCCATTCTCGTTTTGGGTTACGTGGTGATTCGACTGCGACCAGTTTCGACCGGACGTGCCAATCGCTAAACCCGGCACGGGAGGGGACGACGGAGGATTTTGGGAGACTGCCGAATGTATCCCTGCGAAAGGAGGGTGGAATCCGTGCAGGGCGCGCGTAATATCGGAAACGTTCTCGGAGCGTCGCAATGGAAAATGGCTATTTCAAAACTGTGTTGCTAGTTGAGGACGAAGGGCTCACCAGGAGCGCCATGAAAAGCCTCATCCTGGCGAACGAGCCATTGCTCGAAATCGACGAAGCCGATGGCTTCGAGCAGGCGAAAGCCAAGCTTTCCGCCAATACCTACGATCTGATGTTTCTCGATTACCACCTGCGCGGCCAGGACACCGGCATGGATCTGCTCAACTGGATCCGCGAGGAAGAGCGCGAAGTCCAGACGATCATGCTTTCGGCGCAGGACGACCGCGACACCGTGCTCGAATGCATCAAGAACGGCGCGTGCGGATTCATCTCGAAGGGCAGCGAGCAGGGCGCGGGCGTGTTTCGCGAAGCGCTGAAGACGATCCTGAACGGGCGCGTCTATCTGCCGAACACCGTGCTGGGCAAGGGCGGCCACAGCCCAAAGCCCGTTTCGCCGCATGCGGGCGTGACGGTCGAATCGCTCGATCTGCCGCCGCGCCTCACCGAGACGCTGCGCTATCTGCTGCAAGGGCTGTCGAACAAGGCGATCGCGCGCAAGATGAACATCAGCGAAAACACCGCCAAGGAATACTCGAGCGACTTGCTCGCGCGCTTTCACGTCACGCGGCGAACGTTTCTGATCGTCGAAATGGCGCGGCGCGGCATCGAAATGCCGATGAGCAATACGTCGTCGGCCTCCTGACTTCCGTTCGTACTCTTCGACGCGGGCGCTCCGAAAGGGCGCCCGCGTCGTTGCATCCGCGCTGCGTTTTTTTCATCGTTCCGAGGAATGCAGCCCGGGATGGTAAGGTAGAGCCCGAATTTAATTTGAGATGGAGTCAGCGTAGGTGATTCGCAGGATGACGTTCATAAAAACGCAAGGCGCCGGCACGGCATTCACGGTGACAGCGGCGCTGCTTCTCGGCGCATGCGCGCCGCTTCCGCAGCAGACCGACACCGACGCAGCCGCGGCGGCGTCTGCATCGGCGACCGCGCAGGCGATTCGCGCGGCGACCAAGGCGCCCGCATCCTCGGCGCAGCCGGGCGAGCAGCGCATCATGGTCGGCACCGCGAATGGCTATCATCTGATGATAAAGACGACGCCACCATCTCAAGTCTGCGACGACGACGCTTTCGCCGACGGCGTGCGCTACGGCTACGCGCTCACCTGGAACCGACTCGTCGGCGAGGACGCGCGCAACGGCGGCAAGGCGAAGCGCAAATTCGACGCATCGGCGGTCCACTCCCAGGACGATCAGTACAAGATCCAGTGGGACGGCAAGGAACGCGTCAACGCGTGCGCATCGGACGGATATCTGATCGGACGCGTCGTCGGGACGCATCAGGCTGGCATCGACATGCGCAACGGCAAGCCGTCCTGAGCGCGAAAACGGGGATTAATCGCAGGTGTGCGTCGCCGTGACGTATCGGCCCGCCGCCGCGATATCGCCGTAAATCGTATAGCCGGTGCCGCTCGCCGATGCCTGCGCGATGACGAGCACCACGGACTGGCTCGTCATGCCGCCGCTGGGCACGGAAACGGCCAGCGTATCCGAACTCGGCGAGTACTCGCGCACGCGCGGCGCGATCGGCGTCCATTTTTCCTTCACGCAGCGGATGAAGTCGTACGGCCTGTATTGCGACGTCCCCGAGCCGAAGGGCACGGTCTTGAGCAGGGCGTCGTCGGTCGAGACGCAGGCGCTCAAAAAAGACGCGCCGATGGCGGAAAGCAAGATTGCTGTGGTTTTTCTCATGATTCCGATGCCTTTTTCTGTAGTGTCCGCTTAAGCTACCGTCCCATGTTCATCCGACGCCATGCGGCTGTCGATCCTAACCGTTTCCCTGACAAACCGTAAAGCGCGCACGATCGCTCGTTCGTGCCGCTCGCGCCGTCCGGAAAACCGCGCCAGATCTGAAAGTAAGCTTTCGATCCGTAGTTTTCCCAATATTAGTCAAGTCGGGTCAACCGTCGCCGTTATATAGGCGTTTCATGCTTTGAAGCCTTTTGTATGGCGCGAGCGCGGGCGGCGGGAGCCGAAATGGCGCTCACCGGCCGCGAGTCGTGCGCGGGTCCCGATAATCGTGATGTCTCGCTGTCGTCGCCAAATTGCTGACGATCGGCAGCGTGAGCCAGTTTGATAGAACGCATGTCTCGCACAAAGTTGCTCGCCCGGCTTCGCGCCATTTCCCCGCTCGGACGTCCGTCCGGCGGTGTCGATCTTCAGCGGCTCGCCGCGCCCGTACTCACGGTCGTGATCTGCGTGCTGCTGCTCGTGGTCTTCCAGCATCTTTCGCGCTCGGTCGATTACAAGTCGGTCATCCACTCACTGCGCATGATGACGCCGCAAGCCTGGGTCGCGGCGCTTCTCGCCACGGCGCTCAGTTTCGCCGCGCTCGCCGGGCGTGACGCGGTCGGGCTGCGTCATATCGGCGTTTCGGTGCCGCGCTCGTTGCTGTGGGTCGGCGCGACGGTCGGTTCGGCGCTCGGCAACGTGACGGGTTTCGGCGCGCTGACAGGCGGCGCCGTACGCTGCCGCGTGTACGGCGCGGCCGAGGTCACGCCCGCGCAGGTCGGCCGCCTGACGATCTTCACGAGCGTCACGCTCGCGCTGTCGCTCGCATTCATGGCCGCCGCCGGCATGCTTTTCGGCGCGGGCACGCTCTCCGGCATGCTGCATCTGTCGCCCGTCGTGTTGCGCGCGATCGGCGCGGCGCTGCTCGCGGTGTTCGCGGCAATGGTCATCGTCTGCGGACGCGAGCCGCGCACGCTGCAATCGCGCTGGAAATGGCTGTCGTTCACCGTGCCGGCGCGCCGCGATTTCGTCGCGCAGACGGCGCTCGCCGTCGTCGACGTATTCGGCGCCGGTCTTGCGCTCTGGGCGCTCCTGCCGAACCCGCAAGTCGGCTTCGGCGAATTCATGACGGTTTTCTCGGCGGCGATGCTGCTCGGCATGATCGGCCATACGCCGGGCGGCGTCGGCGTGTTCGAAGCGGCGATGGTGTACGCGCTCGGCGGCAGCGTCGAGACGCCGGACGTGGTCGCCGCGCTGCTCGCGTATCGCGCAATCTACTTCGGCCTGCCGCTGATCCTGTCGGCCGGCGTCATGGCCGCGTTCGAAGGCCGGGCGCTGAAAGGCCGTTTCAACTTCCTGAGCCCGGCTCGCGTGTCGCAGCTCGCGCCAGTGTTCCTGTCGATCGTCACCTTCGCGGCCGGTTCGATGCTCGTGATCTCGGGTGCGACGCCCGCGTTCAAGATGCGCATCGCGCTGTTGCAGACCATCGTTCCGCTGTGGGTGCTGGAAAGCTCGCAACTGCTCGGTTCGGTGTTCGGCGTGCTGCTGCTTTTCGTCGCGCGCGGCCTGATGCGCCGGCTTGACGCCGCCTGGTGGCTCGCGCTCGTGCTCGCCGTGACCAACCTCGCGCTATCGCTTGCGAAGGGTCTCGCGTTCGTCGAAGCGGGCGTGCTGGCGTTCCTCGTCGTGCTGCTCGTTTTGACGCGCGAGCGCTTCAATCGCCGTTCGTCGCTCTTCGCCGAGCGTTTCACCGCGACGTGGCTCATTTCTATCGGCGTCGTGATGGCGCTCGCCGTCTGGATCATGTTCTTCGCGTTCCGCGACGTGCCGTACAGCCGCGATCTCTGGTGGCAGTTCGCCTTCGACGAGCGCGCCCCGCGTGCCTTGCGCGCGACGCTCGCGGCGGCGCTGTTCGCAGCCGCCTTCGCCGTGTGGCAACTGCTGCGCCCCGCGGCGGGCCGCTTCGTGAAGCCCGCGCCGCAGGATCTCGCCGATGCCGCGCGCATCTTCCGCGCGCAGGAGCGCAGCGACGCTGGCCTCGCGATGATGGGCGACAAGAGCTTCCTCTTCTCCGAGTCGCGCGAAGCCTTCCTGATGTACGCGAAGCACGGCCGCACATGGGCCGCGCTGCACGATCCGGTCGGTCCGCGCCGCGAATGGGCGGAACTGATCCGCAAGTTCGTCGAGCTCGCGCATGCACACAACGGCCGCGCGGCTTTCTATCAGGTGCGCGCCGATGCGCTGCCGCTCTATCTCGACGCCGGTCTCACGCTGATGAAGCTCGGCGAGGAAGCGCACGTCGCGCTGTCGGATTTCGATCTGAAGGGCGCGCATCGCTCGCATTTGCGTTATGCGCTCAAGCGCGGCGAGCGCGATGGCTTCGACACGGAAGTCATCGGCGTAGAGCGGATCGCCGAAAGCATGCCGATGCTGCGCGCCATCTCCGACGACTGGCTCGATAGCCGTTCCGCGCGCGAAAAGAGCTTCTCGGTCGCGGCGTTCAACGAGGAATATCTCGCGGCGCAATCGGTGCTGCTCGTGCGTCAGGCGGGCAAGCCGGTCGCATTCGTCACGTTCATGACGACCGACATGAACACCGAAGCGACCGTCGGCGTGATGCGCCATGTGTCGGCCGCGTCGCCTTACGCGATGGAATACCTCTTCACCAAGCTCGCGCTGCATCTGAAGGATGCGGGGTTCAAGTCGCTGTCGCTCGGCATCGCGCCGCTTTCGGGCATGGAGCCGACGCCGCTCGCATCGCACTGGCATCGGCTCGCGGGCCTCGTGTGGCGCTTCGGCGGACGTTTCTACAACTTCCGCGGTTTGCGCGGATTCAAAAGCAAGTTCCAGCCGCGCTGGGAGCCGCGCTATCTGGCGGCGTCCGGTTCGGTCGGCGTATTTTTCACTTTGGCAGATCTTTCGCTGCTCGCGGGCGGCTGGCGTTCATGAAATTCCTTGGCAAGAAAGCGGCGGCGCTCCTGGTGGCCGCCGTCTGTGGTGCATCCCTGACCGGTATGGCGCATGCCGCCGAATCGATTTCCGGCGGTCGTTATGGTCAGGTGAAGCTGACTAAGCCCATCGGCGACATGACCGGCTTCGTCGTGCTGTTCTCCGAGAAAAGCGGCTGGACACCGGCCGATCAGCAGGCCGCCGATGCGCTCGCCGCCAAGGGCGCGATGGTCATCGGCGTCGACACGCCGCGCTATGCCGCGCGCATTGCCGCCGACAAGACCGAGAAGGCCTGCCACAACCTCGTCGGCGATGCGGAGAACATGAGCCATCAGCTCGAACGCACCGTGCAGTCGAATCATTATTTTTCGCCGATCCTCGTCGGCACGGGGCAGGGCGCGACGATCGCGGAAAGCGCGCTGAAGCAGGCGCCGGACAATACCGTGGCGGGCGCCGTGTCGCTCGCCGCCGACCCGATGCTCGACGCGCGTTTCAATCCGTGCGCGCCCGATTCGACCATCATCCACGCGAAGGGCTTGCCGGGCTTCTTCGAGTACACGGCTCTGCTGGAAACGGGCCGCACGAAGGCCGACGCCCTCGTCGCGATGACGGCGCCGCATCTGAAAAAAGCGCCGCCCGCGACCGAAAGCGACGTCTCCGATCTGCCGCTGATCGAACTGCGCGCCGCGCAGCCGACCGATCTGCTCGCCATCGTCATTTCCGGCGACGGCGGCTGGCGCGATCTCGACAAGACGATGGCGCTCGCGCTGCAACGCGATGGCGTGTCGGTGATCGGCATCGACTCGCTGCGCTATTTCTGGAGCGAGAAGACGCCGCAGCAAACCGCCAACGACATCGCCCGCGTGATCCGCACGTATAACGCGCGCTGGCATACGAGCCATGTGGCGCTCGTCGGCTATTCGTTCGGCGCGGACGTGATGCCGTTCGCGTACAACCGTCTGCCGGACGCGGCGCGCGCGCAGGTGTCGTACATTTCGCTGATGGGCTTTGCGCCCGACGCGGACTTTCAGATTCGCGTGACCGGCTGGCTCGGCATGAAGGCGAGCGAGAAGGCGCTCAAGGTGCGGCCGGAACTGGACAAACTGCCGCCGTCGATGGTGCAGTGCATCTACGGCGAGAAGGAAGAAGATACGCTGTGTCCCGCGCTGACGAAGACGGGCATCGAAGTGGTGAAGCTGCCGGGCGATCACCACTTCGGCGGCGACTACGATGCGCTCGCGCGCCGCATCCTCGCGGGCTGGCGCAAGCAGATCGCGGCGCGGCAAGGATAACGCAGCGCCACGCCGCGGCCCGCTTACTTGAGCGGGCCGAGATAATCCCGCTTGCCGATCGGCGCGCCGAGATGACGCAGGATGTCGTGCGTCGTCACGACGTGAAAATAAAAATTCGGCAGCCCGAAGCCGAAGAGATAATCGTCGCCCGAGAACGACGGCGAGAAGTCCGGAAACTTCAGCGTGACGGTACGCGTTTCGCAACCGGCCAGCGACGCCTTGTCGATGCTCTTCAGAAACGCGATCGTCTTCTCGATCCGTGCCTGCAGCGTCTCGAAGCTGTCCTCGTCGTCCTCGAAACGCGGCGCCTCGACGCCGGCAAGACGCGCCGCCGAGAGTTTCGCCGTATCGCTCGCGCGCTGAATCTGCGCGGCGAGCGGCAGCATGTCGGGCGCGAGACGCGCGCTGATCACATCGGCGTGAGCGAGGCCTTTTTCATCGGCGAAGGCGGCGCCTTTCTTCAGCAAATCCGAGCACACTTCGAGTCCACGGATAAACACGGGAATCGAGGCGCGATACATCGTAAGGGACATGGGCTTGCGCTCCTTGAGGTTCGGGTTTCGACAGCGACAGGGCAGACAAGCATAGCGCCGCGCACGGTTGATTGCTTGAATCGCCGGGGAGTCTCAAAGATTCCGCGCTTCCCACGCGCGCAAATCGGCACTGTATTGGTCCAGCGCGTCCTGGTACAAATCGAAGACGCACGGATTGCAGCCGCTCTGGCAGCAGTCTTCCGGCAACGGACATTCGGGCGGCGACGGCCGCGGATCGTCGGTATGACTGGATGAATCGTTCATCGCTCCATTGTGCATCGGCTTTGCCGGGCGCACGCGGGCGGCTAGACTCTGGCGATCGAACCGAGGGACTCACGCGATGAATCAGATCGTCGGCATTGCGCTCTTCGCCGCGCTCACGAGCGCCTTGCTGGCCGGCTGCGTCGCGCCGGCGCCGGGCGGTCCGGACCAGACGAATTCGAACGCGCAAAACGCCTGGAGCGCCGAAATCCGCCGCACGCAGGACGGCATTCCGCATATTCGCGCGGCCGATTGGGGCAGCCTCGGCTTCGGTTTCGGGTACGCGCAGGCGCAGGACAATCTCTGCACGCTCGCTGACGGCTTCGTCACCTATCGCGGCGAGCGCTCGGCGTATTTCGGTCCCGACGCGCGGCCGGCTTCCCCGGCGACCTTCGGCCAGCCGCGCAACATCGACGCCGATTTCTTCTTTCGGCTGGTGGGCGATCAGGCGAGCGTCGAACGTTATCGCGCGGCGCAATCTCCCGAACTCCGCAATCTGATCGACGGTTTCGCGAACGGTTACGACCGCTATCTCGCCGATCTGAACGCCGGCAAGTTCCCGGATGCCCACGCGGCGTGCCGCGGCAAGCCGTGGGTCGACAAGATCAGCGCCGACGACATCTACCTGCGCCTGATCGCGGCGAATCTGGCGGGGGGCTCGGCGCGCTTTCTGACGCCGATCGTCATCGCCCAGCCGCCGAAGCCGGCAGCGGCGTCTTCACGGGGCGATAGCGCGCAGACGAAGCTGGAATCGTTGCGATATCCCATCGGCGAGCATTCGGGCATCGGCAGCAATGCGCTCGCGTTCGGCGCGCCGATCACGCGCGACAAACGCAGCATCCTGTTCGGCAATCCGCACTGGTTCTGGCGCGGCCCCGACCGCTTTTATCAGGCGCAACTGACGATTCCCGGACAGGTGAACGTCGCGGGCGTGTCGTTTCTCGGCGTGCCGCTGATCGTGCTCGGCTTCAACGAAAACATCGCGTGGACGCACACGGTGTCGAGCGCGCGGCGCTTCGGCATTTTTCAGTTGGCGCTCGATCCCGCCGATCCGACGCGCTATCTCGTCGACGGCCAAAGCGAAGCGATGACGCCCGTGCCGCTCACCGTGCGCTCGCGCCGCGCCGACGGCACCTACGAATCCGTGTCGCGCACGCTGTACAGGACGCGTTTCGGGCCGGTCATCGACCTTTCGCCGATGGCGCAGGGCCTCGGCTGGACCGCGCAACACGCCTATGCATTCGCCGACGTGAACATCGACAACACGCGCGCGTTCCAGAACTTTTTCGCGTGGAATCAGGCGCGTTCGCTCGTCGACTTCATGGCGATCCAGAAGCGCTACGCCGGCATGCCGTGGGTCAACACGTTCGCCATCGGGCGCGGCGACGACCGTGTCTGGTTCGCCGACATCGGCCCGATCCCGGACGTGCCCGACGCGCTCGCACAGGCCTGCACGACGCCCGCCGGCCGCGCGTTCGCGGGCCGCGTGCCGGGCGTGCCGTTCCTCGACGGCTCGAAAAGCGCGTGCGCGTGGTCCGTCGATCCGGCGAGCGTGCAGCCGGGCGCGCTGCCCGTCGAGCAACTGCCGAACATCGTGCGCGGCGATTACGTCGGCAACTTCAACGACAGCTACTGGCTCACCAACGCGAATGCGCCGCTGTCGGGCTATCCGCGCATCGCGGGCGCGACGCGCGTCGAGCAGTCGCTGCGCACGCGCTACGGCCATATGCTCGCGGCGCGCCTGCAACGCGAGCGCGGCGGCGTGACGCGCGAGGCGCTGGAATCGGCGGTGCTGGCGACGAATTCGATGTCCGAGCGGCTCTTCCGTCAGCCGCTGCTCGACGCGGTCTGCACCGTCGACGAAGCCATCGGGCCGCTGCACGAAGCCTGCACGGTGCTGCGCAACTGGGACGGCAAAGCGGATGCCGACTCGCGCGGCGCGAATCTGTGGGACGAGTTCTGGCTGCGCGCGCAGCGCATCGCGCCGGAGCGTTTGTACGAGACGAGCTTCGATCCGAATAAGCCGCTCGCGACGCCCGCGGGCTTCAACGTCGACAATCCGGCGGTCGTGCAGGACTTGCGCCAGGCGCTGGGCGGCGCGGCGCTCGCGCTGAAGCTGAACGGCTTCGCGCTCGATTCGCGGCGCGGCGACATTCTTTACACGACGCGCAACGGCGCGCGCGTGCCGCTCTACGGCGGATGCGACGAAGCGGGCTACTTCGGAATCGTCTGCGCGCGGCGTCCGCTCGACGCGAAGGGTTATCCGATGGACATCAGCGGCCAGGGCGACAGCTATGTCCAGGTGGTCACGTTCGGCGAAAACGGCGTGGAAGCCGACACGATGCTGTCGCACTCCGAATCGGACGATCCGGCCTCGCCGCACTCGGGCGACGCGACGCGCGCGTTCGCCGCGAAACGCTGGTCGCGCTTTCCGTTCACCGAACAGGCGATCGATTCCGAGCCGGCAACGACGCGCATCACCATTTCAGGAACGCGCGACGGCGGGACCGGCTCGCCAAAACATTGAAAAAACCGCGCAAAACACGCATGCGGCGCGCGGCGCCGGGTCGAGACGCGGGCAAATCCCGTCTATTATTGAAGTTTGCCTCGAATGGATACACGGTCATGACTATCGGCGACAGCACGCAACACGATGAAGCAGTACGGATCGATTCCGCCGCGCTGCGGGAATTCGTGGATCGCAAATGGAACGACGAGATCGTGCCTGCACTGACCGACTACATCGCCGTGCCCGCGAAGAGCCCGATGTTCGACAGCGACTGGGCGCGCAACGGCTTCATCGAACGCGTGGTCACGGACGCGGTCGACTGGATCAAAACGCAGCCGGTCAAAGGTCTCAAGGTCGAGATCGTGCGCCTGCCGGAACGCACGCCGGTGATTTTCTTCGAAGCGCCCGCCACGCGCTCGGGCAGCACGGAAACGGTCGTGCTGTACGGCCATCTGGACAAGCAGCCGGAGTTCGAAGGCTGGCGCAGCGACCTCGGCCCGTGGACGCCCAAGCTGGAAGACGGCAAGCTCTACGGCCGCGGCGGAGCCGACGACGGCTATGCCACCTACGCCAGCATCACCGCGCTCGCGGCGCTGGATGCGCAGGGCGTCGAGCGCCCGCGCTGCGTGGGCATCATCGAAACGTGTGAGGAATCGGGCAGCTACGATCTTTTGCCTTACATCGACGCATTGCGCGAGCGGCTCGGCGATGTCGGCCTCGTGATCTGCCTCGATTCCGGCGCGGGTAATTACGATCAGCTCTGGCTCACGACTTCGCTGCGCGGGCTCGTCGCGGGCGATCTCGAAGTGCAGGTGCTGGACGAAGGCATCCACTCGGGCGGCTATGGCGGCATCGCGCCGTCGGCGTTCCGCATCTTGCGGCAATTGTTCGAGCGCCTCGAAGATTCGAGCACCGGCAATCTGCTGCCGGAGAGTTTCCACTGTCCGATTCCGATTCCGCGCCGGCGCGAAGCCGAAATGACCGCGCGCATCCTCGGCGACGACGTCTGGAAGAAGCTGCCGTGGGCCTGCGGCGCCGATGGCGGCAGCGTTCTGCCGACGACCACCGATCCGCGCGAAGCGCTGCTCAATTCGACGTGGCGTCCATCGCTCACGGTGACGGGCGCGTCGGGCCTGCCGCCGCTCGCCGATGCGGGCAACGTGCTCGCGCCGCGCACGGCGTTCAAGTTGTCCTTGCGTTTGCCGCCGCTCGTCGACGCGGCGAGTGCGGTCGTGAGGCTGCAGCGGCTGCTCGAAATGGATCCGCCGTACAACGCGAAGGTCACGTTCAAGCCCGAAGTGGGCGCGGCGACGGGTTGGAACGCACCGGATCTCGCGCCGTGGCTGCGGACGTCGCTGAACGAGGCATCGAAACGCCATTTCGGCGCGGATGTCGCGTATATCGGCCAAGGCGGCACGATTCCGCTGATGAACACGCTCAAGGAAGGCTTCCCGCGCTCGCAATTCATGGTGTGCGGCGTGCTCGGTCCGAAGTCGAACGCGCACGGCCCGAACGAGTTCCTGCATGTGCCGTATGCGAAGAAGCTGACCGCCTCGGTTGCCGAGGTGATCGCGGCTGCGCCTTGAGGGGAAGAGCGTTCAGCCTTCGTTTCGTTTGGGAAGCCCGGTTCGCCCGGGCTTTTTTTCGTCGGTTTTCAGCGATTTTGTAAAAACAAACTGGTAAGGCCAGTTGATCGTCTGTAAAGTGATAGCCCGCGCGCATCTCAAAAACGAGCGCGCGAGCCATCAACTATGGAGACGAGTGTCGCAATGAACGCATCCCCCACGTCCACCCCTTCGGCCGCCGAACAGCGCATCGACGCGAACACGCTGCACGCCTATGTCCGTGCCATCTGGGAATCCGCCGGCAGCGCGCCGCGCGAGGCCGAACTGGTCGCGGATCATCTCGTGATGTCGAATCTGTCGGGCCACGATTCGCACGGCGTCGGCATGATCCCGCGCTATGTCGCATCGCTCGCCGAAGGGCAGTTGAAGCTCAACACGCATGCCGAAATCGTGCGCGACGCCGGCGCGGTGCTGACTGTGGATGGCCGCAAGGGCTTCGGCCAGGTCGTCGCCTACGAGGCGATGGAGCACGGCATCGAACGGGCGAAGAAGCTCGGCGTGTGCGCGGTCGGGTTGCGCAATGCGCATCACATCGGGCGCATCGGCCACTGGGCGGAACAGTGCGCGAAGGCGGGACTCGTGTCGTTCCACTTCGTGAACGTCGCGGGCGATCCGCTCGTCGCGCCCTTTGGCGGCATCGACAGGCGTTTCGGCACGAATCCGTTCTGCGCCGCCTATCCGCGCGACGGCAAGAGCCCGCTCGTGCTCGACTTTGCGACTGCGGGCATCGCGTATGGCAAGACGCGCGTCGCGTACAACAAGGGCGTGAAGGTCGCGCCGGGCATGCTGCTCGATCACGAAGGCAAGCCGACCATCGAGCCGAAGGTGATGCACGAGGAGCCGTTCGGCTCGCTCACCGCGTTCGGCCTGCACAAGGGTTCGGGACTGGCGGCGCTGTGCGAGATTTTCGGCGGCGCGCTCTCGGGCGGCTATACGACGCACGAAGACACGCTGGAGCAGTCGAGCGCGATCATCAACTGCATGACTTCGGTGATCGTCGATCCGAACGCTTTCGATGCGCCCAAGGCCCAGGCGGAAGCCGAGGCGTTTCTCGAATGGATGAAGGCGTCGCCGCGCGCCGAAGGTATCGATGCGATCTACGCGCCGGGCGAGCCGGAAGAGGCGCGTCGCGCGGATCGCAGCGCGAACGGCATCGCGATCGATCCGACGACGTGGAAGCAAATCCGCGATTCGGCGACGCAATCAGGCATGCCGGAAGCGGACATCGCGAAGTTTGCGGACGCGCTGAAGTAACTCGAATGCGAGCCGGCGCGGAAAATTGGTCAAGCCAGTTTGCCGCGCCGCTCGGGTTCAGACGACCAGATCCCTTTCGATCCATTCGATCACGGACGTGCGCTTGGGCTGCCAGCCGAGCAGCTCGCGGGTGCGCTTGCTGCGCACGCGGCTGTTCGACCCGAGTCCGTAGGACGCCATTTCATAACCCCATTCCTCGATCGCTGCCGGCAACGGCCAGTCTTCCGGCCCGCGCAGACCGAGAGCCTTCGCCATCGCGGTCGTCATGTCGCGGAATTGCGCCTCGCCGCTTTCGACGAAGTAGAACGTTCCCGCCGGCGATTTCTCGAGCGCAAGCCGATAGATGCCGACGACATCGTCGATATGCACGTTCGACCAGATATTCAAGCCGCGTCCCACGTGACGGACGATGCCGCTCTTGCGCGCCTGACGCTCCAGACGCGGCAATTGAACGCTCGCCGTATCCCGCACCGCGCCGTGGCCGTAGATCAGCGTGTTGCAGAGTACGGCCGAGCGCACGCCACGCTTGGCGGCGTCGAGCACGAGATTGTCGATTGCGACGCGCGGCGCCTTGTCCGGCGTCGGTTCGGGCAGACCGTCCTCGGTGTAGATGTTGTCCGACGCTTCGCCGCCCGACGCATCGCCGACAATGCTCGATCCGCTCGTATGCAAAAACGGCTTGTTCGAGCCTTCGAGCGCGCCGATCAGCGCTTCGACCGCGCCGCGATGATCGCTGCTGGCCGCGTTGATGACCGCATCGGCGGCGCGCGCTTCGGCGGCGAGCAGCGCGGTATCGTCCAGACTGCCGATGACCGGTTCGATGTTCAGCCGTTTCAGTTCGTCCGCCTGTTCCGCGCGACGGATCAGCCCGCGCACGCGATGTCCGTCCTGCGCGAGTCCCGCCGCGATCGAGCCGCCGATGAAACCGCCCGCGCCCGTGATAAAGATGTTCATGTTCTTGCTCCGTCAAAGGTTCAAACTGCGATGAGCGCAGTATGAGCCGCTTCGACTTTCGCAAAAACAGCGATAGTCTCAAATGAAACTTGACTCAGAATCAACAATCCGAATCCATCGACGCAATCCGGACCCACGATGCCATCGATCGAACTCATCAACGCGCCCGGCCTGCCGATTCCGGCCGGTCATTACAGCCACGCGACGCGCGCAGGCAACCTCGTCTGCGTATCCGGCCAGTTGCCGATTCGGCCGGACGGCACCCATACCGGCGATCTTCCGTTCGAAACGCAAGCCGAGCAGACGCTTTCCAATCTACGCACTGTGCTCGAAGCGGCGGGGGCGAGTCTCGCCGATTGCATCGAGGTGACGGTGTATCTCGTCGGCGTCGAGCACTGGAAGGCGTTCAACGAGATCTACGCACGGCACTTCGGCGCGTGGAAACCGGCGCGCGCCGTGGTGCCGGTCGGCGCGCTGCACTACGGTTACTTGCTGGAAATCTCCGCGCGCGCGTGGGTCGAACGCGCGTAGCCTTTCCCGTTACGCAAGATCGAGTGAGCCTGTCAGGTCGCCAAGCGGCGCCTGGCCGCTCGCGGCGAACGCGCGATCCCGTGCGGCCACGCCGTCGAGCGGCGCGAGATCGTGCACGCGGGAGATGAAGCGCAGGATCGAGTTCGTGTCGTACACGGTGTGATCGACGTAGCCCTTTCGCGCAAACGGCGAAATCACGAGCGCCGGGATGCGCGAGCCGGGTCCCCAGCGATCGCCCTTCGGTGGCGAGACGTGGTCCCACCACCCGCCGTTCTCGTCGACGGTGACGATCACCACGGTGTTCGCCCACTGCGGCCCGCGCTGGATATGTTCGATCACGTTCGAAATATGCCGGTCGCCCGAAGCGACGTCCGCATAACCCGCGTGCATGTTCAGATTGCCCTGCGGCTTGTAGAACGTGACGGCGGGCAGGCGGCCAGAGTCGATGTCCGCGAGCAGCTTGTTCGTCGACGGATCGTCGCCCAGGCCGGCGTCGCGCAGATGCCGGGCGCGCGCCTCCGTGCCCGGCGCGAAGCTGGCGAAATAATTGAACGGCTGATGGTGATACTGGAAATCGGGCACCGCGCCGGTGTCGCGATGCTCCAGCGCGTACTGCCATGCGCCGCTGTACCACGCCCAGTCGACATTCTTGTCCGACAGACGATCGCCGATGGTCGCGTAAGTCTGCGGCGGCAAAACCGACGCGTTCGAGCGATCCGCGTAACGTGGATCGCCGCCTTGCGGTGGCGGTACGTTGCTCGGCTGATACGGCGGAAACATGGTGTTGACCGCGTAGCCGTCCGCGGTGAGCGCGCCGTCGCGAACGAATTTCGGCGGCCCTTCGAGTGCGGATTTCGGTGAATCGGGCGCGAGCTTCAGACGCGAACCTGTGGGATCGTCGCCTTCGACGACCGCGAGCAGCTTCGCCGCCGGGCTCCCCTTCACGTCGGGATAGAAGGGCGCCTGCGCGGAAATCAGGAAGATGTGATTCAGCCACGAACCGCCGAACGCCGACATGAAGAAGTTGTCGCAGAGCGTGTATTGCTGCGCGAGTCCCCACAATCTCAGCGTGTCCGGCGAATTCCGGTAATGGCCCATCACGAGGCCGCCCGAGTCGCCCCACGCCGCGAACTGATTGTTGCGTCCCGCATTGATCTGCATCTGGTTCTGATAGAAGCGATGCACGAGATCCCGCGTGATGACGGAATTGGGCAGCGGCGCGCCGTGCGCATCCGCGATCTCGAAGGGCGCGTTCCGCAAGTCGGCGATTTGCTGCTCGGTGATCGCGTAATGCTTGCCGCCGACTTCCTGCGCCTGAGGCACGAGCCCGCCCCAGATTTTCGGGAGCGTGGGCATGGGCGTGACGCCGTCGCGGTCGAACTGCGTGTAATGCGATGCGGGCACGGCCGAGAGCGGATATTGCACGCCCGGGTAGTTGCCGTAGAGATTCGTGAAGCTGCGGTTCTCCGCGTAAATCACGACGATGTGCTGCACCTTGGCCGCGAGCGTGCGGTCGAGCGCGAGATCGGCTGCCGTCTTCGGAGTGGAAGGCTTGCTGTCGAACAGATTGCACCCGCCGAGCGACAGCCCCGCGAGACCCACGCCAGCCGCGAGCAGCCGCCGCCGCGAGGGGTCGGTGGGCGCATCGCCAACTGGAGTGTCATTGCCAGACGGAAGTTCGTGCTGCGGATGATCGTTTTCATTCATCGCCTGACTCCTCGTGAACAAGCGGCGCACGCCCGATGACGCACGCCCGCATTATCGACGCCGAAAGATGACGCGCCCGTTACCGGCGCCCCGACTTGACCGCCTTGCTGCTCGCGGTTCAACTGAGTGGGGATGATGCCGCATCGCGCCGCCGCATGAAACCCGGCCGAACGGCATAGGAGAAAAACAGGAATTTCGTGCGAATCCGCCTATGTCTTTTGGCCGACTGGAAAGCGCGAACGACCGTGACTAACATCAACTGAACACGAGCTTTGCTCCGACGAGAACGAGCGTCGCGGCGAGCACGCGTCGCAGCAGGGTTTCCGGCGCCTTCGAAGACAGCATGCTGCCAACGGCGATGCCTGGAATCGAGCCCACGAGGAGCGAGGCGAGCAAGTCCCAGTCGACCGAGCCGAGCATCCAGTGACCGGCGCCGGCAATGAGCGTGAGCGGCACGGCGTGGGCCACGTCGGAGCCGACAATGCGCACCGTCGCGAGACGCGGATAAAGCAGGAGCAGCACGGTCACGCCGATCGCGCCCGCGCCCACGGAGGTGATCGAAACCAGCACGCCGAGAATCGCGCCGGTGACTACCGTCCAGGCGGCCGTGCGAACGGGGTGTTCGGGACGGCCATGCCCCTTCTTGTAGGCGAAGCGTGCGAGTTGCGGCCTGAAGATCAGCGAAATGGCGGTGATGAGGAGCGCCGTGCCGAGTATCAACTGGATGAGCCGCGCGGTGCCCGGCGATGTAATGCCGTGCTCATGCAGAAAGTACAGTGTGATAGCCGCTGCCGGCACGCTGCCTGCCGCGAGACGGCCAGTGATGCGCCAGTCGACCGAGCCCTTGATGCCGTGAACGAGTGTGCCGGCGGTCTTGGTCGCGGCAGCGTACAACAGATCGGTGCCGACGGCGGTCGCCGGATGAATGCCGAACAGCAGGACGAGCAGCGGCGTCATCAGAGAGCCACCGCCCACGCCCGTCAGCCCGACCAGGAAACCTACCGCGAGTCCTGAGGCAGAATAAAGTAAGTCGATATGCGGAAATGACATTGCGCGCGGAGAACCCGTCAGGCGTGGTTGGGTCGAAAAACCGTCGATGATAGCGGGTAAGCGGCTCACTTGCTGCATGAAAGCTACGCGCGACCGGACGATTGCAGCATGCCAGGCGCTCTGGCGCGGTCCAGAGCGCTTCACGAACACCCTTCAGATTACTTTCAGGAAGGTGCAATGAATACACAGGAACAGTCGCAACAGCAGCAACAACAACAGTCGCAGGAGTCGCAAGCGAAACTGCCGGACGAGGCGTTCATCCCGACCGAGCATCCCAACATTCCGAGCGAACGCCAGTTCGTGCTGAAGTCGGGAAATACGTTCGCCGTCTACGACGCGAACGGCGATATTCGCGGCGGCGACGACGGCCTCTTCGTGAACGACACGCGCGTGCTTTCGGAACTCGTGCTGACGTTTGGCGGGCGCGCGCCGTCGCTGCTTTCGGGCAGCGTATCGAGCGACAACGCCGTCTTCACAGCGCATCTGACGAACCGTCCGCTGCCGCCCATCGGCGGGGCGCGAACGCCCGAAGGCGTGATTCACGTCGAGCGCAAGCGCGTGCTGTCGGGGCATGTGCTGCACGAGAGCATCGTGCTGACCAATTACGGCACGGAGCCGTCCACGGTGCCGCTCTCGATCTCCTTCAAGGCGGATTTTCTCGACATGTTCGAGGTCCGTGGCGCGAAACGTGGCAAGCGCGGCAGTCTGCGTCCGCCGGTGGTCGAGAACGGCGAGGTCGTGCTGCGCTATATCGGTCTGGACGAGGTGGAGCGCACGGCGCGCATCCAGTTCACGCCGGCGCCGGACGTGCTGTCGCCCACTCGCGCCGATTACGCGCTGCATATCCAGTCGGAGACGGCGATTTCCGTGTATCTGTCGGTGACGGCGGTGACGCATGCGCTCTCCGATGCCAGCGAGGAAAGCAAGCGCAATGCAGCGGAAGCGGCCGAATGCGCACCGGAATCAGGCCGTCCGGCGATTCGCGAGGCGCTGGTGGAGGCGCATCGCCGTATGCGCGACCGACGCCGTGCGAGCGCGCGCGTGCGGTCGAGCAATCCGCTCTTCAGCGAATGGATCGACCGTTCGCTCGCCGATCTCGGCCTGCTTACGACCGATCTCGAAACCGGCCCGTATCCCTACGCGGGTATTCCGTGGTTCTCGACGGCGTTCGGGCGCGACGCGATCATCACATCGCTGCAAATGCTCTGGCTGCATCCGACGCTCGCGCGTGGCGTGCTGCGCTTTCTCGCCGCGCATCAGGCGCGCGAGGATTCGGCGTTCCGCGATGCCGAAATCGGCAAGATCATGCACGAGACGCGCAAGAGCGAGATGGCGGCGACCGGAGAGGTTCCGTTCGCGCTGTATTACGGCGGGGTGGACAGCACGCCGCTCTTCATCGTGCTGGCGGGCGCGTACGCGGAGCGCACCGGCGACAAAGCGCTGATCGATGAAATCTGGCCGGCGCTGCAACTCGCGTCGCAATGGGTCGCGCGCCATTGCGACAAGAATCCGCACGGGTTGCTCGACTATCAGCGCGCATCCGAGCACGGCCTCGCGAATCAAGGCTGGAAGGACAGCCAGGATTCCGTGTTTCATGCGGACGGCAAGTTTCCGGTCGGACCGATCTCGCTCGTCGAAGTGCAAGGCTACGCATCGACGGCGTTTTCGACGATGGCGCGCCTCGCCCGCGAACGCGGTGAAGACGACAGTGCGCAGGAGTTCGAGCGTCGCGCGCGTCACATCCGCGAACGCGTCGAGGAGATGTACTGGATGCCGGAGATGGAGTTCTACGGCATCGCGCTCGATGGCAAAGGCGACCTGTGCCGCGTGCTGTCGTCGAATGCGGGGCATCTGCTTGCATTCGATCTCGTCGAACGCAAGCGGGGCGAGGCTGTCGCGCGTCAGCTCGAATCGACGCTCTTTCACACTGGCTGGGGCGTGCGCACGCTGGCGGCGGGGCAGCCGCGCTTCAATCCGATGTCGTATCACAACGGCTCGGTGTGGCCGCACGACACGGCGCTCTGCGCTCGCGGCCTCGCCCGTTACGGTGATCGCGGCGCCGCCGTCGGCCTGTTGCAGTCGCTGTTCGAAGCCGCCGTCACGTTCGACATGCGTCTGCCGGAGCTTTTCTGCGGATTCACGCGCCAGCGCGGTGAGAGGCCGATCGCGTATCCGGTGGCGTGTCTGCCTCAGGCGTGGGCGGCCGGCGCGCCTTTCATGGTTCTGGAAGCGTGTCTCGGCATGACCGTCGATGCCATCAACGATGAAGTGCGCATCGACCGGCCGGAGTTGCCCGAAGGCATCGACTGGCTGGAAATCGGCGATCTCCGTCTGGGCGACAAGACCGCGACGATCACTTTCCGGCGCGTCGGCGGGCAGGTGATTCCATCGGTGGAAGGAGACGTGCGGGTCGTCGCCGTGCTGTGACGTCGGGGACGCACGGCATCGACATCACGCCGTGCGTCCCGTCCAGGGTTAAACCGCGACGCTGCCGACGTAGTTTTCGGCGAGCGCGGTCGCGGCCGCGCGCGATGTCGTCACGTGCTCAAGCTCCGCCACTTGCAGGCGCTGCTCGAACGGCGAAGTGTCGTCGAGCTTGTGCAGCATGCGCGTCATCCACCACGAGAAGTGCTCGGCGCGCCAGACGCGCTTGAGCGCCGTCTCGGTGTAACGCGTGAGCTTTTCGGTGGCGCCTTCCTTGTAGAAGTCGATGAGCGCCGCGTTCAGCACACGCACGTCCGACACCGCGAGATTCAGGCCCTTCGCGCCGGTCGGCGGCACGATATGCGCCGCATCGCCCGCGAGGAAGAGCTTGCCCGACTGCATCGGCGTGGAGACGAAGCTGCGCATCCCGACGATGTTCTTCTGGAAGATCTTGCCTTCGGTGATCTGCCAGCCGTCGGCGGTATCGACGCGTGCGTGCAGTTCGGCCCAGATGCGGTCGTCGGACCAGCCATCGACGGTATCCTTCGGGTCGCACTGGAAGTACATGCGCTGCACGCCCGGCGAACGCGTGCTGATGAGCGCGAAGCCGCGATCGTGACGCGCGTAGATCAGTTCGTCGGAAGAGGGCGGCGCTTCGACCAGAATGCCGAACCAGCCGAACGGATAGATACGCTGATAATCCTGGCGGACCGCTTCGGGAATCGACTGGCGCGAAACACCCTGCGAGCCGTCGCAACCGATGATGAAGTCGCATTCCAGCTCTTCGTCGCGGCCTTCGTGCTGATACTTGATGCGCGGCTTGCGGTCGCTGCCGTCCTGGAAGTCGTGCAGCGACACGTTCGACACATTGAACTTCAGCGCGCCGTTGGCCGCGAGTCGCGCCGCGACCAGATCCTTGATGACTTCGTGCTGCGCGTAGACCGTGATCGAATGGCCGGTCAGTTCGGTCAGTGCGATGCGGCGGCGCTGGCCTTCGAATGCGAGTTCGAAACCGTGATGCAGCGCGCCTTCGGCCTGCATGCGCGCGCCGAGACCGGCCTGAGTGAGCGTGTCCATCGTGCCTTGCTCGAGCACGCCGGCGCGAATCGTCGATTCGATATCGTTCTGGCTGCGCGCTTCGAGCACGACCGATTCGATGCCGCGCAGATGAAGCAGGTGAGAGAGAAGAAGCCCGGCGGGGCCCGCGCCGACGATACCGACTTGAGTACGCATGATTGTCTCCGTGAGGCAGTGATGATGTTGTGCGTACAGTGTCGGCAGAGCGGCCTTATGCCGCAACGCGATAGGGAGGATAAGGTCTATCTGATTTTGAGATAAAGGCCCCAAAACGCTCGAAATCGAGCCGTACTACGGGTAAATCCTTAGTCGGACGCGGGCGCGCGGCCCGCGTCGAACGGCTTCACTCCGCCGATTCCTCCTTTAACTGATTCCGCCGGTATTCGCCCTGCCGCGTGAGCATCCATCCCGGGTACTCCGCGGGCAATTGGCTCACCTCATCGAGCGCGGCGAGTTCGTCTTCGTTGAGCCGGACTTTCGTCGCCGCGATGTTGTCTTCGAGCTGCTCGATCCGCTTCGCGCCGATGATCACGCTCGACACCACCTTCTGGTGCAGCAGCCACGCGAGCGCAATTTGCGCGACCGACACGCCTTTCGTCTCCGCCATACGGCGCATCACGTCGACGCAGTCGTACGCGCGTTCGACATTGACGGGCGGGAAATCGAACGTGGTGCGCCGGCTGCCTTCCTCTTTCCCGCCTTCGCGGGTGAACTTGCCCGAAAGCAGGCCGCCCGCGAGCGGGCTCCAGACCATCAGCCCGACGTTTTCGCTTTGCAGCAAGGGAACGATTTCACGCTCGAGATCGCGGCCCGCGACCGTGTAATACGCCTGCAGCGACTCGAAACGCGCAAGGCCGAGGCGTTCGGAAATGCCCAGCGCCTTCATGATCTGCCACGCGGCCCAGTTCGATACGCCGATATAGCGCACATGGCCGTGCTGCACGAGATTGTCGAGCGCGCGCAGCGTTTCCTCGATCGGCGTCGCGGGATCGAAGCCGTGAATCTGGTACAGGTCGACGTGATCGAGCTGCAGGCGCTTCAGGCTCGCCTTCACGCCATCGATGATGTGATAGCGCGACGCCCCGCGCGAGTTCGCGCCCTTCGTGCCGGTTTCGCCGAGGATCTTCGTCGCGATGACCACGTTTTCGCGCGGCACGTTGAGGTTCTTCAGCGCCTGACCCGTGATGATTTCGGATCGGCCGTCGGCGTAGACATCGGCGGTATCGATGAAATTGATGCCGGCATCGAGCGATCGGCCGATCAGCTTGTCGGCATCGGCCTGCTGCAACTGGCCGATGTTGTCCCAGATTCCGCCCGTGCCTCCGCCGAACGTCATCGTGCCCAGGCACAGTTCGGAGACGAAGAGACCGGTATTGCCGAATTTCCTGTAACGCATGGTGGCTCCTGAATGACTGGAAAGGCGCGGGCGTGCATGACCTAAGCAAGACGTTCCGCGCCGGCAATGCAGTATCGTCCCGCCGCGCGGCCGGTTCATAGCCTGATCCTGTTCAATCCTTGCCTGTTTCTGCAAACGCCCGGGGTGGTCCCGAGCAATCCCGCGCCCGCGCGAGTAAGCTAGGCAGACTCATCCTTCCCAAAAATCGTCCGCAAACCATGGCTTTGAACGACACACCGGGCCTCCCCGGAAAAGATAGTCACGATCAGCCGAACGAGATACGCCACGATCCCGCGCTGGATCAGGCGCGCCTCGATCTCGTCGCGCTGCTCGATCGCTTCACCATCGGCTGCGAAGGCTCGATCGAAACGCCGGTGCCGGGGCTGTTCCTGCATCGCATCATGAATCCGGGCGGGCCGAAGCACGGCATCCAGACGCCCGCGCTCGCGCTGATCGCGCAGGGCAGCAAGCGTCTCATGGTCGGCGACGAGGTCTATATCTACGATCCGATGCACTATCTGGTGTCGTCGGTGGATCTGCCGGTGTGCGGGCAGGTCTCGGTGGCGAGCGAGTCCGAGCCGTATCTCGGCATGCGGCTCGAACTCGACGTCGACGAAATCACGTCCCTGATTCAGGACGAGAGCCTGCCGCCCGCGATGCAGACCGACGCCTCGCGCGGCCTCTACGTCAACCGTCTCGGCAACTCGATGCTCGACGCCGTGCTGCGCCTTCTGCGGCTCGTCGACACGCCCGAGGACGTGCCGATCCTCGCGCCGCTCGTCAAGCGCGAGATTCTGTATCGCCTGCTGATGAACGGGTCGGGCGCGCGGCTGCGGCAGATTGCGCTGCAGGACAGCCAGACGCAGCGCATCGCGAAGGCGATCCAGTTGCTGCGCCAGCATTTCGACCAGCCGCTGCGCGTGGAGGACATCGCCCGCGACGTGCACATGAGCGTGTCGTCGCTGCATCATCATTTCAAGGCCGTCACCGCGATGAGCCCGCTGCAATATCAGAAGCAGTTGCGGCTTCAGGAAGCGCGCCGCCTGATGATGCTCGATGTCGTCGACGCCGCCACGGCCGCGCATCGCGTGGGCTACGAGAGCGCGTCGCAGTTCAGCCGCGAGTACAGCCGGCTCTTCGGCGCGCCGCCGCTGCGCGACACGCGGCGCTGGCGCGACGCAACCGCGGCCGCCGCCGGCGCATGATCGACGAAATTTCAATGAAACACTGGCCGAGCGCGCGCGAATGGTCTTGAATGGATTGCCGACTGGCGATGCGACGGCGCTGCCGCATCGGTTTATTTCATCGTCCGCGGAATAGTGCAGCGCTTCCGAACGTTCTACGGATACTTCTACAACAAGGAAAGATGAAATGAAGAAGCGCATCCAGATGTTCGCCGCTGCCGCAACGGTCGCCACCGCTTTTGCTTCGCTCGCTTCATCCGCCTATGCCGCGGCGCCGAAAGAATCGAACGGCACGTTCGTCGATGAAAACGGCATGACGCTCTATACCTTCGACAAGGACACGAAAGGCGGCCCGAGTGCGTGCAGCGGCGGCTGCGCGCAGGCCTGGCCCGCCGCGATGGCGAGCGACTCCGACAAGCCGAGTGGCAAATGGACCACAGAAGCCGCCGACGGCGGCAAGCAGTGGGCCTACGACGGCAAGCGCGTCTATCGATTCTCGAAGGACACGAAGCCCGGCGACAAGAACGGGGACAACTTCCGCGACGTCTGGCACGTCGTGAAGCCCTGAAGCGCCTTTCGCGTCGATGCGGGCTCGCGGAATAAACCGGCGAGTCCGCCAGTCTTTCAATCAAAGGTAACGATCATGAAACGATCGATCGGAGTGACGGCGCTCCTGATCGCGTTGAGCCTCGCGCTCGGCGCGGCGGGGTGCGCGACCGGCACGCAAACCGCACCCGGAACATCGGGCGGACCGGGCGCGCCGGCGGGCGGAGGAAGCTACTGATGCCGGACGCTTCTCGCGCTGCCCGCATTCGAGCGAGCGCACGGCCTTGAGTTTCGAGAGCGATCTTCTCGCGCATCTGCCGCAGTTGCGTCGCTACGCGCGCGCGCTGACGGGCGACCGCGCCTGGGCCGACGATCTCGTGCAGGACGCGACCGAGCGCGCGCTCAATCGCGCCAGGTCGTTCCATGCGGGCACGAATTTGCGCGCGTGGCTGTTCACGATCATGCGCAATCTGTATATCGATCAGTTGCGCGGGCGCCGCGATATCGCGGTCGACGACGAAACCGCGCCCTGGCGGCAGATGGCCGCGCCGCGCGGCGAAGTCGATGGCCTCGTGCTGCGCGACGTGCAGCGCGCGCTTTACTGTCTGCCGGTCGAGCAGCGCGAAGTGATGCTGCTCGTGTGTGTCGAGGAAATGAGTTATCAGGAGGCGTCCGTGGTGTTGAACGTGCCGACCGGAACCGTGATGTCGCGCTTGTCGAGAGCGCGCGAGCACATGCGCGTTCTGCTCGGTGAGGAAACGGGCCGCAAGGCGTCGCCGTCGTCGCTGAAAGTGGTGAGCCGCTCATGACCAACCAAGACCGTCCATCCGAAGGCGGCGACCGTATGGGGCCGCCCAAACCCGATCGCGATCTGCAGGCGCTGTCCGCCTTCATCGACGACGAACTGCACGGCGACGAACGCGACGCCGTGGCCGAACGCATCGCGAACGATCCCGCGAGCGAGGCGACCGCCGCCGCGTATCGCGCGCAGGACAATGCGCTGCGTGCGCTTTTCGCCGATCAGGGCGAACCGCAGATCGTGCGCCTGCGTCCGCGCTCGCGCGAGCGTTATCTGATCGCGGCGTGCTTCATGGTCGTCGGCGTCGCGTGTGGATTTCTGATGCACATGCTGCTGCCCGCGCTTTTCGGCGACGAGCCGCGCTTCGCGGAGCGCGCCGATATCGCCTATGCCGTCTATGCGCCCGAGCAGCGTCACGCGGTCGAAGTGGCGGCGTCGCAGCAGGATCATCTCGTGACGTGGCTATCGAAGCGGCTGAATCGCGCGGTAACGATTCCGTCGCTGGCCGAGTACGGGTTTCAGCTCGTCGGCGGACGCCTGTTGCCGGACGAAGAGGGGCCGGCGGCGCAGTTCATGTATCAGAACGCGGCGGGCGAGCGTCTCACGCTCTACATGACGACCGCCACGATCAGACGCAACGACAGCAAGATCCGCACGCTGAAGGACGGCCAGCGCACGACGTTTTATTGGGCGTGGGACCGCGTCGGGTATGCGCTCTCGGGGCAGATCGGCGAGGCGAAGCTGCAGGCGATCGCCTATGACACGTGCAAGGAACTCGGCGGCGATCCCAAGAGCTGGTAAGCCGCGAATCGACAAAAAAGGCCGCAGCGATGTTCGTCGCTGCGGCCTTTTTATGTTTCATCGAGCTCAGTAGTAGCGATGCGGCGGCGGAGGCGCGACATGGTGATGATTACGCTCCCACTCCCGACGCTCCCAGTAACGATGACCGTCCCAGTAGCGGTCACCGTGCCAGCCCACGTTCACCGTCACGTGATGCGGGGCGTCGTGGCGCACGTCGGCCGACGCCACGTTGGCGAGGCCCATGCCGAGCGCGGCGGCAAGGGAAGCGATCAGCAGGCTCTTCTTCGTCTTGGTCATGATGTTTGCTCCTTGGTCGTTTGTTTCCCGTTTGCTTTGCAGACGAAACCGCGAGTCATGAGGTAGCAGTTCCACCGAGATTTCATGCGTGATTCAGAACGGGACCATCAGCGGTAGTAATCGTGATGATGGTGATAACCGCCACCGTCCGGCACGACGATGCAGCCCGATAGCGTGCTACCCAACAACACGCTCAACGCTGCAAGAATCGCTAGTTTCTTCATGGGTTTCTCCGTGTGAATCCATGGAGATCAATTTAGCGGTTCGCAAAATGACAAGCCGTGTTCGTTTGTAAGCAAACGTGTAATGTGAAATATTTACGATCGCCGGCTGCAAACGGCGCCGCCGTTGCACGCGAACGCGCGACGCGTTATCCTGAACTCCGATTCGAAATGTCGGAGTGGCTATGTCTCACATCAGCACGGGCGTCGAGTACGCGCTGCACTGCATGCTCTATCTCGCGGAACCGCCGCACGGCGTGCGTGAGGCGAGCGTGCGCGATCTCGCGGAATTGCAGGGCGTGCCCGCGGAATACGTCGCGAAGCTCTTTACGAAGCTGCACAAGGCGGGACTCGTCGTCGCGACGGAAGGCGCACGCGGCGGCTTTGCGCTCGCGCGGCCGTCGGCGCAGATCAGCGTGCTCGATGTCGTCGACGCGATCGACGGCGACAAGCCACTCTTCGATTGCAGGGAGATTCGCGCGCGCTGCGCGGTGTTCGGCGACGACGCGCCGCCCTGGGCGACGAGCGGCGTATGCGCCGTTCACGCGGTGATGAAGAACGCGGAGAAGCGCATGCGCGAGGCGCTCGCGGCGGATCGATTATCGGATCTGGCGGGCCGCGTTCATGCGAAAGCGCCGCGCACGTTCGGCCCGCAGGTCGTCAAATGGCTCGACGAACGCACGCATCAGCGGCGCGCGGCGAAGAACTGACAGACCTCAGCGGACGATCTTCGGCTTCATGTTCGGCGTGAGCGACACGCCGACCACCTGACCATCGCGCACGCCGCAGCGGCTGTCCACGCGCGTCCATTGCTCCTTGCCGCGCGCCTTCGCGAACGCGCGCATCACGATGACCTTGTCGACCGGAATCGGATTGCCGACACTGAAGATCGCAGTATCGTCGTCGATCTTCGCGGAGAGCACGCGGCGGTCGGGCACGATCAGCGTGTCGTACTTCGGCGCCTGCGCCACCCAGCGGTCGAATGCGGCGACGCATTGCGCGACGGCGTCGGGCACGTGCAGCCGCGTCAGATACGAATAATCCTCGGACAGGTCCGGTGTTTCCTGTGCCTGGACGAGCTGAAACATCGACGCCGACAAGGCGAGCGCGAACACGGCGGGAGCAAGAATGTTCTTCATGCGATGGGCGATGGAAAGAGGCGTTCGGGGAACGTTCGGCAGAGCGCGGATCGCCGGGGCACGGATCGCGTGAATGGCGCTGAAAGTGCGGTGCGCGCGCCTGCGCAGGAATGGCGCGGAGTATACCGTGTGACGTTTTGTGACGTCGAGCGATTCGCGCATTCTGAATGCCGATCGAAAGCATCGCGCGCCGCGTTGTATCCTTTCATGCCGACAAAAAACGCAGAGGCGCGCGATGAAATCAGTGCGATGGTCGCAACAGGACGGCACGGGGCTCGAGCATCTCGTTCTGAACGAGACGCGCGATGGCATCGTGATCGAGAGCGCGGTCGTGGGCGAAGACGAGGCGCATGCCTTCGGCCTCGTGTATCGCATCGAGTGCGATGCGCGCTGGCAGGTCACGCGGCTCGCGCTGAAGCTGGCGGGCGGCGCATCGCTCGATCTGCATCGCCGGGAAGGCAACAATGGCGACGCGCACGCCTGGACCGACGCGAACGGCGCGCCGCAGGAATCGCTGCGCGGCTGCATCGACGTGGATATCACCGCGACACCTTTCACCAACACGCTGCCGATCCGCCGCCTGCAACTGGAACGCGGCGAACGGCGCGTGATCCGCGTCGTCTATGTGCGCGTGCCGGAACTCTCCGTGAGCGCGGTGGAGCAGGCTTATACGTGCATCGAACCGGATCGCCGCTATCGTTACGAAGGGCTCGATACGGGCTTCACGGCCGAAATCACCGTCGACGAGAGCGGCCTCGTGATCGACTATCCGGGACTCTTCAAACGCGTCATCGGCGGCTAGCGGCGATAATGCTGCCTGTCACACGACTGAACACACGATATCCCGATCATGACCGACATGACTTCTCCCCGTCTCACGAGCCTGTCCCACGGCGGCGGCTGCGGCTGCAAGATCGCGCCCGGCGTGCTCGCCGACCTCCTCAGGCGCGCGACGCCGCTGCCCGCATTCCCGAATCTGCTCGTCGGCAACGACACCGCCGACGATGCCGCCGTCTACAAGCTCAACGACGAACAGGCCATCGTCGCGACGACGGACTTCTTCATGCCGATCGTCGACGATCCGTTCGACTTCGGCCGCATCGCCGCGACCAACGCGCTCTCCGATGTCTACGCGATGGGCGGCAAGCCGATTCTCGCGCTGGCGCTCGTCGGCATGCCGATCAACGTGCTGCCGCATGAAGTGATCGCGCAAGTGCTGAAGGGCGGCGAAGCGGTGTGCGCGGAAGCGGGCATTCCGGTGGCGGGCGGCCATTCGATCGATTCCGTCGAGCCGATCTACGGGCTCGCGGCGCTCGGCATCGTGCATCCGTTGCGCGTGAAGCGCAACGCGGCCGCGCGCGCGGGCGACGTGCTCGTGCTCGGCAAGCCGCTCGGCGTCGGCGTGCTGTCGGCGGCGCTGAAGAAGGACAAGCTCGATGCCGCAGGCTACAAGGCGATGATCGACGCGACCACCAAGCTCAATCGCCCCGGCGCGGAACTCGCGCAACTCGACGGCGTGCATGCACTCACCGACGTCACCGGCTTCGGTCTGCTCGGTCACACGCTCGAACTCGCGCGCGGCGCGAAGCTGACGGCGCGCATCCGTTACGCCGATCTGCCGTGGCTGCCGCACGTGCGCGAGTTCGTGCGCGAGGGCATCTATACGGGCGCGTCGGGGCGCAACTGGAGCGCGTATGGCAGCGATATTTCCCTGAACGTCGATGGCGACGAGGCCCGCGCCTTGCTCACCGATCCGCAGACGTCGGGCGGTTTGCTCGTGTCGTGCGCGCCGGGCGCGGTGAACGACGTGCTCGCCATCTTCCGCGCGGACGGCTTCAACGATGCAGCGGTGATCGGCGAAATGGTAGACGGCCCCGGCCGTATCGACGTGAGTTAATCGAACATAAACGGCATGAAGGAAGAATCACCGAAAGCCATTTTCTACGCGCTCGCCGCGAACTTCGGCATCGCCGTCTGCAAGTTCGGGGCGGCGGCCTTCACCGGCTCGGGCGCGATGTTCGCCGAAGCCATCCATTCCACCGCCGATTGCGGCAATCAGCTGCTGCTGCTTTTCGGCCTGAAGCGTGCGCAAGCGCCCGCGAACGCGCTGCATCCGCTGGGCTCGGGGCGCGAGATCTATTTCTACGCGCTGATCGTCGCGCTGCTGCTGTTCTTCGTCGGCGGCGCGTTTTCGGTGTACGAGGGCGCGCATCGGCTGATGCATCACGAGCCGTTGTCGAATCCGATCGTCGCGCTCGTGATTCTCGGCATTTCGGTCGTGCTCGAAGCGTTCTCGCTCGCGGGCGCGGTGCGCGAAATCCGCAAGGGCGCACCAAATAAAACCCTGTGGCGATGGTTCCGCGAGACGCGCGAATCGGAGTTGCTCGTCGTCGCGGGCGAGGATGTCGCGGCGCTGCTCGGCCTCGCGATCGCGTTCGCCGCCGTGCTCATGACGATGCTCACCGGCAATCCGGCCTACGACGCCGCCGGCTCGATTGGCGTCGGCGTGCTGCTGATGATCATCGCGTTTCTCGTCGCGCGCGAAGTGAAGTCGATGATCGTCGGCGAATCCGCGAGCCCCGAAGTGCGCAAGGCGATCGATGCGCACTTGCGCGCGCGTCCCGAAATCACGCGCATCATCAGCCTCATCACGCTGCAATGGGGCAAACACGTGGTGGTCGCGGTGCAGGCCGAAATGATCGACTACGCGAGCGGCCGCGCGATGATCGATGCGATCAACGTCATCGAAGACGACCTGCAGCGTGCTTTTCCGCAAGTGCGCTGGGTGTTTTTCGAACCCGACGTCGCGCGCGATCGCGGCGAGCCGACGGCCCTCTGAGCCTGTACAGCGCGGGGCAGGAGCGCGGCGTGCTACCCGTTCAGGGTCCTCCTGACCCGCTTCTGCCGTGCCGACGGCCTCGCGTTAGCATAGGTTGTGCGCGTCGTCCGCATCGAGTCCCTGAAATTTCGAGATCTTCAATCGACCCATGCGCAAATTGCTCCTTGCAGTGCTGCTCGTCGTCGTATCGAGCTTCCTTCCGATTTTTTCTCAATCCTCCTTCGCCGCAGCCGCTTCCGCACAGCACGCCTCGCAGCCGGCCGTCGCGCTGACGCCGCAACAGGCGCGCGATGCGCTCACGGTGCTCAACGATCCGGCGCGCCGTTCGCAAGTCGCGGATACGTTGCGCGCCATCGCGGCGGCAGGCGCGCTGGCCGCGCCCGCGAGCGCACCGCAGGCGGCATCGGCGGCGGCGCCTGCATCGGGCGCGTCGGGCGTGCTCGCGCATTCGTTGACGGCGAACGGGCTCGCATCGCAGTTGTCGCGGCAGGCCGGGCACTGGCTCGTGCAGATCGGCGCGGGTCTGCGGCATTCGACGGTGGCGTTGCTCGATTTCGGCTCGGTCGTTTCGTGGTGGCGCGATCGGGCGTCGAGTGAGAACGGCCGTGCGCTGATCGGCCATGTTGCGTGGACCGTGCTGGCGTCGCTGGTGCCCGCGCTGCTGCTCGAATTCGTGTGCCTGCGCCTGCTGAAGCGGCCGCGTGCACGGATCGCCGCACGCGGCGTCGCCGATGCCGAAGCGCAGGACCCCAGCCTCGTGCGCGAACAAAACGCCGCCGAGCGCGCGGAAGACGCCGCGGCGCACAGCGGCGACGCGACCGCGATGCATCTCGCCGAGCGCAACGCCGACTCCGCGCGGGGCCAGCGTCACGCCGCGCGTCACTGGACGCTGTTGCAGCGCCTGCCGAGCGCGCTGCTGTACGGGCTGCTGTCACTGGTTCCGCTCGTCGTGTTCATCGGCGTGGTGACGCTGCTGATGTCCATCCTCATCGACGACAACACGCCCGAGGCGAACGTCGCGGGCGCGCTCATCGACGTCTATCTGGCGTGCCGCGCAATTGTCATCGTGAGCGGATTTTTCCTCGCGCCGCGTGCGCCCGGACTGCGCCTCATCCAGATGCGCGACTTTTTCGCGGCCTATACGCATCGCTGGGTGCTGCGCATCGTGTGCGTGGCGGGCGCGGGCATCGCGCTTGCCAATGGCGGCGAACCGATCGGGCTGTCCGGCGATGCGCGCATCGCGGTGCTGAAGGTCACGCTGCTGATCGTGCATCTGATGATCGCGTTCGTGATCTTCCAGAGCCGCACGTCGGTGGCGGAGCGCATCCGGGAGCGGGCGAGGGCGAATCGCTCGACCCGGTTCTTCGGCGCGTGGATCGCCGATGTCTGGGCGGGCGTCGCCATTTTCTTCGTGATCGCGCTGTGGTTCGTCTGGGCGCTCGACGTGCAGAACGGTTACCGGACGCTCTTTCATCTGGGCGGCGTGTCCTTGCTCGTGCTGGTCGGCGCGCGCGTGCTGGCAATTGTCGCGTTCGGCGCGCTCGGCCGCGTTTTCCATCAGGACGACGACGATCTCGCGAACGAGTCGATCGCGCGGCGCCGCGCGTATCGCTATTACCCGGCGCTGCGGCGCGTCGTGCAGGCGCTTATTTCGGTCATCACCGTGGTTGCGCTGCTGCAGGTATGGCACGTCGATATCGTGCATTTCTTCACGTCGGGCGGCGTGGGCAACCGGCTCGCGTCGGCGCTCATCACCATCGTGATCGCGGCCGTGTTCGCGGTATTCGTGTGGGAAGCGGCGAATATCGTCGTCGAGCGGCGGCTCGAACAATGGACCGCGAGCGGCGAACGCCTGCGCGCCGCGCGCCTGCGCACGCTGCTGCCGATGATGCGCACCGGCCTCTTCATCATCATCGCGATGGTCGTCGTCCTGACGGGCCTTTCCGAGCTCGGCGTGAACACGGCGCCGTTGCTCGCGAGCGCGAGCATCTTCGGCGTGGCGCTCGGCTTCGGCTCGCAAAAGCTCGTGCAGGATCTCATCACCGGCATCTTCCTGTTGATGGAAAACGCGATGCAGGTCGGCGACTGGGTGACGCTCGCGGGCGTGTCGGGCACGGTCGAGTATCTGTCGATCCGCACGGTGCGCCTGCGCGGCGGCGACGGTTCGCTCTACACGGTGCCGTTCAGCTCGGTGTCGACGGTGAACAACACGAATCGCGGCATCGGCAATGCGGCGGTGCGCGTGTCGATCGCGCTCGGCCAGGATGTCGATCTCGCGATCTCCACGCTGAAGGAAATCGGCTCGGCCTTGCGCAACGACGAAGCCTTCCGCGACGGCATTCTCTCCGACTTCAGCTTCTGGGGCGTCGATGCCGTCGACGGCTCGACCGTCACGCTCGCGGGCCAGATCCAGTGCCGCGACAGCTCGCGCTGGCCCGTGCAGCGCGAGTTCAACCGGCGCATCCTCAACGAGTTCACGGCGCGCGGCATCGAGATCGCGAATCCGCAGCGCAACTTCGTGATCGTGAACGGGAGCAATCACGAAGGCGCGCCGGAAGGCGTTCAGGACGCGGAAGATACGGGCGCGGATCAGCGCGGCGAGCCGTCGAAGGCCGCGCAGCATCCGACGAGCGAAGCGGCAGGCTCGCCGGATGTCGCATCGAACGCGCCGCCGCCGCGCACGTCGCAAAGCGGCACCTGAGGCCGCGCGGACATCGCGCGAAACACGTTTTATTCGCTCTCCTATAATCGTGCGGGCTGACTGCGCTCTCGACGGGCGCGGTCTTCTTTCGAAGGTCGAACCCTTACGAGGATCAGCCCGCCATGAGAAAAGTCCGTGCGTCACGATCGAAAGCGCAACAAGGCACGCCCCGAGCGCTAAGGCTCAGAAAAACCGCCTGCGCAACGCTTTGCGCCGCCGGCCTCGCGAGTCTCGCGAGCTTCACCGGCTGCGCGTTCGCCCAGCAGTCCAATGACGTCGACGAATCAAGCGGCCACGGCGACGGCGGCCGTCACGTCAAGGTCATGATCATCACGATGTTCGGGCCCGAAGGGCAGATCTGGCTCGACAAGCTCGGGCCGTGGCAGGCGGTCAAGGTGCCGGGACTGTCGCCGGATTATCCCGAGGTGAACTGCAATCGCGACGATGTCTGCGTCATGACGACGGGCATGGGCCATACGAACGCAGCCGCGTCGATCATGGCGCTCGCGTTTTCGGACCGCTTCAATCTGCGGCACACGTATTTTCTGGTCGCGGGCATCGCGGGCATCGATCCGAAACAGGGCACGCTCGGTTCGGCGGCGTGGGCGAAATATCTCGTCGATTTCGGCATCCAGTGGGAACTCGACGCGCGCGAAAAGCCCGCCGACTGGCCGACAGGTTTCCTCGGGATCAACACCAAGAGTCCATACGAGAAACCGCCGCTCGACTACCGGACGGAGGTTTTCGCGCTCAACGCATCATTGGCCGATGCGGCTTTCGCCATCTCGCGAAATGTAACGCTCTCGGACAGCGACCAGGCCAAGGTCGCGCGCGCGAAGTTCGGCTACGCGCCAGCGAACCAGCCGCCGCGCGTGATCCAGTGCGACACGCTCGCGGGCGATACGTGGTGGTCCGGCAAATATATCGGCGAGCGGGCGCGCGCCTGGACGAAGCTGCTGACCGACGGGCGCGGCGTCTATTGCACGACGCAACAGGAAGACAACGCGACCTACGAGGCGCTCAAGCGCGCGGCGAGCGTGAAACGGGTGGATTTGTCGCGCGTGGCGGTGCTGCGCGCCGGGTCCGACTTCGATCGGCCTTACGAAGGGCAGACCGCGTCGGACAATCTGCTCAATTACGCGGATCAGGGCGGCTTTACGCCGGCGATCGAAAATCTGTATCGAACGGGCAGTCCTTTCATACAGGAGGTTGTTACACATTGGGGCGCGTGGCGCAAAGGCGTGCCGCAGAAGTAACAGGAGGCGTTACGCGTGCCGTAACAAACCCCTGTTTCTGGCGGTAACACCGTTGTTACGGACTAAAAGTAATTATTACCCGTTGAGCCGCGCACCGGTAATTGCCGATAGCGCGGCATTTTTTTGCCATATAACTTCATATTAATGGCGAATAAAAGCTGGGTTCTGGCGTCAACGGAATCTGCCAAATGCCCGTTATATGGCGCTGTAGGCAATTATTACGATAAAAATGAACGCCCGCCGGCTGGACCTCGCAAACGTTAGACAAATACCGATGCGACCCGCAAAACGTCAGAAATCTCCAGACCGAAAAAATTACCGATCGAAAGTGTTGTTTGCAACAAAATATTATTGAGACACCCTTGCTTTAGATTCAGACAGTTCTTAGAATCCGTCTCACAGTGGTTGTTACAAGATGTAACTCACTGAAACAAAGATTACGCAGGACGTAGCCGGGCAGAACGAGTCCGGTGAGGCACAAAAAAGATATCGGCAAAAAGCCGGCGGGAAATTCGGGGATTTACTGGAAGTTGCAACCATGAACGGTCGCGAAACGCTGGAATCGATCCGGGAAATCAACTTGTCATACATCATGCTCGCGCAGCGTCTGTTGCGCGAGGACCGCGCCATCGGCATGTTCCGGCTCGGTCTGTCGGCGCAGCTCGCCGATCTGCTGTCGGGCCTCACGCTCGCACAGGTCGTGAAGCTCGCGTCGTCGGATAACCTGCTTTGCGCATTCCGCTTCAACGATCACACGATGCTGTCCGCTCTGGTGCAACCCGCGAAGAACGCGGACATTGCGCCGACGCACGCAGCCATCCTGCTGGCTGGCCAGCCGGCCGAACAGTTCGCTTAAGTGATGACGGAGCGAGCCATGCTGAAGAAGAGCCTCACTGAAGACGCCCAGGAAGTATTCCGCGCCATCGCGCTGATCGAGCTTGGCGCGCGCATGCAAGTGCTGGAGAGCGAACTCACGCTCTCGCGCGATCGCATGATCCGCCTGTATCGCGAAGTGAAGGGCGTGTCGCCGCCGAAGGGCATGCTGCCGTTCTCGGCCGACTGGTACATGACGTGGCTCGCCAATATCCACGCATCGCTTTTCTATAACACCTATACGTTCCTGAAGAACGAAGCCGGCTGTTCGCATCTCAATGCGCTGACCAAGGGGTATCGGCTGTACCTCGAGCACTGCAACCATAGCGGTGCCGAGGCGGTACTCGACCTGACGCGGGCCTGGACTCTTGTGCGCTTCTTCGACGCGGGCATGCTGCAGATGACGCCGTGCTGCCGCTGCACCGGGAAGTTTGTCGCACACAAGCATGATTTGCAGAACAACGTGGTGTGCGGGGCCTGCCAGCCGCCGTCACGCGCGGGGAAGACCAAGAAAGCGGCGGCCGCCAAACAGGCCAGCAAAGAAGCCGCGCTGGAGGTGGTGATGTCGAAGAACGAAGTGCCGGAGCTTGCGGAGCACACGGTACTCGCTAACGTAGCGGCAGTAGCGGCGTTACAGCCGCAACGGGCGGGCCTGGTCGCACAGGCTGCTTAGGCGGTAGCGGCCGCCGGCCATCTTCCGGGGACCGTCCGCGAGGATGGTGGATGACCGGGCCGCCGCTACCGCGTTTTACTTATCTTTTCTGTTCTCCCGAATCCCGAAGCCCGGCGCCGATTGGCGCGCCGGGCTTTTTTGTTTTGCCGCCAAGTAAAATGTGTCGATGGCACGCGCTCTCGAAGATTCCGGCTTGGCTTCCGCACAACAGGGCTTTCTGTTGACTCGTCACTGGCGCGACACCGCAGCCGGGACGGAAGTCGATTTCTGGCTCGCAACCGAAGAGGGTCCGAGAAGAATCCGCATCGCGCTCCAGACGAGCGTCGCGTTTATTCGCGCCGAGGATCGCGCGAAGGCGGAGCCCGTCGTCGCCGGTGTGCGGGATGCGTATCTGCGCGAGCTGCCGCTGAAGGATTTTCGCCAGCAGCCGGTGCTCGGGCTCTATTGCCCGCAGTATCGCCAGTTGCTTGCGCTCGAGAAGAACCTGCGAGGCGCGGGCGTCCATGTCTTCGAGGCCGATATCCGTCCGCACGAGCGCTATCTGATGGAGCGCTTCATCACCGCGCCGGTCGCGTTCGAGGGCGTCGCGCGCGACGGTTACATTTCCAGCGAACTGAAGCCGGCGCAGGACTATCGGCCGTCGCTGCGCGTGGTGTCGCTCGATATCGAAACGAGCGTGAAGGGCGATCTCTATTCGATCGCGCTCGAAGGCTGCGGCGCGCGTCAGGTGTACATGCTCGGGCCGCCGAACGGCGACGCCGAACCAACGGATTTCGCCCTCGACTACTGCGATTCCCGCGCCGACATGCTGCGCAAATTCAACGCGTGGATCGCGCAACACGATCCGGACGCGATCATCGGCTGGAATGTCGTGCAGTTCGACCTGCGCATTCTCCAGCGACACGCCGACGACTACGGCGTGCCGCTCGCGCTCGGCCGCGACGGTGGCACGGTCGAATGGCGCGAGCACGGCATGAACCGGAATCACTGGTTCGTTTCGATCGCGGGAAGGCTCGTGATCGACGGCATCGAGGCGCTGCGCTCGGCGACGTGGAATTTTCCGTCGTTCAGCCTTGAATACGTCGCGCAGTCGCTGCTGGGCGAAGGCAAGGCGATCGACAGTCCGTATGCCCGCATGGACGAGATCGAGCGGCGCTTTCAGGAGGACAAGCCCGCGCTCGCGCGTTACAACCTGAACGACTGCGAACTCGTCACGAAGGTATTCGAGAAGACCGAGCTGCTCTCCTTCTTGCTGGAGCGCGCGACCGTCACCGGATTGCAGGCGGATCGCAGCGGCGGATCGGTGGCCGCGTTCACGCATCTGTACATGCCGCGGATGCATCGGCTCGGTTATGTCGCGCCCAATCTCGGCGATGTGCCCGAGGAAGCGAGCCCCGGCGGCTTCGTCATGGACTCGCGCCCCGGTCTGTACGATTCCGTGCTCGTGCTCGACTACAAGAGCCTGTATCCGTCGATCATCCGCACGTTTCTGATCGATCCGGCCGGACTCGCGCAAGGCATGGCGACGCCCGATGACACCGACACCGTGCCGGGTTTTCGGGGCGCGCGCTTTTCACGCGACACGCACTGTCTGCCCGCGATCGTCGCGCAAGTGTGGGAAGGGCGCGAAGCGGCGAAACGTCAACGCAACAAGCCGCTATCGCAGGCGCTCAAGATCATCATGAACTCGTTCTACGGCGTGCTCGGATCGAGCGGCTGCCGCTTCTTCGATCCGCGTCTCGCGTCGTCGATCACGATGCGCGGCCATGAAATCATGCATCGCACGCGCGAACTGATCGAGGCGCGCGGCTACAGCGTCATCTACGGCGATACGGATTCGACTTTCGTCTGGCTGCGGCGCGCGCGCGGCGAGGACGACGCGGCGCGCATCGGCCGGGCGCTCGTCGCGCATGTGAACGAATACTGGCGCGAGCATTTGCGCGAAACCTTCGGACTCGACAGCGCGCTCGAATTGCAGTTCGAGACGCATTTCACACGCTTTCTGATGCCGACGATCCGCGGCACGGAAGAGGGCAGCAAGAAACGCTATGCCGGACTCACGACGCGCGCGGACGGCAGCGAGGAAATCATCTACAAAGGGCTCGAAACGGTGCGCTCCGACTGGACGCCGCTCGCGCAGCGCTTCCAGCAGGAGCTGTACATGCGCGTGTTCAAGGGCGAGGCGTACGCGGATTACGTGCGCGACTATGTCGGACGCACGCGGCGCGGCGAGCTGGATGAACTGCTCGTCTATCGCAAGCGGCTGCGCCGCACGCTCGGCGATTATCAGCGCAACGTGCCGCCGCACGTGCGCGCGGCCCGCATCGCCGATGAATACAACGCGCGCGCCAAACGCCCGCTGCAATATCAGAACGGCGGCTGGATCAGCTACGTGATGACGACGGCCGGCCCCGAGCCGGTGGAAGCGCGACACGCGCCGATCGACTACGAGCACTACGTGAGCAAGCAGCTTCAGCCGGTCGCGGACGGCATCCTGCCTTTCATGCGCGACGATTTCACCGCGCTGATGTCCGGCCAGAAAGAGCTTTTCTAGGCCTAGAAACGCACGCCGAAGCCCGCTTCGATGATGTCCGCATCGCGGTCGTAACGCGTGATCATGCGGTTCCACGTCACGCGCGCGAGCCATCGGTCCGTAAATCGATAACTCGCCGATACCGACACGAGGCCCGAGAAACGGCCATCGCCGGTGCGGTTTTGCGGCAGGTCGTCGTTTTGCGTGATCGACAGATACGGTCCCACGCCGACGCCGAGCGTGAGCTTGTCGTCGAAGAACGCGCGGGTCGCCCAGAGTTGCGCGGCGAGGCCGTCGCGGCGCGACTGAACCTGTCCGCCTTCGTGCAGATAGGACGCGGTGAAATCGAGGTAGCGCCACAGTCCGCGCCGGTACTCGATGCTCTCCGCCAGATTCGTCTCCGAGTCGGGGCTGTTGAGGATCGTCGTGCCGAGCATCACGGTGACTTCGTTGTTCGTGACATTCGTCGTGCGCGGCACGGCACGCGCGCGCGGTCCGCGGCCGTCGGGCGCATCGAGCTGATAGCCGATGCCGAAGAGCAGCGCGGTCGTATCCGGTCCGCCGAACGCCTGCACGCGGTTCAGCTTCATCTCCGCGATCCAGCGGTTGTCGAAGTAATACGCCGCGCGCAGCGTGAACATGCCGCCCCAGCCGTGCGTGTTCGAGTATTCGCCGCCGGCCTGCGCCTGACTCGTGTCGAAATATCGATACGGCCCGGCGCCCGCCGACAGTTCCAGCCGGTCGTCCCAGAGCGGCATGCGTCCCCAGATCTGCACAGCCTGCCCGTCGCGATGATGATCGGGAATATGACCCTCGTTCAGCCAGGAAAAGCTCCAGGCGGCGTAGCGTCCGAGCCCTTCGCGATAATTCGCTTCCCACGAGTAGGTATTCTGACCATTGCTCTTGAGCGGACCAGCGAGGAAGGAGAATTCCTGCGCGTGAAGCGCCTTGCCCGCCATGCCGAGCGAAGCGAGCGCGATCAGCCAGGCGGCCGTTTTGCAACGTCGTTCGTTCCTGGCTCTTGTCATCGGCGAGGGCGGATTCCGGAAGGCGCCGGCATCCTTCGTCTGGTCTGTTCGGATCAGGATACAGACTTAGGAAAATTCGCGTCGAAATCTGATTAATTCCTATTTCCGCAGATCTGAAGGTGAAACGTTTGCGCGGACGTCGGACGAAACAATCGCTCGGCCTGCGTTCGCAGCCACTCACAGGCGGGGTTACGCGTTGGGCGGACCTTGCGTAGATTGACTTCTTCCCAGTGCATACAGGCAAGCGAGGTCAGCGATGGACTCCACTCCAATCGAATATCGAGGCTGCGAACTTTCGGTCATCGTCCAGCATCGGGCTGGAGAATTCGTCGCGACGCTTCTGATCGAGCGGCCCGGCGGCGTGCGGCGCGCGATCGGGCCGATGCGCGCATTTCCGACGGCGCAGGGCGCGGCCAATTACGCGATCGAATGCGGCAAGGCGCAGCTCGACGATGCATCGGTGATGCGCGGGCCGCGCGTCGCGGTGTCAGGTTGAATTCGCGGCTCCGGTGCCGTTCGTTGAGTCTCGCGCACGTCGGGCGCCAGGGCACAGCGCGTGTCGCTCATCGAATGCCGGCCATGTTCGGACATCGACAATCGCGCCGATCGGGGCGCGTCCGAACCGCATCTTGAAATTTTGGCGAATTGTCTCAAGAAGCTCCGAGAATCGGCCGAATCCTAGCGCCGCTCGTCCCGTTTGACTCAATAATTCACAAATCCACTAAACATGGCCGGATATGCTCGCACGATTCACGCGGGCAGACCGGCCCGCGTTTCACGTTTCCTGCTTTCCGTCTTTCGACTGTTGACCCTTCCATGGTGACTCTGGTTAGCTGTTTCTCCGATCGCAACGCGACATCGTCCCTCGACAACCACGCTGAATATTGCCGGCGCACGAACACGAAACATCGTTTCGAGCCGATGTCGAGCTGCATCGATTCGCTCGAACTGCGCACGCTCTACAAGTACCAGTTGTTGAGCGACGTGTTGCGGGAGGCGGAGGAGGGCGAAGTCATCCTCTTCGCCACGGAAAACGCGCTTTTCATCCGCTTCCACGACTTCGGGCAGATCACGGCGGACCGGGATATGCTGCTGACAAAAGGACACTTCGGCGTCAACACGGAAATGTTCGTGCTGAGAAACACCGAAGAGAACCGGCGCATGGCCCGTGGCTTCGCCGCGCGATGCCGCGAATACTTCGACTACGGCAAGTTCGTGCCGGAAGAAGAACTGCTCGAAGGGCTGCCGACCGTGCCTGACTGGGACGATCTGAACGGCGTCGTGCCGATCGCGTCGATGTGGTCGGGGCAGCATCCTGATCTGCGCGGGCGGGAGGTCGTCGCGGTATCGCTCGTCTACACACCGCGCCTCTACAGCAAGTACGGGCCGATGTGGCGCGCAATGCTCGCGCGGCATGTGAACGCCTGTCATGCGTCGGGCGACTTGCGTATCTTCGAGAACACGGCACCGTTGTCGGCCGATTCGAACGAGCCGTTCTCGGTGTGTCAGCCGGGCCGCTCGATCGCGGTCGTGATGCTGTACACGCCGAACATCGCGAGCTATGCGCGCTTCGGCGAAGCAAGCCTGCGCGCGTACTGCGAGCGGCATGGATATACGCTCTACATCCATCGCGAAGTGCCGCCGGATTTCGGGCGCGATGCTTGCGGCAACTGGGCCAAGCCGCTCCTGCTCAGGAAGTATCTGCCGCAGCACGAATGGGTCTTCTGGATGGACGCGGATATCATCGCGATGAACCAGACGGTGACGCTCGAGAAGTTCACTGAAGGACGCGATCGCGTGTTGACCGCGGATATCTGCGGCTGGCGTTTCAATTCAGGCGTGATGGGTTTTCGCAATACCGAAGCGAACGCGAACGTGCTGGATGCGGTGCTGGCGAAGGTGCGCGAGATCGAGGACGTCAGATACACGTTCTCGAGTCAAGGCGACCAATACATCTTCATGCAGGAACTGATTGCGCACGGCCTCTGCCCCGAGATGGACTCGGCCGAACTCGTAAGCTTCCGGGAGTTGAACACGCCGTGGTACTACGCGGACCGGAACACGTTCCTGTGCCACTTCCACGGCCTGAGCAGCGAGATGCGCGCACTCTATATGTCGATGGACGCCGTGCCGGACGGCGGCTTCGAGGCTGTCGAACAGGCAGCGCCGCGCGCGGCTTCGGTCACCGCGCCGCGGATGCTGCTTCAAGTCCGGATGCCGTCGTGACCGCGGCTTACGCGCCAGTCATCTTCCTCATCAGACGCATGCGCGGATCGACGGCTTCCTGCAGCGCCGGCTCCTCCGCGAAATTCCATGCAAATCCGCGCGCACGCACGCGGCGCGTCGGCTTGATGTCCTGGCGCCGGCGCACGAGCGTGCGCACGGCGCGGGCGAGCGCGAGATCGATCGCGCCGCGCCAGTCACGTGCGATCGACGTCGCCACGACCTTGTTTTCCCGATTCAACTGCACTTCGACCTGACAGCGCTTGTCCACGCCGCCGCGCGGTCCGTTGATGTCGGACAGGCTGACCGTCGCCTTCGAGATCAGCCACGCGAGACGGCGAAAAACGAATTCGCTGCGCGCCTTCGCGAGTTCGTGCATCGCAATGGCTTCGGGGTCGCGGGACTTGAACAGGACTTTCATTGAGGCCTCCTCGTTGAACATGGATTCAGCGTAAGGCCTCTCGACGGTGCGGAAAAGCAGATAGAACGGAACTCGAACTTCGAAAAAACCGAAGTCAGGCTGCGGCACGCGCCAGCACCTGTTGCGTCAACGGATGATGCCGCCCGCGCCGCGACACGATCGCGTGGACTTCCTCCTTCACCTCGGGCGAGCGGCCGAGCCAGCGCAGACCGCGCAACAGCGGCGCATCGCCGGCGCCGAATTCCGCGAGCGGGAATACGCCGAGGCCACGCGCACCGAACACGGCCATCAGCGCGCTGTCCTCGAACTCGCCGACGATGCGCGGCGCGATGCCTTGCGCCTCGAGCCATCGATCGAGCCGCGCGCGCAGCGACGAATGGCCGGTGGGCAACAGAATCGGCAGCGAGGCGAGACTGTCCGGGAAGTGATCGATCGCGCTTCTGCGCACGATGGAAGCCGGCCCGTACCAGTCGACCGGCGAGGCGATCAGCCGCTCGCTCGTCAGACGCAGATTCTGATTGTGCGGCGCGGGATGACTCGCGAGCACGAGATCGAGCCGATGCAGCGCCAGTTCGCCGAGCAATTCATCGGTTTCGCCTTCGTGGCACAAGAGACGCAGCGAAGGATTGCCGAGCACCGGCGCGAGCAGCGCATGCGCGGCGAGCTTGGAGATGCCGTCCGACAGACCGACGGCAAGCCGCGCCAGCGTGCCGCTCGCGGCTTCTCGCACTTCGTCCTGAATGAACTGACCGATCTGAAAGATTTCCTCGGCGCGCGCGAACGCCGCCTGTCCCGCTTCGGTCATGGTGACGCCGCGGCCAGCCGGCTTGAGCAACTGGTGTCCGAGCGACTTTTCCAGCTCGCGCACCTGTGCGCTGATCGTCTGCACGGCCATGTCGAGCCGCTCCGCCGCGCGCGCGAAACCGCCTTCCTTCACGACGACCCAGAAATAATGCAGATGACGATAATTGAGCATGGGCGTTTTCCGTTCTTCCGATGCTTCGAAAAAACCGAAGTGTGGTTTCGATTATCGCTGATTTTTCCACATGCCGATCTCAGCCAACATGGCGCGATACATTCAACCGATCGAACCTTCGCGCTCTCATGGAATATCTCCTTTCGCTTGCCGCCGATCCCGCTGTCTGGGCCGCGCTCGTCACCCTGATCGTGATGGAAGTCGTGCTCGGCATCGACAATCTCGTCTTCATTTCGATACTCAGCAACAAGCTGCCCGTGGCGCAACGCGCGCGCACGCAGCGTATCGGCATCATGCTCGCACTGGTGATGCGGCTCGCGCTGCTCGGCACCGTCGCGTGGATCGCGCAACTGACCACGCCGGTGTTCTCGGTATTCGATCATGCATTCTCGTGGCGCGATCTCATTCTGCTCGCGGGCGGCCTGTTCCTCGTCTGGAAGGCGACCAAGGAGATGCATCATCACGTCAGAAGGGATCACCATGACGAGCCCGGCGTGATCTCGGGCGTCGGCCAGATGACGGCGTTCGCGGCGATCGGCCAGATCCTGCTGCTCGATCTCGTGTTCTCGGTGGACAGCATCATCACGGCGGTCGGGATGACCGATCATCTGCCGATCATGTTCATCGCCGTCATCTTCGCGGTCGCGACGATGCTGTTTGCCGCGCAACCGCTCTCGCGCTTCATCGAACGTAATCCGACGGTCGTGACGCTCGCGCTCTCGTTCCTGCTCGTGATCGCCATGACGCTGATCGCCGAAGGTTTCGGCACGCACGTACCGAAGGGCTATATCTACGCGGCGATGGGCTTCGCGGGATTCGTCGAAGGTTTGAATCTGCTTTCGAGGCGGGCGAAGGGCAAACGTGAGGGGAATGTGCGGACGCAAGAGCAGGCGCGTCTGGATGGCGTGTCGGGGTGAAGCCTCCACCGTGCGCCGCCCCGCACTCCACGCGCTCGCAAGCGGGAATCCGCTTGCTTCTCCCCGCCCAAGTGACTACGTTATGCGATAGCGAACGCCCGATTCCTTTCGGTTCCCGAACTATCCACCGATGAATTCGCGCGTAGCGGCATCGCGATCAATCGTCCACACAATAGAAAAAAACCGCGCACGAGCGATCAGGCATGGACCCGCGGCCTCGCTTCCCAGGAACGCAGGCAAGAGGGGGGACGAATGAGCCCGCATTGGGAGATCGGCACGGCGAGCGAAGGCTTCGAGCCCATCGCGCCGCGCGCGCTCGCATCCGTCGCGCGAATCGATCCATATATCGTGTGGGCCAATGCGACGCACTATCGCGACCTGGGCGGCATGCCGCGCGACCGTATCCCGATCGCCATCGAGATGAAGCAGGGCGGTCACACCGCGCAGCAGTTCGCGCGCACGATCGAGCGCAACGGCTGGCAGCCCTGGATCTGGATGTCGGCGCTGTATCGCGATCCGCCCGCCGCCCTCGAAAGCACGCGCTTTTGCACCGCGCACGTCACGCGCGAGTTCTACGCGCATCTGCACACGGATCTCGCGGGTCAGTTCGAACGCTTCACGGAAGCGCTGGCGATTCCCTCGCACGTCGATGCGCGCATCGAGCGCGTGCCCGCCGATCACGCGCCCACGCGCGAAGGGCTGGGAAACGCGATCGTCGGTGTGTGCGACGAAGATGTCGCGTTCACGCATCCGCGTTTCTCGGAGGATGCGAGCGGAACGCGCACGCGCTTCCAGTGCTTCTGGAATCAGAACGATGCCGCCGATTCCGCCGCCGGTCTCGGTTACGGAAGCGAGTTGCTCAAACCTCAGATGGACGCGCTGCTCAACGAGGCGCGCGCGCATGCCGAAGCGGCGCACGCGGCCGGCGGAGCGCGCATCTACGGCTTCGCGCCCGACGGCGATTCCCCGCAACCCCGCGCCGATCACGACACGCCCTTGCCGATGATCGGCGTGCAGCTCAAGCGACGTTATCGCACGATGCGCGACGCCTTCGGCCCGTGCCCCGACGCCGAAGTGCTCGACGCCGTCCGCTATGTCGTGCAGCGTGCGCAGGATATCGGCGGCGCGGCGTGTCATGCGCTCGTCAGCCTGCATGCGGGGAACGTCGCGTGGCAGCAGGATGGCAGCTCGCTCATCGAAAGCGCGCTCGACGAGTTGATGGACACCGGCGCGTGCTCCGTCGTGCTGCCTTCCGGCAACCTGGAGCTGTCGCGCTGCCGTGCGGCGCTGACCATCGCGGACGGCGCGGAGTCGGCATTGCGCTGGCCGGTGCGGGCGCACGCCGCATCGCCGAGTCTCGCGGAAATCTGGCTTTCGAGCGATGACGACGCACCCGGCGTCGACGTGCAGATCGTGCCGCCCGATGGAGTCGCGAGCGCCTGGTTCACGCTCGGCGACATCGGCCGATACACGCGCGGCGGCGAGCCGATCTGCACCGTCGTGCATCTCGGCCGTGGCGCGCGCGGCGCAGGGCACATGATTCTCGTCGCGCTGGCGCCGACTGCCGCGCGCGGCGGCATGCGTCGCGCGACGGCGGGCGAGTGGCTCATTCGCCTGAGGAACCGCGCGCCCGCGGTCGTCACCGCCTACGCGTGGATGCAGTGCGACGAGTCATCCGGGGCGACGCCGGGCGCGGAAGCCTGAAGCGCGCTCAACCGCGCGAATGGAGCGCGATGATCTCCTGCAGATCGAGGTCGTGCTCCAGCGAATGCAGCAGTTCGTCGTGGATCTCGCCCGCGCGATGCATCCGCAGCAGTTCCGCGCGCCCGGCGGCGATGGCGGCGAGCACGACGTCGTAGTGCGCGTGACGCGCGTCCGCCGGAAATTCCTCCATGTCCTCGAAGCGCTTCGTGAGCCCCGCGCGATACGTGTATTGCTCCAAAAGCCGCGGATGAATCACGTTGCCGTCGGCGTCGTGGACGAGCGGCTGAATCGCGGCCAGTTGCGCGGTTTCCATGCGCGCCCACGCCTGCGGCTCGCTGAGATGCCGCGACGAACGCTCGTGGCCGCGCGCGAGCGATAGCAGCGCGATGAGCGGGCCGATCGTCGCGCCTTGCAGGAGCACCGTTACGAGGATCACCGCGAAGCCGGCGAAGAGGATGAGATCGCGGCCCGGCATCGTTTCGGGCAGGGACAGCGCGACCGCGAGCGTCACCACGCCGCGCATGCCGGCCCAGCTGACGACGGTAGCCGCGCGCCAGTCGGGAACGGCGGCGGCGTCCGCGCGCCGGCGTCCCGTGAAGGTCCACGCGATCCATTTCACCGCCTCGACGCCGAACACCCACACGAAGCGCGACGCGATCACGACGGCGATCACGGCGGCCGTCGCCGGTCCAAGCAGCGAGAAGGCATCGCCGACGCCGCCGAGCCGCACCGCGATGCCGCGCAGCGACAGACCGATCAGCACGAACACCAGCGACTCCAGCACGAACACGACGACCTGCCAGAACGCCGTGCCGCGCATGCGCTGCGCCGCCGTGAACACTTCGTGCTGATGCCAGCCGACGACCATGCCGCACGTGACCGTCGCGATGACGCTCGACACGCCGAGTTCCTCGCCCGCGATATAGCTGACCCACGACGTGAGCATCGACGTGGTGATGACGAGGTAATCGTCCTCCAGAGCGCGCAGCAGCTTCACGGCGATGAAACCCGCGACGATGCCGACCACGACGCCGCCGATCGCGAGCCCCGCGAAACTCGCGACGGCGCGCGGCGCGCTGAACACGCCGCTCATCGCGGCCACGAGCGCGAAGCGAAAGAGCACGAGGCCGGCCGCATCGTTGAGCAGGCTTTCGCCTTCGAGCAGCACCATCAGCCGGCGCGGCAGCGCGACACGTTCGAGCACGGCCTTCGCCGCGACCGCGTCGGGCGGCGAAACGACCGCGCCGAGCGCGAAGCACGCGGCCCACGGCAGTTCGGGCACGACGAGATGCACCGCCACGCCGACGACGAGCGTCGTGAACGCGACCGCGCCGATCGCGAGCAGCAGGATGCCGCTCAGGTTGCGCTTGAAATCGTCCCACACGAAGAAGTACGCGCCGTACATCAGAAGCGGCGGCAGGAACACGACGAGCACGAGTTCCGGGTCCAGTTCGAGATGCGGCAAGCCCGGCACGAATGCCATCGCGACGCCGCCGACGAGCAGCGCGGCCGCGGGCGGCAGCTTCAGCCTCCGGGCGAGCACTTCGAGCGCGATGATGGCGATCAGCGAAACGAGCACCAGATTGAATGCCGTGGCGGCGTGCATGGAATGTCCTCGGATTGCGGTGAAATATGCGCGGCAGTGCGCGGCGGCCCACGCAGGCGGCACGCGTCGCGCTGCTACCATCAGCGCGGGGCCGGGCCGCGAGCCGGGTCATCGTATCCGAAAGGGAGGAGTAATGAGACGAAAGTCGTCGGGCGTGGCGGTGGCGGCAGTATTGGTGGGCGTCGCCGTGGCGGCCGTGGTTTATATCGCGAGCTTCGGCAGGTCGCATCATGCGGATGCGCCCGTGCCCGCAACGTCTGCGCTCGCCGCGCAAGAGAGCGCCGCGAGCGCCGCGGGTTTCGACACCGCGCCGAAGCATCCGGACACGACGCAGGGCGAACAGACCGCCGCGCGCTAACGCGAGGCGTCCAGCGTTTGTCGCAGGCATCGAAACTGTCGCCATCGACAGGAATATGACTTGCTCGACTTCCGACCATGTCACTCCAGGCTCGTCGGGAGCATTTCGCGATGGGACACCATCCTGAGCAGGTTCCACCGGCCGCGCTGCCCGTCGATGGACGCGGCATGATCGGCAACATGAAGACGGCTGCGCTCGTGTCGCTGTGCGGCGCGATCGACTTCATGTGTTTTCCGCGCATCGACTCGCCGACGGTGTTTGCCGCGCTGCTCGACGGCGAGCACGGCGGCGCTTTCTCGATCACGCCACGCGCGCGCGATGCGAACGTCAAGCAGATGTATCTGCCCGAGACGAACGTGCTGCTCACGCGTTTCATGACCCGCGATGGCGTGTGCGAGCTGCTCGATCTGATGCCGGTCGCATCGAACGCGACGCGCGCCGATGCCTTGCCGAACTGCGTGCTGCGCATCGTGCGGCTCGTGTACGGACGCATGACGCTCGACGTGCGCTGCGATCCGCGCTTCGAGTACGCACGCGTGGAACATACGGCGCATGCAGTGGAGAAGGGCGTCGAATTCGTGCGCGACGATGGCGCGCCGTCCTTGCAACTGCTCGCCAACGTGCCGCTTGCGATCGACGGTAACGGCGCCTGCGCGACGCTCGACTTCGCCGAGGGCGACTGCGCCTGTTTCGCGCTCGGCGATGCGCAAGGGCTCGCCGACGTCGAAACGAACCACGATGCGATCCTTGCCGATACCATCGATTACTGGAAAGCCTGGTCGTCGCGTTCGACGTATCGCGGGCGTTATCGCGAAGTCGTGCTGCGCTCGGCGCTGACGCTGAAGATGTTGAGCTCGGAGGAATTCGGCGCGATCGTCGCCGCGCCGACCTTCGGCTTGCCCGAGTCGCAGGACGGCGCACGCCGCTGGGATTATCGCTTCACGTGGATACGCGACGCCGCGTTTTCCGTCTACGCGTTGCTGCGCCTCGGCTACACCGGCGAGGCGGAACGCTTCATGAAGTGGATCGCCGAGCGCAGCCGCGATTGCAGCTCTCACGGCCAGTTGCGCGTGATGTATTCCGTCGACGGCACCGACGCGCTCCCCGAAAGCGAATTGACGAGTCTCGTCGGCAAAGTGCCGGGGCAGGTTGTCGTCGGCAACGAGGCGCGCGAACAGATCCAGCTCGACGTCTATGGCGCGCTGCTCGATTCGGTCTATCTCTACAACAAGTACGGCGCGGCGATTTCCTACGATGGCTGGCGTCACGTGACGCGCACGGTCGATTACGTCGTCGAGCATTGGCAGGACGCGGACAACGGCATCTGGGAATTCCGCAACGGCACGCGCGCGTTGCTGCATTCGCGCCTGATGTGCTGGGTGACCGTCGATCGCGCGCTGCGGCTGGCGGAAAAGCGCTCGCTGCCCGCACCGCTTGCAAGCTGGTTCAGTGCGCGCGATGAGATTCATCGCGATATCCACGAGCGATTCTGGAACAACGACATCAAGAGCTTCGTGCAGACGCCCGGCTCGGCCACGCTCGATGCCTCCTCGCTGATGATGCCGCTCGTGCGTTTCATCGGACCGAAAGATCCGCGCTGGATCGGCACGCTCGATGCAATCGGCCGCGATTTGTGCGTCGATCCGCTGATCTTCCGCTACACGCGCGGCTCGACGCTCGATGGTTTGCCCGGCACGGAAGGCGGCTTCTCCGCGTGCTCGTTCTGGTATGCGGAGGCGCTCGCGCGCGCGGGCCGTGTCGATGAAGGGCGGCTCGTCTTCGAGAAGATGCTGGCTTACGCGAATCATGTCGGACTGTTTTCGGAAGAAGTGGCGACGAGCGGCGAGGCGCTCGGCAATTTTCCGCAGGCGCTGACGCACCTCGCGCTCATCAGCGCGGCCTATCAGCTCGACAGGAATCTCGATCGCGTGCACGTTCCCTGGACCTGATCCGGCTGCGCAAGGCCGCGTGACGCTGTATCCTTTCTGCTCGCGGAACTCGTGAACGGAGGATCGGCGCATGAACGGCAAGACGGTCATGGCGTGCATCGATGCGGCCCACGCATCGCTCAGGGAACATGCCGACGAAATCGCGTCGCTCGATCAGGCGATCGGCGACGGCGATCACATCATCAATCTGCTGCGCGGCATGGATGCGCTCGCCGGAATGCGCGCGCAGATCGACGCCGAAGCCTTCGCGCCTGCGCTCAAGCTCGCGGCGACGAAGGTGCTGTCGACGGTCGGCGGCTCGTCCGGGCCGCTTTTCTTTTCGATGCTGACGGGCATGGCGAAGACATCCGCCGACGATGCGGGCGTCGCGGAGTTCGCGCGCGCGTTCGCGGCTGGGGTCGAAGCGGTGGGTCAGCGCGGCAAGACGGGCACCGGCAGCAAGACGATGATGGACGTGCTGATCCCCGTTGCGCAACGTTTCACCGCGATGGCCGATGCGGGCGCATCGAAGCACGATGTCCTGAAGGAACTGCCGCGCATCGCGGAAGACAACATGCTCGCGACACGCGACATGCTCGCCACCAAGGGCCGCGCATCGTTTCTGGGCGAGCGCTCGCGCGGCCATATCGATCCGGGCGCGCGGTCGAGTCAGCTCATGATCGAAGCCGTCTGCGCGCGCATCGCGCAAGACGACGCCTGAACACAAAAATGGAGCAGGGGACATGAAGAAATTCATCAATCGCGTCGATGACTATTTGACCGAAAGCCTCGCGGGTTTTGCGGCGGCGCATGCAGAAATCGTCACGGTCAGTTTCGATCCGCTCTACATCGTGCGCAAGACGCTCAAGCCGGGAAAGGTCGCGATCATCTCGGGCGGCGGATCGGGCCACGAGCCGCTGCATGGCGGCTTTGTCGGACATGGCATGCTCGATGCCGCGTGCCCCGGACAGGTGTTCACATCACCGACGCCGGATCAGATGATGGCCGCGGCCCAGGCAGCGGACACGGGGGCGGGTGTGCTGTTCATCGTGAAGAATTATTCCGGAGACCTGATGAACTTCGAGATGGCGTCGGAATTGTGCGAGATGCCGAATGCATCGGTGATCGTCAACGACGATGTCGCGGTCGAGAACTCCAGCTTCACGACGGGACGGCGCGGCGTCGCAGGCACGGTGATCGTCGAAAAGCTGGTCGGCAGTTTCGCGGAAACGGGCGCCGATCTGCAGGCGTGCCGGGCGTTCGGTGAGCGCGTAGTGGCGCGCATCGCGTCGATGGGCGTCGCGTTTTCGAGTTGCACGGTGCCCGCGGCGGGCAAGCCGACCTTCACGCTCGGCGACGATGAAATCGAGATCGGTGTGGGCATTCACGGCGAGCCGGGGCGCCGGCGCGCGAAGTTCGAGACGGCCAACGCAATCGCGGATGAACTGCTTTCGGCGATCGTCGAGGACCTGAAACCGGCGGCCGATGCGCGCTTGCTCGTGCTCGTGAACGGACTGGGCGGTACGGCGTTGTCGGAGCTTTATCTGCTCTACAACGCGGCGCGGACGTGGCTCGACGGGCGCGGATTGAGCGTCGCGCGCTCGCAAGTGGGCGCATTGACGACATCGCTGGAGATGGCGGGCGCGTCGATCACGCTCTGCACGCTCGACGACGAAATGATGCGGCACTGGGACAGTCCGGTGCATACGGCGGGATTGCGTTGGGGAATGTGATGCGTCGCTCTGGAGGCCTTTGTCGTAGGCAGATACAGATGTTTGGGCGTGGGCTTGAATGCGACATTTCTAATGAGCCCAAACCGGACATTACTAAAAAGCCCTGACAGGTAAAACTTCGATAATTTATGTTATGTCAACTTTCCGCCGGAACCGGCGGGCAGAGAAAGCATACGGGTTTCCCCTCGCCGCCTAAGCGCCGATTAAGGCACCACAAATGCTCCTTTTCCAGAAATTGGGATCGGAGCTTTTTTTATGCGCCGCCACCACCCTCAGCACGATCTGTTCGGACAGGTGCCCGTGACGCTCGATGAGGTCCGGCAATGGGTGGAAGCGGTCGCGCCCGCCTACTGTTCGTCCGAGCGCGCCTTCCTGCACTACGTCCACGCGTGGCAGGTCGCCGATAAAGTCGCCGCCGCCAAACTGGCGGGCACCTTCGACGCCACCATAGAAAACGCCCGCGCGCGGCGGGCGTCCTTGCTTCAGCGCTTCGGCTTTTAGCTCGACGTGGTGGACGCCTTTTTGGCGCGATACCACAGGAACGCGTAGACAGCGACGGCACCAATCGCCGCGCTCTTCCATTCGATCTTAGGCATGTCTTTCTCCCTTATTTCTTGAGGAACCGGCCCGTCACCTTGCTGCGTGCCGGGGTCTTGTGATGCGACTTCTTGCGCGGCTTGTGCGCCGCCTTCTTACGCGTGGCCATGTCAGGCTCCCTTCGTGAGAGGTTTGAAAACGATCTTTTCGAGCAGCGCAATCCGCTCATGCAGGTTTTTCAGGTCCGCGCGGATCGCGCCATACGTGACGCCCGCCGCGAGCACCATTCCACCGACGTTCATCAGCAGGCTGGATTCCATTACGCGCCCGCCTTTTCCGGCATCAGCACGCCGAGCAGACCAAACAGGCCCGCCGCCGCCGTGCCGACCGCGCCCACCACATGCGGATCAGCGCCGAGACTCACCGCGCCTTGTGCCGCGATGGCCGCGAGGCCCGCGAGCGCGGCATGCGTGGAGGGTTCTTGCAAGCGTGCAAAAAATGCTTTCATGGGTTTTCTCCCCTAGTTCCAGTTGTCGCCTTTGCCAAAGTCCAGCCCCGCGCTTGGTGCCGGTCCAAAAATGTTCGTGTTGCCTTCGCCGCTGACGATGCCCACCAGCCCGCCGAGCGGCCCCGCCTTGAGCGCGTCATACCAGCTTGACGCGGGCGTTGTGGTGCCGCCGATGGTCCCGAATGAGAGCGCATCGAGCGCCGACGCGGGCGCCGACACAATCGCGTTGCCGACGCTCGCGCCCGGAATCGACGCGGGCAGCACCGGATAATTCGCGAGGTTCCAGCCCGCCGACGCCGCCGCCGCCGCGCTGTTCGCCAGCGCGCTGCCGGCCGTTTTCACCTTGTACGCGGCATAGCCGACGAGCAGCACCACGCCCGCGAGGATCGCGAGTTCGGCGCGCTTCATGCGATGTGCCCGAAAATTGAGCCGACGCCGCTATTGGCTTGCACCGACAGCCCGCCTTGCAGCGCCACGGGCGTCGCGCCCCACATGTAGGTGGGTTGACCGCTGACCGGATCCCAATTGCTTTGCGTGAAGTTGCTGCCCGCCATGCTCGCGAAGGTCTGCGCGTCTTGCAGATACGCCTGATCGACCGCGCTGCGCGACTGGTGCGAGCGCTGATAGCGCCAGCCGATGTAGATCACCGCGCCGAGGAACAGAAATTCTTTTGTGCTCATGATCAGAATCCGTAGGTAGCGGGGGACAGCACGTTGTACATGCCGGAGAACGGCGATTCAGTCACCTGCCCGGTGTTGTTGTTGACCGTCACCTGACCGGGATCGACATAGATTCCGCCCGCGTCGAAGGTGCCGTTGCCGAACAGCGTCAGGCCGCCGATCGTTGATCCAAGGCTGTTCGTGCTGGTTGTCGCGACCGGGTTGCCGCCCATGTTGCTGATGGCGTTCGACAACCACGAAGCCGCGTTCGAGCCGATGGCCGCTTGTCCGCTTTTCGCGGGCGTGCCCGAAGGCGTCGTTTTCTTCACCACCAGCAGCAGCACCGCCGCCGCCGCGCCGACCATCAACAGGCCGCTTTTATCGAGTTTCATGCTGTGTAATCCCCGTTATCGAACATCGCCATTTCGGAGTTCCGCCGATTCTGGATGCCGTTCTGCAATGCGGGCGAGACCCACGACACCGACGCTTGCGCGATGTCGTCAATGCCCTGTCCCGCGTTGACCGCATCGGCAAAGCGCTTGAAGCCGCGCGGCGAGAGGTTGAACGCGACGTCCACGAGCGCATCAAACTGGTTTTGCGTGAGCGGCACCGACACGTAAAGCTGCACCCACTTGACCGCCTTCGCTTGCAGGTCCGACGCAAACCACGCATCGGCTTGCGCTTGCGTGCAGGTTGCGGGAATGTCCGCGAGGTTCGTGGAGTAGTGGCCGTAGCCAATCGTCCAGCCGCCGTCGCCGAGGTTGTAACGCGTCAGGCGCAGTCCTTCGCTTTGCTTCAGGCGCGATACCAGCGCGTCACTGGGTTGCATGCTTGCTGCCGGGTTCGGGCTAATCATGTTCCACACCGTTGCGGTTGCTTCGTCCATCGCGTCACCGAGCGGCGCGAGCGGATCAATTGAATCGTCGGGATTCTGCATCGGGTCCGGCACGCCACCATTGGCCCACCACACGTAGGCCGCTGCCGCGAGCGTGCCCGCCGCAATGAGGTAGAGCGCACCGGGCGTTTTCATACGTTCGGCTCTTCGTACCACTCGAAGTCTGCGGAAATACTTGTTGCCGCCGCGTTGGCCGCCAGCATCAACCCGTATCCCGGCGGAATGACAAACGGCTCTTTCGGGCTATATCCCGCCGCGACCGTCGATACATTCAGCGCGCCGAAAAGGGCGAGCGATGGATAGGCGCTAGGCTGCACCGCCGTGTTATCTGTGTAGAGGCCCGCTAGGCTAGGCGTTCCGCCCACGCGCTTCGGTTGCCCGACTTGCAGGAGCGTTCCTAGTTGCGTACTCCCACCGGTCAGAATCGCCGCCGTGTTGCCGCTCGCCGCGAGGCTGAATATCGTTTCGAGAACCACCCGATTCGGATTGTTTGCCGGGTTCCAGAGTTGGACGCGGCACCACTGCGACGCGACGGATGAACCACCGCCCCAACACGTGAAGGCGCTATTGTTCAGCGTGCGCGCCTTGCCGCCGTCGATGACCTGCACGGTGCCCGCAATGCTGTTGTCATCTATCTTGCCGTCACCGACGACCACTTGACCGATAATCGCCGCGCCGTTGGCATAGTTCGAGAGCGTCCACGAATCCGGCTTTTTCGCTTCGTCGGACACGCGATAGGCCTGTCCCGGAATCAGCGTAATTTTCGTGCTGCCCTGCATGCCGGGCGTCACCGCCAGCCGTGTATCGCCGCCGCCGTTGTTGCCCGACAGATACTTGATGTACTTGCCCGGCGCGTGCACGACGAACGCCGAATTAGCCGGAACCGTGATATCGAAAATCTGCATGATCGTTATGCCTTATGGTTAAACGCCATCACGCCGACGATGCAGACGACCGCGAGACCCGCCGCGATCAGATAGCGATTGTCGTTTTGCGAGGCAATCTGCGTTTGCGCGAGTTGCGACGCGATGCCCGTGACCGCTTGCGTGCTTTGCTGGACGCCGCCCATCAGCGAATTCGCGAGCGCGGTATTGGCCTGTAGCATCGACAGCCCCACGTCCTCTAGATGGTTCGACGCCGCGACGGTGCTTGTGATCGCCGTCGATGCGACGCCCGAGTTGCCGTTGATGGCCGCTTTCGCCACGTCCGTGTTGCCTTGGATCGCGCCCGCGCTCACCACCGAGTTGTTGTAGGTCGCCGCTTGCGTCGCGCCCACCATCGCATTGAGCGCGTTTTGAATCGCGCCGTAATCGGTCGTGGTGGACGAGTTGAACACCATGTTGTTGTCGCCCGACACGCCGACGCCGCCTTGCACCGCGTTGCGCTTGTCGGCGTAGTTGTTCGTCGTGGAGTCGGACGACGACGACGAATCCGAGCGATTAGCGGGCGTGGCCGGAAGGCCCATCCGCATCAAATGCAATTGCCGAGGGTTGCGAATCATCGCGCGAGTTCCTTTCTCAGTCGCACCGCCGCCGTGCCGTAGCCCGCCGACTTCAATTTTTTAACCAGCCCGCCGCGCCGCGTCACGACCGTGAGTCCATGCGCGCCGAGGTCCGCCGCCGCGCGCTCGATCATCGGCAGAATTTCAGCCGTCAGATCGAACGCCGCGCGACCGTGCGCAATGGTCACTTCCGCTTCACGCCGCGTGCCCTTCTGTTCGATGCGCAGCGCGAAAAACGCCACCGGCACACCGCTCGCGAACACCCGGCAAAACACCGCGTTATCGAGACACCGCACCGCGTCCACCATGCCCGCGCTCGTGTCCGTCTTGGCACGCTGAAGCGGGTTGGCATCGAACGCCGCCGCGACTTCATCGCGTACCGCGTCCGTAACCGGTTCGGGTCGAATGTGGATCATTTGCCGTGCTTCACGATGACGATGACGATGGCCGCGAGGCCGAGCAGCACAAACGGGTTGTTCAGGTTGATGCCGCCCGCCGCGCCGCTGGCCGCGTTCGCCAGCCCTTGCGCGAGATTCGAAACGGGGTTCGCCGTCGCGCTCGCGCTGCCGCTGCCGAAGTTGACGGACCACCCCGAGTTATCGACCGTGAACGGATCGAAGCCGCCCGCGCTCGACATTTGCGGGCCGGTCGGACTGGCGAACAGCGCCGACGACATTTGCATTGCTGCCATTGCCGCCGCGCTGTACGGGTTCGACATGGCGACGCCCGTTGCGATATTGCCGGTCGTGCCGTTCATGGCTTATCCCTTGTGGATCGCGAGCATCACCACGGCGATTGCGCCGAGGATCATCAGCATCTTGTTTGAGTTCACCGCCGACAGTTGCGCCGTCGCCAGTGCGCCCGCCGCCTGACCTTGCGCGACCAGCCCCGCTTGCGTGGCCTCGTAGCGCTTGTAGTCCAGACTTTGCTGATTGTTGTAGATCGACGTGAAAGCCGAGAGGCCGTTATTGAGCAGATTGAACACGCCCGGCGCGTAGTTGTAGCCAGCGCCGCCCGTGTCCGATCCCGTGACCGCGACCGCCGTCGATGGCACGTTGTAGGTGCCGTCCGATTGCGGGCCGATGGAAAAGCCGTACTGGTTGCTCGTGTCGAGACCGAGCGAGGAAAGGTCAAAGCCGTCCATGTAATTCCCCGATGGTTAAAAAAAGAGCGGCCCGACGCATCGAATTCAATCGGGCCGGGCCGCTGCACTCCCACCCTGAGCCGTTACATGTTGCCGAGCACGTCCAGCACTTCAACCACCGCCGTGACCGTATCCGCCGCCGTGAAGGTCGGGTTGAATTCGAGCGCGGTTGCGTCTGCCGTCTTCACACCGTTGGCGTAGTTGTTGTCCGCACACGGGTCATACGTGTACAGGTTGGTCTGCGCGGTCTTGGCGTACTCCGCCTGCCAACTCGTGTTGATCGCGGTCGGGATGTTGTCCCAGATGACGATGCCGTTTTTCTTGACTTCGAGCTGCGACAGGTTGCCGCCGTGCGCGAAGTGGACGCGCTTGATGATGCCGCCGCGGTTCGTGATATCGATCAGCTTCATCGGGAACTTGCCCGAGCCAGCGAACGAGGCCGTAAAGGGAATGTGCTTCGCGATCACGCCGAGCGCGGCGGGCGGGCCCAGTTCGGAATAGCTGTCCAGCGTCGGGGCCGTTGCGCCCGCAATGGTCACTTCGATGGTCACCGACGACACGCCCGAGGCCGTGTTGATGTTGCCCACGTACTGTTCGATCATCGACTTGGCGCGCGGCTCGGTGAAATCGAGCGTGAGGCAGGTTGCGCTGCCCACCACCTGACGGTACGCGTTGATCAGCGACAGACGCGAGCCAATCGCGTTGTAGATGATCTTGCCGTTCACCTTCAGGTTGATGTTGGTGATCATCGACGGCGTAAAGGTCGTGCCGCCGAGCGCGAGAATGATCTTGTTGTACGACATGCCGATAGGCAGGTTCACCGTGGCGACGCCCGAGGCGACAACGTTCGTGAAAGGCGTGTTTTTAACGAGCAGCATTGACGCGCCCTCCTTTAGGAAACGATCGTGGTGATCAGCGGCACGTTCAGCGACGTGGCGACCGGACGCACGACGATCTTCGTCACTGCGTTGAAGGCGAGATAGGCCAGATAGGCCTTGAGCAATGCTTTTGCGTTCATGGTTCGACTCCGATAGACGCCGCACCATGCGGCCCGTTTGAATGGTTCGGAGTGTCGCCGCCCTCCCCTGAAAAGGCGAATCCGCGACCTATAGGAACGCGACCTAGAGCGCGACCTATAGGAACGCGCCAAAACGCCCGCCATCGGCCCGAAAATATTTTTAGCTGTGTCGCGACCTAGCCACACCCGCGCGCCGCGCCAAGCCATAAAAAAACCCCGCCGAAGCGGGGTTCTACTAGATCGCGTCCTAATAGACGATCCTGTACCGCCCTCTTTTCGCGCTCGCGCTTTTCCTTCACATATTCGCGCTCTATGTCACGCGTCCGCGCGGCTCGTGCCCGATACGCGCGCTGCCGCTCCGCGTTGGAGTAGTACTTTCGTTGTCTTCCCATTTCGTAACGCTCCGCGCCGCGATCGCACTACCCGCGATCAGTCTGCCCCGTGGCCATGTCGCGCCGTATCCAGCCGAGGTCAGGCAGGCTTGCCACGTCATCTTGTGGCACGCGTAGCACCTTGGCGACCGTGCGCACGTCCTCGTCATAGGTGAGCCGCCCCGAGCGGACATAGTTGCAGTTGCCTAGAAAGTCTTTGTCGATGCTGGCCGGGCGTTGCGAGAGGCCGTACATCACAATCCCGCGCTTGCGCCCGCGCCCGGTGAGCATGCCCCAGCCGACCGGCGACCGGGACGGCGTGGTAACGCTTTTGAGTTCATCGACAATGAAGGTCAGGCGCTCCGCGTGAAACGCGATCCGGCACACCGCGTCAAACTGCCGTACGGCGATTTCCGGCACCGGCGACGGCACAAACACCACCCGGCACGCGCCATCGGTGCCAGCGGCCCGGAAACCCGCGAGCACGTCCGCGACGTTGCTCGTTGCCTTGCCGAAGGCGGACCATTCGCCCTCAGGATCGAACACGATCAGCCGCGCGGGCCGCGCCCGCTCCATCAGGCGCTTAACGTAACTCGACTTGCCCGAGCCGGACGCGCCGAGCACCGCCTCAATATGCGCCTTCGCTTCGACGCCATAGGCGGGCGCGGCTTTTTCTGGCGCCGCTTTCTTTGCGCGCGTCACCATCACATGTCCGGAAAGACTTTCGCGTTGCGCACCGCCGCCGCGAGCGCCTCCGCCGAATCGGCCGGCGCAGAATCCCGCTCCGCGCCCTTCACCGTGTTAGGGTCCGCCATGCCGGGCCGCGCGTTTTCCAGCGCGTAGCGGTCCTGTTTGATCTTGAGCGCCACGGCGCGCGCCGACTGGTAGAGCACCGGGCCGCACACCACCAGCGCGACCAGTTCGCACGGCATAGCCGCTTCCATGTCCCACCCGTATTTTTCGAACACGGGCGCGAGCGATGCCGCCATGCGTCCGCTCGTTGCTTCGTCCCACTCCGCGCCCGGCGCATAGCCGCCGATCATCGCGCGCGTCATGTCCACGATGCCGCGCGCGCCGCGCTCGTAGTCCGGGCCGGTCGGGACCGGTTGCCCTGGCATCGCACCGGACATTTCCGGATTGAGCGCGCCCGCCGCTTCCGCGTCGATGCCCGCCGCCATGCCGCCGAGCGAATCAAGGCCCGGCATTGCGTCCATTGCTTGCGCTTCCGCCATATCGCCCATGCTTAGGCTCCCGTGAATACGTCAAACACACCGCGCGCGGCACGCGCGGCGGGCTTTTCCGGCGAAGGCGGTATGAACGGCTCCGCCACGCTCGCGGGCGTCGCATCGTGCGGCACCGGGAAACGGACGACGCGCGCCGACAGGCGCTTGTGCGCGTCGGTGCCCTTCTTCGCATAGACCGGCATTTCGCACCACTGGCACGAAACATCGAGCGTGCCATGCTCGTTTTCCTTGGCGGGAATGTCCCGCTCGCAGCAGTGGCACTTGATGGTGCCGATGACCGTTTTTTTTGCGCGCGTTTTCATAGAGCCTCGATTTTTTCAATGATGTTTTGAAGCAATGCCATCTGTTTTTGCCCGGCCATCCGGACGAACGGCGGAAGCTGCCTGACTTCCTCCCGTGCCTGCTCCGCCAGCGCTTTCAATTCCGCCACCTTCCCGTCCATTCCGCCTCACCCATTCGTTAAATGCCGCCACCACCGCACCGGAACACGCCTCATAAGCCGCTTCCGACAACCGCCCAAAGGTTGTCGGGATGCCCTCAGGCTTGAATTCCCCCGACTCCGTACAGTTATTGACACAGGTCCAAGACGCGCGCTGCGCGCGCTCGAAACCCGAAAAACCCTCCGCATCGCGGACAGTCGTAGGTGTCGAATCGCTGCCCGCATACGACACAGCGAAAGCGTTGGAACTTGCCGGACGCAGGATTTCCCATTCGAACCTCTTGCTCTCCACGATGGTTTGCATTTCGCGCACGTCGGTCCAGTTGCCCCGCGCGTCGCGCACCTTGTATTCCTCGTTGAACGTGATGCCGATTACCTTGGGCGCGCGCTCTTCGCCATAGCGCGTCGCGCCCTCAGCCGCGACCGTCGCAAGACGCACGCGATAACCGCGTCCGCAGAACACACCACCTTGCGCCGCCACATACCTATCCCACGCGACGGACGCGTTTTCACGCCCTTCAATAACGGCGATTTTGTTGACGGCGTTGTGAGCCGAGACGACAAATCCCGGAGCGTCAGCCGGTACGCTTTGAACGCGGCGCAATTCACGCCAGACCGTAACCGGAGGCCCGCCGATCTGCTGAAACTGTCGAATGCGCCAACGTGTCGCCCACGCCTCGACGCGCTGCGACGTTTGGATTGCATCGTTGCCATACATGTCCTTATCGAGCCGATAGCCGTCGATGTTTTTCGCGACGTACTTCGCGATGTAGCCCGCCGCCGTGCCCTTGGCCGGGTCCATCGGCTTCCAGTCCACGCGATGCTTGCGCGCGCCCGCTTCGTCACCATCGACGGCGAGCGCGTACTTATAGACCGTGCTCTTAAGGATCGCGAGTTCATCGGGCTTGCAGAAAACCAGCACATGCCAATGCGGCGTGCCATCGTGATTCGGTTCGGCAATGCGAAACCCGTAAATCCTCACCCCGCGACGCGCGAGCGCCGCACGGATGCGCGCCCACGTTTTCGTGTGATGCGCTTGCGCCTCATTGGGCTTGGTGCCGTCATATTTGCGATTGCGCACGGGCTTGCCGTTGATGGTCCGGTACGCGTGCATGCGCGACGGTGCCGTGAGCGTGAAGAACACGCCCGCGTGCTTCATGTCGATGGCGATACGCTCAAACCCGTTGATGCGCGTCATCAGTTCCGCGCGCCGCACCGACTTATTCGCGGGCGACTTCGCCGCGAGTTCCGCCAGCGTGAATTCCTGCCCTAGTTCATTGCGCGCGATGGTCGATTCGAGCATTTCCGCGTTGCGCGCGTTTTGCTGTAGGCGGTGCATCACCGACTCGTCGGACACGTAGCAATCGCCGCCCTTGTGGACGTAGCCGAGGCCGATGGCCGATCCTTCGACGGCGCGCGACATGGCGCGACGCAGTTGCCGACGCCACCACAAGTGGCATTGCATGCGCAGGATGGCCGGTTCTTGCTCCATGTCCGCGCCCGGCGCGTTGATGCCCGCCGTAATACAGAAACGCTCCAGCTCCGCGCGCGTCGCGTCGCGCCCGATATGCTGCGTTTCCTCTGCCGTCTTGCGGCATTGCTCCGCGTACTTTTCCGCCGCCGCGCACACGTCGATATCCGACGCATCGAGCGCCAAAGGTGCCGTGCTCAGACTCGCGAGCGCCATCAACAAACCGGCATTCGCGCGCCTCAGCGCGTCACCCTCACCCGTCACTTTCGAGCGATCAAACGAAGCGCAGGCCGCGCGCCAGTTGCCGAGCAGCCGCCCGCGCCAGCGCGGGGGAAGGTCGACAACTTGGCGAACGGCCCAAGCTTCGTTTGATTCGCGGATCATCAGCGCACCACCACCAGCCGCTCACCGCAGCGCACGACTTGATCCACCGGCACGATGAAAAGCTTCGTCACGCCTTCGTCCGGCACTTCGACACGCACATGCCCGCCGGGGATGCCTTCGAACGAGCCAACACGACCGCGCCAGCCGTCGATGTAAGCGTAGAAGTCATCTTTTGCCGTCACCATGACGCGCTCACCTTCGCGGAACGTGTTGATGAGCATGATTTAGCCCAAGCGCTGCACTTCAGCGACCGGGAACGTTTCTTCGGTCCCGTCCTTGTCCATGCGCGCCGTCACGCTGATGAGCGAGCCGTCCGCGCCCTTCGTCACTGCCGTGATGCTGCCCGCCGTGCCCGCGTAGGGGCTTTGCGCCGTAGCGAGCACCAGAATCGAATCCCAAGGTTGCATTGCCTTTACTCCAAAAGTTTTCGCGCGCCTGTTGAAAATCCGCTTTGCTAACCGGCGCGCTTCGTGGCCGCTCGCGGTACTTCGAAAGAATTCTGTTTAACGCTGTCATCGCTTCGGCCCTTGCCTTGTCACTGGCGGGCGTTGCGCGCGGTGCCCATGGCACGCTGCACAGTAGAGCGCGACCTATTGAGCCGGGCACCACTGCATGCGAAACGTCCTCACAGCTTTCGGGTTGCTGTTCCGTTTTCATCGATCATCCCCGTGTAGGCCAGCGCGCCGAGCACGCCGACGCCGACCGCAAAGAAGGTGAAAACCGCGCCCGCCACGAAGAAAAGAGCCTCAGTCATGCGATCACCACCCAATCAATGACCCGACGCACAGCAGCGCGAACGCGCGCGCGCTTGGCGTAGCCGCTTAGGACTGCGAAACCGCCGAGTGAAGACCGTTGAATTTGTAACGATGAGTGACGCATGTAAGCCCCCCGGTTGAACCCCTGCATGTGTGGAATGTCGGACCGCCTAAAGGCGAGGATCAGTCGCCACGGGGGGGTTCAGCCCGTTTGTGCGGCCCGACGAACGGAACAATACGTCAAGCGCGCAATACTAGTCAAGCGCGCAGTACGTTGTGCGTTGTTGACGCTTGACGTACATTCGGGTTTGAGATCGCTTGACAAACGGGGGAAGTGTGAAATCGACTGTTCAATACTTGGACGAAGTTCGGGAAAAACTCGAACTTCCGTCCGACTACGCCGCCGCGAAGGCGCTAGGCGTGACGCGTGCGGCGGTCAGTTCGTGGCGCGTTGGCCGTTCCGCTCCGGACGAATTGACGTGCGCGCGGATTGCGGAGGCTCTTGGCATTGAGCCGATAGAGGTTATCGCCGCTTCTCAGTTCGAGCGCAGCAAAGACGAGCACGCGCGCGCTGTCTGGGAGTCCATTTGGGGAAAAGCGGCGGGGGTTATCGCGAAGGCGTCGATAGTGTGCGCGGTTGGCTTGTCGGCGGCGGTAACCCCCACGTCTCAGGCGCAGGCATCTGGTAATACGGGCACTACGGGGGAAGGCGGGCACAGTGCAAGAATTTATGTTATGTCAAATAAATGATCCGAGTCGATTAATATCGTGAAGGCCTGCCGCCGGCCCTCAACTTCACGCCGGCTCACCGCACTGACAACCACAAACACGCCCAAAAACACCGAATCAAAAATTTTCGCCCAAAATTCCCCACGACGCGAAACTTTCCCCTATAATTCGCGGCTTCCGTAGGCTCGTAGCTCAGCTGGTTAGAGCACCACCTTGACATGGTGGGGGTCGTTGGTTCGAGTCCAATCGAGCCTACCAACGACATTCAGACGCACCGTCGCGATCGCATCGCCACGGTGCGTTTTCTTTTGCGCGTCGCTTTGACTGCATTTCGGAAACGCGTCAGTCCCAGCAATTCCGGAATGCCACCGCAACGATCACCGGCACCGTGAGCACGAGCGGAATCGCAAAGTACGGCACTTCCAGATGGACAACCCACGTGTAGATCAGCCAGGCCACGCCGAGTGCGAGCGTGGCAAGACCAATGAGCGCCGTCAGCACGTTGAGCATGCGCGGCGAGATCTGCTTGCGGGAGGCTTCTTTGCCCGAAGGAGTTTCCATGGCGGCGGGCGCATTCGAGCGCAAGACAAGTACATCACAATTTTATACCGCCCTGCCCATCGTCGTAGCGCCATTTCGACCGCTGAAAGTCCGCCGAAAACGCGCTTCACAATTGCGCCTCTCACGGTTCGCTTGTCGGCTAACATCGTGGTCCGGCCGTTATTCTAGGAGGCGTCATGATCGACGATACAGACAAGAAGTATCTGATCCGCTGCATCGAATTGGCGCAGGAAGCGCTCGACGATGGCGATGAGCCTTTCGGTTCGATGCTCGTCGCAAACGACGGGCGCGTGCTTTTCGAGGACCGGAATCGCGTGAGTGGCGGCGACCATACGCGACACCCGGAATTCGCGATTGCGAAGTGGGCTGCGGAAAATCTGCCGGAATCCGAGCGCAGAAACGCGGTCGTCTACACGTCCGGCGAGCATTGTCCGATGTGCTCGGCGGCGCACGCGTGGGGCGGGCTGGGCCGGATCGTGTATGCGGCGTCGAGCGAGCAATTCACGCGCTGGCGTGCTGAGCTCGGCGCAAAACAGGGGCGCGTTCGTCCGTTAGCGATACAGGAAGTTATCGACGATACGACAGTCGACGGTCCCGTCGAGGAATTCGCCGAACGCGTAAAAGCGCTCCATGTAGCGCACTTTCGCAGGCAAACCCGCTCTCAGCAATAAATCGCCATTGGTATGCCGTTCGCATCGATCGCGATCTCTTCGGGCAGATGGAACGCTTTTCCCGATGCGATTCGGCGAGCGGTCCATAACACAGCGAACGCGTCGAGCACGTCGTCTCGCGATGCTTGCGACGGTTTGCGCGTGGCAAGCGCCGAATCGATCGCGCTGCCAAAGCATTTCACGAGCAGTGCGTGACGCAATGCGAATCCAGGCGCATGCGCTTTGCTTTCGCGAAGGCCATGCGCCGGTCCGCCCTGCTCCATTCGCACATGCATGAAGCTCAACTCCGGATGCACTTCGAAAACGCGTGTGGCATTAATGTTATGCGTGTGCATTACATCATCGACTTCCGCAATCTTTTTGCGGATATGGAATGCCTGAATGGATATCCGTTTTCCGGATTCGGCATGATTGATCGCGCACGCTTCTTCATAGCTCGATGCGGCCAATGCCGCGCGTATCGGCGGAGCAAAGACGGAGCTTCCGCGCGGACGCCCGAGCATTTTGCGAGCAAGCGTGTCGCACGCGCGAATGCCATTCTCCGAAAGACCGATCGGCATATCCACGGCCACAATGGCATTCGCGCGTTTGCAGTCGAGTAAGTCCTGAAAGTGAGCGATAACGCTCGTCGTGATTGCTGCGGTGCGCCCGCATTGCTTCACGACGAACCAGCCCGCCTTGCAGCCATCGACGCCGAATAGATCGGCATGAATATCGCGCTCATTGTTCATGCCGCGATCGTACCAACGATCGAAAACTCAGACAGCGGCGCGCACACGTTCTACTTCAGTGCCCGGCACATCGTCACGTTCGCTGCACAACGTGAAGTCGAAGTCGATCAGCGCAAAGCGCCCTTCCACGCCATACGGTTTGCCCTCGGCGCCTTCGGCTTTCTTCACTTCCGGAACGAGACCATCGCGCGTCGCGAACGCGAAGTCGTCCCACAGATACGGATCGCCGTCGATGTTGATCTGCGTCGTCAACTTGCGATAGCCCGGCGCCGAAACAAAGAAATGAATATGCGCCGGACGATGACCGTGTCGCCCGAGTTGATCGAGCAATTGCTGCGTCTTGCCGCCAGGCGGCACGCTATAGCCGACCGGAACGACGCTCGTGAACGCATAGTTGCCTTCGTTATCGGTGCGGATCGAGCGACGCAGGTTGAACGCGGACTGCGACTTGTCGAAGTACGAGTAATTGCCGAGATGATTGGCGTGCCACACTTCGACCAACGCATTCGCGAGCGGCTGTCCCTCCTTCGTCAACACACGGCCGCGCATCACGAGCGTTTCTCCGGGACTCGCGCCATCGTCGAGCCGTGCATGTCCAACGGATTCCGGCGCACCCGCGACATAGAGGGGACCCTCGATCGTACGCGGCGTGCCGCCTTCGATACCCGCTTTCGCTTCCTTTTCGTCGAGACGGGCATCGAGGAAATGCTCGAAGCCGAGGCCTGCCGCGATCAATCCGAATTCGCCGCTCTGGCCTGTTTCGCCGAGGTAGTTGAGCGCCGTCCAGAACTCCGTCGGCGTCACGTCGAGATCGTCGATCGTGTAGAAAAGATCGCGCACGATGCGATTGACGATGGTCTTCGTCCGCGCATTGCCTTCGCTCGTGGCGCTGTCGTTGATCTTTTGCAGCAGGCTGTCGATGGCTTCTCTGTTCATTGTCGATGTCTCCGTGATTCGATATAGGTGGGTGCCTCTCATCGAAATTAAGCGACCCGACTATATCGGTCAAATCAATCATATGTGGCGACATGCATCCATAAGATTGATAAAGACGGACGGTGACGCAAGCAAAAAAACCCGGCGGGGAATCATCCCGGCCGGGTCAAAGCACGCCCTCGGAAGGACTTAGAAGTTATGCCGTATGCCGAGCGTCACCGACAACTGACGATCGCTGTTGGAATTCGGCAGATTGGGAATCTGCGCGTAGTTCGCCGGGCCGCCCGTTGCGGGATCGATGCCGAGTCCCGCTCCCACCGCCTTCTGCATGATCGCGACGCCATACAGCGCCGTGCGCTTGGACAACGCGTAGTTCGCGCCGAGGTTCACTTGATGAAAGCGCGTCGACGAACCGCCGTCCGGCTTCGCATTGTTATAGATATAAGCCAGTCCCAGTTGCAGGAACGGCGTCGCGGCGTAAGTCAGATTCACTTCGCCGATATCGAACGCAATGTTACGGCCTTGCGGATTGGCGCTGTCGGCGAAGTACTGGCTACGTTCGAGAAGGCTATGCGTATAAGTCAGCGCGATGGTCGCTGGCCCGATTGCATACGATGCGCCCGCCCCATAGGCCTTCAACGCTTCCGCATTCTGCAGCTGACAATAAAGCGCCGACGGATTCGAGCAGGCGAAATCGCCGATATAGCCATTGGCGCCGCCCAGAGCCGCATCGAGCGGATTGTGCAGGTTCAGATAGCCCGCGCTGATGGAAACCGGCAAGTGCGTATAAGTCGCCGCAATCGAATAACCGCGTCGTTGCGCGAAATCGCCCGCCACACCGCCCAGGCTATACGTGCCACCTAACGAGAAGCCGTTCCAGTCCGGGCTCGTGTACTTGATCGCGTTATTGAAGTTGAACGCTTCGTTGAGGTTATCGACGTCGCCGATATGCGAACCATAGAGCGTCGCCCACGAATTGCTCGACACATACGGCCCGAGGAAATCGGAATACGAATCGTATTGACGCCCGAACGACAACGTACCGAATTGCTCGTGCGCGAGTCCCACCCAGGCCTGACGATTGAAGAGCGCCCCGCCCTGAACAAAGCTTCCCGTCCCCGTATAAAAGCTATTTTCTACGTTGAACTTCGCCTGCAAGCCACCGCCCAGATCTTCCACGCCGAGCAAGCCGAAGCGCGAAGGCACAAGATTGCCGCCGGAGAACGCGAAGTTATGCCCCGAGCTGACGCTGCCGTCCGCATTCGTGACTTGCTGATTGCTCGTATAGGTCAACCCTGCATCGACGGTCCCGTACAGCGTCACGTTGCTTTGCGCCGATGCACTCGCGCACACGGCGAGCGCCGCCGTCGAAACGAGTTGCCGCGCGATTGTTTTAGTTGTCATGCGAGCGTCCTCACGCGTAGTTGATCAGCACGGACTTGGTTTCCGTGTACATGTCGATCACCGCGCGTCCGAGTTCGCGCCCGAAACCCGATTGCTTGAAGCCGCCGAACGGCATCGCGTTATCGAGCAGCGAGTGGCAATTGACCCACACCGTGCCCGCCTTGATGCGCGGCACGAGCTTATGAATGGCAGAGAGGTCGTTCGACCAGATGCTCGCGCCGAGTCCATAAGGCGTGTCGTTCGCCTTCGCGACCACGCTGTCGATATCGTTGAACGGCATTGCAACGAGCACCGGTCCGAAGATCTCCTCACGCACGACCTTCATCGAATGATCGGTATCGACGAGCACAGTCGGCTTCACGAAAAAGCCCGCGCCTTCCTTGCGCGCACCGCCCGCGATCGCACGCGCACCTTCATCGCGGCCCGCTTCGATATAGCCCAGCACGCGATCCATCTGCCGCGCGGAAACGAGCGGGCCGATCTGCGTCGATGCATCGAGGCCCGGTCCCATCGGCAGAGATTGAGCGATCGAGGCAACACGTTCCATCACGCGATCGAAGACTTTATCGTGCACGTACACGCGCGAACCGGCAGTACACACTTGCCCCGAGTTGAAGAAGATCGCATTCGCGACGCCTTGAGCGGCCCTGTCGATATCCACATCGGGCAGCACGATCACGGGCGATTTTCCGCCGAGTTCGAGCGACATGCGCGTCATGTTGTCGAGCGCCGCGTGGCCGATTGCCTTGCCCGTCGGCGTCGAACCGGTGAAGGCGATCTTGTCGATGCCCGGATGACGCGCGAGCGCGGCGCCCGCCGTGCGGCCCAGACCGGTCACGACATTCACGACGCCCTTCTCCGCGCCCGCTTCTTCGATCAGCATCGCGAGGCGCAATGCGGAAAGCGGCGTGTCTTCCGCGGGCTTCAGCACGACAGTGCAGCCCGTCGCGAGCGCGGGCGCCAGTTTCCACGATGCCATCAGCAACGGGAAATTCCACGGAATGATGGCGCCGACGACGCCCACCGCTTCCTTGCGCGTATAACCGAAGTAATCGTTCGACGGGCTATACGGAATCGCCGCATCGAGCGTGCTGCCTTCGATCTTCGTCGCCCAGCCGGCCATATAGCGGAAGCATTGCGCGGCCATCGACACATCAAGACCTTGCGCGACCGTCACCGGCTTGCCGTTGTCGAGCGATTCGATTTCCGCGAGCTCGCGTGCGTTCGCTTCGATGAGATCGGCGACGCGCAACAAGAGGCGCTCGCGATCGGTCGGCTTCATGCGCGACCACGCGGAATCGTCGAAGGCGCGGCGCGCGGCTTGTACTGCGCGATCCACGTCGGTTTCATCGGCGCTCGGTACGCGTGCGAGCAGTTCGCCATCGGCGGGATCGATCACGTCGAGCGTCGCGCCGCTTGCGCTATCGACCCATGCGCCATCGATCAGCATTTTCTTCGCCGACGCGAGAAACGCGCGCGTCGAATCGAGCATCGCGGGATGCTGATTGCTATTCATTGAGATGTCTCCTAGTAATGTTCCGGGACGGCGTTCACGCCGTTCTCCTGCAATTCCTTCACGAGCTTCATGCGGGTGCGCGCGACATCGGTGAGCGCGGGCCTGCGATGCGCCGCGATTTCTTCGGCCGTATAAGGCTTGAACGATGCGGGCCGCGATTGCTCGTTCATCGTCCTGAGCAGCCAGTTCAGGACGTTCGCGAGCTCCGCATCGTTCAATGCGGAATTGGCCGCGCCTGGCACGCGCATGACAAACTGGCGGCCCTCGGGAAGCGAGACGAAATGACCGAGCGAGTTGCGCAAGGCGGGCACCTTGCCGGGAATGCCCGAGCCATTGGCCGTGTGGCATCCCATGCAATTGAGCACCCAGTCCTGGCGCGCGCGCGCCGCATCGTACGTCTGCGCTGCCGCCGCCGTCGAAAGCGCGGCCAGCATCGCAGCGGCGAGGACCGCGCGCGGCTTCATAGCCCGAGGCCCTTCAAGACTGCTTCGCGATGCTGATGCACGGCGGTCTGATCGAGCGGTCCCGCACGCCATGCCTTGACCTCGGCGACGTCAAAGGGCTTCGCCGATCCATGCTGTGCGTTCAGATCGAACACGACGTAGTTCAGCACATCGGCGATCTCTTCATCGGAGAGCGACGCGAAGCTCGGCATCTTGAAGTTGTAGCTCTTCTCCTTGACCTTGATCGGGCCGAACATGCCATAGAGCACGGTATGCCCTAATTGGGCGCGGCCATCGGGCGATCCTGCATACTTGCCCGGATACTCGACGAGCGGCGGCGCGAGTCCGTCCATGCCCTTGCCGCCCGCCTGATGACAGACGGCGCACTTGCCATCGAACGTGGATTTGCCGCCGGGGTAATGCACCGTCTGTGCGAATGCGCCCGAAGCGAGGCTCATCACGCCGGCGGCGAGCGCCGCCATCACAACACTTGCAGTCTTCATTGCGTTGCCGCTCCCAACAGAACCGATACCGAGCAGTGGTAATTCGAATTACCGTTCGCCATACACCAGTTGATATCGTTATTCAGCGACAGCTTATAGAGCGGCTTTTCGCGTTCATTGCGATTGCAGAAGCAGCGTCCGCAACTCGTCTTGCCGCAGCAGTCGTTGTACGACACGATGTAATCCGAGCCGTCGTGCGGATTGCGGCACGTACCGATCCACGTGATCGGCGAAGGCGTCGTGCCCGGGGGGCAACTGCTCGACGTACCGCCGCAGCAACTGCAAAGCCAGCCGTCGATCGCGCAATACTTCCAGTAGTCGCAGCTCGTCGGATCGTCGCTTGCCGATGAACCCGGCTTCTTCGGCTCCGTCGCATACGCGGTGCGATCCACCGGCAACAGCGGCACCATTGCCGACCCCACCAGCACCTTTCCGAGCTTCGCCATCGCACTGCGCCGCGAGCTGCGCTGCGCGACGCCGCGCGCCTTATGTTCGAAGAATGAATCCAGCCATTTCATGGACGCTCACCTGTATGAATGAATAAGTTATCGGCGTCTTCAGGCGTGCCGTCCGACTTGCCCTTCATGGTCGTGATGCGCGTGATCGTCGTGCTTGCCGTGCACGAATTCCTGCAGCGACGCGACCCCCCGTTCCTTTGCTTCGAACAGGCTTTCCAGATGTTCGCGCGTGTTCACGAGACCCTTCGCGCGGACCTTGCCTTCCTCATCGAGCAATACGGCATAAGGCAGCTTGCCGATCTGATAAGAAAGACCGAGTTCCTGCGACAGCACATACGGATATTGCGAAAGACCGGACTTGCGATAGAACGCGGCGTGTTCCTCGAATTCGCCGTCGCTGGCGAGCACGATATCGACGGAGCCTTCGCGCGCCTGGAGCGACGGAAGCAACGGCAGCAGCTTCTTGCACACGGGGCACGTCGGCGAGAGGAAGAACACGAGTGTGTTGCGCTTCGAGTTCGACAGGCCGCCGACCTTCACCGCGCGGCCGGCGATATCGCCGAGCTCGAACACCGGTGCAATGGCGCCGACTGCCGGGCCCTTGTCGATCATGAGCGCGCCCGCGGGCATCATGCGTTCATAGAGAATGCCGACTTGGCGAACGAGTGCGAGACAGATCGCGCCGAGCGCGAGCAAAGCGGCCCACGACAGTGCGGCCGAAATCATCAGGGCGGTTTGCATCATGAATTCCTCAGAGAATCGAGCTTGGGAAGATTGACCAGCAGCACGTCGAGCGTGAACCACGCGGCGACGGCGAAAAGCGTGCAGGCGCCTGCGCTCAGATAGTCGAACGCCATGAGCGCGCGGCCGCTTGCGGGAACGAGTGCAGCGGCGGCGAGGACGGCCAGCATCAGCGCGCGTGCGACGTGCCACCATCCGATCGACTTCGGCGCACGCTCCGATGCGTTTGCAGCGATAAAGCCCGAGCAGCCGCAATCGATGTCGGTATGACCGCGCAACACGTTGACTGCAAGCGCCACGCCGAAGAGCGCGAAGAGCGCGGCCAGCACGATTGCGCTGACCATGCGCGTATCGGCGAACAACAAGCCGATCGCGCCAGCGGTTTCGAGCGCCGGAAAGACGAACGACAAAGGCGTCACCGTGAACGACGGCAGCAACGCGAAGGCTTCGAGCGATGCGCGATAGCGCGACAGCTCGCGCCACTTCGGCACCGCACTCGCAAGCGCGATAATCGTCGCACTCGCGATGCACACCATGAGAATGACGGGATCGATCATCGCGTCACCTCAAGGATTGAGCAGCAACGTCGACGTCGTGCCGAGCTGCTTTTCTACATGCATGCGCTTGCCGGTCGTCGCGTCCATCACGACGAGATCGGACGTCGGCGTGAGGCCGTAGAAAAGCGGCTTATCGTCGGTGCTGACCTGAATCGCGAGCAGCGGATCGATCTTCTGCTTGGCCAACTCCCAGCGCGCCACGCGCTTTTTGCTCTGCGTGTCGTAGACCCAGATCTCCGTGCCCGGATCCTTGTGCGAGCCGTCCGCGCCTTTGTGCATGGCCACGTAGAGACGATGACTCGCCGTATTCAAAGCGGTCTGCTGCAAACCACCCGGACGCCAGCCTGCCTTGCGCTCCTGATCGCTCAGCAACGACCACGCCGTGCCGAGCACCGGTGCATCGCCCGAGAAATCGGCCGAGCGCACGCTGCCGTGGAACGTCGTGAACAGATAGGTATTGCCGTCGCGCACGGCGTTGATGAACGCGGGGTCCTTGTCGACGTCGATGAAGGCGTCAGAGAGCTTGCGGCTCGCTTCCTTGCCGGTCGCATCGAGCTTCACGGTGAGGGCTTTGCCGCTCTCGCACAGCGCGGAAAAGCGGTCATTGCCACTGGGATATGCGAGCACGCACCCGTCTGTGTCGATTTCGCCGAGCACCTTCTTCGCGGCCGTATCCACTACGGTGACCGACGTCGACGGCGTGATGTTCGACACATACAGACGGCTGCCGTCTTCCGAAAGAATCGTGCTGTAGGGCGTGGGCACCGTTTGACCGTGTTTGGCCGGAATCACGATTTCGCCGGTCACGTCGAGCGTCGTGTTATCGATCATCTCGACCACGTCCGTGCGCGCGCCGTGGCTGCCGCGGGCGAAGTACGTCGTCGCGACATAGCTCGTCTTGTGATCGGGCGAAATCGTGAAGCCCGGCGCGAATCCGCCGTCGATCTCGCCGACGAAGCGCTTCGTGTCGCCGTCGAAGACGTGCACGCGCGCGTCGGTCATGCTCGCGAACGAGACATCCGTCACGAATATGCGATGCGGGCTGTACGGCGGAACCTTCGCTACCGTCAGCTCTTCCGGCTTTTCGGCCGCGCCCGCGTGCGGCTGACACGCAAGCAGTCCATACAATAAAGCCCCCATGGCGGTGGCTAGCCGTCTCATCTCCATCTGTGCGTCTCCTTGTTTATCGTCGAACTGACTCTAAAGATGACAATAAAAAAGAGCACTTCGGAACCGGCAGCGCGTGCGTGCCGAAATGGAGCATTCGAAAGGGAGCCGACAGAGATGCGCGCTCAGCGCAGCATCTCGAGCACGCTTTGAAAAGACAAACGCCGATGGCAAGCCGCGGCGATGCGGCCTGCTATCGGCAAGAGAACCATGCTTTTACGCCTTATTCAACGAGCGCGCGGCGTTTGAGAGGGAAGTTCGCCGAACAGGCTTTTGTAATCGCTCGCGAAGTGACCGAGATTGGAGAATCCCCAGCGCATTGCGGCTTCGCGGACCGGTATCTCACCTGGCGATGTCGTGGTCAGGAGCCGCCTCACTTGTGCAAGACGCACTGCGCGCAGATAGCTTACCGGATTCATCTGCGTGACCGATTGAAAGCTATTTTGAATGGTGCGTCGGCTCACGCGCAACTTCTCGCATAGATCCAGCACCGATATCGGTTGCTCGGGGCGCGCCAGCACGAGATCGTGCGCGCGCCGCACGACATCGGCCCGGCATGCATACGTGAGCCGGTCCTCGCGCGTCGGCACGTGAAACGTCAGAAGATCCAGAATGCTTTCCGTTACCGTGTGTGTGAAGCGATGCGCGCCATCGCCCGACAGAAAGGGATCGGGGTCCGCCAACACCGTTTCAACGGCCGCAATGATGCGCTTTCCTGCACGCGCGCCAGCCGCGCCAGGAATGCTCAGCACGTGCCGATTGAGAATTTCGTCCTGGACATCGACGCCAGCCGCATCGGCTGCGGAAGCAAGCAATGTCGAATCGATTGCGACGCCGAGCATCGACATATCGGGCGGTGAATGCAGCAGAAATTCCTTCGCACCCGGTGCGACGACGAGCGCGTTTTCATCCACGCGCACGCCCTGAAAGGAAAACGGAGCGCCGCCGCCGAGCGCGAGCCCGAACGTGACGAATCCCGCTGGCAATTGCCCGCGCTGAACGATACGAACGTTCGCGGATTCCTGAAAAACCTGCACGCCCGCCACTGAAACCTGCTTCACCGTGCTGCGAAACGCGCCTTCGCCCACCTGGTCGTATCGTTGATCCCAACCTGCCAGCGAATGCGCGTGGTGGTCGGCGTCTTCGAAGGTTTCGTAATTGGCGTACATGCCCTCCTCCTGCTACGTACTTGCGTCGCCATCGATGCGACTGCTTATAGGTTTTTGATTTTTTGGCGTCAAGCTTTCTAATTCTTCTCGTATCGTGACCGCCGCGCAATTCTAGGAATGCACGATTGAAAAACGCCCGCGAGCATGTATAGGCGCTCGTACCTATTTCAGGATTTACTTCAGAAGCTGTTCTCTTCTTCGAAAGCTAATAGTCAGCGTCGATCCAGCCCTGATATCGCGTTTCTTATGAATTGAAGTCTGTGTTTTTCCTCCGGACGCGGCAAATCAGTCAAAAGCGCGTCCATCGATAAAGCTCACTTATGCCCATTTAAATTTGCCGCGCTGATATCGGCGTCCCTTTTCGGCGAATTTGACGCGGACAACTGTCGCATCGACACTGCCGTCCGAGCCCAGCTACGGAGACACACGATGCATTCGCCAAGCACCACGAAGCCCAACCGAAAACGCTATTCATACGAGTGGTATGTCGTCGTCATCTGCATGCTGGCTTATGTGTTTTCCTTCATCGACCGGCAGGTGCTGGCGTTGATGATCGAGCCGATCAAGCGCGACCTGCATCTGACTGACACGCAATTCAGTCTGCTGCATGGCTTCGCATTCTCGCTCTTCTACGCGGTCATGGGTATGCCGATCGCATATCTCGCGGACCGCTTTGCCCGCCCGCGCATCATCGCAGCCGGCATTGCCCTGTGGAGCATCGCGACGGCCGCATGCGGTCTGAGTCAGAGCTTCGTGCACATGTTCGTCTCGCGCATGAGCGTGGGTGTAGGGGAAGCCGCCCTTTCGCCGGGAACCTATTCGATGCTCGCGGATTTCTTTCCGAAGGAAAAGATGGGCCGTGCGATCGGCATTTATTCGCTCGGATCGTTCATCGGTGGCGGTATAGCCTTTCTCGTGGGCGGTTATGTCATTGCACTGCTCAAGCACGCAACGTTGTTCACATTGCCGATCGTCGGCGAATTGCGTGCATGGCAGTTGACGTTCTTTATCGTCGGGTTGCCGGGACTTCTGATCGCGTTCGTTTTCATGTTGACCGTGCGCGATCCTGAGCGAAAAGGTCTTGCGCAAGATGGCGCGGGCAAAGTGAAACGCGTCGCGATGGGGGATGCGCTGCGCTTCATCGCCAGTCATCGCAAGACGTTCTTCTGCCACTACCTCGGCTTTTCGTTCTACGCGATGGGCCTTTATTGTCTGATGGGCTGGACACCCGCCTTTTACATGCGCCGCTTCGGTCTCACGCCAGTCGAGACGGGCTATATGCTCGGCATCGTGATGCTCGTCGCCAACACGACAGGTGTGTTCTGCGGGGGCTGGCTCAACGACTGGCTGCTGCGCCGCGGACGCACCGATGCGCCGCTGCGCGCCGCATGGATCGGCGCGGCCTGCATGCTCGTTCCTGCAATTGCATTCACGCAGACGACGAGCCTCAACGCATCGCTCGCATGGCTCGTTGCAGCGATGTTCTTTGCGTCGTTCCCTCTTCCGACTTCCGCCGCCGCGATGCAGGCACTTGCGCCCAATCAGATGCGTGCGCAGATCTCCGCGATGTTTCTGCTCGTATCGAACCTCATCGGTCTGGGTCTCGGCACGACGCTCGTCGCGCTCATCACCGACAAGGTGTTTGGTTCGCCGCTCGCGGTCGGCCAATCGATGGCCATCATGAACGCCGTGGCGATTGTGCTGGCTGCCGTGCTGCTCTTCGCCGGATGCCGACCTTATCGATCGAGTCTGGAGCACGAAACGCGTGAAGCACGCGTGATCCACGATACGACTGAATCAACCGTGAGCGTAGTTTCGGCCGAAAGCAATATCCGCACGATTGATATGAATCGCGCTTTTTAATCTATTTTGCTTATTCGATGAGTGGCGTTACGCTCGACGCATCGTTCTCTGGAACACACTGAAAAGGCAGCATCATGCAAGCTCAAACCTTCAAGGTTCGCGTCGACGCCCTGCGCGAGGAAGCCCACGGCGTGCGCTCGTTCAGCATCTCGCGTGTCGATGGCCTGCCCTTCGAAGCCTATGAACCGGGCGCACATATCGATGTGACGAGTCCATCGGGCATCACACGGCAATACTCATTGTGCGGCGATCCGGCTTGCCGCGACTCGCATCTCTTCGCCGTTAAAAAAGAAGAGCAATCCCGTGGCGGCTCGCGTTCCCTGCATGACGAAGTGAGCATCGGCAGCGAGTTATCGATTGGGGCGCCGCGCAATCTGTTTCGTCTCGAAGAAGGTGTCAGCGAGCATATTCTGATCGGCGCGGGCATCGGCATTACACCCTTGCTTTCGATGGCGTATCGCCTCGTCGCAATCGGCGCACCCTTCGCGCTGCATTATTTCGCGCGCAGTGAAGCACATGCGGCGTTTCTGCCGCTCCTCGCGCGCGCGCCATTCGATAAGCACGTCAAGCTCCATTTCGGCGTCGAGCCCGATGCACTCTTCGATGAGCTCGATGCCTGTCTGCAGGATGCGGACGAGAACGCGCACGTCTATACCTGCGGCCCGTCGCCATTCATGGACGTGGTCGTGAACGCCGCACAAAAGCGCCTGCCTGCCAATGCCGTTCATCTCGAACGTTTCAAGGCGGAGCCGCAAGCGGACACGGAAACATCGCTCGATACCTTCGACGTTCAACTCGCCAGCACCGGGCAAACCGTGCGCGTCGATGCCTCGACGTCCATCGTCGACGCGCTCGCGTCGATCGGCATCGAAGTGGATACGTCATGCGGTGAAGGTGTCTGCGGTACCTGCATGGTCGATGTCGTGAGCGGCGAACCCGAGCATCGCGATCATTGCCTGAGCAAGGCCGAGCGCGCGAGCAATAGCGTGATCTGTTGCTGTGTGTCCCGTTCTCGCTCGCCTGTGCTCGTGCTCGACCTCTGACTTCATAACCTCTCGAAGCCCGCAAGGATGTCGGTCATGAGGCCGCGCATCCACGCGATGCCTTCATCCTCGTGAAAGTGCTCGTGCCAGTGCATCGTCACGGCTGCCTTGGGCAGTTGAACGGGCAATGCATAAATGCGAAACGCATCGTTTCGATTGAGGATATGCGCGAGCCGCTCGGGCAATGTCGCAAAGAGATCCGTAACCGCAAGCACGCCGGGCACGGCGACGAAATGCGGCAGTGCGAGCGCTATATTGCGTCCGACGCCTTGCGAGCGCAGGGCGTCGTCGAGTGCGTGATGGCTGTGTTCGAGCGAGCGAACCTGAACGTGCGACGCCGACAGAAACTGATCGAGACTCAACGTCTCCCCTGCGGGAAGGCCTGTGCGCTTTCTCGTCATGCACACATAGGCTTCCTCGAACAGCAGCGCGTGACGCGTGCGCGGCAATAGCGAAGGCAGATTGCCGATTGCGAAGTCGAGCCGGCTCGACCGCATTGCCTCCTCGATTTCCTCTACAGGTAACGGCTCCACGAGCAGCTTCACGCGCGGCGCGGCTTCATGCAGCGCCTGGCATATCGCGGGCAGATACGCCATTTCTCCGGCATCGGAAAGCGAGAGCCGAAAGGTGCGATTGCTCGTCGATGCATCGAAGCGCTCGGCAAAGCGCAATGCCTCGCGCACGGTATCGAGCGCGCGACCGACGATCTCGGCAAGTTCCAGCGCAACAGGCGTTGGCTGCATGCCCGCGCGCGTCCGGATGAAGAGCGTGTCATCGAAAAGCGTGCGCAGGCGGCCCAGCGAGTAGCTCACCGCTGGCTGAGAAAGCGCGAGCCGTTCACCGGCTTTGGTGAGGCTGCGCTCTTCGACGATCGCCTGAAATACACGCAGCAGATTGAGATCGACATGGTCGAGGGATGTCATCGGGAACTCTCAAGATATCGGCCGGATTGATCCAGCACCCGTTTTTTAATCGATTTGACGCATGATCTTCGCAAAGCGAGACTGATGTCAACGAGAGGATGTGCCGATCAACATCGCTATTCCCGTGTTAGCCGATCAACTTCACCCTATATCGAACCGATGAGTACGCCGACCACCCAAATCATCGACACAAGCGCGCTCGGCCGCCGCGCGCAAGCGGATCGCATCGAGCCGTCGCTTTACTACGATAGCGATCTCTTCGAAGCCGAACTCGAACGCATCTTCTATAAGACGTGGATCTGGGTCGCACATGAAAGCGAGTTGCCGAAGCCAGGCGATTTCGTGACGACGACCATCGGCCGCCAGCCGGTGATCGTCGTGCGCGACAAGAGCGGCGCCGTACACGTGCTGCAAAACCGCTGCCGTCATCGCGGCGCCACCGTATGTGAAGAGCACAAAGGCAATGCAAAAGGCTTCACGTGTCCGTATCACAGCTGGTCCTATGCGCTCGATGGCGCGCTGCGCGCATTGCCTTATGGCGACGGTTATGAAGGCGTCTGCGAAAAAGGCGATCTGCCGCTCAAGAAATTGCGCGTCGGGATCTATCAGGGCTTGATCTTCGCGAGCTTCAACGAAGCAACCGAACCACTGGAAGACTTTCTCGGCGGAGCCAAACCGTGGATCGACCTCTTCATGAAGCAAGGCGCAGGCTATCCGATCAAGGCCAACGGCGAGCACAAGTTCAAGTTCAAAGGCAACTGGAAGATCCAACTCGAAAACACGACCGATCTTTATCATTTTCCGGTCGTGCATAAATCGTGGATGAAATCGATCGACGACGAAACCGCGGCCGCCATCACGAGTTTCATGACGAGCGACGATGCCTTCTGCCGCTCGCTCGGAAATGGCCATAGCCTTGCGGTGCTGGTTCCCGAACTCGTCGATCTCGACAAGGACGACGGCGCGCCGTTGCCGGAGCGTTTCAACGATCTCGCCGCAAAGCTCGCCGAGAAACACACGCCGGAGGAAGTGCGCCGCATCGTGCGCTCGCTGATGGGCGTGGGCTTCAATCTGAATCTCTTTCCGAATCTCGCGCTCTCGATGGCGTTCTTCCGTGTCTTGCGTCCCATTTCCGCAGAGGAAACGGAAATTCGCCACGTCGCACTCGCGATGGATGGCGGACCCGAGGAAGCGAATCGCGTGCGCCTGCGCATACACGAACACTTCCAGGGCCCGTTCGGCTTTGGCAGCCCCGACGATGCCGAAGCATGGGAACGCGTGCAACGCGGCTCGCATGCGGGCCCTGATGTGCCGATTCTCGTCAATCGCGGCCTGAACCGCGAAACGACTGCAGCGAACGGCGAAAAGACCGCGCACGCCACGGACGAAACCGGCATGCGTGAAGCGTACAGGCAATGGCGCGCAATGATGGAGCAGGCATGATGGACGATCGCAACGCACTCTTCTCTCAACAGACGTTCGCGCGCGCGATCGAATTCATCTGGCGTGAAGCCGAGTTGCTCGATCGGCGTGACTATCGTGCGTGGCTCGACATGTGGGACCCGCAAGGCTTCTATGTGGTGCCGATCGATCCGAACGCGACCGACTTCGCCGCGACCCTGAACTATGCCTACGATGATCAGCACATGCGCGAGTTGCGCGTGCAACGCATGACGTCGGGCTATTCCGCGTCCGCATCCGACGCGGCGCGCACGGTGCGTACCGTTTCGCGCTTCACCTTGTCGAGCGACAGCGCGGACATCGTGGAAGTGAAATCGGCGCAGGTGATCGTTGCCTACAAGCGCGGCGTATCGACGATCTTCGCCGCCGATCTCACGCATAAGATCAGTTTGGCGAGCGGCGAACCGAAGCTGATCGAAAAGGTTATTCGCCTGATCGATTCGACCGAAGCGTTGAGCGCAATCGGCTTTCTGCTTTGAAATGCGGAACATCGTGTCAATCCGCGCGATGGGACAAGGGCAACGCGACGCAGCACTCGAGCCCACCGCTTGCCGCGCGTTGCGCCCAGATACGCCCTTCGTGCCGCGACACGATGTTCTTGCACAACGACAAGCCGATGCCGTTGCCGCCTGCCTTGGCCGAAGAAAAGCCGTCGAACAGGCGTTCGAGCGCATCGTCTGGAACGCCCGGTCCGTTATCGATGACATGAAGTTCGGCCGTGTCGCCCTTCATCATCGTGGCGAGCGTGACGATGCCCGTCGACGCCTTCCCGCCACTCAACGCTTCGACGGCATTGAATGCGAGATTGAGAACGACTTGACCGATGAGCACGCGCTCGCAGCGTATCGGCAATGGCTCGCGCGATTGTTCGATCATGACCGTTACGCCTTCATCGCGCGCGCGCAATTGAATGAAGTACGCGACATCCGCGAGCACGTCGCGAAGATCCGCCTGAGCTTCCACAGGCTCGCGCTTCACGATGAACTCGCGCACGCTCTTGATGATGTGTGCCGCGTGCTCGGCTTGCCGGTCCGCTGCTCGCAGACCCCAGATCGCGCTATCGATGGAATCCGGTTGTGCAAGCCGCTGTATCGCGCCCTCGATGAAGTTGCGAACGGCGGCGAGTGGCTGACTCAACTCGTGCGCGATCGCCGTGGCCATTTCGCCCATCGCGTTATAGCGCCCCGCGTATTCGAGCATGCGCGCTTCGTTGCGGCGTGCTTCTTCTATCGCCACTTCATCGCTGATATCGCGGAAATGCACCAGCGTGCCGTCTTCGATATCGATGCGCCTGCACGTGATACGCAGCCATCGCTTCGCGCCGTCACGCCGCGTGATCGCATAGCGTTGGGCGGGCGTCGAATGCTGTCGCGTCGCGCTGCGCAACTGAGCGACCAGCCGCTCGCGGTCCTCTCTCGTGCAATAGTCGAGCGCGACGCCGAGCGCTGCATCGCTCGCGACGCCGAGCACGCGCCTGCCCGACTCGCTAATGAAACTTACCTTGCCGCGCGGCGTCAGCACTGCGACGCCCTCGCCCAGATCCTGCATGTACTCCCGCAAGCGCGATTCATAGCGACGCAACTTCTGACGCATCGCGTCTTCCGCGCTGATGTCACGGAACTGCACCATCACCACTTCGTTCCCGGAGAGCGGCACGTAGGTGGCGATCGCCTCGGACAACATGTCGACGCCCGCGCGCGAGCGATAGCACCATTCGTAGCTTTGCGGCCCTTCGGTGATGGAACGGTCCATCGCGTTCACGGCTATTTCGCGGCGATATCGGATGTCGTCGCGCGTCATGTCGTGCGCCTTGAGCGGAAGCAATTCCTCCACCGAAAAGCCGAGTGCGATGCACGCCGCGCGATTGGCCCAGACGATCGCCTTCGTCCGCGCGTCATGCAGCAACACGCATTGAGTCAGTGCGTCGAGCAGGCGTCGAAAATCGTCTTCAGCGGGGAAGTTCATATTGGCGCGGGGAAACAGGGCTGCAACGATAACCATAACATCGGCGCGCCTTGGACGTCCCTAAAGATTTCTTTATCCGACCGGGATGCATCACCGATCCCGGCGCTCGCCTTCCCAATTGTTTCCATCTTTTTGCGTTTCTAGACTGGCATCAATCTGTGCGGCGTCAACGCACTTCCATTTATTTTCATGCGCCATACAAACGAAAAGGAGACGTCCCCATGTCAGCATCCGCGACTGCCGTCGCTATACGCGATCAATTCGATGACGTGACGCTCGACGACGTCATCACCGAAATCGCCGCACGTCGCGACGAATTCGACCGGCTGTCACACGTGCCGCGCGATGTCATCGAAAAGTTGAAGCGCGTCGGGATCTATCGCGCGGCTACGCCCAAACGCTTCGGCGGCGATGCGCGCGCACCTGGCGAATTCCTCGGGATGATCGAACGCATTGCAGTCGCCGACGGCTCTGCCGCGTGGGTCGCGAGTTTCGGCTCCGCGAATCTCTATCTCGCCGCGTTGCCGCTCGCGACTCAGGAACAGATTTATGCCGATGGCCCCGATCAGGTGTTTGCCGGCGGACTGTTCCCCGTGCAGAACGCACAAGCCGCGCCGGGCGGATATCGCGTGAACGGCACGTGGAAGTTCGCAAGCGGTTGCAAAGGCGCAGACTGGCTCGGTGTAGGCATCGGCACGGGCAAACCGGGCGAAGCGCCGGGCAAGCCGCGCACCGCGGTGTTCCGGCCGTCACAGGTGGAGATCGTCGAGAACTGGAACGTCGTCGGCATGCAGGGCACCGGCAGTCACGACTTGCGCGTGACGGATCAGTTCGTGGATGAAGACTGGACCTTCGTGCGCGGCGGCGCATCGACTGTCGATGAACCGCTCTATCGCTATCCGACCATCGCTTACGCGGCGCAAGTGCTCGCTGTCGTAAATCTGGGTCTCGCGCGCGCGGCCCTCGATGTCGCCAATCATATGGCGGGCGGCAGGAAGACCACGACCGGCGCGCCCCAACTCGCGGATCGCGCGTATTACCGAATCGAGCTTGCAAAAGCCGAGGCGCAATTGCGTTCCGCGCGCGCGTTCTTCTATGAATCGACGTACAGCGTCTGGCAATCGATTCTCGCGGGCAATGAAGTCACCCCGGAACAAGTCAGCCTGTTGCGCCTTTCCGCCACGCAGATTGCACGCGAAGGCGCGGACGTCGTGAATCGCGCCTATCGGCTGGGCGGCACGATGGCGATTTATCGAACGCATCCGTTGCAACGACTCATGCGCGACGCGATGGTCGTCACGCAACACGCATTCCTCGGCGAAGGCAATTACGACGGCGCCGGTGCCGTGTTCGTCGGCGTGCCGCCGATTCCCGGCTATCTCTGATCACTTTCATCGAATAACGACAGGAGCAACGCTACATGACCGATAACCGAAATCTCCCTTTGCGCGTGCTCTTTTGCTGCGGCGTGACCCAGAACTTCTTCGATCTGCCACGCGAGGAGATCGGCGATGTATGGCAAGCCTACGGCAAGATGCTTGCCGCCATCGAAGCGATGGAAAACGTGCGCGTGCTAGGCGTCATGGACGACGATCGTCTCGTCGTCGGTCAGTCCGATGGCGCGCCGTGGACGTTCTACATCATGGCCGACGTCGCCGATTTCGACACGGCCGTCGCCGTGTGCAATCTCTATCGCACGACGCCCGTTGGCGACTATAACCTCTGGCGTTATGGAAAGATCGAAGCGCGCGTGGGGCGTGCATTGACGGTTCCGGCCGCTGCAACCAATAACGCATGACGTTATGACGCAAATCACCATCGATGCGTTACTCGCAAGACTTCACGCACTCGAAGCACAGAACGAAGTGCGCAAGACCATCGCGCGTTATATGGCGCTATGCGACGTGCCTTGTGCGCCACTCGAAGGGGAATCGCTATCCGCGCTTTTCACCGATGACGCTATCTGGGAAGGTATCGGCCCGCACTATGCGCAAAAATTTGGGCGTCTGCAAGGACGCGCGGCGATCGTCGAAATGCTGCAACGTTATCTGCCGCCGTCACCGCATTTCACGACCAACGTGCATTTCCTGACGTCGGAGCATATCCATGTCGATGGCAATATCGCCAAAGGACGATGGATCATGTTACAGGCATCGGGTTATGTCGATGCGAAGGCCGAGCTTATCGCCGCGCGCCTGGAAATCGATTTCGTGCCGATCCAGCGCAATGGAAATTACGCATGGCTGATTCGGCATTTCCGCACCGAGCGCCTTTTCAACGCGCCGTGGCAAGTCAACGTTCGCAAGGAGACGAACGCATGAGCGCCTTTATCAGCGAGTTCGATTTGCGCGCGCGAGACGATGCCGATGGTCCGACCATCGCGATCAAGGACAGCATCGATGTTGCAGGTTATCCGACCACGGCAGCCAGTCGCGCGCTCTCCGATGCACCGGCTGCAATCGAGCATGCCGATGTCGTGCAGCGTCTGCTCGATGCGGGCTGGCGCATCAAGGGCAAGGCCAACATGCACGAGCTTGCGTTCGGCATGACCGGCATCAATGACTTCACCGGCACACCGCTGAACCCTCAGGACGCGACGCGCATTCCGGGCGGATCGTCGAGCGGGTCGGCTTCGGCTGTCGGACTCGGGCTCGTCGATGCCGCGCTCGGCACCGATACGGGCGGCTCCGTGCGCGGCCCTGCTGCATGCTGCGGCGTGATCGGATTGAAGCCGACCTTCGGACGCGTATCGCGACGCGGCGTGGCACCGGTCGAAACGACGCTCGATTGCGTCGGCCCGTTCGCGCGCGAAATGCGCATCTTGATCGACGCCATGTCCGCGATCGATCCATCGTTCGATGCGCGCATTGCACGGCGCGATGCAGCGACGGTTCGCGTCGGCATTGTTTCCGTGGTTGCGGATGAAGATATCGTTAAAGCGGTCGGACAGGCCGTGCATCGTGCAGGACTCGCATCAGGCGATGTCGAACTGGCATCGATGGCCGATGCCTTCGCCGCCGGTCTCGCCGTCATCAACGCGGAGACATGGCATGCGTTCGGTCATCTCGTCGAGACCGGAAAGATAGGCGCGGATCTCGATGCACGTCTGCGCATGGCATCGAACACCACTACTGCTGATCTCGAAGCCGCGGAGAACGTGAGGCGCATCTTCACGGCCGCTGTGAATCGCTCACTAGAAGACGTCGATGTGCTCGCGCTCCCGACCCTGCCCGCGTTTCCGATCACGCTCGAAGCGGCGCGCGCGGGAACATCGGTGATTGCTATGTCGTCGTTGATCAGGCCATTCAATCTCAGCGGACATCCTGCACTGAGCTTGCCTCTTCCGGTGCTAGGTTCATCGCTCAAGGCCGGCTTGCAGATCGTCGGGCGCAAAGGCGCGGATGAGCAAGTCTGCGCGGTCGCGGCGCATGTCGCAGCCGCGTTCGCTCAATAAAAGGAACTGAAGATGTCGAATAGAATTGCGCTCATTACGGGCGCCGCGCGCGGCCTCGGCGCGGTCGTCGCGCGCCGCCTTCGTGCTGCGGGCTACAAAGTCGCCCTGGCCGATATCGCAACCGATGCAACGCACGCGCTCGCACGTGAGTTGAGCGCTGACCAAAGCAGTGCATTCGCGGTCGAGTTGGACGTCACGTCGAAGACGCACTTCGAACGTGCGCGCGACGCGGTGCATGAACGCTGGGGCCGTATCGATGTACTCGTCAACAATGCGGGCGCGTCCAAGGTCGTGCCTGTCATGGACATCACCGCCGAGCAGTTCGATCAGGTCATCGATGTCAACCTGCGCAGCGTGCTTTTCGGCTGTCAGGTCTTCGGCCGCTATTTCGCGGATCGCGGCGCGGGGCGCATCGTCAATATCGCATCGCTCGCGGGACAGAATGGCGGATCGGCCACCGGCGCGCATTACGCGGCGGCCAAAGGCGGTGCGATTACATTGACCAAAGTCTTCGCGCGCGATCTCGCCGCGCACGGCGTGACCGTGAACGCGATATCGCCTGGCCCGCTCGATCTGCCGATCGTGCATGAAAGCGTGCCCGCCGATAAGCTCGACAAGGTGATTGCAGGCATTCCCGTCGGACGTCTCGGTTCGGCCGAATACATCGCCGATGTCGCGGTGCTGCTTGCATCACCCGATGCCTATTTCGCCAATGGCGCATGCTGGGATGTGAACGGCGGCCTCTACATGCGTTAGCGCGCGGGTTATGCGGGCTCGTCGTCGGGCGGGCTCCATACTTCGAGCACGTCACGCACGAGCGTGGCGATCGAAGCCGCGCCGAGCTTGTCCTTGATGCTCGCGCGATGCACGTCGACGGTCTTTACGCTGATGGAGAGATCGGCGGCAATGCGTTTGCTCGCCTTGCCTTCGATCACGCCGCGCAGGACTTCCTTCTCGCGCGTCGTCAGAGACTCGACGCGTTCGCGCAACTCGCGCTTGCGCTGATCTTTCGCATGACGCTGTGTCGCGAGTTTCATCGCACGCTGCACACGATCGAGCATTTGCTGCGAGTTATAGGGCTTCTCGACGAAATCGATCGCGCCATGCTGAAGCGCACGCACGGACATCGGAATGTCGCCGTGTCCGCTCACGAAGATGATCGGCAAGGTCGCGCCACGGCGATTGAGTTCGGCTTGGACGTCGAAGCCACTCGTCTCCGGCATGCGCACATCGAGCACGAGGCACGCGGGGCGGCTCATATCGAACGCACGCAAAAACTCGGCCGCGTTCGCGAAGCCTTCCGACTTCACGCCGACGGAATCGAGCAGCCATGCAAGCGAGGTGCGCATGCCATTGTCGTCGTCGACGATATACACCACAGGAGCCGGAGAATTCATTGCGATTGCTCTTTCGATGCGCGCATCAGGGGCCATGCGCGCCGGGGGATTCGGCTGTCTCATCGCAAAGCCTCGTTTATTGGAAGAACAATGATAACCAGCCGAAATTCACCGCGAAAGTCCCTTCTTTACCTCGATTGCGTCAGATAGGTAAAAGCTTTAGTGCGCTCGGTAACCACACCGGACAGGCTGGCTGATCATGCCGATTTTTTTTGTGCGTTTCAGCGCGTACGCTTGATTCACGATTTGCTATACACAACATGAACATGAAACGAACAGGAGACGCTCCCATGTCCGCGCTGCCCCGTCCCGACCTTTCCGATATCGATCAGGCGCGCAAGATGTTCCGCCAGGCCATGGCCCATCTGGGCGCCGCAGTGAACGTCATCACCACGACCGGCACGCATGGCCGCTGCGGCATCACCGCCAGCGCGGTGTGCTCGGTCACGGATGCGCCGCCCACGTTGCTCGTCTGCATCAACCGTTCGAGCGCGATGCATGCCGCATTCGTGAACAATCGCAATGTATGCGTGAATGTATTGCCAGGGCATCTCGAACAGATCGCGCGGCACTTCGCGGGGCTCACGCCATTGTCGATGGAAGAGCGGTTTTCATTGCCCGTATGGGACGAAGGCGCGAACGGCGTACCCGTCTTGCGCGATGCGCTCGCGAGCCTGCAGGGCACCATCGTCGAGGCGAAGGAAGTGGGATCGCACTCGGTGATGTTCGTCGAAACCACCGCGATCCGCGTACGCGACGATGGCGACGGCCTGATCTATTTCGATCGCAACTTTCATCGCGTGCCGCGTGCGTGCGCCGCGCAGTGAATGAATGGAGGAGGCTGACATTGCGTCAGCCTCGTTGACTCAATTCAATGTGGATAGTCGCGCATTCAGACGCGCTCGCGTGATCGCCGCGATTTGCGCGAGGGCCTCGTCGAGTTCCTGCTGCGTGCTGCGCCCGATGCGACGCTCCAGCGCACTGAAAATCCCCTCACGCGTGTAATGCCGCACGCAGATGATGAACGGAAAACCGTGGCGCTCCAGATAGGCCGCATTGAGACGATCGAGAGAAGCTTCCTGCTCCGTCGACATTGCATCGAGTCCGGCGCTCTTTTGTTCCGCATCCGAATCCGCCGTCATCGTTCCCGAACGAATGTTCGCGCCGGAAAGTAGCGGGTGGAGATTGAGAAATGCGCGCTGACTCTTGTCGTCGAGCTTGCGGATGACATCCATCATGGCGTCATGCAACGCGCTGGCGGAAGCGAATGGCCGCACGCTCCACGCGCCTTCCGCCGCTTGAGGAAAATGCTCGAACACGCTGGCAAACGCACCGACAAAGGCAGTGCGATCCAGCGAGTTGACCGGCTCCAGATTGATCGGCTGTGACATGAACGGCTCTCCTATGGCATATCGATGGCGATTCGTGCCGAGTATAGGAAGCGCGTGATCGAGCGGCGAGACACCTGATCCTATTGACCGCATAACAGAACGCAATAACCCTACGCGCGATTCATGTCGCGCAGCGCACGTAATTCCTGCGCGGCCGCCGTCAGCATTCCGCGCAGCCATACGTGCGATGCAGAGCGATGCCGCGACGGATGCCACAACTGATAAAAGCGCATGAAGGGAAATTCGATCGGCGGTTCGAGCACGGCGAGCGGCAGATGCTGCGCGTGATAGTTGGCGAAGTGCCGGCCGGTCGTGAGAATGAGATCGGTGCCGGGAATCAGGCTAGGCGCGAGATTGAAGTACGGGCAGCTCACGCGGTTGTCGCGATGCACGCGCATGGTGCTGAGTCCGGTATCGACGACGCCGCGCTGATCGCGCGAATACGGCGTCGGCACGATATGCGACGCGCTCAGATAGTCCTGGGCATCGAACTTGCCTGATTGCGCGTACACGCTATCGCGGGCGACGACACACACGACGTCGTCCTCGAGCAGCACCGACAAGTGCAGATGCTCGGGGGGATTGGGCCAGTTGCCGATCACGATATCCGGCGAGCCTTCGGATAGCCCCTGCTCGTAGTTGAACGAAGCCGAAAGCGGCACCGCCACGATGCGCGCATGCGGTGCAGCGCGCCTGAATTCGCGCACGACATGCGCAAAAAAGGGCGGAGCCAGATAGTCGGGCATTCCCACGGTAAAGCTTTGCTCAGTGGTTGCGGGATCGAAATGATCGTCCGATACGAGCAGGTTATCGAGTGCACTCAACGCGGCCTGCGCGCTTTGCGCGAGCTGCAGCGCGCGCTCGGTCGGCACCATCACGTTCTTTTCGCGCGTGAGCAATGGGTCGTTGAAGATGGCGCGCAGCCGCTTGAGCGCCGAGCTGATGGCCGGCTGCGACTGGTTCATACGAATGGCCGTGCGCGACACGCTGCGCTCGCCGATCAGCGTGCACAGCACGCGCAGCAGGTAGGTATCGAATGGATCGTCGGTGCGATTCATGGTGATTTGCAGGTCTCCGTTGTTCGCATGGCCGCGCCGCTATTTTGCCAGCCGTCATCGCAGCAACCGCATCATGCGAGGCGCGCTAGGGTAATCCATAGGTCGCGAAAGGCGCCGCGAGAAAGCGCGCGGAGCCGCATCACACAAGGCTTTTCGACCCATATACGCGTTGCTATGGGGCCTATTGGCCCATCCCCCGTTCCCGATTTTTTGGCCGTTTCTATACTTGCTTCCAACCGAACGCACGGCCGCAGCCGCGCGACGCAAACCGACTGGAAAGGAGAAACCATGTCGCTCATCAAACAGGAGATGCCGGTCTTCGCGAGCGCGGCCGAAAGCGCCGAAGCGAGCGTCTATCGAAAGGTCTCGTGGCGCCTGCTGCCGTTTCTCGGCGTGCTATGGGTGCTCGCCTGGCTGGATCGCGTGAACATCGGCTTCGCCAAGCTGCAGATGCTGGATTCGCTGCATTTCAGCGAAGCGGTATATGGCCTCGGCGCAGGCATTTTCTTCCTCGGCTACTTCCTTTTCGAAGTGCCGTCGAACATGCTGCTGCAGAAGATCGGCGCAAAAAAGACGATCATGCGCATCACGATCTGCTGGGGCATTATCTGCATGCTGCAAACGCATGTCAGCACGCCCACGCAGTTCTATGTCCTGCGCTTCCTCCTCGGCGCATTCGAAGCAGGGTTTTATCCGGGCGTGATCCTCTACCTCACGTACTGGTATCCGTCGCAGCGGCGTGCGCGCGCTTTCGGCACGTTCATGTCTGCATCGGCTATCGCGGGCGTGCTCGGCGGTCCGCTCGCCGGCTGGATCATGACGTCGATGAGTGGCGTTCATGGCATGCACGGATGGCAATGGCTCTTCGTCATCGAAGGCATTCCTTCGGTGCTCGCCGGTGTGTTCGCGTATTTCTACATGACGGACAAGCCCGAGCAGGCACGCTGGCTGTCGGACGATGAAAAGCGCGTCGTGCTCGATGCACTGCAACGCGATAACGCCGCGATGGGCGAACGTGGTCACGACTGGCGCTCGCTCTTCAGGAATCGCAAAGTATGGCTGCTGATCGCGATCTTCTTCTGCCTGCTGTGCGCGAACTCCACGCTCACGTTCTGGATTCCCACGGTCATCAAGGATGTAGGCATAGGCACGCCGATGGCGGTCGGCTGGATCGCGGCGGTTGCGTATCTGTGCGGCGCGGCCGGCATGATCATCAACGGTGCCCACTCGGACCGCAGCAATGAAGTGCGCTGGCACTTCAGCGGCGCGGCGATCGTCGGCGGCGTTTCGATGGCGGTGCTCGCCGTGCTGATGGGCCTCGATAAGATCTCGCCGGTCATCGCGTTGCTGGCCATGACGGCATCGCTCGTCGGCACGATGAGTGCGATCCCGGTGTTCTGGCAATTGCCCAATCGCTATCTCGCGGGCAGCGCGGCCGCAATCGGCGTGGCACTCATCAATTCCGTCTCCAATCTTGCAGGATTCGGCGCGCCCTATGTGATGGGGCTCATCAAGAACGCGACGGGCAAAGTGACGACCGGCCTGTACCTCGTGGCGGTGATCGAGGTGCTCGCAGCGGTGCTCGTGCTCATCGGCATCCGCAAGCTCGGCAACAAACAAGAGGCCTAATATGCGCGATAAAGACACATCCCCGGCATTCGACGTCAGTCGCCGTCGCTTTGCCCTGCAATCGGTGGCGCTCGGCGGCAGCATGCTGATGGCGAAAGCCGCGCTGTCCGCCGACGCACCCGCGCCGAACCAGACCACGGGACCGGTGCAGCAAGACGGCCTGAGCCCGCGGCTCACGATGCACGGACTCGACACATGGCACGGCACGCCCGCCGCGGGCATGCGCGTCGATCTGTTCGCGATCGAAGATGGGCGCTCGAAACTCTTGCAGACGATCACGCTGGCCGCGAGCGGTCGCAGCGAGCCGCCGCTTCTTATCGGCGACATGTATCGTGCGGGCACCTATGAGCTGTTGCTGCATGCGGACGATTACTTCGCCGCGCGCAAGGCGGACCTCCCGCAACCCTTGTTTCTCTCGAAGATTCCGCTGCGCTTTCGCATCACCGACGTCAATCAGCGCATTCATCTGCCCGTACTGTTCGGGCCGTGGAGCTACAACTATTACCGCGGCAGTTAAGCAAAACACGAACAGAACGCGAGATCAGGAGAAGACACTATGGCCGCAGGCATCACCACGCATGTACTCGACGTCGCGCTCGGCAAACCCGCCGCCGGGATGCAGATTGAGTTATTCGACATCAGCACTCAGCCGCCCACGCTGCTCGCACGCACGCGCACCAATCGCGACGGGCGCACCGATTCGCCGATCCTCCCGGCTGCGCAAGCGCGCGCAGGCAGTTTCGAATTGCGTTTCTGGGTCGCAGATTACTTCAAGACACCCGATGTGTTCGCCGATGTCGTGCCGGTCCGTTTCACACTCGCGGACGCGACACAGCATTATCACGTGCCGCTGCTCTGTTCGCCGTGGAGCTTCGGCACGTATCGCGGTAGTTGATTCAATAGTCATTCCCGCTTGAGCGACAACGGCTGCGCCCGCATTCGCATGAGGGCCTAGCCGGCATGACGCGATCTCCCCTCCTGCGCCCGGCCACTCATACAACAATAACTTCCGAAGGGCGCACCGTAGATGCCTCGCGGCATTTCTGGAATAGAGTCCTGTCAAGCTTGTACAAAAGCAACGATTGGATTACATCTTTCGACCAGATTGCAAACTCGATTTGCAGTGTGCGTCTCGCCACTTAATGGCGTTAATAAACTTTCTATAATCTCGGTTGCCACGTATTTGCACGAATCTCCTCTAGCGCCTTGCAGATGTGCATGGCATAGTGCGGTCGACAATCTATTAGAGGAAAGTCATGTCAACGCTAGAAAGTATTCAGGCACGTATAGAAGCACTTCAGGCGAAGGCCGATGCGCTCGTCGCCAAGCAATCCGAGAGCGCGCTGCAAAAGATTCATGATTTGATGTCGAAGCATGGATTGACTGTTTCCGACATCGAACAGTATTCCGGTACAGGCAAGAAGAAAGGCCGCGCGGGTTCTGCCAGGAAGCAAGGCACAGTGGCTTATCGGGACCCCAAGACCGGCGCAACCTGGAGCGGCCGTGGACGTGCGCCGGGCTGGATCGCGAACGCTAAGGACCGCAGCAAGTTCGCGGTGGGTGCGAGCGCGCGAGGAGCCAAGCCCAAGGAAAAGGCGCGCGCCGCAGTCAAGCGCAAGGGACAACCGCGCGGTCCTCAACCCGCGCTTTATCGCGATCCGCAAAGCGGCGCAACGTGGAGCGGGCGCGGCCGTGCACCTGCATGGCTCGCATCCGTGAAAGACCGCGCGCCTTTTCTAATCGGCTGATAGCGAATCCATATACGGCGGAGGTCGTTCGCGACTCCGCCTTTTCTTTGCGCTCGCGCTTTAGGCTAAAGGCGAGGATCGAAATCGAATTCGATTCGTATGCCGCCCGGCTCATAAATCATCATATGCCGCTTCGGACCTGTTCCTAACAACTCCGGCACGAATTCGACCGTCACGCCGGGCCATGTCGAGACGCGCTCGAGAATGGTCGCAAGCGCGGCTTCATCCGTCGCGCGCAACGCGAGATGATGAAGCCCGATATTTTTGCGCCGATCGAAAGCTATTGGCGCAGCTTCGTCCTTCACCTGCCATAACGTGATCAATAACTTTCCGTCGGATACGAACACCGCCGGATATTCGGGCCGCTCGCCGGCAACCTGCCAGCCGAGACATTGAACGAAAAAGTCACGCGTTGCGTCGAGATTGCGCACCGTGAGACCTATGTGATCGATTCCAGATGTCAGCATCGTTTCCTCCGCGTGAACACGCGCGACGTCAAAACAACTGCGCTTTCTGCCTTCTTGCGGGTATTTTCAAGGATTCGGCCGCGCATGTGGCAAACAACGTTCGAGCGTCATGAAATCCGACACTCGAACGTCCACGCTGCTTACGCAAGCGTCAATTTGACATCGATGTTATTGCGTGTCGCATTTGAATAGGGACACACGATATGCGCCTTGTCGACGAGCGCCTGCGCCTCGGTGCGATCCATGCCCGGCAGCGATATCTTCAGTTCCACTTCGATGCCGAAGCCATTCGGAATCTGACCGATGCCCACGCTGCCATCGACCGCGACATCTTTCGGCAATGTGATCTTGTCGCGAGCGGCGACAAATTTGATGGCGCCGATGAAACATGCGCTATAACCCGCGGCAAAGAGTTGCTCGGGATTGGTGCCGTCGCCGCCACCGCCGCCGAGTTCTTCCGGCGTCGTCAGTTTGAGATCCAGATTGCTTTCGGGCACGGTTGCGCGGCCATCGCGCCCGCCGGTGACATGAGCATGCGCACGGTATAGAACGTTCTCGATCGACATCGCCAGACTCCTGTGCATGGCGTCTTGCGGCTCTCGCGGCACAGACACGCCGAACGAAATCCGCTGACATGGGTTTTCGGTGGACTCCGCCCTGCGTCGGGCGCGTTCCAATACGGAAGGATACTCAAGACGCCGTGAACTCGCTGACGCATGCACAACCGCCGAAACGCCCTGCCTTCATCACAGCGCCACGGATTCCCTGCCCGGAAAGACCGGATCGGCAATCGGTGAAGCAACTTGCCTGGCAATGCGTTCGCACAACGCGATGACCTGAGCCGAACCGGACGTCATGAAGAGCGCGTGATCCAGGTCCGAAAAGATAGCCATCCGCACCGATGGAAAGCGCGACAACCGCGCGCCCTGCTTTCCGAAATGCGCGGCGATAAGATCCATGCCTGCATCGTATGCGCCATAGACGAGCACGGTCTTTACGCCCTTCGTGTCGAGCGCGCGGATCATCGCGCCGGGCTCGGTTGCCAGTTCGGGCGGCGTGCTGCTCAGACGATCGAGCCGCAATACATCGACGATCCTCGAACGCGCGCGTGTCGCCGCATATTCCAGTACGAAGCGCACTACGCGCATCAACTGCTTTTCACCGCGCAAAATCGCCTTCCATTTCTGCGGATCGAGCATCGACATGGCATAGCCCGCCATCGAATTGCGGGTCGATTGACGCAATCCATCGGGCGCGACGTCGGCAGGTCGTTTGAACGTCGGCAGATTCACCGTGATGACACCAGTGATCGCATTTTCGACGACGGCCGCTTTGAGCGCGTGGTAAGCGCCCGAGCACACGCCGAACGCGAAGATGGACTTATAGCCCTGTCGTGCGAGCCAGCGAGCGGCGGTTGCGGTATCCTCGGTTGCGATCGGGTTATAGATGCGGCCGAAAGCCGTATCGGATTGCACTGCACCCGGTGCGGCCGGACTGTCGCCTCGGCCCCGCGCGTCGAAACGCAATGATGCGATGCCGCGCCGAGCGAGTTCGCGCGCAATGCGTACTGATAAGCGGCTGTCGCCAACACGCGCGCTTGCAGAAGTATTCGTAATCAGAAACACCGGACCTTGCGCGGAGCGCTTGCGTGGCTCGCACAAGATGCCGAATAATTTTTCCTGGCCGATGCGCACCGGACGTTCAATCGCTTCGGGCGTTTCTATCTTAAGCGCCGGCCAGTCGACGGCATTGACATTGGACTTCGCTTGCTTCACCGGAGAAGCACTGCCCGCGATCCAGTCGACGACCTCGGCGAACGCGGCGCGCGGCAATGCGTTAAAAGCCGTTTCCTGAAGAAAGCCAGTGAGATCTTCGAACGGACGCGCCTGTGCTTCGACGCCTTTTTCCGCAAGTGCATCGCGCAACGGGTCCTTGCCGCCCGCCCTGAGATTCATGATCAGGACACGCCGCGCCGGCGCAATTGCAGCGCCTTTCACCCTCGCGACGAGATCGATAGCTTCTAGCGAGTCTTTGAATTGATCGCTATAGACCTGGCCGAGCACGTTAAGCGGCGCATCGTCTTGCTGCATCTCGCGCAAGGGCGGCGCAAGCAATTCGAGCCACGTCTTGCGCACGATGCTCAACTCGCGCATATACACGCGACCGCTCGCGACGGGCGCCAGCAGAACGAGTTCGTCGACAGTTTGGCGCAACGCCGCTGTAAGTGCGAACGCCGCGCCCACGCGAAAGCCGCATAACGTGACGTGTTCGATCCCCGCCGACGATTTAAGCCAATCGACGGCCGCGTTGACATCGTCGACCGATGATTGGAATTGATCGGGTGCGAGATCGACGCCCGCAGAATCGCCCGTGCCCCGATAGTCGAAACGCAGGACTGATATGCCGCGCGCGGACAACGCATCCGCGAGATAGCGCATTCCGCCATACGTCCACACGTATTCGTGTCCATACGTGTTGCATAGCACCACGCCGCGCTTGCCGCTTCCCGCATGCAGCCATCCGAAGCGATTCCCGAATACAACCGGTCTCATTTTCGTTTCGTCCTCGTCTTTGGTGGCAGGCGAAGAGCGATGACACGAAGTCTTGCCTTGCCATGTCCGGCCGTCAACGTCCCGTCGAATACGGGATCGCGAGGTTATGAGACGATTATATTAAGCACCTCCTGTATAACGCGCTTCATCCGGGGAATGTGTACGATCAGACTAGCTATTGGCGCATAAGGCATAGCCTGTGTTATCTACCGCTCATTTCCATGTGAGACATTCGCCGGCACAAGGACAAAAGGCAGACAAGTCACCTTATCTGCCCCTCTATATCTATGGAGACTCCATCGTCGATCAAAGATCCAGTACGAGTAATTTGCTCGTCGCGCGCGACACGCATGCGGTCAGATATTCTGACTTCTCTTCATCGTTCATGATGCAGTCGTTGTGCTCGACCTCGCCCTCGAGATAGCGCACCTTGCACGTCCCGCACAAACCCGCGCAACACGATGTTTCCATCGCCACGCCCGCTCCCGCCAATGCTTCGGCGATGCTCTCGTCCTTCGTCACCTCGATTTCCTGCCCCGTCCTCGCGATGCGCACGATGAAGCTATCGTTCGCATCGTTGGCAGCGTGTTCGCCGGGGCTGCGTTCAGGCGCCTTGAAATGCTCGAAGTGCACCGTGCCTGGCGGCCAATGCTGCGCGGCGGCCGCGCATGCGTTCATGAATCCACCGGGGCCGCAGTAATAGACGTGCTGGCCTTCACCCGGCGCGTTCAGCAAGTCGCGAATATCGAGTCCGGCAGAAGGATCGCCGCCATCGAAATGAAAATGCAGGCGTCCGCTCGCGCGCATCGACTCGAATTCGTCGGCGAATGCGGCGCTCCGGGCATCTTTTGCGCAGTAATGCATTTCATAGTCGATGCCCGCATCGTCGAGTTCGTGCGCCATCGCTTTTAATGGCGTCACGCCGATGCCGCCCGCGATCAGCAACACGCGGCGCGCACCGTCGACGAGATGAAAGTTGTTACGCGGCCGGCTCACGCGCACGATATCCTGCACCCGCAATTGCTCGTGAAGCGCTTTCGATCCGCCGCGCCCGCGTTCATCGCGCAATACGGCTATCACATAGCGATGTCGTTCGCGCGGCGCATTGCTGATCGAATACTGCCGCACGACGCCGCCCGCAAGATGTATGTCGATATGCGCGCCCGCTGAAAATGGCGGCAATTGCGCGCCGTCAGGATCGACGAGTTCATATGAATTGATGCCCCGGCCTTCGAACCGGACCTGACGCACGAGCAGGTTCAAAGTCTGCCCCTGCGTTTCGGTTGAAATGGGTTGTGTTGACATGATCGACATTCCTCGAATCGATGATCCGCTTTAGCGAGGACGCAATGCGCCCTCGCATTGGCCGCCCTATTGCTTCATCGAGTGTTCGAGTTCCTCGAAACGCTCACGCACGAATGCAGCACGCGCTTCGCCTTTGAACTTCTCGCTTTCCGCGAGAATCGCGACGATCTGCTTCGTCACCTTGCGACGTCGCACCACTTCTTCCTCGACGGTTTCGCCTTCCGGAATTTCGAATACATTGCCCGAGCAAAAACTATTCGGCGCGCCTGCGTTTTCGCGAAACCATTCCGCGAAGTTGTGTGCCGATGCTGCCGGATTCGCGCCGCGCAATGCATCGCGCAGCATCTTGCGGAACAGGAACACGCCCGCGTCGAACTTCGTCGGATTCTCGAGCGAATGCACGGCGATCGGTCGCTGACTGATGATCGCTTCGTAATCGCCGGGCGCGTATTGCGCCTGCTTGTAGTTGGCGCGCTCGCGATGATTCGGCGGAATCGGCACGATGTCCTCGATACCGTATGCGCCGAAGCGCTCGGGACGGCGCATTGCGACCTGACCATCGAGGAAGTCGATCGACTCGTAGCCCACGAGTTCTTTCTTGCCGATGCCGCGCGTATCGATGCCCGGACCCATCACACGCCAGCCGATCATCTTGCTGTTCTCATCGTCGACAGGCACCGTCCAGCGAATGATATGGAAGCGCGAAAAGAGCTTCTTCTTCGAACCATCTTCCGATGTATACGCATGCAGGCTCAGATTCGGTAGTACCTGATGCTGCACGCGCACGAAGAGGCGATCCTTGTTGACACGGCGCGCGCCCGCACACGCAAGACTGCGTCCTTGCTGCACCGGTTGAAAGTGCATGTCGGGCGCCACTTCCATGGACGCCGCGCCGACTTCATCGAAGGTCGTGCCTTGGAATTGGCCTTTCACTACGTTTTTTGCGGCGTGCAATGCGGTCGGATGAAAGTTGTCGGCGGCGTTGTCCTGCACTTGCAGCCAGTTGCAATGCTGAAAATTGCTGTAGGGCACGAGTTCATCGCCGGGCATCACGGTGTAATCGCCTTCCCATTCCGGAAACGGCGGCTCGTTTTCGGGCGGTCCCATGTAGGCGAATACGAGGCCATGACGTTCGACCGCCTTATATGCGCCCTGACGAATGGAACATGCGTACTTTTCAGCCTCTTTCTCTTCGCCTTTTGGAAACGGCACATGCAGGCACGCGCCGTCCACGTCGAACACCATGCCGTGGTAACAGCACATGATGCCGCGCTCCTGAATCGAGCCATATTCGAGCGACGCACCGCGATGCGCGCAATGCGCATGCAGCAGACCGACGCGCCCGCTGCCATCGCGAAACACGACGAGTTCCTCGCTGAGGATCTTCAGAAAGCGCGGCGTGTCGGTCAGTTCGATCGACATGCAGACCGGATGCCAGAAGGCGCGCATGTATTCGCCCATCGGCGTGCCCGGGCCGGTTTCCGTCAATTCCGGATCGTGGCCAGGCACCTTGTTCACGTAATAGCCGCCGTAGGGCACGAGCTTCTTGACCGTCGCGGCTGCGCCACCGCTGCTTTTCTGCCCTTCCAGCTTGTCCGATTTGATGGTCATGGGAAATCCTGTTTCGAGTGGGATTTGATGGTGTGATGCCGAGGACAGAATTCTGGTTACTGAACTCGGAACTCTGTATACAAAGATTAGCGATGCAATCTGGCGTTGTCTCTATGGGTAAACGCGAGCCGGATCAGGCACGGAACAGCTTCGCGTTGACGGCCCGCGCGGGCGCGCTGTACTCTTGCCGTATTCTGTATCCAGACATTCCGGTCGAAATCATGCCCGCCAAACTTCTCAAGCTTCAGGCTCGCACCGACTATGTGGACGAGGTCTACAAGGTGCTGCTCGACGCCATCAGTTCCGGTTCGCTCGCGCCGGGAACACGCATTACGCAGGAAGAGATCGCGGAACAGCTTGCGGTTTCGCGCTCGCCCGTTCTGCAAGCGCTGCGCCTTCTCAAGAAGGACGGACTCGTGGTCGATGCGCCGGGTCGCGGCCTGCTCGTCACCCCGCTCGATCCTGCGTGGATCAGCCATCTTTATGAAATTCGCGGCGCACTTGATTCACTCGCGGCGCGGCTCGCCGCCGAACGTGGCGCGAAGATCGATAAGACGATCATCGCGAATGGCAGACGCGTGTCGAAGAGCGATGACGTCAAAGCGATGATCGATGCCGACATGGCCTTCCATCACGCAATCTATACGGCCTCGGGCAATCCGTTGATCGCCGAGACCGCGCAGATGCACTGGGTTCATCTGCGCCGCGTGATGGGCGCCGTGCTTCAGGCATCGGGACAACGCAAGTCGATCTGGGACGAACATGCCGCAATCGCGGCCGCCATCGCCGAAGGCGACGGCCGGCGCGCCGCGGAACTCACCGATCTGCACACGGCCAACGCGCGCAAGAATCTCGTCGAACGTCTCGGCCTCGTGCTGAACGAACAGCGCGATCGCGAATCGGAAGCGACGTGACATCTGCCACCTCGCGCGACGCCTGGTCGTCAATCGGCACGTCGGCGGCTGTTCACGAGCGCGGCGGGCACCGCGAACACGAGCAGGCTGCCGATCACGCAACTTGCTGCGAGGCCCAGCACGCCGCTGCCCGTCGAGCCAGAATGCGTCTGGATCACGCCGATGAGCCACGGACTCACGACGCCCGAGATGCTGCCCACGGAGTTCGCGAGTGCGAGACCCGCGGCGGCCGCACCGCCGCTGAGAATCGCGGGCGGCAGAACCCAGAACTGCGAGATGGTCGTGACGACGCCCATCGTCGCGAGCGTGAGTCCGATCATGCCGAAGAGCGTCGAGTGCGCATAGACCACGCTCAGATACAGGCCGATCGCGCCGACGAAACCCGCGCCCGCCAGATGCCAGCGCCGTTCGCCATGCTTGTCCGAGCTGTGGCTGACCGCGAGCATCGCGATCGCGCCCGCCGCATAGGGAATGGCCGAAAGCAGGCCTATATCGAGCGGATCAGTCACGCCGCTCGCCTTCACGAGCGTCGGCAGCCAGAAACTCACGCCGTAGAGGCCCATCGTGAAGAAGAAGTAAGTTACGGAAAGCAGCAGCACCTTCGGGTGCAGCAAGCCGTCCTTCACGGAATGCAGCGCATGCGTGGGCTTTTCGTCGAGCAGATTGGCTTCGAGCATGGCCTTCTGCGAATCATTGAGCCACTTCGCGTCGGCGACTTTATCGTCGAGATAGAAGTAAGCGATTGCGCCGAAGATTGCCGTCGGAATACCTTCGAGCAGAAAGAGCCATTGCCAGCCTGCGATTCCGTGCGCGCCGTTCATATGCGTCATGATCCATCCCGAGAGCGGCCCGCCGATGACGCCCGACATCGGAATGCCGGTCATGAAGAGCGCGGTGACCTTGCTTCTGCGCGACGCGGGAAACCAGTATGTGAGATACAGCAGGATCGCGGGAATGAAGCCCGCTTCGGCCACGCCGAGCATGAAACGCATGATGTAAAAGCTCGTCGGTGTGGTGACGAACATCATGCCTGCGGAGATGATGCCCCATGTCACCATGATGCGGGCGATCCAGCGCCGCGCGCCGACGCGAAGCAGAATGAGATTGCTCGGCACCTCGAACAGGAGATAGCCGATGAAGAACACGCCCGCACCCGCGCCATAGACGGCTTCGCTGAAGTGAAGATCGTTGAGCATCTGCAGCTTCGCAAAGCTCACGTTGATGCGATCGAGATACGCGCAGAGATAGCACACGAAGAGAAATGGCAACAGACGCCATGTGACCTTCGCATACGTGGACGATTCATCGCCTGCCAGATAAGCGACCGGACTGTGGGAACTCATGCTCTGTCTCCTGGTTATGTCATGCATCGTGATCGCTCACATGTTCGTCACCTCAAACGAGAAAGACAAACGATGCTTGTTCATCCAACCATGACAGGCGTTCATGCATAAGGTGTTTCCATGAGGCGCATCCCAAACTTCGTACTCCTACGCGCATTCGAAGCGGCTGCGCGTCTCGAGAGCTTCACGCTCGCCGCCAGCGAGCTTCACCTCACGCAATCGGCGATCAGTCATCAAGTCAAGGAGCTCGAACAGTATTTCGGCAGACCGCTCTTTCATCGGCGCAACCGGCGCGTGGAGACGACTTCCGAAGGCCGGCGCCTGCACGAGAGCCTGGGCCGCGTGTTCGATGTAATCGAGGCCGCCTGCGCCGAGGTCACGCTCGATCCGCTTGCACAAGTGCTTGCGGTGCACTGTGCGCCGAGCTTCGCCGCGAAATGGCTCGGGCCGCGTCTGCCCGAATTCATGCAGGCGCATCCGAACGTGACGATACGTCTGTCATCGGATGCCGAGCCTGCCGACCTTGCACGCGCGCGCGAAGTCGATGTCGCCATTTCATATGGATTCGCGCATGATCGTCCGGGCGTCGTGTCGCGAGCATTGGGTATGGAGCGCATCATCCCGATGTGTTCGCCGTTGCTGTTGCAAAAAGGTGTACCGGCATCGGATCAGATCGGGCACATGACCCTGATCGACTCCCAATTGAGCCGCGTGACGTGGCCCGGCTGGTTCGCGCTCAACGGACTCGAAATGCCGCGCGGGCCGCGCCCTTCATTCGACCGGGCGGCGCTCGCGATATCGGCGGCAGTGGATGGCATGGGCGTCGCGCTGGAAACGACGCGCCTTGCGGAGCGTGAGCTTGCGCGCGGTGATCTGATCGAGCTGGGCGCGGGTGTATTCGCGCCGCTCGCGAGGGAGACGCACTTTCTCTGCTATCGCGAGAATGAACGCGATGTCGAGAAAGTGAAATGCTTCTGTGCCTGGGTGCTTGCAAAGGCTGGGCTCGACGAAGCGAACGAAGCTTAGAGCCCGGGCCTGTATTACGCTGCCTGTTGCGCCCTTTGCTCTTCGAGCATGCGTGCATGGGCATACACGCGGTCCCGCTCGCGCTGGACGAGCGTGCGCTTGCGTGCAAGTGTCTGACGATGATATTTCGGATCGCCCATCTGCATCACGTATTCACCATGCCGATGCCGCAAGTAGCGCTGGAAAAACTCCGCGCCGGGCAAGCCGCTGTCGAGCGCCATGAGCACGCCGTAGTCGATATCGCGCACGTCGCCGAGTGTCTTGATCGCGGATTCGAGTGCGGCATAGCGCTCGGGAAGCGGCACACCCTTGTCACATAATGCATGAAAGCGCTGGTAGGTCAGCACCTGCCCGTGTGACGCACATCGCCATATTGCTTTCGCAAGCCGTTGACTGAGTTCCGTTTCCACGTTTCCTCCCGCATGGTGCGCGGATCATATGCGTGTGACAATCCCACCGTCATTCGAAGATCGACGACGGAAACCGGTGCAATAAAGAAATCACCTGCAACGCCAGCGTTATGCGCGACGCGCGCCGCGGCGCTACGTCGATTTGCTCGCATCTTTAAAAGCTATCACGCAAAGCAGCTACGCTAAAGCGAACTATCTTCAAAGACTGGGCTGAACTGGTTTTATGAAAATCACGTATTTGTATTTCCCGCGCCGAAAGAAAGAGCGCGAATAGCGAAGAACACGAAATGCGTAAAACGTCTATGCTTATCGCATCTTGCACGATGCCCCGGCGACATGACGCACGAAGCTACACCGCGGCCAGCGCAGCGATGACTTGCGAAATACACTTGATACGAGCGATGCAGCGCGAAGCGCGACGTGCGTGCGCTTTCGTTTATTATCGACCTCGAAGGGTCCGTTTGAATGCCACGCCACGGTGCCGACTCTTTAGACTGAAACGTAAAGCGGCGACTGTGACTCGATTACATGCTAGCAAACATATTGCTGGAAACCAAGAAAAGTTTCCACTCGGTGACGTGCCGCCGCTTTCACGCCGCTGTCATTCGGCATATTTTTCCACGGCGGATGAACCGCCTTATCATCATCGCTTTGTTCGATGCAAATGATAAGCAAGCGCTAAAGAAGCGACTAAATGTGCTTAAGCAATGACGCTAAACGGAATGCGCGAAGATTCGCCCGTTCTGGCTCGGTTGCGCGTGCCGCATCATGCGCGAGCCGGTCCTTAAGATTGTTTTAAGCCTGAGAGACTAAAACGTCATCATAGACAGACAGGATGACGGCTCAATGCCGCTCCTGCCAGTTTGTCGCTTATTGGCTTTCATTCGAACGTCCACGCGGATGGTCTGACCGGGCAACGTCTCAAGCGCATCCCAACAGCGCGATCAGGCGCAGGCGACGACCATCCCATTCAGCCCGGCAGGAATGCCGGGCTTTTTTTTATTCACGGTAGCCGCGCGCGTGCTGCGCGCCATTGCCGGCCTGCGCAATGGCGGCGGGCAAGTCGAATCGAAACGTAGTACCTGTGCCCTGCGTATCGATCAGGCGAATCTGGCTACCGTGCAATTGCAGCATGCGCTGAACGATGAGAAGTCCCAGCCCGCCGCGATGCGCGCTGCCCGATGCGAACGGACGCAGAAAAAGCGCTTGTCGCATGGCGGGCGGTATGCCCGGCCCCGTATCGCTGATCGTGACTTCGACTCTGTCGGTTTGCTCGCTGGCAAGTGCCAGCGTGACTTCCACAATGCCTTTCTCAGGCGTATGACGGATCGCGTTGTCGAGCAGATTCGTCAGCACACGCTCGATCATGCCCAGGTCCGCCACTACGTTCGGCAGGCGCGGCGCGATCTGCGCATTCAGGCGCACGCCTCGCGATTGCGCGGGCAGCTCGAATTTCTCGAAGACGTCCTGCACGAGATCGGCCAGAGAAAAAGGCTCGGCTTCGGGCGCAACCATGCCGTGTTCGAGCTTCGCGAGTTCGAACAAGGACTGCGCGAGGTGGCCCACCTTTGCACTCTGCGCAAGCGCGATCGACAGATAGCGACGCCGGTCCGTATCGGGCAGCGTGTCGGATTTGAGCGAGAGCGTCTCCAGATAGCCATGCAGCGACGAAAGCGGCGTGCGCAAATCGTGCGAGATATTCGCCACCATCTCGCGACGTTCGCGATCCTGCTGACCGAGCGCGCGCCACTGCTCACCGATGCGCTCGGCCATCTGCGCGAACGCGCTTTCGAGCACCGCGATCTCGTCGTGTTCGGTCGCGCGCGCGTCGGGTGTATCGCTTCCGGCACGAGTCGGCGGTTCTGCCGGCACGCCGCGCGCGTCGAACTTGCGCATGGCTTCGGCGAGCCGGCGCAAGGGCCGCGTGACGAGCCCGAACGCGAAGACGCCGGCAACAAGCCCGAGCAACGTGACGAGCCCCATCGATGCGAGCGTGGTGCGCAACACCGCGCTCGCCGATGCCTTCGCGGCGAGTGCATCGTGCTCCTCGCCGAGCAGCACGATGTACACATAGCCGAACGGTGGCTTGCCGGGCGCGGCGAGCGGCGCGGCGCTGAAGACCTTGCGCTTGTCGTCGCTGCGCGGATCGTCGCCGAGAATGGGCAACGGCGCGCCGTCAAGAAACTGGCGCACCGGCGCAAGATCGACGTGATCGCGCTTCAGATGTCCAGGCGGCGCATCGTCGGCGCGCACGCGTCCCGTGTTGTCGAGCAGATAGACTTCGACGCTCGGGTTCACCACCATCAACTGGCTGAAGAGCCGGCGCACGGCGGGCGCGTTGATATCGTTCGCATCGGCGAGCGCGCCATCACGCGCGATATGCGCCGCGAGCCCGCGCGAGAGGCTTTGTATGACCTCCTTCTCGCGCAGGTCGCTTGCGCGGATCTGCAGCCATGCCGATGCACCGCAGCATGCGAGCAGCAGCACGCAGAACACCGCGAAGAGCCGTTGTGACAAGGTGAGCTTCACGGCGCGCCATCCTTGCCTTCCGGCGATTGCAGCGCGAGCTTATAGCCGTGACCCCATACGGTAAGAACGCGCTTCGGATCGGCGGCATCCTTCTCTACTTTCGCGCGCAGCCGGTTGATATGCGTGTTGACGGTGTGCTCATAACCTTCATGCCGATAACCCCACACGGCATTGAGCAGATCCATGCGCGAGAACACTTTGCCCGGATGACGCGCGAAGTGATACAGCAGATCGAATTCGCGCGGCGTGAGTTCGATGCGCGCGCCATCGACCCATGCTTCGCGCGCGAGCGGATCGATCGCGATGCCCGCCACTTCGATGCGCCCCGCGTCGATCCGCGAGTCCTTCGCGACTGCATCGACGCGGCGCAGCAGCGCCTTTACGCGCGCGACGAGTTCGAGCACGGAAAAGGGCTTCGCGAGATAGTCGTCCGCGCCCAGTTCAAGCCCGAGTATGCGGTGCACCTCGCTGGAACGCGCACTCGTGATGATGATCGGCGTATAGCGCGTCATGGCGCGCGCGCGGCGGCAGATCTCGAGGCCATCGACGCCGGGCAGCATCAGATCGAGTATCAGCGCATCCCAGCCGCCCTGCTCCAGCAGGCGCAACCCTTCGGCGCCGTCGGCGCTGTGCACGACTTCGTAGCGCTCGTCGCGCAGATTGAGACTCAGCACATCGGCGATATGCATGTCGTCTTCGACGATCAGAATGCGTTTCGGATGATCCATGAATGTCATCGGCACAAAGAAAAACATGCGCGCCCAATCCGCAGAAGAAAGCACGGGCGCCTGTGCCATTGTGCAGAAAAGCGCGCGGCCAAGTATCACATTTAATTTAACTTTCGGTGAGGACTCGGGGATGCGCGCGCGAATACGATGCCGCTACACCACTCGAAAACGAGGAACGCATCATGCAAACCCGCCGCCGCTTTCTTCTGACGGGCACCGCCGCAGCCGCCGCCGCGTTCGCCCTGGGCGGGCGCCTGCGCGCGCTCGCGGCGGGTACGGAGCCGCAATCGTCATCGCAGGAACGCTTCGAAATCGTGCATAGCGACGATGAATGGCGTCGCCTGCTCAATCCGGTCCAATACGACGTGCTGCGCCGCGAAGGCACCGAACGCCCTTATACGAGCCCGCTCAACGACGAGCATCGCATGGGCACGTTTAGTTGCGCGGGCTGCAAGCTGGCGTTGTTCTCATCGCGCACCAAGTTCGATAGCCACACGGGCTGGCCGAGCTTCTGGGCGCCGCTCGATCACGCGGTCTCGACGCGCATCGACGGTTCGTTCGGCATCGAGCGCACGGAAGTGCATTGCCGGCGTTGCGGCGGACATCTGGGCCACGTCTTCGACGATGGTCCGAAACCCACCGGACTGCGCTACTGCATGAACGGCGTTGCGATGAATTTCACGCCGGGCGCTGCGTGAATCGCGCGCACCTTTTGATCAACCTCGACCCGACATCATCATGCTGCTCATCGTACTTGCCTATCTCGGCGGCGCGCTGACGATTCTCAGTCCGTGCATCCTTCCGGTGCTCCCTTTCGTGTTCTCGCGCGCGGACCAGCCGTTCGTCAAGAGCGGCCTGCCCTTGCTGGCGGGCATGGGTCTGACCTTCGCCGCGGTCGCGTCGCTCGCGGCTATCGGCGGTGGCTGGGTCACGCAGGCCAATCAATACGGCCGATGGGCGGCCATCGTCCTGCTCGCGATATTCGGCCTTACGTTGCTTTTGCCGGGTTTCGCCGAGCGCATGATGCATCCGCTCGTGAGCGCGGGCAATCGTCTCACCGCGTTTGCGCAACGCGGCGATGGCAAGCCGACGTTCGGCGGATCGTTCGTGCTGGGCATTGCGACGGGACTGCTGTGGGCGCCTTGTGCAGGCCCCATCCTCGGACTCGTGTTGACGGGCGCAGCACTCAACGGCGCAAGCGCCGGTACCACGCTATTGTTGCTCGCCTATGCGGCCGGCGCGGCGACGTCGCTCGCGGTTGCGTTGCTGATCGGCGGACGCGTGTTCGCCGCGATGAAGCGCTCGCTCGGCGCGGGCGAATGGGTGCGGCGCGGCATCGGCGCGGCGATGCTGCTCGGCGTCGTCGCGGTCGCACTCGGGCTCGATACCGGCGTGCTCGCCCGAGTATCGACGGTCGCGACGTCGGGCTTCGAGCAGCAACTCGTCGACAAGCTCTCGAACAAGAGCAATGGCGCGATGATGATGTCCGCGAACACCAGCAACAGCGGACCCACGATGATGCGCACGAGCACCGAGCCGCCGAAGTCGTCGAATCCTGCGCCGCTGCCGGTGGAAGGCACGTTGCCGCCGCTCGATGGCGCCGTGCAATGGATCAACTCGCCGCCGCTCACGAAGGAAGCGTTGCGTGGCAAGGTCGTACTCGTCGATGTATGGACTTACTCGTGCATCAATTGCTTGCGCACGCTGCCGTATGTGAAGACCTGGGCGCAGAAGTATCGCGATCAGGGGCTTGTCGTGATCGGCGTGCATGCGCCTGAGTTCGCTTTCGAGCGCAACGTCGACAACGTGAAGAAGGCTGTACACGATCTCGGCATCGACTATCCCGTCGCGATCGACAATAACTTCGCGATCTGGCGCGCGCTGAATAACCAGTACTGGCCGGCGCATTATTTCATCGATGCAAAAGGCAATATCCGCTATCACCATTTCGGCGAAGGCGATTATGCGCACTCCGAGCACGTGATTCAGGAACTGCTCGCCGAAGCCGGTCATGGCACGGCGCCTGATGTAGCGATGAGCGCGAAGAGGAGTGACGACGACATCGGCCAGGGCGCGATGATGCAAGCCGATAACGCGGACATGCGCTCGCCCGAAACCTATATCGGCTATGAGCGCGCGGAGCAGTTCATGTCGCCGGGCGGCGAAACGCCTGATCGCATTCACGACTATGCCGCGCCCAACGCACTCGACGTCAACGACTGGGCGCTCGCGGGCGCGTGGAAAGTCGGCGCGGAGCACGCGACGCTCGAAGGCACGACCGGCCGCATCGTGTATCGCTTTCATGCGCGCGATCTGCATCTCGTGCTCGGGCCGACGAAGGACGGCAAGCCGGTGCGCTTTCGCGTGAGCATCGATGGTGCGGCGCCGGGCGCATCGCATGGCAGCGACATTCAGGCGGACGGAAGTGGTACCGTGACCGAGCAGCGCCTCTATCAGCTCGTGCGGCAAACGGGCCCCGTCGCGGATCGCACATTCACGATCGAATTTCTCGACCCTGGCGTCGAAGCGTACGCATTCACGTTCGGTTGAACGAGACTTCTTGAGGAGCAGAGATGTTCAAGACCACCAGCATGACATTCAAGGCCGCGAGCGTGGCCATTCTGTTCGCCGGCGCGTTCGCTTTGCAGCGCGTCGCGCATTCGAGCGAGGCCGCCGTGAAGATTCCGCCGCCCGCGCACGACGAAACCGCAGGCGCCGTGCATACGGAAACAGCCGTGTTTTCAGGCGGCTGCTTCTGGGGCGTGCAAGGCGTGTTTCAGCACGTGCGCGGCGTGAAGGAAGTGATGTCGGGTTATACGGGCGGCGCGGCGAACACCGCGCAGTACGACCGCGTAAGCGAAGGCGACACGGGTCACGCGGAATCGGTGCGCATCACGTATGACCCGGCGCAGGTCTCGTACGGCAGGCTGCTGCAGATATTCTTCTCGGTCGCGCATGATCCGACCGAGTTGAACTATCAAGGCCCCGATCACGGCACGCAGTACCGCTCGGCCGTCTTTCCGACGAACGCGGCGCAGCGCGATATCGTCAATGCGTATATCGCGCAGCTCGACAAGGCGCATGTGTATCGTGGCAAGATCGTCACGAAGATCGAGGACTACAAGGGTTTCTATCCGGCCGAAGGCTATCACCAGAACTATCTGACGGAGCATCCGGAAAGTCCGTATATCGCGATCAACGATCTGCCCAAGGTGGCGAACCTCAAACAGATGTTTCCGGATGCGTATCGTCAGGATGCGGTGCTCGTGACGGTGGCGTCCAAATAGGCATCGAGGATCGCGAGCACATCGGGCATGTTGCGACGACCGAAGCCGAGGCGGACGTGCGCATCGCCGTGATCGATGAGCGTCGACGGCAGCAGCAGCACGCCCGTGCGTTCGAGCAGTTCGGCGCAGAACTGTTCGGCGCTTTCGTGCTTCAGGCGTACGAAGCCGATTGTGCCCGCGCGCGGACGATGCCATTCGAAACGATCCGCGTGACGCGCGAAGAACGCGTCCAGCACGCGCAGATTCGCACGCACGATAGAGACATTGCGTTCGATGAGCGCATCGGTGTGGCGCACCGCGATCGTCGACAGATACTCGCTCGGCGCGCTGTTGCTGATGGTCAGATAGTCTTTGAACGTGCTCATGCGTTCGAGCACTTCGGCGCTTTGCGTGGCGATCCAGCCGACGCGCAGGCCCGCGAGTCCGTGCGTCTTCGAGAGCGCGCCCAGCGAAACGGCGCGTTCGTACACATCGCAGGCAGCGGGCAGACGATCGGCGGGATCGTGCTCCAGACCGCGATACACCTCGTCGCTGAACAGCCATAATCCGTGTCTGCGCGCGAAGGCGACGATCGCATCGAACACGTCACGCGACGGCAGATAACCGGTCGGGTTGTGCGGCGCGCAGATGACGAGCGCGCGCGTCTCCGGCGTGACGAGCGTTTCGAGTTCGTCCGGATCGAGCGCCCAGCCCGCTTCCTCACGTGCTTTCCACGGCGACACGTTCACACCCATCGCTTCGGCCACCGCGTAATGCGACTGATAGCCCGGCGTATGCACGATCGCGTGATCGCCCGGCGCGAGCATCGTGTGCACGAACGAATAGATCGCTTCCTGCGCGCCCGTATGCACGATGATGTCGTCCGCGCCGATGGTCTCGTACAGCGTGGCCAGTTCGCGTCGCAGCGCGGGCGCGCCCGGATATTCGGTGTAACCGAGCCAGGTTTCGCGCAATCCATCCATCGCATTGGGTTCGTACGCAAGCAATTCGCCGATCGACATCGACTCGGGATCGGAACTGCACAGCAGATGGCGCGCGGTGAATTCGTGCTTGGCGAAATAGCGTTCGAGCTTGAAGGGATTCGGCTGCATGGCGTCGCTTGATCGGGATCGGAGAAGGCCTTAGTCTGCGTTACATACGCAGAATCGAACAGCTAAACTTTCTAATTTCGATTAAGGAACGCTAATGCTCGACTATGCTCTGCTCGACGCGTTGCTCGCCGTCGTGCGCACCGGTTCTTTCGAGCGTGCCGCGCGCGAACTCAACGTCACGCCATCGGCGGTTTCGCAACGCGTGAAGCTTCTGGAAGAGCGCGTGGGCAGCCTGCTCGTCAAACGCGGCCAGCCTTGCGAGGCCACGGCATCGGGCGCGCTGCTGTGCCGCCACACCGAACGTGTGCAACTGCTGGAGGCAGAACTGGGCGGGCGCATGCCGAGCTTGCCGGGCACGCAGGGGGAGCGGCGCGCGAAGCTGCGCATCGCCGTGAACGACGACAGCATGAGCACATGGTTCATCGACGCCGTGGCGGCATTCTGCATCGAACGTGAACTGCTGCTCGATCTCGTCGTCGACGATCAGGATCACACCGCGCAACGCATTCGCGCAGGCGACGTGCAAGGCGCGATCACCACGCAAGCCGAGCCGGTGTCGGGCTGGCGCTCGACGAAGCTCGGACGCATGCGATATCGCGCGGTGTGCTCGCCTGCCTACTTCGCGCGATATTTCGCCGACGGCCTTACCCGCGGCGCGTTACGCCGCGCGCCCTGCGTCAATTTCAACGAGAAAGATGAATTGCAGAAACGCTTCATCAAGCGCGTAAGCCGAACCGAGTTCGAGCCGCCCGCGCATGTGGTGCCGCATGGCGAAGGCTTCTTGCGTGCCTGCACGTCCGGACTTGCATGGGGAATGTGTCCGCAACCGCTCGTCGCGCAGCAACTCGAAAGCGGCGAACTCGTGGAGGTATCGCCAGGTTCGCGCTTCGACGTCGATCTCTACTGGCAAAGCTGGCGTCTTTCGCTCGGCTGGCTCGACGATTTCAGCGCGATGCTCAAGCACCGCGCCAGAACGTTTGTCGATTGAAGATAAAGATCACGCGTCGCTGGTCTCGAACGAATCCACGCGATCGCGATAAAACGCGAGATGGTCCTTTATCGACGCAACGGCTTCATATGGCGCCTCATAGGTCCACACGGCGTTGGCCGCTTTTTGTCCACCTGACGGAATGCTGTAGTAGCTGCATTCGCCTTTGTAAGGGCAATAAGTCGTGTGCGCGGTGCGTTCGAGTTGCGTCATGTCCACGTCCTTGCGCGGCACATATAGCACCTCTGGATACGAGGCTTCGCGCAATGAAAGCGCAGCGGTCGTATCCACGATCATACGCCCGCCCGCTTTCACGATCACGCGCAACGGACTGCGCTCGATCGTGATCGGGTGATCGGGGCCGGGCATCTTGACGGCTTTATCCATGAGTCTCTTCCTGCGAAAGAACGCATTAAAGCGAACGGAAGAGCCGATAGTAACGCCGTTGCATCAATCACGCTCAACCCGGCCCGGACGGCATCAACGGCCGAAATAGACAGGCTTCGTGCCGTCGTTGTCCAGCGGGGGCATCATGCGCATGCCTGAAGCCGACCGGCCTGCACTCGCCCCGCCGTACGAGTTCATGTCGGCGTGAGAGGCATTGCCCTGACGCGATGCGCGGCTCTCTGCGGCCTGGATATCCGACGGATAGGAAGTCTGATCCGAGCGCGACGGATCGTAGCCTGCGGCCTCGACCTGACGCAGATCCTGCTTCACCTGGGCGCGCGTGGTCGACGAATCGGCTTGCGCGAACGAGAGTGCCGGCGCCACCACTACGGCGACGACGGCCACGGCTTTGACGAACGATTTCATGGTGATCCCTCCGGTATGTTGGGCTACGCACGGTGTTTTCTGTGTGTGCTCCATAATTCAGCATCGCCCGTGCCCGCCCTTACCTTCGTCCGTCACTTGATCGCGCCCTGCGAAGCCTTCCCCTCGATCGCCTTGACGAGCGCGTGCAGCACGCGATTCGCCGGCGTCGGCACGCCGAGCGCTTCGCCACGCCGCACGATCAACCCGTTCAGGTGATCGATCTCGCTCGTTTTGCCGCGCGCGAGATCCTGCGCCGTCGACGAGTATTGGTTCGGCATCGTCTCCGCGATGCGGCGCACGGCGGCATCGACATCGCCGGGAATGGTCACCTTGTCGGCTTTCGCGACAGCGACGCATTCATCGACGATATCGCGCATCGTCCGCGTGATGCCCTCGCCTTGCACAAGTTTCCCGTAAGGCAGTCGCGTGATCGCGGACAGCGCGTTGTAGGCGCAATTCAGCACGAGCTTCGCCCATAGCGCGCCGCGCACGTTGCCGGAGATCTCGGTCGGGACGCCCGCCGCCACGAACTCGCGCGCGACCTCTTCGCTCTTCGTCGATGGCTCGATCACGAGTTCGCCGCGACCGTTGTGCTTCACGTGTCCCGGCCCGGCCATTTCCGCCGCGACATACACGACCGCAGCCGCCGCTTCCTGCGGCAACAGTTCGCGCAGGCGCTCCGCATTCTCGACGCCGTTTTGCAGCGAGAGCAAAAGCGCATCGTGATCGAGATGGGGCGCGAGTGCGTTGGCCGCGCTGTCGGTGTCGGTGGACTTCACGCAGAAGAGCACGAGTTGCGCATCTTTGGCCGCGCTCGCATCGGTGCTCGCGGCCACGCGCACATGCTCGTCGAAATGCTGCGTGTCGAGCCGCAAGCCGTCGCGCCCGATCGCCTCGACATGCTGCGGCCGCGCGATCAGCACGACCTCGTGACCCGCGCGCGCGAGCATGCCGCCGTAATAACAACCGACGGCGCCCGCACCCATGACGGCGACTTTCATGTTTCGCTTCTCCTCGTTGCGATGTGTTTGCTATGGCTCGAAAAGGTAACACACGGATGGGCACGATCCTTCGCGTCAAGGATGTTGCGCAAACGCTTGCGGAATTCGCAGCATTTCGCCCGTTGCTCCGGCGCACCAAAATTTGTGGGCGGACGCACGATAGTCAGTCGAATTCGCGGTGCACCATATTGTTAAAACCGGCCACGCACAATACCCTTTCTTCAGCGGATCGACGAGGCTGTCCAAACAATGCCGACCGCTGCGGGGTGTGCGGCCGAGGCCGCATCGCGTAGATGAATCTGGGGACCAAATACACGACGTGCCGGGGGGAAACGCTTCGCGCGAGTGGTCGACCGTGCGGCGCACCGAGGCGTCGTGAACTTAGACAAGCGCTGGCTTCGCTGCTCGAAACCGAGTAGCGGGAAGCCGCAAGCGTGGGCGTTATCACGAGAACAACAACATGAATCATGGATATGAAGCATCGCTCGTCAAGCGCGTGGTGAATCAACTCGTCGCGGGCATCGTGAGCGGCGAATACCAGGACAACGTGCTTCCGCCACAGGTCATTCTTTCGAAGAAGCACGGGGTGAGCCGGACCATCATGCGCGAGGCTTTGAGCATTCTCATCTCGCGCCGCATGCTCGACGTGCGCCCCAAGACGGGCACGCGCATCAAGCCTGCGAAGGAATGGCTCATCATGGACCCTGAAGTGGCCGAATGGCGCATGCGTGCACTGCACGATCCCGATTGCATCCGCAGGCTGATGGAGTTTCGTGCGCTCGTCGATCCGCCCGCCGCCGCGCTTGCCGCGACGCGTGCGAACCGGCATCAGCGCATCGCCATCAATGCGGCTTATCAGCGGCTTCTGCATGCGAGCCCTTCCGAACCCTTGCAGTCCGCCGCGGAAGAGGCGCTGCAGGCCGCTATCGTCGATGCAAGCGGCGACGAAGTGCTGCGGCAGATGGGCAGCGTCGTGCGCGTGGGCATCCGCACCATGAAGGCGGCCTTACGCAATCAGCCGCATGCGCTGCCGCGCGTGCCCGATTCGCAGCTCGGCGATTACGGCAGGCTCGTGCGCGCGATCGAAACCGCCGACGGCGACGGCGCGCGCATGGCCATGTCGCAGGTGCTTTCGCGCACGGCGTCGCTCTGGATCGAAGAAATCGCCTGAAATCGGCTTTTCGCTGCATTCCGGTGCCGCGGCCGTGAGGCCGCCCGCATTGCCTTCCCGGCTCATCCGGGAGCGCATCTTGCGCGCCCCGACGCCGCAGTTTTCGCCTCGCATGCGCCGATCGCGTGACTACAATGAGTGATGCCTGTGCATGCGTGGAGTCATGGCCACTCCGTCTCGCGGAGCGCGCCTGACGTTGAAAAAACGGAGGCAGGAATGGCAGAGCTCGAAAAGGAAAAGGTCGTCGGCGTCCTGAACAAGATTCTCGAATCCGAACTGGCGGGCGTCGTGCGTTACACGCACTATTCGTTTCTCGTCTACGGCTTCGGACGCATTCCCATCGTGTCGTGGCTGCGCGCACAGGCCGATGAATCCCTCATGCACGCGCATCAGGCCGGCGAATGGATCACGACGCTCGGCGCGTATCCGTCGCTGGAAATCGGCCCGCTGCTCGACAATCACACCTTCGACATCGCAACGATCCTGCGCGAATCGCTACAGGCGGAAAACGTCGCGCTCGATCATTATCGCGAGCTGCTGACGCTCGTGGAGGACCGCTCGGTTGCGCTGGAAGAGTATGCGCGGCAGATGATCCAGGTCGAGGAATTGCACGCAGGCGAAGTGGACAAGATGCTGCGCAGGCCGGGCGAAGTCGAAACATCGCCGGAGCGCCGCACGGGTCACAACTGAGCGGACATGAAAAACGCCGGTCCGCATGGCGCGGGCCGGCGTGTTCAGGCTCAGGCGGCGTCCGGGTTACTTCGGCTGCGCCACCGTGCGCAGATAAGGCTTCAGCGTCTTGAAGCCGTCGGGGTACTTCTTCTTCGCGTCGTCATCGGACACGGACGTCGGGATGATCACGTCGTCGCCCGGTTTCCAGTTCACCGGCGTAGCGACCGTGTGCTTCGCGTTCAGTTGCAATGCGTCGAGCAGACGCAGCACTTCGTCGAAGTTGCGGCCCGCGCTCATCGGATACGTGAACGTGGCCTTCACCTTCTTGTCCGGACCGACGATGAACACCGCGCGAATCGTGGCGTTGTCGACCGCCGTGCGCGGGCTCGCGCCGCTCGCGTTCGGGTGGATCATGTCGTAGAGCTTCGCGACGTTGAGATCCGCGTCGCCGATCATCGGGTAGTTGACCGCCGTACCCTGCGTCTCTTCGATGTCCTTCGCCCACTGCGCGTGATTCGTCACCGGATCGATCGAGAGGCCGATCACCTTCGTGCCGCGCTTGTCGAACTCGGGCTTGAGCTTGGCCATATAACCCAGCTCGGTGGTGCAGACCGGCGTGAAGTCCTTCGGATGCGAAAACAGGATCGCCCACTTGTCGCCGATCCACTCGTGAAAGCGAATCGTGCCCTCGGTCGTCTCTGCCGTGAAATCGGGGGCTTCATCACCAATGCGTATAGCCATATCAAATCTCCACGTGAGGAAAGTCCGGTGAACGTCCCGACACAAGGAACGGATTCCGGGTTAAAAGTCGCAACTGCGAATCCGATTATAGTGCGCGGCGCACCAGTGCCTCGAGCGGTTGGGGTATGTCCTTGGGTGCCGTGTGGTCTTGCGCCGCGCCGCGAAACGCCGCAGCCACAGGTCGTAGCGACGGGTCGCGGCACGCTTCCTGCTGCTCACCCGCACGCCGCGAATAAGCTTATGCGTAATCGATCTGTTGGACATGTTGCGCATCGCGCGGCGCTCGAATTCCTCGGCAAAATCTGCTATCACAAAACGGCAATACGTCAGAACGAACGTGCAGGTGTGAAGCGGCAGGCATGCGGATCATCCCGCATTTGAACGGGCGACAGACTTCGCCGCGCCACGGGGCACGGCCACGCTGTTGCCGCACAGGAGGCGATCGTGACCGTCATGCAAAGAAAGTCTGTCGCTGCGCTGCAAAGCGAAGCGGCCGAAAGCGAGGAAGTGCTTCAGGAACACGGCGGCCATTCGCTGAAACGTTCGCTCACCGCGCTCGATGTCGTGATGCTCGGCATTGGCTGCATCATCGGCGCGGGGATTTTCGTGCTGACCGGCCACGCGGCTGCAACCAATGCCGGTCCCGCGATCATCATTTCCTTCGTGCTGGGCGCGATCGTGTGCGCGCTCGCGGGCTTGTGCTATGCAGAAATGGCATCCACCGTGCCGGTCTCGGGCAGCGCCTACACGTACGCCTATGCGACGATGGGCGAACTGATCGCATGGCTCATCGGCTGGGATCTGATACTCGAATACGCGGTCGGTGCGACAACGGTCGCGATCGGCTGGTCCGGCTATGTCGTGAGCTTTCTGCATTCGCTCGGCATCGACATACCCGAGCAGCTCGCCAAAGCGCCCTTCGCTTACGATCCCGGTCATGGCTGGAGTCACGCAGGCGCGATCCTCAACGTGCCCGCGATGGTGATCGTCGGGCTCATCACGATGCTGCTCGTCGTCGGCATACGCGAGTCGGCGCGCGTGAACAGCTTCATCGTCATCATCAAGGTGATGATCGTGCTGGCGTTCATCGCGGCGGGCATCGCTTATGTCGATAAGAGCCACTGGGTCACCGCGCAGAACCCGTCGGGCGCCTTCATTCCGCCGAATACCGGCGAGTCGGGCGTGTTCGGCATGAGCGGCGTGCTGCGCGGCGCGGCGGTCGTGTTCTTCGCGTATATCGGTTTCGATTCGGTATCGTGCGTCGCGCAGGAAACGCGCAATCCGAGACGCGACATGCCGATCGGCCTGTTAGGTTCCCTCACGATCTGCACGATTCTCTATGTGCTCGTGTCCTATGTGCTGACGGGCATCGTGTCGTACGACAAGCTGAACGTGTCGGACCCGATCGCCGTCGGCGTCGATGCGATCGGCATGCGCTGGCTTTCGCCCATCGTGAAGCTGGGCGCGATCTTCGGCCTGACGTCGGTGATTCTCGTGTTGTTGCTGTCGCAACCGCGCATCTTCTATTCGATGGCGAGAGACGGACTCTTGCCGCAGTTCGCATCGAAGATTCATCCGCGCTTTCATACGCCGTACATCACGACGGTCATCACCGGTCTCATCGTGATGGTGCTTGCGGGACTGCTGCCGATCGGGCTTGTCGGCGAACTCGTGAGCATCGGCACCTTGTTCGCGTTCATGGTCGTATGCATCGGCGTGCTGGTGCTGCGCATCACGCAGCCGAATCTCGAACGCGCATTCAAGACGCCGGCGGTCTATGTCGTCGCGCCGCTCGGGGCGCTGTCCTCGCTCTTTCTGATGTCGGGCCTACCCGCCGATACATGGATACGGCTCATCGTATGGATGGCGATCGGCATCGTCATCTACTTCGGTTATGGCATTCGTCATAGCCGCTTGCGCAATCAACGCGAGACCGCGCCGGGCAGCACCGCGCGCGGATGACAGCAAAAGGCCGCTTTTATAAGCGGCCCCTTCTTCATTCCGACGCGCGTTTCGCCTCGTGTTCGCGCGCTTCTTCCGGACTCTCGTAGATATACGGCGCGACGCCGCGACGCTTCAATGCGTCGCCGAGTTTCAGACGCAGGAAGCTGCTCGTCGTATAGCGCGTCACGCGATCGTAATGGCCATTGACGAGCTTCGTGACCATTTCCGAATAGGCGTCGAGCATGTCGGGGCGAATCGAAAAGTTATCGTAATTCACGATCGCATGCGGCTTCGTCTCCACGCCCGACAGTTGCTTTTCGACTTCGCGGCGTATGGCTTCGACATCGCTCAGGCTCTTCACTTCGTGTCCTTCGAAGTTGATGAAGAAGAGATTCTTTTCCGGGTCGTAGCTGAAGCGCTCCGACAGATCGAGCCGCAGCAGGATGTCGCGCAGACCCATCGGTGCGTCGCGGAAGATGCGTTCGTCCATGAGACGCGGCGGCGTGTCCATGATCGGAGTGAAGCCCATCTGCGCGATGATGTCCCGTTCGATATCGATACCCGGCGCCACTTCCGTCAGCGCGAGTCCTCTATCGGTGAGTTCGAACACGCAGCGCTCGGTGATATAGACCACGGTCTGCCCGCGCTCGGCCGCATAACGTCCGCTGAACGTGCGATGCTCGACTGTATCGACGAACTTGCGGCAATCGCCTTCACGGCGAATCTGAAGCTTGCCTTCGACGATTGCAACATCCAGCTTGCCCGCGTTGAACGTGCCGACGAACACGACCTTCTTCGCCGCCTGACTGATGTTGATGAAGCCGCCCGCACCCGCGAGCTTCGGCCCGAACTTGCTCACGTTGAGATTGCCCTCGCGGTCCGCCTGCGCGAGACCGAGAAAGGCGATATCGAGTCCGCCGCCATCGTAGAAATCGAACTGATACGGCTGATCGATGATCGCCTGCGTGTTCGTCGCCGCGCCGAAGTTGAGCCCGCCCGCCGGAATGCCGCCGATCACGCCCGGCTCCGTCGTCATCGTGAAGAGGTCGATCACCTGCTCCTCGTTCGCGACGCTCGCAATGCCCTCCGGCATGCCGATGCCGAGATTCACGACGCTGTTAGCCATCAGTTCGAAGGCCGCGCGCCGCGCGATGATCTTGCGTTCGGTGAGCGACATCGGCGCCACAGAACTCGCGGCCACACGCAGCTCGCTCGAAAATGCCGCGCTGTACTGCTCGCCGAAGGTCTGCCAGTGATTGTCGGGTTTCGCGAGCACGACGCAATCGACCATCACGCCGGGAATCTTTACCTGACGCGAATTGAGCGTGTTCGATTCCGCGAGCCGCTCGACCTGCGCGATCACGATGCCGCCCGAGTTGCGCGCGGCCATCGCGATGGACAAGGCTTCGAGCGTCAGCGCTTCCTTTTCCATCGTGACATTGCCGTTGAGATCGGCGGTGGTGCCGCGCACGATCGCGACATCGATCGGAAACGTTTTGTAGTACAGATAATCTGTGCCATCGATCGGCATGAGCCGCACGAGATCTTCCGTCGTGCGCGCATTGAGCTTGCCGCCGCCGTTTCGTGGATCGACGAAAGTGCCGAGTCCGACCGTCGAGAGCTGTCCGGGCCGATGCGCGGCGATATCGCGAAAGAGTTGCGAAATCACGCCTTGCGGCAAGTTATAGGCTTCGATGCGGTTCTCGATCGCCATCTTCTGCAAGCCCGGCACGAGTCCCCAATGACCGCCTATCACGCGTTTGACGAGGCCTTCACGCGCCAGATGGTTAAGACCCTTGCTACGGCCATCGCCTTGTCCTGCTGCATAGACGAGCGTGAGATCCGCGATGGGATCGCTGCCTTCCACGAAGCGTTCTTCCAGCGCGATCGCCACTTCCTCTGCAAAGCCGATGCCGACGAAACCGCTCGTCGCGATCGTGTCGCCCGAGCGGATCAGGCGCACGGCCTCGCGCGCGGATACGATCTTGCCGCGCTCGACGAGTCGTGCAGTCGATGGAAACGGATGGCGGGTCGTCGTGCTGCTGGCGGTCATGGGTTCTCCTGTGTGCCGCATTTCTTATCGTGAGTCTTGCTCGATTTTTTGCCGCCTGCTTGCGTGGAATGCACGCGTATCAGCCTATTTGCGCCGTCATATCTCGACGCGCGCGCCCAGTTCGATCACGCGATCGGCCGGTAATCGCAAATAAGCGGCGACGTTGCCCACATTGTGCAGCATGATCGCGAAGAGCCGTTCGCGCCATAACGCCATGCCGGTGCCGGGTGTCGGCACCACGGTCGCGCGCGACATGAAGTAGGAGATCGTCGCGCGGTCGAACTTGAGGCCCGCGCCACGGCACTTTTCGAGCGCGGCGGGAAGATCGACTTCGTCCTTGAAACCGTAGTTCACCGTCACCTGAAAACAGCCGTTGCCGAGCGTTTCGATCGACACGCGGCGCGCTTCATCGACCCACGGAACGGGTTCGGTCGCGACCGTCAGAAACACCGTGTGTTCGTGCAGCACGCGGTTATGCATGAGGTTGTTGAGCAGCGAATGCGGCACGCCGGTCGGATCGTTCGACATGAAAATCGCCGTGCCTTCCACACGCGCCGGCCCGCGCGCGAGCAGGTTGGCGAGGAAAGGTTTCAGCGGCATCGCGCCCGCGCGCACGCGCGCTTCCTGGATCATCATCTGCGCGCCGCGTCCCCATGTCGCCATGATGGTGAACATCAGCAGGCCGATCGCGACCGGAAACCAGCCGCCGTCGGCAATCTTCAGGCAATTCGCGGAGAAGAACATCGCGTCGATCACGAAGAAGAACAACGTCGAAAAGACGCACAACACCCAGTTGTAATGCCACGCATAGCGGATCACGAAGAAGGTCAGCATCGTGGTGATGAGCATCGTGCCGGTGACGGCGATGCCGTATGCGGAGCCGAGCGCCGTCGACGAGCCGAAGCCGAGCACGGCGGCGACCACCGCGAGCAGCAGCGTCCAGTTGATGCCCGGCACATAGATCTGCCCGATTTCCCTCGCCGATGTGTACACGACGCTCATGCGCGGCAGGAAGCCGAGCTGCATCGCCTGCTTGGTCATCGAATAGGTGCCGGAGATCACGGCTTGCGATGCGATCACCGTCGCGATGGTGGAGAGCACGACCATCGGATAGAGCATCCACGAGGGAAAGAGCCGGTAGAACGGGTTCTGCAATGCGGAGGGATCGGCGATCAGAAGCGCGCCCTGACCGAGATAGTTGAGCGCGAGCGCCGGAAAGACGATCGCGAACCATGTGAGGCGGATCGGCCGCGAGCCGAAGTGCCCCATGTCGGCATAGAGCGCTTCGGCGCCTGTCAGCGACAGCACGACCGCGCCCAGCGCAACGAAGGCGAGCCAGCGATGATGCACGCAGAACGCGAGCCCCGCGAGCGGATTGAGCGCCGCGAGAATATGCGGCGATTCCTTGATGTTCATGAGACCCGACACGGCCAGCACGATGAACCACAGCACCATCACCGGCCCGAACACGGCGCCGATGCCCGACGTGCCGTGCTTCTGCATGACGAAGAGCGCGATCAGCGCGAGGAGCGTCACGGGCACGACATAAGGCTGAAGACCGGGCGCTGCCACTTCGAGACCTTCCACCGCGCTCAGCACGGAAATCGCGGGCGTGATGACGCCGTCGCCGTAGAAGAGCGCCGCGCCCATCACGCCGACGAGCAGAAGCACGTGCTTGAGCCGCTTCTTCGATTCCACCGACGATGCCGCCAGCGCGAGCAGCGCCATGATGCCGCCTTCGCCGTGATTGTTGGCGCGCAGAATCAGCGTCACGTACTTGAGCGACACGATGATCGTGAGCGACCAGAAGATCAGCGACACGATGCCGATCACGTTCGCGGGCTGCAAAGGCAGGCCGCCTGAAGGATCGAACACGGTCTTGAGCGTATAGAGCGGACTCGTGCCGATATCGCCGTAGACGACGCCGAGCGCCGCGAGCGAGAGCCCGAGCAAGGCCGGATGGCCGTGCGGCTCCGGCACGTGTTTGTCATCGGCCGGCAAGCCGGGTGCAGTCGATCCCATGATTCCTCCCTGCCTTTTTCCGGGCCGCCTGATGGCGGCCTATTTGTCAGAGGATGAGCGTCTGCCTTGCTGTGTCGATAAAAGTATAGAAACGAAGTGCCGTTATGTGCGCGCAAGCTTCCTTACGCGTACTTGATCTGCGCGACGGCGCGCAGATCGTCGGCCGTGGCGGTGCCGTAGCCGAAGAACTCCAGATACGCGGGAATCATTTCGAAAAGCATGTCCGTGCCGACTTGCACAGCGCAGCCCTTATCCTTCGCCGCGCGCAAAAGCGGCGTGTACTCCGACTTCATCACCACTTCGCCGACGAACGTGTCCGGCGAGATGCGATCGATATCGAAGGGCAACGGGTCCGTGTCCTTCATGCCGAGCGGCGTCGCGTTCACGATCACGTCGAAGCCTTGAGGATCTCTCGTGTCGGTTCTTACGATGAGCTTGGGATAGTGCTCGCGCAAACGCGACGCGAGGCCTTCGACAGAAGTTGTGTTGGTATCGAAGATCGCGAGTTCGGCGACGCCTGCCGCCGCGAGCGATGCCGCGATCGGCGAGCCGACGCCGCCGCTGCCGAGCACGAGCACGCGCGCGCCCGCGAGCTTGCGGCCTTTGCGCTCGACGCCGCGCACGAAGCCGGCGCCGTCGAACTGATCGCCGACGAGCGTGCCGTCATCGCGCTTGAGGATGGCGTTGCATGCGCCGGCGATGCGCGCGGTCGGACTCACTTCGTCCATGAGACCGACGGTCGTGATCTTGTGCGGCATGGTGACGAGCGCGCCGCGGATGTTCGTGAGCTTGAACAGATGCGGCAGGAATACGACGAAGTGCTCGGGTTTGACGCCCATCGGCACGACGACCGCGTCGATGCCCTGTTTGTCGAACCAGGGGTTGTAGATCATCGGCGCCTTGAAGGCTTCGGTCGGGTAGCCGAGGTGGGCAATCAGAGTGGTTTTGCCGCTGATCATGGCTGCTCCTGTCAGGATGTCGGACGCGCGCGGATGGCATCTTGATCATGATAGAGCGGATTGCTTCTGCCGCAGTGCGGCAATCAATGACTCGCGCCGAGATAGGCCGCCTTCACCGATGGATCATTGCGCAGTTGTTCGGCTGGACCGTGTGTTGCGACGCGGCCGTTTTCCAGCACGTAGCCGTAATCCGCGACATTGAGCGCGGCGGCCGCGAACTGCTCGACGAGCAGCATCGTGACGCCATCGGATTTCAGGCGCTCGATGATGCGGAAGACTTCATCGACGAGGATAGGCGCGAGGCCCATCGATGGCTCGTCGAGCAGGACGAGATCGGGATTGAGCATGATTGCGCGCGCCATTGCGAGCATCTGCTGCTCGCCGCCCGACAGGGTGCCGGCGAGCTGATTTCGCCGTTCCTTCAGACGTGGGAACAACTCGATCGCACGTTCGAGATCGGCGTTGACATCGCCTTTCGGGCGTGACCACGTGAGGCGCGGGAAGGCGCCGAGCAGCAGGTTATCGGTGACGGACATGGTCGCGAAGACGCGACGTCCCTCGGGAGAATGCGCGAGTCCGAGCCGCGCGATCTTGTGCGAGTCCAGCGAGTCGATGCGCTTTGTGTTGCTGCCGACGCCCATCGTGATTTCGCCTTCGGTCGGTTTGATCATGCCGGAGATGGCGCGCATGGTCGTGGTCTTGCCTGCGCCGTTCGAGCCGATCAGTGTCACGACTTTTGCCTTCGGCACGTTGAGCGAGATGCCGTGGAGGACTTTTACTTTGCCGTAGCCGGCGTGGAGGTTTTGTATCGTCAGCATTTTTTTCGCCGATGGATCCCGTTGCGTTGTTGGTCTATTACCACTGCCCCTCTGCGGGGCGGCAGTCACTTTCTTTGCTGCTGCAAAGAAAGTAACCAAAGAAAGCAGCTCGATACGCCCGCGGTCACACGCAATTTGGGTAGTCCTCTCGTCCTAGGCGGCACTCGCCTAAAGAGTGCCCTCATAGGCCCCACCCGGCTTGGCTCGCGCACGGTCTGTCACATCGCACCGCATAACAAACTGGTTCAGCACCAAATAGCTCCGACCCGCTTCGCGGCCGAGGGGTCCGCGACCACGCCCGCAAACCGATGGTTTCCCTCGCATACCCAGCGGCAGCGCGTAGCGCTGTGCCGGAACTCTTTCGTGCTGAACCAGCGCCCTAAAACGACTAGCCACTCAGACCGTGCGCGAGCCAAGCCCGGTTAGTCCTTCGAGGGCACTCTTTAGGCGAGTGCCACTTTCAACGAGAGAACTACCCAAACTACGTGTGACCGCGGGCCTGAACGAGCTGCTTTCTTTGGTTACTTTCTTTGCAGCAGCAAAGAAAGTGACTGCCGCCCCGCACAGGGGCAGCGCTAATAGACCGACGCGAATACGGGACCCGGCGAAAAAAACCTCAAGCGGTTTGCTCGGCCTTCCCCCCCAAATAAGCCTCAATAACCTTCTCATTGACCTGAATCTCAGAAGGCTTCCCCTCAGCAATTTTCTGCCCGAAATCCAGCACGGAAACCGTGTCACACACACTCATGACCACATCCATGTGATGCTCGATCAATACGAGCGTAATCCCGTGATTCCGCACCTTGCGAATGATCGCCACGAGCTCGCGAATATCCGGCGCGGTCAACCCCGCCGCGGGTTCATCGAGCAGAAGCAGTTGCGGATCCAGCGCCAAAGCACGCGCGATTTCGAGCAAACGCTGCTTGCCATAAGGCAGATTGCGCGCTTCCTCCGAAGCCACATTCTCCAGCCCGACGAAACGCAGCATATTGAACGCACGCTCGCGCGCCGCGCGTTCCTCACGCCGATAGCGCGGACTCATCACGCCGACATCCGCAAAGTTCGACCTGAACGTGTGATGCAAACCGACAAGCACGTTCTCCAGCGCCGTCATCTCCCCGAAAAGCTGCACGTTCTGAAACGTCCGCGCGATGCCCGACAACGCGATCTTCGACGACGTGCGTCCCGCAAGCGATTGCCCTTCGTATTCGATCGCGCCCGCCGTCGGCACGTAGATACCCGTCAGCACGTTCATCATCGTGCTCTTGCCCGAGCCGTTAGGTCCGATGAGCCCATGAATCGTGCCGCGCCTGACGGTCAGGTTCACATCGTTCAATGCCTTCAGACCGCTGAACTGCATCAGCACGCCACGTACGTCGAGGATCGTGTCCGCACCTTGCGCTTCGACCGCGGCAACCGCATCGTCCTGGCGCGTGTGGCTCGCGAGTTCATCGGTATCGACCTTCGTCACGCGCACCCGGCCGAGGTTCAGCGTCTTGCGCACGAAGCCGACGATGCCGTCCTGCAGGTAATACACGACGAGCAGGATCATCAGGCCGAAGATGGTCAGACGCCAGTCGGTCAGCGCATCGATCCAGAACGAAAACACGGCGAGGCCCGCCGTGCCGATGATCGGCACCGCGACGCGCTGGGGCGTCGTCGTCTTCTTCGCGAGCGCGAGCACGGCGCCCGCGACGACGATCGCCGCTAGCGCCGTCGCGACGACGCGGAAGTTGGAGATATCGTCGAGCAGCTTGGGCAACATCACGATCACCGTCGAGCCGATGACCGCGCCCGTGCGCGTCTTGCGTCCGCCCATGATGATCGCGAGCAGGAACAGGATGGTCAGCTCGAAGTTGTACGTGTTCGGCGAAATGTACTGCTCGGAGTACGAGTACAAACACCCTGCGAGGCCCGCGAATCCCGCGCTGATCACGAACGCATAGACCTTGTAGCGATACACCGACACGCCCATGCAATCCGATGCGATCGGGCTGTCGCGCAATGCTTCGAATGCACGTCCGAGATGCGACTTCAGCACACGATGCACGACGATCAACGACACGACCAGCAATGCCGCGACGAGCCAGTAATACTGCACCTCATCGAGCCTGTGTCCGGCGAACATCGGCTTCGGGATCTTGAGGCCCATCGGTCCGTTCGTCAGGAAATCCATCTCGTTGATGAGGATCTGGATGATCGTGCCGAACGCGAGCGTCACCATCGCGAGATACGGGCCGGAAACGCGCAGCGCCGGTAACGCGAGGATCGCGCCGAAGCCCGCCGTCACCAGTATCGAAAGCGGCGCGGTCACATAGAACGGCATGCCGAGCTTGATGAACAGCACGCCCGCCGTGTAGGCGCCCACGCCGAACAAGCCTGCGTGACCGAGCGAAACCTGCCCCGTGTAACCCACGACGATATCGAGCCCGAACAACAGGATCGCGTAAATCATGATGGTTTCGACGAGGTGGATGTAGTACGGGTTGCCCGACACCACCGGGAATATAGCGAGTATGGCGAGCCCGGCAAGCGCCGCGATCCAGTTCTTTGCTTTCATCGTGGCCGCCTCAGACCTTCTTGATTGCTGTCTTGCCGAAGAGACCTGCGGGCTTGACCGCGAGCACGATCAAGAGCAGCACGAGCCCCGGCACGTCCTTGTAGCCGGTGGAAATGTAGAAGCCGGTCGTCGTCTCCGCGATGCCGAGAATCATCCCGCCGACGATGATGCCCATGCCGCTCGACAAGCCGCCGATGATCGCCACGGCGAACGCTTTGAGGCCGAGCACCGCGCCCATCGTCGCCCCGGTCAGTGTCAGAGGCGCGATCAAAACCCCTGCAAATGCAGCGGTCAACGAAGAAAGCGCATATGAGAACGTGATGACGAGTCCGGTGTTGATGCCCATCAGCGAGGCCGCGTCGCGATCGTTCGCGGTCGCGACCACGGCCTTGCCGAAGATTGTCTTGCGGTTGAAGAACTCGACCGCGAGCATCATCACGAGTGCGCCGCCCACGACGAGCAGTTCCATCGGCAGAACGTTCGCGCCGAACACTTTCAACGGCGCCTCGGGCAAGGGCGAAGGAAAACGCAGATCGTCGCGGCCCCAGACGTTTTCCGCGACGTTCTTGAAGATGATGCCGAGCGCGATCGTCGACATGATCCAGCCGAACTCGGACTTGATTCTGATCGCGGGGCGTACGCCGATGCGCTCCACGAACGCGCCCTGGACCAGGCCGAAGAGGCACACGAGCGGGATCATCAGCCAGTAGTTGACGCCGGCCGAAACGAGCGTGAGACCGACGAGTGCGCCGAGCATCAGGGCATCGCCTTGACCGAAATTCAGCGTGCCCGATGTGGCGAACGTGAGTTGATAGCCGAATGCGATCACGGCGTAGATCATGCCGAGTGCTATGCCGCTGTAGACGAGTTGCAGAAGGATCATGGTCGGGTTTTTCTTGTGCAGTTTCTGCGCTTCGAGGGAATCCTGATTTCGTGTCGGTCTATTGGCACTGCCCCTATGCGGGGCAGTGCTAATAAACCAACACGAACACGGGATCCGGCAAAAACCCAAAGCCCAAAGAAATCAATTCGCAGCCGTAGTAGTCTGCTTGGTGCGCAACGTGCCGCCGCCCTTCTTATCCGCGTCGTACGCATAAATCACACGCCCGCTCTTCACCTCCCCGATAACCGGCACATTAGGCGTAATAGCTTCGTGATCGCCCTTCGCGAAGGGCTTGTCGTAGACCATCACGACGCCTTCCACTTTCGTATTCAGGTTCTCGAGCGCTTCCTTGACCTTCGGACCGTCCGTCGTTCCCGCTTGTTTGATCGCGGCTGCAAGCAAATACACCGAGTCATAACCTTGCGCCGCCGAAACCGGCGAATCGATGCGCTCGTTCTTCGGCTTGAATTCCTTCAGATAAGCCTCGATAAAAGCCTTGCGCTTCGGCGTATTCGCCTCCTGAATGAACGTCTGCGGCATGCGCGCGCCCTCGCCATTCGCACCGGCATTGTCGATGTAATTGGCCATCGAAAGCGTCCAGCTGCCGATCAGTGGCACCTTCCATCCAAGCTTGGCCATGCCGTTCGCGATCTGCGCGAGTTCGGGTCCAATGCCATAAGTCAGCACCGCTTCGGCACCCGCTTCCTTCGCCTTCAGCAACTGGGCCGTCATGTCGACGTCCTTGATGTTGAATTTTTCAACGGCGACGGGCTTCACGCCCTTCGCGGCGAGCGCCTTTTCCAGATCTTCACGGCCAAGCTGGCCGTAGTTGGTCGAATCCGCGAGGATCGCGACCTTCTTGAAGCCACGCTTCGTCACCGCTTCCTCGACGATCATCGGCGCCTGGATGCGGTCGGCGGCGGCGTTGCGGAACACGTAGTTATCGGGTTGATCGTCGAATTGCTTCGTCACCACCGTGCCGGTCGCGACGTTGTTGAACACGGGAATCTTCGCTTCCTGGAAGAAGCGCTGCGATGCAAGCGCCACACCCGTATTGATATAGCCGACGACCGCGACGACCTTTTCCTTGTTGATAAGCTCCTGCGCGATCTGCACGCCGCGCTCGTTCTTCGCTTCGTCATCGCGCTCGACGAGCACGATCTGACGGCCGAGCACGCCGCCCGACTTGTTGATCTCGGCAGTGGCGAGACGCACGCCATCGCGCATGCTGACACCCATGGAAGACGAACCGCCCGTGAACGGGCCATCGACGCCGATCTTGATCGGGTCCGCCGCGTGCGCCAACGAGAAAACGCCGAATGCGAGCGCGCTCGCGATGAGCTTCATCTTCATACCCATGTGTGTCTCCGTCGCCTGATTCGTTATTTGAAAGTCCCATGCAACGCACAAAAACACAGTGCAATGCTTTTAAGTGAATCGTGCGTTATCGATTACATGAGCTTTGAGCGAGTTTAGAAAAATGTAAGGATATGACCATATTCGGACATACCCGAAGAGCACGGGCGTTAGCGCACATCTGACACTTTGTAAGCGCGCGGCGGAAGGAATAATGGCGAAAACGCGTATCGCGAAGGCCGGATTTAGACAGCAGCCCAAAGCGTTTTCATAGCTTCGGGAAAGCGAACAGACAGCGGGTATACCTGTAATGCCGATAACAAAAAAACGCGCGGCGTCCCCGCAGGACCACCGCGCGCAACCTTGCGCACCCTCGAAGTTATCGGATTGCGTTTGCGTCGTGCACCGTTTTAGCGCGGCGCGCCGGTTTCGATCGCGTGGGCGAACTGACGCAACACTGAACCCGAAGCATCGGTAACGGCCCAGAACGTCATGCCGTCATGGTTCCAGCGCGCGAGCGCGTAGCCATCGTCGGATTGCGTGACGACCGGCGAAAAGTCCTTGCCGCTCGCATCGTTCTTCGCTTCGCCCTTGCGCTCGGGAAACACGTACACGTCGATCGGATGTTTCAGGTAGCGATACACCACGACCGCAACTGGCCGATGATCGATGTAATCCAGCCGTCCGCCGACGAGCGCGAAGCCCGGGCCCGCCGGATCGATCACCGGCGGCGCATAGTCGATGCGGCCGTTGAACCACGGCTTCACCGTGTGCTTGTCGCTCGACAGCACATCGATCGGACGGTCCGACATCAGCGCGCGCACATGGCTCGACACGATCTCCTGCGCGAGCGGCGAACTCGTCGACACGGACGAGACGAGCGGCAGCGCCTGGAACCACAGCATCATGCCAAGCACAAGCGCGGAGAGCGTCGCGCCCGCGAATGCGCCGCCGAAAAACGGCCACGGCGCCGCGAACGGATTGCGCGAGGCACGCTTCGCGGCGCGCATGGGCTCGCGCCTGCGCGCATCGTCTTCGGCCTGCGCCCGCACGCGCGAGAGCACTTGTGCACGCAAATGCACGGGCGCACGCTGATAGAGCGAACCATCGGTGAGCCTCGTATCGAGCGAGGCGGTGTCGTTATTTTCCATTTCCCGACTCCTCTGAATGTCCCGGTCCCGCGCGGCGCACGAGACGCACGCTCGGCTTGTCCTGCCCGCCCTGCGCCGCGCGCACCGCCCCCGCCAGCATCTTGCGGCCGCGCGCGAGCCGCGACATCACCGTGCCGATCGGCACGCCCGTCACGGATGCGACTTCCTTGTAACTCATGTCTTCCAGCTCACGTAACACCAGCACCTCGCGAAAAGCGATCGGCAGCGCCTCCAGCGCGCGATGCACCAGATGGATCTCGTCGCGGCGCACGGCAAGCGTCTCCGGATCGGCCGCGCCTTCCTCCGACCAGCCCGGCAACGCTTCGTCGCCGCCCAGTTCCTCGTCGTAGGGCGTCGCGTCCGCGAGTTGCACGCGCCGGCGCCATTCCGTGAACCACGTATTGCGCACGATCGCGAGCAACCACGCCCGCGCGTTCGCTTCCTCGCCGCCCTCGAACCCGCCGAAAAAACGGAACGCGCGCAGATAGGCTTCCTGCACGACGTCGTCGGCGTCGTTCGCGCTGCCCGACAGCCAGCGCGCGAGGTTGTACGCGGCGTCCAGGTGCGGCATCACCGTCGCTTCGAAGCGCGCGTGCGCCGCTTCGGCGTCCGCCTGGCCGCGTCGCCCGGACGTGTCTTCTTTCGACCTGCTTGGCCACATCGCGCGGGTCTCCTTTCGACAACCACGTTCGAAAAACTTCCGTCGGGCGCGGGCGGCATCGCTCTTTCGCGCCTTCCCCTCCGTTACTCCCCTCGCGGACGGTTTATTCCCGTTTGCAGCAGCGACTCAAAAAAATATAGCGGGAATATCCCGGCATCTCATGCGGTTCGATGAACGGATGCCAGCGCGATCTCGCACCAGGCAGCAGACCTCGCCGGCCTCGCGTCCACGCATCGAGCCGCCGTGGCGCGACTTTACCGATACGAACGACAAGAAACGCGGCCGTCATCATCAAAGGAACCATCATGAAACCCGATCCGACCGCACTGCCGCCCGCGCAACAACGCGACGAACTCGACGAGCACGGCAAACGCCGCCGCACCGCCCTGTCCTGCATGGCCTGGGCCGGCGCGGGCGTCATCTGGACGGTGAGCGGCGGCGTGCCCAGTTCGCGGCTGATTTCATCGGCGGAAGCGGCCGAAAAGACCAGCTCGTTCAGCTTCGTGCAGATCAGCGACAGTCACATCGGCTTCAACAAGGATCCGAACACCGAGCCGACCAGCACGCTCGATGAAGCCATCAAACGCGTGAGCGCGATGGACAAGCGCCCCGCGTTCATGATCCACACGGGCGACATCACGCATATGTCGAAGCCCGCGCAATTCGACACCGCCACGCAGATCATCGGCGCCGCGGGCATGGACGTGCACTACGTGCCGGGCGAGCACGACGTGCTGGTCGAAGACGGCAACGCGTTCTTCGATCGCTTTTCCGGGCAATACGGCACGGGCAGCACCCGCCACTGGTACAGCTTCGATCAGGGCGGCGTGCATTTCATCGGCCTGACCAACGTGATCGATCTGAAGGGCGGCGGCCTCGGCTTTCTCGGCGATGCCCAGCTCGCGTGGCTCAAAGCCGATCTGCAGGGCAAATCGAGCAGCACGCCGATCGTCGTGTTCGCGCACATTCCGCTGTGGGCGCTGTATCCGCAATGGGGCTGGGGCACCGACGACAGCGCGCAGGCGCTCGCGCTGCTCAAGCGCTTCGGCTCGGTGACGGTGTTGAACGGCCACGTGCATCAGGTGGCGCAGAAAGTGGAGGGAGAGATGCGTTTCTATTCGGCGATGTCGACCGCGTTTCCGCAGCCCGCGCCGGGCGCGCCGTCCGGCCCCGGCCCGATGAAGGTGCCGGCGGAACAGTTGCGCACGATGCTCGGCCTGCGCGAAGTCACGCATATCGCGGGACGCGGGCAGCTTGCCGTCACCGACACGTCGCTCGCGGGGGTGCAGTCATGATTGCATCGACGATCGCGAACTACGTTTCGCCCGCCAATCTCCGTCCGCTCGCCGGCAAGTTCCTGCGCAAGGCCGCATTCGCGCTCGTCGTGAAAGGCGTGATCAGCGCGGCGATTCCATCGGCGTGCGCGCAGGAGCCCGCGCAACAGGTCGCGGCGGCGAACGCGCCGACCATTTCCATCGACAACTTCGCGTTCAGTCAGGCGACGATCACCGTGCCAGCAGGCGCCAAAGTGACATGGGTGAATCACGACGACATGCTGCACACCGTCACGGATGAAGGCAAGACCTTCAAGTCCGATCCGCTCGACAGCGGCGAGAGCTTCTCGCATGTGTTCGACAAGCCGGGCACGTACAAGTACTTCTGTTCGCTGCATCCGCACATGACGGGGACGGTGGTCGTGCAATGAGCGTTGCCCGGCGCGGCGCGCGCGGTGTCCGGTTCAGCCGCGCGCCTTCGCGATCGCGGCGAGATTGCCCTCGCCGAATCCGTGATGGCCGCGCCGCTCGACGATCTCGAAGAACATGTCGCCGGGTTTGCGCTCGACGAAGGTCTGCAGGAAAAGCTGCGGCGTGCCGTCGGGGAGAATCTCGCCATCGACGAGAATGCCGCGCGTGCGCAGTTTGCCGATGTCCAGACCGTGGCCGGGCAAACGCTCGTCGATCTCGTCGTAATAGCGCGGCGGCGGTTGCAGGAAGCGCACGCCGCGCGCCATCAATGCGTCGACGGAAGCGAAAATATCCGCCGATGCCAGCGCGATATGCTGCACGCCCTCGCCTTCGTGATCGGGCAGATACTGCTGCATCAGATCCGTGCGATACGTGCCTTCCTCGTACACCGGAATGCGGATCGATCCGCACGGCGAGAGCGTGACGGCGGAATCCTGCGACACGTGCCAGTCCGGATGCACTTGATGAATCTCCGAGAAGTGCAGCACTTCCCGATAGAAATCGAGCCATTCCTGAATGCGCCCCGCGCCGACCGTCTGCGTGAAGTGGTCGACTTCGAGCAGGCCCGTGCTCACGGGATCAGCGCCCGCTCCGGCGATCGGATGAAAGTCGATGTCATAGATCGACGTCTCGCCGCTATTCTTGCCCGGCCAGTGATCGACGAAATAGATATGCGAATCGCCGATGCCCTGAATCGCCGGAATAGCAAGCTCGTTCGGGCCGATCTTCTCGCCTTCGAAATCCCACGCGCCGTATTCGAGCGCGCGCTCGTGGGCGACTTGCGCATCGAGCACGCGAATGCCGATCGCGGCGATGCCCACGCCATGCGATTGCGCGAAGCGCGACGCGAACGAATCCGGTTCAGCGTTCAGCAGGAAATTCATGCTGCCCTGGCGAAAGAGCGTGACCGCCTTGCTGAGGTGTTGCGCCACGGGCACGAAGCCGAGCGTCGCGAATAGCCGGGCGAGTCCTTCGGGATCGGGGCTGGAAAACTCGACGAACTCAAGCCCCGCAATGCCGAGCGGATTGTCGCCCGCGTTCGGATCGGGCGTCGCGCGGGCGGAGAAAGAGGAGTCGTGCTGGGTCATCGGCAATACCTCGAAAATGTACGATCTGGTTCACGGACGCAAAACTACCACGACCTGCCGTCCTCGTGCGACCCGGCGGCTTCATCGAATGGCCGCAATCTGCGGCTAGAGTAGCGGCAGCACGTTGACCGTGTCAAAGCCGGTGGCGACCCGACGCGCCCCGGCCGATCGTACGCGTTCGATGCCCGCTCAGGCGGCGAGACGCTGCGCGCTCATCGACGGGCGCTTCGCTTGCGGCGGAAACACGTTCCAGGTGCCGTCGTCGTGACGGAAGAAGATGATCGCGAGCGGGCCGCCCGGATGTTGCGCCTCGATGCAGACATAGCGCGCGCCGGTGATATGCGAACGGCACAGACGCACGACGCGTGCCGGATGCGCGGGTGTCGGGGCGAGCCATTTGTCGACGGCCCAGTGCAGCGAATTTTCGATGGTTTGCATGATGGTCTCCTCGGAATCGATCGGCTAGACGTGAGGTTCAGGCGGCGAGCGCCGCGTTCATGCGGCGGCGGCGCTCGGCGGCGACATAGGCGCGGAAAAGTCCCGTCACGGCTCTGACGGCCGCATGCGGATGGACAAAGCACGCTTGCACCTGACGGCTGCGGGCGCGGCCGTCGAGGCACCACGTGACGAAGTGCTCGCAGTTATTGGTCAGGAGGCGATACTGGTCTTCGCCGAGGCGGCTGCGCGCGCGGCGCACCGCTTCCATGCCGACGAACTTCGCGGCCGGGTTCTGACGGATCGTGACTTCATGGCCGGCGGCGAATTGCTCGATGGTGACTTCCTCGACCGGACCGCGATGCAGCGACTTCGCGAAGCCGGCATAGTGGATGACCATGCCGTTGCCCGCGTAGATGCCGTGGTGTTCGTAGCCGGAGCGGCGGGTGATGAGTTCGGTGCCGAGCGCCGGTTCGTCGTCGAGCGAGAAACCGCTCGCGGCGGCTTGCTGGTCGATCAGTCCGGTTTGCTGGTTGGTTGACATGGCTGGCTCCGATTTTTCTTCGCTTCGGCGTCGGGTGTTTGTTCGGCGCCGGTTGCCTAGCCATTTGCATCTTCCTTGCCAGCTTATCTAAACCATTGATTTAAATGCGTTAATTGGAATTTAGAGGCGATTCTCGAAGGCTCAGTGTTTTTCATCGGCCAACAGTTTTCTGGTCTGTTTGTTGGATCGATTGCGCCAGAATGCGCGTCCTTCGGGCATCCGCCGCCGGACATGAAGAGCGTGTGGCGGGTGTTGGTCCGGCGCCGCGAGGCCAACACCCCGTGTTGGCGCCGAACCAACGGATGCGTTTTGCGGCCCTTTCGGAGGAATCGCGCCGATACCGTGAAACCGCCGCCCGATCAGCAGCGCGAAGAAAAGCGTCGCGACGACCGCGCATCGGCACGGGCCTTGCATTAATCGCTGCGTCCTGTTCACAGGCCATCCCGGAGAAACGACATGTGCGCCCTCACCGTCAGCGACCTTGAATACGACCGCGAGCTGGATCACGCGGCGATGTCGGCCATCAGCGGCGGCGGCGGTGCGCCGTGGGTGTTCGGCTGGATCACGCCGTTCGTGGAGCGTTCGTCGAGCGGCACGGCCGCCGGCAGCGCGGTGACGCTGATCGATATCACCAACAACGTCTATGAAGTCACCAACAACGTGACCAACATCACCGTCGGCCAGATGGTCAATCAGTTTCAGAACGTCGCGGTCAGCAATACGGGCAACGGCGCGACACTCACCGTCAACCCGAACTCGACGGCGGGGAATCGCGCGGGTTGAACGGTGCACATCAAGATTCGCTTCGGGCGCGCGTTGGTACACAATGAGCGGGATCGTCCGCAAGGCCCGCCCGACGCCGCGCCACCCAGGATTCCGGAGGTTGCCATGACCTTCAGCACCGAGTTTCGATGGACTTCAGCTGCCCGCACCGATACCGGCTGCGTCCGGCAGATCAACGAAGACGCGCTGCTCGACGCGCCCGAGCGTGGCCTGTGGGCCGTCGCGGACGGCATGGGCGGCCACGCGGTCGGCGATCTGGCGAGCCGCATGGTGATCGAGAGCCTCGCGAAGGTGTCGGCGTCGAACGATCTCGCGGGCGTCATCGCTGAAACCCGCACGCGTCTGCTCGACGTGAACGACAAGCTGCGCGTGGAAGCGGCGCGGCGTCAGGTGTCACGCATTGGGAGTACGGTGGTCGTGCTCGCGGCCCGCGACGGCGCCTGCGGCTACGTGTGGGCGGGCGACAGCCGCATCTATCTGTTGCGCCAGGGCCGGCTCATGCAGCTCACGCGCGACCACAGTCATGTCGAGGAATTGAAGGCGCGCGGGCAACTGACGGCGGAAGAAGCGCTGCATCATCCGGCGCAGCATCTGATTACGCGCGCGGTCGGCGCGCTCGACGTGCTCGAACTCGATGAAAACACGCTCGCCCTGAACGATGGCGACACCTTCCTGCTATGCAGCGATGGATTGTCGAACGAGGTCAGCGAAGCGGAGATGTTGAACGAACTCGCGCCCGGCAATTGCGATGCGGCGGCGCAACGACTGCTGGAGATCGCACTGGCGCGCGGTGGCCGCGATAACATTTCGGTCGTCGTTGCGCATGCGGTGGATTTGATGGCTTCGGACAAGACGCAGGTGAATCCGTCGATCTAGCCGTTTGCGTTGCGAGCCACTGCGTTGCCCAACCCGGAACAACGATGCTTGATGAAGCCGGCGGACGACCATTCCCGCGACACGTCGATATTCTGATCGTCGCGATGATTCTCGCATTCGGCGCGGCACTGGCATGCGTGTTCGGATTCATTTCGAACGATTCCTGGGACTATCTGTTTCTTGCGCAATCGATAAGACGCGGTCTCGGCTGCACGGAACAGGGCGCGTACTTCGCGACTTTCCCGTGCGGCTATCCACTTGCGATAGCGATGGCCTCTCCGTTCATCGATATCCCGAGCCTGTTCATCAGCAGCAAAGTATTGAACCTTGTGCTGCTTCTTTTCACCTTCATCCTGCTTGCGCGCTCGCCGCTGCGCACCGTTACCGCCGCGCTCGTCGTGCTCAATCCGGTCTCGTTGCGCATCTATCAGTTCACGTGGTCCGAGAATCTTTTTCTGTTCGCTTGTGCCGGATCGCTGGCTTCTATCGCGGTGATTCATCGCAACGGCCGATCGGGCTGGTATGGCGTGCTGCTCGCGGCATCGCTTGTTATCGGCTGTTCATCCCGCTATGTATTCGGTCCTTTTGCAGCGATGATGTTCGTCTGCGTCGCGCTTGCATGGGGACGACAGACAGCGATCCGAGTGCTGCCCTCCTTCGCCGTTGCCGCCTTGTTCTTCTGGGCTTACCAGAGGTTCAATGTGCAACACACGGGTTTCAGCACCGGCATGCCGCGCATTCCGGCACCCGAATCGATCGTGCTGTTGCTTTACACCTTCGTTCATGCGTCCGTGCGCGTCGTTCTCACGTATTGCGCGACCGCTGCGATATTCCTCGTTCTTGTGCGCGCGCGCTTCTCTTCTTTCACGCGCACCTGCATCGAAGGCGAACGCGGGCGCTGTCATCTTTTCCTTCTGCTGTTGGGCGCGGGCGCACTGCTGCTGCAATTCGCGTTACGCGTGCGCACGCAGTTCGACCCATTCGATGCCCGCACGCTCGGCTATGGATATGTATTCATGCTTTCAGCCGCTGCGGGACTGCTGATGAGAATCGACGACAAGCCGGTGACGGCGCGCGCGCTTATCGTCTATGGAGTGATTTGCACGCTGCTCGCGCAAGGCCCCGGCTTCGCGCTGCGCATCATGCGCATACCGAAGGCTCCGCTTGTGCCGGCCATCGCGGCCATGAATGACTATAAGATTGCGCCGAGCGATGCCGCGCTCATCGTGAGTCTGGAGAAACCGCGCGTGAATGAGACGATCGAAGGCGTCGGCGCGCTCTACTATCCTCCGGACAAGATCGTCGTGAGTCCGGGCATTGCGCCTTATCGGACGCCAGAGACATTCGCCGATTTCCGCACACGCGTGCTGGCGCAAAAAGCCGCGACGTGCGCGCTGGACTTCACTCCGTTCGAGTCGGCGCAAGAGTTCGGCCAATATCTCGACGCGACTTATCCCGTCGATCTTCGTCTGCATTTCAGACTTGCCGCGCCGGAATTCGTCTTTCGCGACAGCCTCGATCCGACGATGCGCGACTGGCTGCGCTCGCGCTTCGTGCCTGGCCGCTATGTCGACTGCGGACTGTAACGCTAACCCGCCTCCTTGTTCTTCTGCGCCGCCGCGCGAAACTCCTTCGAATGCAGCCCATGCTTTTTCAAAAGCATCTGCAAATGCGAGCGGTTCATTTCGTACCGGCGTGCAAGCTCCGCGACGGTGCCGCCGGTTTCCTGCAAGCCGCGCTCGAGAAACGCGCGCTCGGCTTCGTCGCTTGCGACGCGTTTTGCTTCCGCGAGCGAACTCGCCGTCGCGATGCCGTTGCCGCTCGCGGCCGGCCCGCCCATCGCCAGCGAGAGCGATGACTTCGGCCGTATATCGACGGGCAGATGATCGATATCGGCCATATCGCCCGCCAGACACGCGAGCCGATACACCACGTTCCTCAACTCGCGGATATTGCCTGGATAATCATAGTTGCGCAGAAAATCGCGCAGTCTCGGCGACAGCTTCACGGGCCTGCGCTTCAAAGTCGCGGCCGCCTCGTCGCCGAAATAGGCGAGCAGCAGCGATATTTCATCGCGCCGTTCGCGCAAGGCGGGCAACGTCAGATGAATCACGCTCAACCGGTAAAACAGGTCCTCGCGAAAACGTCCTTCGTCGCAGAACTTGCGCAAGTTGCGATTGGTCGCCGCGACGATGCGCGTGTCCACCGCAATCGGTTCATCCGAACCCACGCGCTGAATCTCGTGCGCCTCGAGCACGCGCAGCAGCTTCACTTGCCCCGACAAAGGCAACTCGCCAATCTCATCGAGAAAGATGGTGCCCGTATGCGCGCTTTCGAACTTCCCTTTGCGATCATTGCTCGCGCCCGTGAACGCGCCTTTCCTATGCCCGAATAGTTCGGACTCCAGTAGATTGTCCGGAATCGCCCCGCAGTTCACCGAGATATACGGCTTGTCCGCGCGCGAGCCGTTCGCGTGAATGACCTTCGCCATCAGCTCCTTGCCCGTGCCGCTTTCGCCGTCGATCAACACGGGCAAATCCGTCGGCGCCGCCTTCTCGGCGATCTCCAGCGCTTCCAGCAATTTCGGGTTATCGCCGAATGTGCCTTCGAACACGAAGCTGCGTTCGATCAGCGCCTGTCGCCGCGCGCCAGGCGGAAGATCGCGCTTCGGTTCGGCAGCGGCGGCCTGCACGAAGCGCTCCTTGTGCGACAGTTGCATGACTTCGTCGCGCAAGGTGCTGGCCTGCCGCAACAGCTTTTCGATTTCGGGCCGTTCGAGGCGCGAGGTCCATCGCAGCGTCGAGCGCAGAATCTCGATCTTCTCGATGAGCCCCGCATATGAGATCGCCGATGACGCGGGCGTGCTGGCTTCGCTTTCCGGTTGGTCGAGTATTTTCATGCTGCGCTCAGTTGCTTTTGCACGAGTTGGTAGTACATGCCCTTGCGCGCGACGAGTTCGTCGTGCTTGCCCTGTTCGACGATGCCGCCTTCGTATAAGACGAGAATCTTGTCGGCGCGCATGATCGTCGAAAGCCGGTGCGCGATGATGACCGCCGTGCGCCCTTTCAGAATCTCCTGCATGTTGCCGAGAATATTGCTTTCCGACTGCGTATCGAGCGCGGACGTCGCCTCATCGAACACGAGCAGACGCGGATCGTGATACAGAGCCCGCGCGATGCACAGCCGTTGAATCTGCCCGCCCGACAGCCCCACGCCGCGCTCGCCCACGACTTGCTCATAACCGAGCGGCATCTTGGCGATGAACGCATGCGCGTCGGCCATTTTCGCCACTTCCTCGATGCGTCGTCTGTCCGGCGCTTCGTCGCCGCTCGCGATGTTCTCCGCGATCGTCCCCGAGAACAGCAGATTGCTCTGCATCACATAGCCGATCTGCGCGCGAAAGAAGCCCTTGTCGACGATGTTGATATCGTAGCCATCGACGGTCATCTTGCCTTCGCTCGGCGCATAGAAACCGACGAGCAGTTTCGCGAGCGTCGTCTTGCCCGAGCCGCTGCGCCCGACGATCGCAATCAGTTCGCCCGGCTTGATGTCGAAGCTGATGTTCTCCAGCACGTAGGGCGCATCGCCTTCGCCGTAGCGGAAGTACACGCCGTTGAAGCTGATATCGCCCTGAAGATCGGGCAGCATCACGCGCTGCTGCATGTCTTCGGGCTTCTGTTCAGGCTCGATATCGAGCACGTCGCCCAGACGCTCCATCGCGACGCCCGCATCGTTCAACAGGCTCCACAAGTTGATCAGTCCCATCAGCGGAGCAAGCACGCTGCCCATGTAGGCATTGAACGCGATCAATTGCCCGATGGTCAGTTCGCGCGCGAGCACGAGATTCGCGCCGACCCATAGCACGCCGATCGTCGTCGCCGCATTCAGCAACTGGCTGCACAAGCCCACCACGATATTGAATCGCTGCGACTTGTACTGCACTTCCAGCGACTTCGCATACTTCTTTTCCCACTTCAGGCGCACCGGGCGCTCGATGCCCATGCCCTTCACCGTCTCCACGCCGCCCAATGCTTCCATCAGATACGAACGCGCATCCGTGCCGGCAGAAAAGGTTTCGCGCGCGTTCTGCTTGATGCGCGGCGTCGCGACGACGGTGAGGACCATCATCGGAATCACGAATGCGATCAGCAACAACGTGAGCTTCACGTTGTAGAGGAACATGATCGTGAAGTAGATGAAGATCATCAGCAGGTTCAGCACGGTCGACACCGTCGATTCCGTGAGGAACGCGCGGATCGTGTGATTCTCCTGAAAGCGCGCGAACACGTCGCCGGTCTTGCGCTTCGCGAAGAAGCCGAAGGGCAGCGAGAAGGTGTGTTTGAAGAACTGCGACATCATCGCGAAGTCCATGTTGCGGACCATGAAGTTCGCGAGATACGCGCGTATGGTGGTCATGAGCTGCGTGAACAGACTCGCGATGATCAGCCCCGCAATCAGCACGTGCAACAGGTTCACGTTCTGATGCACGATCACGCCGTCGAGAATGTTCTGAATGATGAGCGGCGGTATCACGCCCAGCACCTGAATGACGAAGGTCGCAAGAAAGAGATGCAGCAGGATCTTCTTGTACGGCTTCAGATAGCCCACGAAGCGCAGCCACGGCGAGCGCGACACGGCCTTCTGCGTGAGATCCTGTCCCGGCGTGAAAAGCAGACACGTGCCGCTCCAGCCGCGCTCGAACTCGCCGACGGTCATCTTCCTGAAGCCGATCGCCGGGTCCGCGACCCACACGTTTTCGCTCGATACACCATAGATGATGATGTAGTGGTATCCCTCCCAGTGCGCGATGAACGGCATCTCGAACCCGCGCAGCGATTCGAACGTGCACTGCACGCCGCGCGTCGTGAAGCCGAGCGATTCGCCGGCGCGCGCGAGCGAATCGAGCGTCGCGCCCGAGGTCGTCACATTGGCGAGTTCACGCAGCTTGCCGAGCGTCATGTTGATGCCGTAGTGGCGGCAGATCATCGCTAGGCAGGCCGCGCCGCAATCCATCTCCTCCGCCTGCTCGATCCACGCGAAGCGCTTGATGACGCGCTCGCCCAATTCGGGCTTCCTGTGCAGATCGAGCATCGCGGGCAGCTTGCGGCGCTCGGTGATCTTCTTTTGCCGCTGCAATTCGCGTTCGGTGAAGCGGATGCGCTCTTCGAGCACTTCGCGCAGCTTCACGTTGCGCTCGATGATGAAGTGCACCGTCTTCTCGGGGATCACGAGCAGACGCGTATCGGTGCTCGCGATGGCCGAGGCCATCTGCTCCTGACGCATCACGCAGGCCTTCTCGCCGAAGATCTCGCCTGGGCCGAGCGTCGCGAGCACATGCCGCTCGCCGCCTTCTTCGCGCACGATACGCACTTCGCCCTGCCGCACGACGTAGAGACGCCGGTCGTCGCGCGACTCCTGCTTGAGAATCTCCTTGCCCTCGCCGACACGCTTCACGCCGACACTGCGCACGCACTCTTCGAGTTCGGCCTTGTTGAGCTTGCCGCGCAGATCGAAGAGCTTCGCGACGAAGCCACCCGCCGAACTGATCGCGACATAGCTCGTGATAAATGCGAGCGCGGCGGGATTCTTCGCGATGACAGGCTCGATCGCTAAGCGCGGGATGAAGAGCAGTTCGGTCTTGCCGGAGGAACGCACGGACGACTCATGGCGATAGTCGCGCAGCATCGCGATATCCGCGAACGTCTCGCGCTCCTTCTTCACCCCCATGCTGATTTCCTTGCCGTGCTCCTCGGTGAAGATCCGCACGGACCCCGCTTTCACGATATAGAGTCCATCGGCCGCCTCGCCCGCATTGCACACGGTCTCGCCGAAGCCGAACCGGCGCGACTCCGTTTGCGCCGCCAGTTGCTCGATTTCCTCGCGCGTGAACGGCGAAAGAATCTCGACCGACGAGAGAAAGTCGGCGGGCGAATCAAGGCTCGATGGAGCGTCCATGTTGTATCGCGTTCCCCGTCAGTCAGCGTGCTTCGATGACATGCTCCTGCGCGCGCATCATCATCCAGTCCTCGCGCAGCAGCCGGCGAATTTCGGCGGACACGTCTTCGTCGAGCTTCGCGGGATACTTCGCCGTCACCGCGAAGATTTCATATGACGCGCCATCCGCCGATACGAACGGCCCGAGCAGATCGCCGACCTCCGCATTGAATACCTTCGCCTCGACATCCGGCTTCATCTGTCCGCGCATCACGCGTCCGATCACGCCGCCCGCGTCGCGCGTGTCGGCGAGCGAATGTTCGCGCGCCATCTCGGCAAAGCTGTCGGGATCGTCGTTGAGATAGGAAATCATTTCCTTCGCGCTGCCTTCGGTATCGAGCAGGATATGACTCACTTCGATGCTGTCGAACTTCGGCGAATTAAGCTGGAAATACTCTTCGATCTCGCGCTCGGTGCCCACCTTGTCGAGCATCTTTTCCTGATAGAGCGTGTCGGTGATGAAGACCTCGAATTCATCGAGACTCACGTGCAGCGCATCGAGATAATTGTTCATATCCGCCGCGCGATGCAGGCCGCGAATGCGGCGGAACTGATCGGCGCGGTTCTGGATTTCATCGTCGCTCACGGCAACGCCCGACTTCTTCGCCGCGCGCACGGTGAGCTTGTCGCGTACGAGCTGCTCGATGAGACTGTCGAACTGACCATTCAACTTCAATAACCTGATGAACTCGCCGACGTCGACCACTTCGTCGTCGATACGCACAATCGCCGTCATATCGTTCTCCGTTGGTTCCATGTTGAATTGCGCATCATGTTCGCGTTTCGGCGCTTCGGTAACCCCCCGTCTTTATCCCGCTACATTGCGGAACGGATCGAGCCCGAGATCGATCAGGCGCCGCTCGCGCACGATAATTTCAGCGGTCGCCGTCATGCCGTAACGCAGCGGATACTTCGTGTCAGCGATCTGGTACGAATCGCGATCGAGCGTCACGCGACCTTCATAGACGGGCTGCTTCGTCGCCGGGCTCGGCTTGGTCGCGGGCGAGATGAACGCGAGCGTGCCTTCGATCACGCCGTAGCGCTGATAAGGAAACGCGTTGAACTTGAGCTTCACGCGCTGTCCTTCGCGCAGGAACGCGCGATCGTGCTCGGCGATCTCGATCTTCAGCACCGGCTTGGCATTCGCGGGCGCGATGCCGCCGAGCGGCGTGTTCGCCTGAATCTTGTCGCCGGGCTGCGTCGAGGTGACGTCGGTGACCACGCCCGACACCGGCGCGAGAATCAGCAGAAAGTTGTCCTTGTCGATGTTCTCGAACTTGATGCGCGCGGCCGCATCCGCGACGAGACGCGCCGTTTGCAGTTGCAAGCGCAACTTGTCTTCGGTGCTCGCGACTTCGCGCATCGCGGCTTCGTACTGCAAACGCAGACTCGTCGCTTCCTGACCGCTCGTTTCCAGTTGACGCTTCGCTTGCGTGAAATCATGACTCAGACGAAAGTCGAGTTCCGCGAGCCGCGATTGCTCCACGCGATACGCGCCGTCCGCTTCGAGATACGCATTGCGCTTCGCATCGACCTGCGCTTCGGCCACGCCGCCGCCGCCCGGCAGCGCGAGCAGACGCTGAAAACGATCGAGCTCCACTTTCGCGGCATCGCGGGCGCGGCGCGCGTTGTCGAGCGTGCTGCGCGCTTCCTGCAACTGCGCCTTCTGGCCTTCCGCGAGCTTGCTGGTGCCTTCGGAGACGCGCTGCTGATGCTGATGCTCCTCCACATCCATCTGATCCTTCAGCGCCGCGATCTTGCGCTCCATCAGCAGCTTCTTCTCCGGGAACTGCTTCCATTCGCGCTCGGCGTCGTCGAGCTTCAATTGCGCTTCGAGCGCGTTGGTCGCCGCCTCGATCGCGCCGCGTGCATTCAGACGCGCGACGACATCGTCCTTGCGCACGGGCTGCCCTTCGGCGATATAGAGATCGGCGAGTTCGCCGTCGATCGGCGCATAGAAACGCCGCACTTCCGATTCCGGCGCGAGCGTGCCCTGCGCGGTCACCATCACGTCCGCATGGCCGACGAACGACCACACGAGCGCCGACGCGACGAGCGCGACCATCGCGAAGACGAGTCCCTGCGTGAGCCGCGCCGGCTCGGCCGTGAGAATCGCGATGCCCTCGGCGCCGTGTTCGCCGAGCGCCTCCGAAAACGGCTTAAGGTGTGCGTCTCTCTTCACTGCTCGTACCTCCGCCGATCAGACTCAGCTTCGTATTGAGAAGTCCCGGTTCGAGCACCATGCGCAGGTCCTGCAACGAGCGCCGCTGCAAATCCGCTTCGGTGTCGATCTCATTCGCGAGCGCGGTCCACTTCGCCGTCGCGCTGTCCGCCTTCACTTGCCTGAAGATGCGCATGCCGCGCGTGGCCGCATCCTGCGCGTCCGACAAGAGTCGAGCCTGCGTCCTGAATACATCCGATACACCCGATTCGAGCCGCTGCGATCCGCCGATGCCGCCGTTCGTCCGATACTGCTGCCACGACGTCTGCGCCTGCGTCATCAGCGATTGCGCGCGGGCCGTCGCCTTGTCCTTCAGCGCGGCGACATCGGGCGCAACGGCCTTTGCATAAAACGTGTCGCTGTCGAGATCGAGCGTTTCATAGAACGACAGCAGCGCATCCTCGTAGCCCTTCGTGCCGCGCGCCTTTTGCAGATCGGCGAATTGCGCGGCCACCGCTTTCTTGTGCGCCAGTTCCTTCTGCACCATAGGCGACCACGAGCCTTGCGGCAGCTTTTGCAGGCTGTCGATCGCCTGCGCGCTCTGCCCGCGGTTCCATGCATCGGCGACGCTCGCGTATTGCGCGAGCACATCGGGCGGCGGCAACTGGCCCGCGCTCATCTGCTTGTATTTTTCCTGGAACGGCGGCGTCGAAAAACTGGCCTTGCTCACCGAGCCCGCGAGCGGCGCGAGACTTGCACCGTTGAGGCTGCGGCGCAGGCTCGTATAAGCATCGAGATCGGCGCGCACGCGATCGAGCCCCGCGAGTCGCGGATATTTGTCCGCGTATTCCTTCAGCGTCGCGTTGATCGCATCGGGATCGTCCTGGCCGAGGCTCTTGACGATACTCGCATCGAGTCTGTCGATGGCCGCGAGATACACGGAGTCATCGCTTTGCAGCTTGCGCAGATGACTCAGCGCGAGCGCATACGGATCACGAAACTCGGGCACGTAGCCCGCGATACGGTCCAGATCGCGTTGATGCCCCGCCGCGTCCGCTTCCCAGTGCTTCAGGATCGCGCCGATGCGCGGTTCGTCGGCGTACATGCGGATCGGGGCGTCGGCGCCGCCGCGGCGCATCACGAAGCTTTCCAGCTTGCCGATCCATTCCAGTTCGTCGATGAGCGAATGCACGTCCGCGTTGTGCTCGCTCACGGCCCGCATCTGCGCGATGATCGCATCCGCGTTCGCGAAATCGCCCTTCTTCAATGCGACGAGCCAGCGCGGCACGTTCGACTTGAGCACGGCCTCCGTGTTCATCGACGTGAACTGCGCGTCCTTCGGATGCGTCTTCAGATAATCGTTCGTGACGGTCGCGGCCTCGCCGAACTCGCCATGCGCCATCAGCGATTTCGCCTGACGCTCGGGCGAGCCGCTATAGAAGAGCGCCGCGCCGATCGCGACGATCACGGCCAGCACGCACGCAACGATGATGCGCGTGCGGCGCACGGCGCGCCGATCGTCGTTCGCGAGCACACGATGCAGCTCCGACACGAAAAGCGCGAACTTGCTTCGCTTCGCCGCGCGCGCGTCGTTGCGTTTTTCTTCGGCGGGCGTCGGCTGCGCTTCTTCGTTGACTTCGTCGTCGCGCGCGGCAGCCTGATCGACGCAGAAGATGTCGAGAAACGAGTGCGCCGAGCCGACGAAGGTCGTCTTGTCGCTGTCGAACTCGTCGTCGTGCGCGGGCGCCGCGACTTGCGCGACCATTTCCGTGAGTGTCGATTCGCCTTCGTCGCCGTGCAGATGCACCACGTAGGCGAAGTGCGTGCCGCCGAACGCGACGGTGTCGCCCTTCTTCAACTCGACCGCCGACGCACCGAGCCGCTCGCCGTTCACGAACGTGCCATTGGTGCTGCCGAGATCCTCGACGAAGGGCGCGCCGCCTTTGATGAACACATGCGCGTGCCGCCGCGACACGTAATTGACCTGATGTGGATAGTGCTCGCGATAGCGCGAAAACGTCTCGTCGGTCTTGCTGACGAGGAAGGGAAACTGCGCGAGTTCGATCGGCTGAAGACCGAGATCGTCGCGCTGCGGGGTGAGCGTGATGCCGATCGGCCTCGGCACATTCAGACGCCGCGCGCGCGGCGCGAACTGCACGCGGTACGAAAGCTTGCTGCCGAACGAGATGATGTCGCCGCTTCGCACGCGCGCGGGCGTTTCGCGCACGGGCGTGCCGTTCACGGCCGTGCCGTTCTTGCTCGCGAGATCGGCGATATAGACGAAACCGTGCTCGATGAAGATGCGCGCATGGCGGCGCGAAAGCTGCGCCACGGCTTCCGGCGGACTGGCGTCGAACGGCGCTTCGGCGCGTCCGATCGCGAACAGGTTCTCGTCGATACGGATTTCCGTCAGCCTGTCCGCCAGTTCGCGGGCAAGCTCGGCGTGCGGCGCGGGCTTCAGAATGACGTCGAACGCCTCGCCCACGCTCTGCGGTTGTTCCGCCACGGAAATGCCTTGAGCCATGTCCATGTCACGAGGTAGGTCCAGCCGCTGCCGCCGACGCGCCAGAGGAATGCCCGGCAACGTCGGGCGCATGGACAGGTTGGACCGCGCCGCCATTGCAGTCATTCGCAATGGGCGGCTGTTGAGAGTTTAAGTCACGCATCGTCGTAGTCAATCGGCCGGCACGGGTGCATCACGCCATTTATCAGCGATTTTGAACGATCGTTAGCAATTCATATTATTAATTTCGATGCATTATTCATGGAGTGCTTCACTTCAAACCGTCCTTGCTTGCGCTTTGTACGTCGACCGTCGGCCAGCCGCCGCCGAGCGCCTTATAGAGTGTCACCGTGTCCGACAGAATCTGCTGATGGTTCGCGAGCAGCGCGAGTTGCGCCGCGAGCAGCGTGCGCTCCGTCTCGAACACTTCGAGTTGCGAGATCACGCCCTCTTTCAGTTGCGCGTCGATCTGCGCGGCGACGACCGTCAACTGATCCACTTCCTGCTTCAGCTCGACGCGCTGCTTCGTGTGCGAATCGAGATTCACGAGCGCGTTCTCCACTTCCTCGAACGCGTTCATTACCGTGCTGCGATATTGCTGTTCGGCGACCGTCGTCTGCGCTTCGGTCGTCTTCACGTGCGCACGCACGGACGGATCGAGAATCGGAATATTGATGCTCGGCACGAAACTGAGCGTGAAGATCTTCAGCAGATCGGTCAGCTGGAAGCTCGCCGTGCCCGCGCGTCCCGTCAGGTTGATGGTCGGCAGTTGCGCGAGCTTCGCCTGGCCGACGAGGTCATACGCTTCGAGCACGCGATACTCCGCCGCGATCAGATCGGGACGGCGCGCGAGCAGCTGAGACGGCAATCCTTCCGGCACCGGCGGAATCTGCACGCGCTTTTGCAGCTTGCCGTCGGGCATCCTGAACTCGCCGGCCGGCACGCCGATCGCCGTCGAGAGCGCGTTGTTCGCGAGATCGCGCGAGCGGCGCAATTCGAGCAGTTCGCGCGTCAGCCGGTTCAGCTCCGCGCGCTGCGTGAGCACCTGCGTCTTCGGCACGAGACCGTTCTTCTGCATGCCGTCGAAGATCGTCAGAATCTGCTGGTTCGTCGCGATGGTCTGCTTTTGCTGCTCGATCTGATCGTCGAACTGGAGAATCTGGAAGTAGGTCGTCGAGACGAGTGACACGAGTTCGAGATAGCCCGCGCGCCAGTCGGCTTCGGTCGCGCGGAATTCAGCCTTCTGCGCCTGCACGCCCTTCTCGACCGTGCCCCAGATGTCGATGTCCCAGCTCACCTGCGTCGCGAGGTTGTACTGCTTTGAGAACTGCTGGCCGGTCGTCTTTTCGAAGCTCGCGCCCGCGCCGAGATCCATCGACGGCAATGCGCCCGCGCGCGCCTCGCCGATCTGCGCGCCCGCCACCTGGATGCGCGCGGCGAGCACCTTGATGTCGAAGTTGCCGCTGATGGCCTTCTCCACCAGCGAGTCGAGATACGGGTCGTGGAACTGCTTCCACCAGTCGGGCTGGATCGTGTCGGTCGCGGCGACTTTCGCAGCGTCGATCTTCGTGAAGGAGGTCTTCTCCGGCGTGTCGGGACGTTGATAGGTCGGCGGCGTCACGTCGATGCAGCCCGAGAGCAGCGCCGCTGCAATAAGCCCTAACGATGGCAACAAGGCTCGCACGATCTCGCTCCCGGTGAACGCGCACCGACGGTCAGTTTGAAGGGTGAGAAGCCCGGCGCCGGCCGTCCGGTCATTCAAGTAAATCACACGGCGCGCCGGGACTCCATACGGGTTAAGTCACGGGTTCGATCACGTTGCGCGCGCGTGCTCTGTGGCACGTCGCGCGTGTCGTGACGCGGTACGGCGACGGATGCGACCCGCGCCCGAACCGCTACGCCCGATGCTGCGGGCGGTGTTACAGCGAAGCTCCCCGTGCCCCGCTTTTGCTGCTGACTGCTTGGAGCTCGACTCATCGAGATCCGGTTCATTCCTTGCGATGATTCGCGTCACGCGAGATTGCCCGCCGTGCCGAAGTTCACATTGGCGATGTTCTTCGCGTTCTGCGTCGGCGTGACGGTCGACTGCGACTTCAGCGCATCGGCGAACGCGATGTTGCTGCCGTTCTGATTGAACGTGGTCTGCGTCTGATTGATGATCTGCTGCGGATTGAACGGCATCGAAAGCGTCGCGCCGTTCATCGAAATGTAGCCGGGGAACAGGACCGCATAGCCGCCGCGCACAGCGGACATCGCGCGCTTGTCGAGGTCTTCGGTGACGGGAAGGTCCTTGATGATCAGCGTCTTCATTTCCGCTCTCCTTGGGTGCGCGTCGCGCATTCGGTGGTGGCTTCGAGCAACTTGTCTGCTCGCCACCCTTCAATGCACAGGCTGTGCCAATGGCGTCGTGCATCGGCCGGATTTCGCCGCATGCTTTGCTGCGTAAGGCTTTTGCGGAATCGTGCGGCATCGGCTTTCTCATCGTCATGATGCTGTCGTCCCAACACATCGGATCGTCACTGTCGGTCTGTCGGCGACACTCGCGCGAATCGCAGGGACGAACGTTTCCCTCCGCGATGCACGCGCGGACTTCAATTCGATAAAAGAAACCGGGAAAGGCGCCGCTCAAGTTCTCATGCAGCGCCCGGGCTCACTTGACGTAGATCGTGATCTTTCTGGAATAGACGGGCGGGTTATGCGGTATGTGCTTGTCATCGCCCATCAGAAGCTGAAGCGTGTGCTTGCCCGGCGGCAACTCGATCATCGCTTCGGTTTCGCCGGCGCCGTAGTGCAGATGATTGCGATCCGATGGAATCTCCTGATCCATCGGCGGCAAGTCCACATCGATCAGCAAATGATGATGCCCCGTGTTCGGAAACTTCACGCCGCGTGGCGCGACGCCCATGAAGCGCAGGCCGAACCAGACCTTGAACGGCTTGCCTGCGGGCAAGGTCTGGCCGTCGTTCGGATAGCCGATGTACGCATAGGCATTGGCGGGCGCGGGCGTCGTCCCGGCGAAGGCGCAAGGCGCGGCGAACGCCGTCGCCAGCGCGGCGGCGACGAGGAGCGAACGCGACAGCGCGAGCGCATCAGCGGATCGTTTTTTCATGTCATGTGCCCTCGGCAAGTGCACAGCTCATTTCACCGTGATCGTGATCTTCTTCGAATACACCGGCGGGTCGTGCGGAATATGGTTGTAGTCGCCCATCAGCAACTGCAAGGTGTGCTTGCCCGGCGGCAGTTCGAGGCGTGCATCGGTTTCGCCCGCGCCGTAGTGCAGATGATTGCGATCGGACGGTATCTCCTGATCGAGCGGCGGCAGGTCCGTATCGACCAGCAGATGGTGATGCCCCACGTTGGGCAGATCGACGCCCTTCGGACAGATGCCCATGTTGCGCAGGCCCATGCGCACCCAGAGCTTGCCGCCCGAAATCACGGCGCCGTCCGGCGGCCAGATGATGTACGCCTCGGCGTTCGGCGGCGCGGGCGTGCGGGCACGCGCGGCGGAGAACGACGAATCGGCGGCCAGTGCGGCCAGGGAAGCCAGCGCGCCAAGCACGGTTCTTCTCAGCATGTTATGCACGCCTCTCTCGTTGAAAGGCCTCGTGGATGGGCCAGGGAATCGATCCTTGCACGCGCGAACGCTCGTGCTCGGAGCGTGATGCAGCTTCTGTGGTTTTTAGATTAGGACGTAACGTTTAAAAAAGATACGTACACGCGAGGGTCCTCCAGCCCTCATCACGGATACCTCCTTTCAGGGGATTAAGCGCTACCGTGACTGCGTGCTATCGTTGTTGGTGCTGGACACAGCGGGCGCGGACCTCGCCCAAAAGCCCCGGCATCGTGCACGAATGAACACGCGATGCCCTCCACTCAAAGCCGGACGGACAGGGTGTGAATATGTGGCGAACTCTTCTCATCGCGGGCGTGGTTCTGACGATCGGTCTGGCCAATGCATCGGCGAGCGCGGCATCGGTCGATGCGCCGCCCTCTACTTCCAGCGCGACATCGATCGCACACGCGCCCGGACATTTCGCTCTCGTGATCGGCAATGCAGACTATATCGATCATCCGCTCGCGAGCGCGGCGCACGATGCCGCCGACATGAGCGCCGCGCTCGGCTCGCTCGGCTTCGACGTCACGCGCCGCACGAATCTCGATGAAGCCGCGCTGCGGCAAGCGCTCGATGCATTCGTCGCGCGCCTCGGTCCCCACGATACCGCGCTCGTCTACTTCGCCGGCCACGGATTGCAGGTGGGCGGCGACGCGTTGCTCATGCCGCTCGACGCGCGCGCGCAACGGCCCGCGACGCTCGTGCGCGACACGGTTTCGGCGCGCGAGATCGTCGGGCGCATGACGCGCGGGCGGCCGGACGCGGCGAACATCGTCGTGCTGGACATGTGCCTGAACGAACCCTTCGAGAAAACGGGCGCGCGCACCTGGATGCTGCCGCCGCGCACGCTCGTCGCGTATGCGGCCGCGCCGGGCGATGCCGCCATCGAGAGCGGGCGCAACGGACGCTATACCGAAGCGTTGCTGCGCGCGCTGGGCACGCGCGCGCCGGTCACATCGGCGACGTTCGCCGCCGCCGCATCCGATGTCGCGCAGGCATCGCGCGGCGCGCAACGGCCCTGGCTCGCGTCGACACTCGATGCGGGCATTCGGCTCGCGGATGCATCGGCGGTTCGGGCGGACGCAAACGCCATCGACCCTGCCGATTCCGCCAACGCAACCCGCACGCGCGGCATTCTGCCGAAGGACAGCAACGAGCAGTACGAACTGACCTTCTGGGAATCGATCAAGGACAGCAACTATCCGAGCGATTACGAAGCGTATCTGAAGGCGTATCCAAACGGCCGATTCGCGGCGCTCGCCAAGGCGCGCATCGAACGTCTGCACGCGGCCGGCGCTGCGAAGCCCGCGGCATCGGCGCCGCCTGCCGCAACAGCCACGCCCGCCGCGCCCGCGCCGAAGCCCGCACCGTCCGCGCCGGCGACCGCCGCCGCGCCGGAAAAGCCGCGTGCGAGCACGCCGCCGCCCGCGCCGGTTGCCGTCGCGCCCGCCGCGCCGCCCGCCGCCGCCATCACCACCAAGCCCGCCGCCAAGACCGCGAGCGGCAACGAGATCAAGGATTGCCCCGCGTGCCCCGCGCTGATTCCGCTCGCGGCCGGCAGCTTCACGATGGGCAGCAACAACGACGATCCCGCCGAGAAGCCGCCGCATCGCGTGTCGGTGGGGCGTGCGTTCGCCATCGGCAAATACGAAGTCACCGTCGAGCAATGGAACGCCTGCGCCGATGCGGGCGCGTGCACGCGCATCGCGCCCGAAGGCGAGTCCGCGCCGCCGCCCGGCAACGCGCCGATGCGCAACGTGAGCTGGGACGACGCGCAGGTCTATGTCAAATGGCTGAGCAAGGTGGGCGGCAAGGCGTATCGTCTGCCGACGGAAGCCGAATGGGAATATGCCGCGCGCGGCGGCACGCAATCGACGTACTGGTGGGGCGATCAGATGAAAAAAGGCACCGCCGACTGCAAGGACTGCGGCGATCCGTACAAGCCCGATGCGCCAACGCCCGTCGGCTCGTTCGCGGCGAATCCCTATGGCCTCTACGACATGAACGGCAGCGTCTGGGAATGGGTCGCCGACTGCTGGCATAGCTCGTACAAGAACGCGCCCGTCGATGGCCGCGCCTGGGACGATCCCTCGTGCAGCGTGCGCGTGATTCGCGGCGGCTCGTGGCGCGAAGGCGAGGGCTACATGCAGTCGGCGACGCGCTTCAAATACAGCTCGAGCGTGCGGCAGTCACAGAACGGCTTTCGCGTCGCGCGGGACATGGAGTGAGCGTCAGCCGCCCGCCGGTTTCACGATGACCTGCGCCTGCGTATCGCGCTCGATCTGCTTGAGCGCGGGAAGCGCCGTCTGAAAATCGCCGGGCGTGCAGACCTGTTTGCCGAAGCGCGCGTCGAGCTTGCGCGATATCTGAATCACGTTCGTCGACGGATCGAAGAGATAGCGCGAGCGGTAGCGAAAGAAGCCGTTCGTCAGGTCGAGATCGTCGGGCACTTCGGTCACGCGCATCGTTTTCGGGAAGGCGATGTGCGAGACTTCATCGAACGTTCCGCCGATGCACAGATACGGCTGCGTCCGCGTGCGCTCGGCGAGCCAGTTGCGCGTGGTCGTCGCGATGCCGCCCGACAGGCTCGACAGCGCAGGCAGCGCCGTCGTGCCCGTCGGCCACACGATGTCGTCGAGCGTGCCGCGCAACGTCGTCGCGAACGGGCCGCCGGTTGCATCGACATCGCTCGTCGTCAGTGCGCCCGCGCCGCGCAGGTTCGTGAAGCGCAGCCGGTCCGCCGCGATCTGGTCGCGCCGCTGCGCATTCGCGAGCCGCAGATTGATCCGCTCGATTTCCGCGCTCCATCCGGCGTCCTCGACCCAGTAAGCGAAGCTCGCCTCGCCCTGGTCCGCGACCTCGATCTGCAAACGCGCCGTGCGCGCGAGCGGCTGCGTCGCGGGCGTGCGGGCGAGCGCGCCGGTGTTCACGAGCAGCGCGGGCCGGTCCATGTCGGCGAGCGGCAGAAAGCCGAACTCGACGCTCGCCGCCGTGCTGTCCGCATACACGTTCAGGTCCGGCAGCCACGTGACGATGTGGTTGATCGCGCCCGATCCGTAGCCCGGCACCGCCGGCAGCGTATAGACGGAACCGAGGCCGATCAGCGCGGGCTCGTTGCGAATGCCGACGGCATCGAGCAGCGCGCCGTACAGCGCGACGTGATCCTTGCAATCGCCGTAGCGATTCGCGAGCACGTCCGTCACGCGATGCGGCACGGCGGGGCTCTGCCCGATGAACATCGCGACGTAGCGGATGTCGTGACGCACCCAGTCGTAGAGCGTTTTGGCTTTCGCGCGGTCGTCGGCGTCGTTTTGTGTGAGCGATAGCGCCAGCGCGCGGATCGCGGGATCGGTCGTGCCCGGATCGGCGGCGGCTTCCCGATAACTCTTCGCGAAGCTCGCGTAATCGGGAAAAGTCGTGACCATCAGGCGGTCGCCGTACTGCGCATAGCCCACCGAACCGCTTTCGATGCGCGCGAAGCGATCGTGCCGGTACGTGAACGCGTAGCGCGTGCGCCCGTTTTCCGTGACGGGCGGCTCGGCGGCATAACCGCGCGCATCGGCGTAGAGCGGTTTGTCGGCGGGAAGATCGAAGACGAGCGTCTGTTGCAGGACGGGCCGCTGACCCGGATCGACGTAATAGTTGAACTGCCCTGGAATGACGGCCGCCGCCTGGCTCTTGCGAAAGCGCAGATGCACCGTCGAGCCGATGCCCACCGCCGGAAAAATCACCGCGCGCAGTTTCGCGTCCTGAAACGTCGGCGCGCCGGCCGAGCGCGGCTCCTGAATGTCGCGAATCTGATCGGGCGAGACGTCGTGACGCGCGCCGTTCGCATCGACGGAATATGCCTCGACGATATCCACCTTCGACACGCTCTTGTCGTACCAGACGTAGCGCTGCGCGATGTCGTCGATGCCCGCCGACGTGTTCGCGCGCAACTCGGTGGTGTCGTCTTCGGCCAGCGAGCCGTCGCTCGCGACGACGAACTCGTGCGTATCGCTGACGATGGTCGACGGATCGTCGTCCGCCGCCGTGGCCGCGCCCGGCCATGCGCAAACGCACGCCATCAGAAGAATGAAGCGACGAGCCATGTCGGGATATCCGCGCCGCGCGATGGAAAGCTCATCGTACAGGAGGACGTCCCGCGCGCGGCGAATCGCAGCGAATCGCGGCGCGCGACAATTTGTATCATATTGCGATATAATTTTGCTTCTGTCGCACGCTTGCGTTCGCGCCCTTCGATCCGGCCAGCCAGTGTGACCTTCCATTGACTTTTCCCGGAACGCTGAAAAACGTGTCGCGTATCGCATTGCTTCGCTGGCTGCAAGGCTTTCTCCCCGCTCCCGTCGCGCTGCGCTGGACCGAACGCCTGCGCGCCGGTCTCGGTGCGCTCATCGGCATTGCGCTGACGGGCGGCATCGCGCATCTGCTGATCGGCGATGCATCGGCGATTCCGCTTCTCATCGCGCCGATGGGCGCCTCCGCCGTGCTGCTCTTCGCCGTGCCCGCGAGTCCGCTCGCGCAGCCGTGGTCGATCATCGGCGGGAATATCGTGTCGGCTGCGGTCGGCGTCACTTGCGCGCTGCTCGTGCACGATCCCATCGACGCCGCCGCGCTCGCTGTCTGTCTCGCCATCTGCGCGATGTTCGCGTTGCGCTGCGTGCATCCGCCTTCGGGCGCGGTCGCGTTGACGGCGGTGCTCGGCGGGCCGCCGGTGCACGCGCTCGGCTACGGCTTCGTGATCGCGCCGGTGGCGATCCAATCGGCGGCGCTGCTGGCATCAGCGATCGTGTTCCATGCGCTGACCGGACACCGTTATCCGCACGGTCATGCCGCGCCGAAGCCCGCGACCGCGCCGCCCGATGCCGCCGCGTTCACGCGCGCCGATCTTCAGGCCGTGCTGGCGCGACGCAGCGAAATGCTCGACGTCGATCCGGACGATCTCGAAGCGCTTCTGCGCGAGACGCAATTGCAGGCTTATGCGCGGCGTTTCACGGAGTTCACGTGCGCGGACATCATGTCGCGCGCGATCGTCTCGGTGACGCCCGACACGAGCGCGCAGGCCGCGCTCGCGCTCATCGACCGGCATCGCGTGAAGGCGCTGCCGGTGATCGACGCGACGCGCCGCGTGTGCGGCATCGTCACGCGCGCGGACCTGGCGCCGGTGCGGCGCGGCGGCATCGCGCAAAGCGTGAAGCAGGCGATCGAGCGGCTGATGCGCGGCCCGTCGACGACACCGCGGCGCGTTGCCTCGCTGATGACGACCGATGTCTGCACGGTGACGACGAACACCGCCATCGCCGAGCTGGTGCCGATGTTCGCCCACTTCGGGCATCACCACATTCCGGTGGTCGGCGCGCACGATCAGCTTGCGGGCATGATCACCGAAACCGATCTGATCTCCGGCCTTTATTGGCAATCGCTCTCGGGCGAGCGCAAGACCGCCTGATCCACTCGCCCAGACTGAGGAATCCGATGAACCCACCGCGCACCCTCGCCAAACCGGACTTCGAACAGTTGTCCGAGTTCCGCTATCAGATGCGGCGCTTCGAGCGCTTTTCCGAGCGCGCCGCGCAGGACGAAGGCATCACGCCGCTGCAGTACTTGCTGCTGCTGCACATCAAGGGCTATCCGGGCCGCGACTGGGCGACGGTCGGCGAACTCGCCGAGCGGCTGCAATCGCATCATCACGGCGTCGTGGCGCTGGTCACGCGCTGCGAGGCGGCCGGGCTCGTGCGCCGCGCGCCGAGTATCGAGGATCGTCGTCAGGTGCGCGTGCATCTCGAAGCGCGCGGCGAAGAAGTGCTCGCGCGTCTCGCCGCGCTGCATCGCGCGGAAATCAAGTCGCTCGAAGGCGCGTTCCGCGTGCCGCAAATCGATCTCTGACACTCCTGGAGCATCCGTCATGGACCAACACAAACGCGACTTTTCGGTCAACGACCGGTTGCTCAAGATCTGCGGGCTCGCGGCCGTCATCGGCGGGATCGCCACGCTCGCGGCCGTCGTGCTTCTCGGGCTCATTCATCTCTTCACGAACCTGTTCTTCTTCGGCACGTTTTCCATCGAGGACACTTCGCCTGCGCGCAACACGCTCGGGCCGTGGGTCGTCGCGATTCCTGTGATCGGCGGGCTGATCGTCGGCCTGATGGCGCGCTTCGGCTCCGACAAGATTCGCGGCCACGGCATTCCTGAAGCGATCGAGGCGATTCTCTTCGGCAAGAGCCGCATGTCGCCCAAGGTCGCGATCCTGAAGCCGCTGTCGTCGGGCATCGTGATCGGCAGCGGCGGGCCGTTCGGCGCGGAAGGCCCGATCATCATGACGGGCGGCGCGCTCGGCTCGCTGATCGCGCAATGCATCGACGTGACCGCCGCCGAGCGCAAGACGCTGCTCGTGGCGGGCGCGGCGGCGGGCATGACGGCCGTGTTCGGCACGCCGGTCGCAGCCGTCCTGCTCGCGGTCGAATTGCTGCTGTTCGAATGGCGGCCGCGCAGCTTCCTGCCGGTCGCGCTCGCGTGCGCGGTCGCGGGTTTCGCGCGCGCGGCGGTGTTCGGCACGGGCGCGCTCTTTGCGCTCGAAACCCAGCCGCCGCAGATGATTTCGCTGCTGTCGTGCCTCGTGGCGGGGCTGTTGTCGGGCGCGCTGGCGTCCGGGCTATCGGCGGCGCTCTACAAGCTCGAAGACCTGTTCCACACGCTGCCGATCCACTGGATGTGGTGGCCGGCGCTCGGCGCGGTGGTCGTCGGCATCGGCGGGTATATCGAGCCGCGTGCGCTCGGCGTCGGCTATGACGTGATCGGCGATCTGCTGCATCAGCACATCGCGATTCAGGTGGCGCTGTCGATTCTCGCGGTGAAGGCGATCATCTGGGTCGTCGCGCTTGCTTCGGGCACGTCGGGCGGCGTGCTCGCGCCGCTCCTGATGCTGGGCGCTGGTCTGGGCACCGCGCTCGGCGCAGTCCTGCCCGGCCACGACGCCGCGCTGTGGCCGCTTGTGTGCATGGCCGCGACGCTCGGCGCGACGCTGGGCGCGCCGCTCACCGCGATCGTCTTCGCCTTCGGCCTCACGCACGATGCCAACGCACTCCTGCCGCTGCTCGCCGCGACGCTCGTCGCGCACGGTTTCGCGACCGTCGTCATGAAGCGCTCGATCATGACGGAGAAGATCGCGCGGCGCGGCTATCACATCTATCGCGAATACGGCGTGGATCCGCTGGAGCGCCATCACGTCGATGAAGTCATGACGCGCGACGTGCTTACGATCGACGCCACCGCGCCGCTCGCCGATGTGCTCGCGCGGCACTTCGGACCGCAACAGGTGCATCGCGCGTATCCGGTTGTGCACGAAGGCGTGCTCGTCGGCATGCTGGACCGGGCATCGCTCGGGACGTTGACAGGCGCATCGCCGATGCATGAGGCGGACGTGAGCATCGGCGATGCCTTGCAGCGCCTGCAGCACGGCGCGCCGGTGTTCGCGGTGCCGGGCGAGCCGTGCCGATCCGCCGCACAGCGGCTCGCCGTGCATGAACTGGAACGGCTGCCGGTCGTGGCGGACCCGCAGTCGATGACACTCGTCGGCATCGTGTCGCGCAGCGATCTCGTGAAGCCCGCGCGCGCGCACTTCGACGAGGAGCATCGGCGCGAACGCTTCAGGGGCTTTCGGCGGACGGCGCCGGTGTTGAAGAAGCACTGAAAGCCGCGAGTGCGGCGGCCATCTCGGCGAGCGGATGCGTCCAGTCGCCGAGTTCCGTCTGCCGATAGAGACGCATCGACGGATACCACGGCGTGAAGCGCTGGCAGTCGAGCCAGCGGCAATCGCAGGCCTGCGACAGCAGCACCCAGACGGGCCGGTTCAGCGCGCCGGCGAGATGCGCCGTGCCCGTGTCGATGGTGATGAGCAGATCGAGCGTTTCGAGCACGCGCGCCGTGTCGCCGAAGGTCGACAGATGCGGCGCGATGTCGATGACGCCGTGGCGATTCATGACCGCGCGCTCGTCCTCGCTGAGTTCACCCACGCGCAGCGAATAGAAGCGGCATGCCTGATCGGCGAGCAAGGATTCGAGCTGCTGGAGCGGTATCGAACGATAAGGCTCGTGCCGCACGCCGCTCGCGCTGCTCCAGATCAGGCCGATTTTCAGGCGCTTCGGTTCGGCGTCCAGCAAGGCGCTCGCTTCATCGGACAAGCGCTTGGCCGGATCGATGGCGATGCGCGCCGACGGATCCTCCGCCGGAAAATACGGCGAGCGCTGGTAGCGCGCGTAGAGACTGAAGCCGAAGGTCACGCGATCGCAGCGCTCGAGTTCGGCCGTGCGCTCTTCTATCACCGCCATGGACAGGCTTACCCGCTCGCTCTGCCGGACGATCTCGTCCCATCCCGGATATCGTTCGATGACCACGCACTTCGCTCCGTCGCGCAGCAATGCGTCGATATAGCGCGAGAACTGCACGAAATCGCCGAAGCCGCCTTCCCCCGGGATGAAAATCCGCAGCCCCGCGACGGACTCGTCCATGCCGAGAAGCTTTTCCGGCACGATGCCTTGCCAGCCGGCCTGGCCGCCGAGAATGAGGTCACGGAAGGCGTCGGCGTACGCGCTGCTGCGGATCGCACGATAGTTTTCGTTCGCCTCGTGGAACTTGCCGAGCACGAACTGAACGATGCACAGCTCTTCCATCACCGCGTACCGGTCAGCCAGCGTGAGCGGCTCATCCCTGAGACCGAGCTTCAGAAACCCTTCGGCTTGCGCGTGCATGCCGAGATAACTCAGATCGATGCCGAGCTGCACCCGCCAGCAGCCGGGAGCCGGCGAATCGGCGAGCTGCGCGGCGAGCGCGCGGGCTTCGGCGGCGCGGCCGGCGACGCGCAGGGTGCGGATGAGATCGAGCGGCGCCATGTCTCGCAAATCGTTGATATCGGCCATGCTGGTAGTTTGTCGTAAGGCTGCAGGCGAGAAGCGGTATGTTAGTAGCCCGACGCAGCGCAAGCGCAAAAAAAAGTAACTTCAGGGTAGACGCGCGGAGCGCTGGATTGAAGAGGGCTTTGTGCGATCGTGGGTTTCGAAATCGGAAATTGTCCTAAACAGTGCTGACCTTTTCTGGCGAGTCATTGAGTGTTAGCGTTGCGGGCCGACTTGAGCGCGGAATCGGTGCTTAATAGCAGTCTTTTACTCCAACCGTTGGAGATAGACCACTAAGACACTCGATAGAGTCGTCTGATTCCAGAGTTCCTCCGTGTGAACGGAGACTTTCAGGGAGTTTCAGCAAAACTGGAACTCCCTTTTCATTTTCTCCCGCAAAGCAGGCGCGTTTCTATTTCGGCTCGATAATCCTTGGCGGAAACGCACAAGCAAGTCTTTCATCGATGTTCAATCAGCGCTGATTTTCGTGGCGATTTTATTCGGGGTTGAATATCCCACTCCAGCATATGGCCTTACTTCGAGCTTCGCCTCTGGCTCATGTGCGCAATAACGCAATGGATTCCGTTGGCTCAAGAAGGATTCCCCCATGTTTCCTATCATTGCAGAATCCTCCCGCTCACATCCATTCTCCCGATGACCACGCGCCGCGCCTTCCTTCAGCTCTCCGCCGCGGCCGCACTTGCCGCGCAAAGCGATCGCATCGCGCACGCCGCCGATTCCGCCTCGCCGCCCATGCATACCCGCCCCATCCCCTCGACGAAAGAGCCCTTGCCCGTCATCGGCTGCGGCACCTGGCGCACCTTCGACGCGGGCGACGATCCCGCCCGCCGCCGCGAGCTCGCCGACGTCCTGCGCGTGCTGTTCGCGGCGGGCGGGTCCGTGATCGATTCATCGCCGATGTACGGCTCGTCCGAAGCCGTCGCCGGTGCGCTGCTCGCGCAATCGCACACGCGCGACAAGGCTTTCATCGCGACGAAAGTCTGGACCGACGGACGCGAGGCCGGCATCGCCCAGATGGAGCAATCGCTGCGCTTGTGGCAAACGGATCGCATCGACCTGATGCAGATTCACAATCTGCTCGACTGGCGCACGCATCTCGCCACGCTGCGCGAGTGGAAAGCCGCCGGAAAAGTGCGCTACATCGGCGTGACGCATTACACGTCGAGCGCGTTCCCGCAGGTCGAGGCGGTGCTGCGCTCGGAACGCATCGACTTCGTGCAGATCAACTACGCCGCCAACGACCGCGACGCCGAAGCGCGCCTTCTGCCGCTCGCCGCCGAGCGCGGCGTCGCGGTGATCGTGAATCAGCCGTTCGGCGGCGGCTCGCTGCTCGCGAGTCTGCGCAACCGCCCGTTGCCGGATGTCGCGCAGGATATCGGCTGCACGTCGTGGGCACAGCTCCTGCTCAAATTCGTGCTGGGCCATCCGGCCGTGACATGCGTGATTCCCGGCACCGGACGGCGCGAATACATGATCGACAACGCGCACGCGGGCATCGGCGCATATCCGGATGCGGCCATGAGAAAGCGCATCGCCGATGCCCTCGCGTAAGGAGCCAACATGAGCGATCCCTACAACCTGCAACGTTTTGTCGATGCACAGGAAAGTGTCATCGACGATGTGCGCGCCGAACTCAGCGCCGGCCACAAGCGCACGCACTGGATGTGGTTCGTCTTTCCGCAGATCGCCGGTCTCGGGCACAGCGCCATGGCGCAGCACTACGCGATTTCATCGCGCGACGGGGCCCGCGCCTATCTCGCGCATCCCGTGCTGGGCGCGCGGCTCGTCGAGCTGACGCGCATCGTCAACGGCATCGAGGGACGCGGCGTCGACCGGATTTTCGGCTATCCGGACGACATGAAATTTCATTCGTCGATGACACTCTTCGCTCAAACCGCCGACGATCCGGACGTCTTCCGCGAAGCGCTGCGCCGCTATTTCGGTGGCCAACCCGACGACGCGACGCTCGATCGTCTGAAATGACGGGCATGGCCGTTGCGCTTCGGGAAACGTCCACGTTTCTCCGGGAGCCGTCGCCATGAGCCAATCCTTCAAGCTGCACGATCACGTCCGCTGGAACACGCCGCAAGGCGAGACGACCGGTCGCATCGTGCGCATCGTCACCGAGCGCACGACGCTCGACGGCCACACGGTCAACGCCTCCCAGGACGATCCGCATTTCGAAGTGGAAAGCGACAAAAGCGGCAAGCGCGCCGTTCACAAAGGCGCCGCGCTCACGCGGTTGTCGCGCTGAACGTTCGCACTATTGCAGTGCGTGCGCTACGCGGCGACACCGTTCCTGCAAAATTCACGATTAACGTTCAAACTTCTACCGCGCTGGAAGCTTGAATCGCGCATTTCCATTGAACCGGTTGACCCCAATCCTTTGAGGAATCGAACCAATGAAATCAAAAATCGTGGCACTGCTCGTTGCATCGTCGGCGCTTGGGCTGACTTCCACGGCATCGTTTGCCCAGGTCGCGGGCACGCAGCCGCTCGGCGTATCGGTCGAAGTCTCGACTGCCATCATCGACGGCTGGAGCATCAAGAAATCCGTGCTCAACAAGCCCGTCGTGAACGATCAGGGGCAGCGCGTCGGCGTGATCAACGACATCATCGTCGCGCCGGACAAGTCCGTGTCGTTCGCGATCATCGCGGCGAACAAGTTCCTCGGCGTGGCGCATCACGATGTCGCGATTCCGATCGATCAACTCGACGTGAAGGACGGCAAGTTCGTGCTCGCGGGCGCGACCAAGGACGCGATCAAGGCGCTGCCCGAGTTCCAGTACAACAAGGTGAAGGCCACGCCGATTCCGCGCGCGCAGTTCGAGCATCATTGATTCGCTGACTGGCAAGCCGGGGCGGCCGCGCGCCGCCTCGCTCGATTTCCCGATGGAGCCGCCGATGTTCAAAGCCCTCATGCTCGACAAACAGGACGACCGCACGGTTGCGTCCATTCAGTCGATCGACGAAGCCCGCCTGACTGCTTCCGCCGATGGCGGCGACGTGCTCGTGCGCGTCGAATTCTCCACGCTCAATTACAAGGACGGGCTCGCGATCACCGGCCAAGCGCCGGTCGTGCGCACCTGGCCGATGGTGCCGGGCATCGATTTCGCGGGCGTCGTCGAAACGAGTTCGCATCCGCAATTCAAGCCGGGCGACAAGGTCGTGATGAACGGCTGGGGCGCCGGCGAAACGCACTGGGGCGGGCTCGCGCAGAAAGCGCGCGTGCCGGGCGACCATCTGATCGCGCTGCCCGCGCAGATCACGACGCGCCAGGCGATGGCCGTCGGCACCGCGGGCTACACCGCGATGCTCTGCGCGCAGGCGCTGGAAAAGCACGGCATCGGACCGAAAGACGGCGACGTCCTCGTGACGGGCGCGAACGGCGGCGTCGGCAGCTTCGCGGTGGCGATTCTGGCGAAGCGCGGCTATCGCGTGATTGCGTCGACCGGCCGGCCCGAGGAAGCCGCGCGGCTGCGCGAGCTGGGCGCGGCGGATATCGTCGAGCGCGCGACGCTCTCCGAGCCGGGCAAGCCGTTGCAGAAAGAGCGCTGGGCGGCGGCGGTCGATTGCGTCGGCAGCCACACGCTCGCGAACGTCTGCGCGAGCCTGCGCTACGGCGGCGCGGTCGCCGCGTGCGGCCTCGCGCAAGGCATGGATTTCCCGGCGACGGTCGCGCCGTTCATCCTGCGCGGCATCGCCCTTCTGGGCGTGGACAGCGTCTACGTGCCGCGCGAGCGGCGCATCGCGGCGTGGCAGGCAATCGCCGATGAAGTGCCGGTCGCGACCATCGAAAGCGTCGCGACGGCCATCCCGCTCGCCGATGCGCCCGAGCTCCCCGCGCGTTTGCTGCGCGGCGAAGTGAAGGGACGCGTGATCGTCGACGTGAACGCCTGAAACGGCGTCAGAAGGTGCTCCAGCCATCGGCGCTGGCGGGCTTCGCAACCGGCGCCTGAGCGATGCGCGCCGCTGGCTTCGCAACCGGCGCGCGCGCGACGCGCGGCGCGGCCTGCGTGAACGTAGCCGGCGCGCCTTCCGTCGTGAAGAACGCGACGGCTTCGTTGAGCCTGCGGCCCTGCTCCTCGAGCGATGTCGCCGCGGCCGCCGCTTCTTCCACGAGCGCGGCGTTCTGTTGCGTGACTTCGTCCATCTGCGTGATCGCGAGATTCACCTGCTCGATGCCGCGTCCCTGTTCCGTCGACGCCGCCGCGATCTCCTGCATGATGTCCGTCACGCGCGCGACGGCCTGGGTCACTTCGGCCATCGTCGTGCCTGCTTCGCCCGCCAGCAGCGAACCGTCGCGCACCTTGGCGGTGGAATCCGCGATCAGTTCCTTGATTTCCTTCGCCGCCGTCGACGAGCGCTGCGCGAGGCTGCGCACTTCGCTCGCGACGACCGCGAAGCCGCGGCCCTGCTCGCCCGCGCGCGCCGCTTCCACCGCCGCGTTGAGCGCGAGAATGTTGGTCTGGAACGCGATGCCCTCGATGATCCCCGTGATCTCCGCGATCTTGTCCGAGCTGTCGCTGATGCCGTTCATCGTGCCGACCACGCGGCCGACGACATCGCTGCCCTTCTTCGCGATATCCGACGCATTCGATGCCAGCGAGCTCGCCTGCTGCGCATTCTCTGCGTTCTGACGCACGGTCGACGTCAGCTCCTCCATGCTCGCCGCCGTTTCCTGCAGCGAAGCGGCCTGCTCTTCGGTGCGCTGGCTCAGATCGGCGTTGCCGGTCGCGAGCTCCTTCGCCGCGCCGCCGACCGCGCCGCTGCTTTCGCGCACGCGGCTCACGACTTCCGTGAGGCGCGCGTTCATCGTCGCGAGCGCGCGCAGCAGATCGCCGGTTTCGTCCTTCGTATTTGCGACGATGCGGCTCGTCAGATCGCCGCGCGCCACCGTCTGCGCGATGCCCACCGCCTCGCCGATCGGCGTCGTGATCGAACGCGTGACCATCACGCCGCCAATCACCGCGAAGAGCGCCGCCGCCGCGCACAGCGCGATCAGCACGTTGCGCTGCGTCTCGTAGCTCGCCTGATCGGCGCGCACGATTGCGTCGCGGCGCGTCGCGGTGTAGGTCGCGTAGTCGTCGGTGGCCTTGACGAGTTGCGCGAGCAGCGGACGGCACTGTTCATCGAGCGCCTGCACCGCCTCCTCGTGCTTGCCCGCGAGCGCCAGCCCGACGATGTTCGTCGCGACCGGCCCGTACAGCGCCTCCACGCGCATCATCTCGGCGGCGAGGTTTTTCGCCTTCTCGCTCGTGTCGGTCGCGGCGGCGAGCATGTCGTTGAGTCGCTTCAGACGCGCCTGCACGTCTTCGTGCGCGCGCGTGACATCGGCTTTTTCGAGTTCAATGTCCTGAGGCTTCGTGACGAGCACGAGATTGCGCGCGGCGATCGCGCGGCGGTCGACGGCGGTGCGGATCTGACTGGCCACATCGGCCCGCGCGTTAATACCGTTCACGTAGTTCGCGAAGCCGTCCGTCGCGGCGGACAGCGCATGCAGCGACATGCCCGCCACCAGCACGACCAGCAGCGCCAGAATGCCGAAGCCTGTGATCAACCGGTTCTTGATCGTGATGTTTTTGAGATTCATTTTTTGGGTTCTCTCAGGGTCCGTTCGGGGGACATACGGCGCCATCCGATCGCTTCGCGCGGCATACTTCACCGCGCGCGCTAACGTTTGATCGCACTGTGTGCGCGGCGCTCTTCCTGCAGATTACGGCCCGCCGTGTTTCGTCTGAAGGGCGCACGACGCAAATAGTCTGAGTTTTGTCTATCTCGCCCGGTAATCCCGTTACCATGCAGATGGCCGAAATTAGAACGACATTTCACTTTCTTTCAACGAACTTCCAATTCTCGATGCCCGACATGCTCGATCACCGCACGCCCGAATTCGAAGCCGCACTCTCGACGCTTCCGCCGACGCCCACGACCGCTCTCGCCACGAACAAAACCTACTGGGACGCGGTGCGCGGCCTGTGGCGTCAGTCCGACGCGCTGATCAATCTGGAGAACGGCTTCTGGGGCGCGATGACCGAGCCGGTCAAGGCGATGTTCCACTACTGGACCGAGCGCGTGAATCGCGAGACGACGCTCCTCATTCGCCCGCATCTGATGTCGCTGTATCAGGGCTTGCGCGAGCGCGTCGCGAAGGAAATGGGCTGCGCGGTCGAGGAAATCGAGCTGACGCGCAACGCAACGGAAGCGCTGCTCGCGCTCATCAGCGGATACAACCGCCTCACGCCGGGCGATACCGTGCTGTACAGCGATCTCGACTATCCGTGCGGCAAGGACGCGATGGAATGGCTGCGCGAGCGGCGCGGCGTCACGCCGGTGCGCATCGTGATGCCCGAGCCGGCGACGCGCGAGACGGTCCTGGAAACCTATGCCGAAGCGTTACGCGCGCATCCGCGCACCCGCCTCGTGCTCACTTCGCACGTGTGCTTCGCGACGGGACTCGTGATCCCCGTCGCGGAGATTTCGGCGATGGCGAAAGAAGCCGGCGCGGACGTGATCGTCGATGCCGCGCATTCCTGGGGTCAACTCGATTTCGACGTGCCCGACCTGAACGCGCCGTTCGCCGCGCTCAATCTGCACAAGTGGATCGGCGCGCCGCTCGGCTGCGGCGCGATCTATATCCGGCGCGGGCATGTCGCGTCGATCGATCCGTATCTCGGCGACCGCACCTGGCCCGCCGACGATATCCGCGCGCGCGTGCACACCGGCTCGCCGAACTTCGCCGCGTGGTTCACGCTGCCCTCGGCCCTGGACGTGCATCTGCGCATCGGCGCGAAGGCCAAGGAGGCGCGCTTGCGTGCGTTGCGCGACGCGTGGGCGAAACCGGCGCGCGAGCTCCGCGGCGTGCAGATCATGACGCCGGACGATCCGTCGATGACCGCCGGCATCACCGCATTCCGCCTGAACGGGCGCGCGACGAAAGAAGGCTGCGATGCGATCGTCGCGGCGTTGCGCGATCGCTTCGGCGTGTTCACGGTGACGCGGCCCGGCCCCGACGCGGGCGAAGTCGTGCGCGTGACGCCCGCGCTGTTTTCGCGCATGTCGGATGCCGAGCGCCTGCTCGAAGGCATCGCGGCGTTGTCGCGCGAGGCGGTTTGAGCGCTAGTTCGCCACCGGCCGCGCGTCGAGACGCTCGATCAGGCGTTCGAGCGCGTCCGAGCACGGCGCTTCGACTTTGAGCGCGAGGAGCGCATCGGCGCGTGTCTTGCCGATATTGATCGCCGCGATCGGCTTGCCGCTCTTCGCCGCCCACTCGCAAAAGCGATAGCCCGAATACACCATCAGCGACGAGCCGACGACGAGCATCGCGTCGGCGGCTTCGAGCGAGCGCGCGGCGTCGTCGACGAGTGCGCGCGGCACGCTCTCGCCGAAGAACACCACGTCGGGCTTGAGCACGCCGCCGCAGCGCGTGCAGCCGGGCACGTCGAACGAGGCGAAATCGAGATCTTCGATGTGCGCATCGCCGTCCGGCACCGCGGGCGCCGTATAGCCGGCGAAATCCGGATTCGCCGCTTCCAGCATGCGCTGCACCGCCGCGCGCGCATGCCGCTCGCCGCATTCGATGCAACGCACCCGCCCGATATTGCCGTGCAGCTCGATCACATCGGGATTGCCGGCGCGCGTGTGCAGGCCGTCGACATTTTGCGTGACGAGCCGATGCACCCGCGAACGTGCGGCCAGCGCCCGCAACGCGTGATGCGCGGCGTTCGGCTGGGCGTTCTGCACGACCGGCCAGCCGATCAGACTGCGCGCCCAGTAGCGCCGGCGCGCGTAATCGGAGCCGAGGAAATCCTTCAGCAGAATGGGCGCGCGGCCCGTGCGCTGGCCCTCGCGATCGCGATAACACGGAATCCCCGATTCCGTGCTGATGCCCGCACCCGACAGCACGAAAAGCCGCGGATGCCGTTCGACGAATTCATGAAGCTGCTGCACATGCCACCTTTTTCGCGTGTCCGAGCGATGCGCTCTGTGGAAATATAAGGCGAAACCGGATGCGCCGCTGGCCGCGATTCTGGCCTTACCACTTTTTTGATATTGAAATTGGCTTGACCAAATCGGCGCGCGTCGTTAGATTGTCGAACGCCCCACTCCAACGACATATCGAGACATCCAGCATGCTGACCGTCATCTGCGAAACGCCCGGAACCCTGAAAGCCGAACAACGCGAGAAGCCGCAACGGGGCGACAACGAAGTGCTGCTGCGCGTGAAGCGCGTCGGCGTGTGCGGCACCGATCTGCACATCTTCACCGGCAATCAGCCTTATCTCTCGTATCCGCGCGTGATGGGCCATGAGCTGTCGGGCGTGATCGAGGAAGCGGACGCGTCGAGCGGCCTGAAAGCCGGCGACACCGTCTACGTGATGCCGTATCTGTCGTGCGGCAAGTGCATCGCGTGCCGTCAGGGCAAGACCAACTGCTGCGTGAACATCCAGGTGCTCGGCGTGCATCGCGACGGCGCGTTCACCGAATATCTGAATCTGCCCGCGCAATTCGTCCATAAGGCCGAAGGCGTCACGCTCGATCAGGCCGCGATGATCGAATTTCTCGCGATCGGCGCGCACGCCGTGCGTCGCGCGGACGTGCAGCCGGGACAGCGCGTGCTGGTCGTGGGCACGGGTCCGATCGGCATGGCGGCCATCACGTTTTCGCGGCTGCGCGGCGCGAACGTCACCGCGCTCGACACCCGCGAAGACCGCCTCGCGTTCTGCAAGCGCGAACTGAAGGTGGATGCGACCGTGCAGATCGGCGAACGCGACAAGGAAGAACTGTCGACGCTCACGAACGGCGAATTCTTCGATGTGGTCTTCGACGCCACCGGCAATTCCCGCGCGATGGAACGCGGCTTCGAGTTCATCGCGCACGGCGGCAAGTACGTGCTGGTATCGATCGTGCCGGATCGCATTTCGTTCGCCGATCCCGAGTTCCACAAGCGCGAAGCGACGCTGCTCGCGAGCCGCAACGCGACGCCCGAGGACTTCGAAACCGTGCTCGCGGCCATGCGCCAAGGCGAAGTGCCGACCGATGCGCTCAACACGCATCGCCTGAACCTGAGCGATGTGCCCGAGCAGTTCTCGTCGCTGCTCGATCCGAAGGCAGGCGTCGTGAAGGCGATCGTCGAATGCTGAGGGTTTGAATCAGGGCGCGCCGCGTGGAAAGCGCGGCCGGCCTTGCGCGTCGTGCCACGGCTCGGCGCTCTCGCACCAGATTTCATACTGCGGCCGATAAAGACCGGTTTCATCGAAAATGCCGGCCGGCACTTCGATTTCATCGACGCCGTCGAACGCCAGATAGACCGGCGAGCCGCACACCGGGCAATGATGCCGCTTGCCCGCAGCCGAACTTTCCCACGCGACCGTGTCGCCCGACACCTGAAACGCCGAACGCGGAAAAATCGCGTAGACACCGAACGGCGCGCCGTGAATGCGGCGGCACGTCATGCAATGGCACAAATTCACTTCCTTCGGCGCGCCCGCGACACGCACGCGCACCGCGCCGCATGCGCATCCGCCTTCGTGGATCGGCTGGGCGTTCATGTCGACGGATGCGCTTCAGGGATTCATCGCGTGAAGTAGCCGCGGTTCTGCATGCATTCGCTGTACGCGCGCCAGTAGCGCGTCATCGGCGGTTCGGGCGGCGGCAGCGGCGGCATCTTCATGTCGCCGCCGTAGATCGCATCGGATGCGCCCGATGCACCCGCCGCCATCGATGCGGGCACGGCCGGCATGCCCGGCATCGCGCCGGATGCGGGATGCGGCAAGGCGGCCACGCCCATCGCCCCCGATGCGCCCGACGCGGCAATCGCCGCCGATGCACCCGATGCAGGCACCGCCGCCGAAGCCGCGAGCGCGCCCGATGCGCCCTGCGGCAGCGGCGGCTCGAGCGGACGCGGCGGCGTGAGCGTGCGCGTGTCGCGCTGGGCCTGCGCATCGCGCGGCTGCGTCTGCGGCTCGCGCGCCATGTTCACCTTGGTCGTCTGATTGGCGTAGCCGTAGCAGGCGGCGTTATCGATCGATTGCTGCCACGCGCTCTGGCTGCGTCCGGGCACGGCGAGCGGCTGTTGTGCGAGGGCGGCGCCACACGCCGCGAGCAGCGCGATTCCCGCGTAAGTGGAAGGTCTCATTGGCTTGCAGTTCCCCGATGCGGTTTTATTAGTCGTTGCAGGCCTTGCACCGCTCGCCCATGCGCGAGCGGCGCGAGTCTGCGCCGGGCCTGCTGCCAAGGATACCGCGACCGCCGCACCGTCCACGCCAGAAGCACTGGCATCTTCCGCCATTCTTCAGGCGAAGCGCGGCGCGGCGCACACACATCAGAACTTCATGCCGACGCCGAGGCCGATCACCCACGGATCGATCTTGAGCGAGCCGAGATCCGTCCCGCCCGCCGACGCGCTCGTGCGCATCCAGATCTTCTTCACATCGGCGTTGACGAAGAGATTCTTCGCCACCTGAACGTCGACGCCCGCCTGCAACGCCGGGCCGAAGCTATTGTGCTTGATCGACACCGGCGTGTCGCCCGCCTTGAGCTTGTCGTTGTAGAAGTACGTGTAGTTCAGCCCCGCGCCGACATACGGACGCACGCGGCCCGCGTGATTGAAGTGGTATTGCAGCAGCACCGTCGGCGGCAGCACGCCCACGCCGCCCAGCCCGCCGATGCTCGACGTCACCTGATGCCGCGACGTCGCGAGGATCAGCTCCACGCCGATCTGATCGCGAATCATGTAGGTGAAGTCGAGCTCGGGGACGATCGCGTTGTTCACGTCGACGCCGAGCGTGCCGAGCGCGCCGCCCGCGGTTACTTCGGGCTGGATGCTGATCGCGCGCAGACGCACCAGGATGTCGCCTGCGTGAATGCCGCCCATCGAATCGTTCGACGATGCATCGCCCGCCGCTTGCGCCGCGCCCGCGAACAGCGCCGCCAACGCCATGACCATTGCCCCGAGACCTTTTCTCATTTTTTCGCCCTTTCACGTTAAAACGAGAATTGTCCGAGCGAGGGTGCGCCGCGCCCTTGACGGTCATCAACGCGCGCCGGACGCATGCGGGGCATCGCGGCAAGGCTTGCGCGCGGACAAGCATGCTGCGCGCATCGACGAACATGCGACCGGCCGCCACTTGCGGGCGGGTCCGCGCCTTGCTGAAAAAGGGAAAGTGCAGAACAAAGGGAGGCAGCAGATGAGACCCACACTCGGCGCACTCGGACGCATGACGGGGATTTTGCTCGGCGGCACGCTGGCCGTCGTGGCGAACGCTCAACAGGCGCCGCAAAAACCCAGCAAGCTCGAATACGACAGCACGCCCGCGTATCAGGAAAAAAACGTCACGCCGCCGGCGGCCGCCGCCGCGAACGCCAGCGACGCATTGAAGACGCGGCCGGGCAAGACGTCATCGGGCAAGGGCGCAGCGCCCGATCGGCCTAACGGACTCGGCTTCGACGCGGGCGCGAGCGGCATGGGCAAGACGCCGTAAGTCAGGCGTCGGCGGCTTTGTCGGGCCACGGCCACGTCGAATAGCGCGACGTCGCCTTGCCCTTCTGTTTCTGCGGCGCCGGCTTTGCTTCGTGCGCCGGTTCTGCGCTCGTGGCGACCTCCGGCAGATCCTCGCCGAACCACGGCACGTCCTTGCGCCGCTCGTCCACGTAGGCGTCCCAGCCTTTCGCGTTCTCCGCGAAGAGATCGTGCTTGACCGTGTTGGCGAGCATCGGGCGATTCAGCGTCTCGTCGAGCAGCGCTTTCGGCCAGACGAAAAACGCGCCCGAAGCGCAGCGAACGAAATCGCGCGGCGTCATTTTCTCGTCGATGAAGCCGAGCAGCGTGAAGCCCGCGAGCGCTTCGTTGCCCTTCACCGCATCGCCGATGCTCGCGTAGTCGTCGGCGCATTGGCTCAGGCAAAACACCGACTCCAGCACATCGCCGAGATGCAGCAGCAGCGCGCGTCGTTCGTAGGGATCTTGCATGGCGGTCTGTTGTTTCGTCATTCGTTGTTCCGATATGTCGAGGGTGGATTCTGCGGCGCGCGCACTGCCGCACGTGCCGCGTTCATCTTGAATTCTAGCGAACCCTGCGTGACACGTTGGCGCGCGAACACGCCGATTACTCGCTAAAACGCGTGCGAAAGCTCAGTCGATAGTCGTTCGGCGACACACCGAGCCGCCGCGCGAACACGAGCCGCATGCGATCCGCCGTGCGGAAGCCGCAGTCGTACGCGACGGTTTTCAGCGGCGCGTCACTGCTTTCGAGCACGTTCCGGGCCGCATCGACGCGCGCCCGTTCGACGAACTCGTGCGGCGTCATCTGCGCGAGCTGCACGAAGGCGCGCGCGAAGTTGCGCTCGCTCATGCCCGCGACGCGCGCCAGTTGCGCGACGGACAACCGTTCGCCGATGTGCTCCATCACATACGCCTGCACTTTCGCGACGGGCGAGGTGTCGTCGGCGGGCGCGCTCAGGTACGGGCTGAATTGCGACTGCCCGCCGCGCCGCTGCGCGAACACGACGAGGCGCTTCGCGACCGCGAGCGCGACCTGCGCGCCGTGATCCTCGGCGACGAGCGCGAGCGCGACATCGATGCCCGCCGTCACGCCCGCCGACGTCACGAGATTGCCGTCCCGCATATAGATGCGATCCAGCTCGACGCGTGCGCGCGGAAAACGCTCGGCCAGGCGCGGCGCGTTTTGCCAGTGCGTCGTGACATTGCGGCCGTCGAGCAGGCCCGCGTGACCGAGCGCGAACGCGCCCGTGCAGATCGAGCCGTAGCGCGCGCAGCGCGAAGCGGTATCGGTGAGCCAGGCAGTGAGGCGGGAATCGGGATCATCGACGGGAAGACTCGGGCCGCCCGCGACGAGCGCGGTGCCGTAGCGCCGATCCGCTTCATCGAACGGCAGATCCGCGACGAGCCGCGTGCCGTTCGATGCACGCACGATGCGCTCCTCCGGACCGACGAGCGTGATCTCGTACGCGCTCGATGCGTCGATAAAGCCGTTCGCTTCCGCGAAGACATCGACGGGACCGGCTACATCGAGCGCCTGCACGCCCTGGAAGATTGCGATCGCGACTGTCCGCATCGGGAAGAAGGTCCGTGATGAGCACGCATGGCAGAAGACGGCGTGCGCCTGGCAGGGTTCGACGCGTCGTTCCGATTGAGACGCGCAGGCGATTTGGCGAGACTAAGAGCCATCGGACGCGCTGCGCGATTTTAGCAACGCGCAGGCGATCGCGTCTTTCATCGACCCATATCGACGGAGCCATGACCATGAGCGAAATCATCGCAGGCATCAAGATTCCCGACAGCCGGATGGCGCGCGAAGCCACGCAACTCGTACGCGATACCGAGCCTGACCTGCTCTACCATCACTCGCGCCGCGTGTTTCTCTTCGGCGCGCTCGCGGGCGAACGCAAGCAGTTGAAGTACGATCCCGAACTGCTTTATATCGGCGCGATGTTCCATGACATGGGCCTCGTCGAGGCATACAGCAGCCCGCACGATCGCTTCGAAGTCGATGGCGCGAATGCGGCGCGCGATTTTCTGCGCGGGCATGGCATCGGCGAAAACGAGGTCGAACAGGTGTGGGACGCGATCGCGCTGCATACGACGCCCGGCATTCCGCAGCACAAGAAGCCGGTTGTCGCGCTCGTCACGGCGGGCGTGGAAATGGATGTGCTCGGCCTCGCCTACGACGCGTTCAGCGCCGATCAACGGCGGCTCGTGGTCGCGGCGCATCCGCGTGAGGCGAATTTCAAGGAAGGCATTATCGATGCGTTCGCCCAAGGCACGATCAGAAAGCCCGAATCGACTTTCGGCAACGTCAAGGCCGATGTGCTCGCGCTGAAGGACCCGAGCTACAGGCGCCTGAACTTCTGCAGCATCATTCTCGGCTCGGCGTGGAACGATCAGCCGCACGATCAAGCGACGTGCCGAAATCCGGCGCATCAGCATGCATGATTCAGCGGCAGACCCGATACGGACCCATGTCGACGTGAAGGTGCGTCTTGTGCAAGGCGTTGTAGCCGGGGCCTAACGTGGTATCGAAGGCGTGACATGCGCCTTCGTGGACGCGTCGCAGGAACTGGCCGTCGAGCGACGCTGCGTCGTCCCATCGTGCGAGCGTGATGCGGCGTCCGTCGTCGAGCACGAAACCCGTCAGGTCGATGGCGTTCGCGCTCGCGTGCTGGCTCAGTGCCGTGTCCTGCTGATGATTCACGTTGCGGCACGCATAACTGCCGACATGCTCGATACGCGCGACGCGCTCGCCGTAGGTATCGAGCGCGGCCTGCTGAAGATACTGATGCTCGAAATACGCGAGGCCGAGCGCGAGCGGACATGTCGCGAGAAACGGCGCGCTGAACCGCAGGTCTTCGGTTTGCGTGACGCGCACAACGTCCTTGAGTGCGCAACCGCCCTGTCCGGTCGCATCGGCCATCTCGCGATAGACGAGACCGGAGCGCGCGAGCGCGGCGTCGCAGAGTGGCGCGTCGTGCATTGCGCGCCATAGCTTGAAGCGCGTGAGCGGACCTTGCGGCGCTTGCACGTCGAGCGGCGCGAACGGATCGTATTGTTCGGGAATCGCGATGCGCTTCGAATACACCGCGTAGCCGAGAATCGCCGCGCCGATCAGCGACGCCAGCAGCAGCCACGCGACGATGCGCACGATCACGCGCTGTCTGCCGTATGCGCGGCGTTCACGCGTTCGGCGAGCCTGGCGTCGTAGCTCGAATGCACATGCACGCGTTTTTTCTCGGGATACGCGTATGAATACGCCTTGCGCAGCGCGAGCGAGGCTTCATGAAAGCCCGACAGGATGAGCTTCTGCTTGTTTGGATAGTTGGCGATATCGCCGACCGCGAAAATGCCCGGCCGCGACGATTCATAGTTCGACGTATCCACTTCGATACGTCCGCCGCGCACATCGAGATTCCATGTCGCGATCGGCCCGAGTTCGGAGACGAGACCATAGAGCGCGACGATCTTGTCGGCGGCGATATCGGTCGAGCCTTCCACTTGCTTGATGCGCGCGCCGCGCAGTTTGCCATCGGGCGCATCGAGCGATTCGATCATGCCGACGATGAACGCCATTTCGCCGGCTTCGACTGCGCGCTTCATCGTCGCGACGGAATTCGCGGCTGCGGAAAAGCCGTTTCGCCGATGCACGAGCGTGAGCTTCTTCGCGATGCCCTTCAGCGCCAGCGCCCAGTCGAGCGCGGAGTCGCCGCCGCCCGCGACGATGATCTCCTTGTCCACGAAATCCGCCGCGCGTGACACGCTGTAGTGCACGTCCTTGTCTTCTAGCGCGGCCGCTTCGGGCAACTGCAGACGCTGCGGAACGAAGGCACCGTTCCCCGCGGCGATGAGGATCGCGGCGCAGTCGAAGGTCATGCCGTTTTCGGTCGTCACCGTCCAGCGATGATCGTCGTCGCGTTGCGTGACGGACTGCACGCGCTGATCGAGGTGGATCGGCACATCGAAGGGGCGGATTTGCTCCAGCAGGCGATCGACGAGCTCGCGCGCAGTGCAGGAAGGGATCGCGGGGATGTCGTAGATGGGTTTATCGGGGTACAGCTCGATGCATTGCCCGCCGATGCGGCCGAGCGTGTCGACGATCTGACACGTGAGGCCGATCACGCCGGCTTCGAAAGCGGCGAATAGCCCTACCGGGCCTGCGCCTATGATCAATACATCGGTTTTTATTGCTACTTGTTGAGGGTCCATTTTCAGTTCGCTTTCCTTGGCTTGCTGATTCATTTTTCAGCATTCTTCGGGCCACGATACAGAAAGGGTTCTTCTACGGCAATCATGCCCCTGTTGGCTCAAGCGCTTTTTTTTCGCCGGATCCCGATTTCTTTTTGGTCTATTAGCACTGCCCCTGTGCGGGGCGGCAGTCACTTTCTTTGCTGCTGCAAAGAAAGTAACCAAAGAAAGCAGCTTTTAAGGCCCGCGGTCACACGTAGTTTGGGTAGTTCTCTCGTTCGAGGTGGCACTCGCCTAAAGAGTGCCCTCGAAGGACTAACCGGGCTTGGCTCGCGCACGGTCTGTCGATCCGCGCCGCATAACAAACTGGTTCAGCACGAAAAGGTTCCGGCCCCGCTTCGCGGCCGACCGGTCAATCGGGTCCGCGCGTGCTTCTTTGCTGACGCTTCCATCTCACCGCGCTTCCCGCACGTTGGTTTCCCTCGCATACCCTGCGGCAGCGCGTAGCGCTGTGCCGGAACTCTTTTGTGCTGAACCAGTGTGCTTGACGTTTTCGGACGGCAGACCGTGCGCGATCCAAGCCCGGTTAGTCCTTCGAGGGCACCCTTTAGGCGAGTGCCACGGTGGATGAGAAAACTACCCAAACTACGTGTGACCGCGGGCGTATCGAGCTGCTTTCTTTGGTTACTTTCTTTGCAGCAGCAAAGAAAGTGACTGCCGCCCCGCACAGGGGCAGTGCTAATAGACCGCCGCGAAATCAGGATTCCATAGAAAAAAAAAGCGCGAGCAGAAAAAACCCTCACTGCCCCTTATTCAACTCCCGCGCATAATACATCGCAGCAGCATCGATCTCCTCGGAAGTCATATTACGCGCAACATTGCGCATAACCCCATCGATATCATTGGTCCGAGACCCATTCGCAAACGCGACCAACTGCGCTTTGGTATAGGCCCCCGGCAAACCATCGAGCCAAGGACTTCCCGCTTTGCTATCGATACCACCATGACACACCGCGCAAGGCGCGATATTACGCATCGGCGCACCATGCGCCACAATCGGCGGCGCGAGTGAATCACTCACCTTCCGCTGCGCCGGCGGCCGCGGCAAATTCGAGTAATACGCTGCGAGATCCCGCATATCCTGATCGCTCAGGTTCATCGCCATCGGCGACATCACCGCATTGTTCCGCGCGCCCTTCTGAAAATCGATCAGCTGCTTGTAGATCACCGACGCATATTGCCCCGCGAGATTCGGCGAATTGGCCTCGCTCATACCGCGCTCGCCATGACACATCGTGCACCGCAACGCCAGCGTCGCGCCGCGCCCGATCGAATTCGCACTCACCTTGTCGAGCAGTTGCGGCGTCATCTCCACGCTCGTCAGCTTCTCCTTCGGCTCAACAGTCGCGCCTCCCGCATACCACTCCCGCGGCACGCCCGCCGCGCTGCAGATCGCATTCCAGATGCCCGCGAACTGCGCATCGCGATGCACCGATGGCAGCCACACGAAACCAATCAACGCCGATACCACCGCGATGACGATCGTCCCCAACACGCTGACCGTGAACCAGCGATTGCGGAATGTGAAGAGGCGTTCGTCGCTCATCGCTGCGCTCCGATCGGCACCGCAGGCACCGCCGTGTCCGATCGCGCGAGCAGTTGCGCAATCGGATAGCCGTAGTTGACGAGCGTCAGCCCGATCATCAGCACGATCCACAGCGCGAAGCTGTTCAACGCCACCGGAATCGTGCGCGGCTCATGCACCGCGCGGCTGAACCGGAACGCTTCCGGCTGCACCTGCGGCGCACGATGTCCCTTGATCAGCACGATGAAAAACAGCACCGCCGACACGACCAGAATCAGCCCGCCCAGTACCGAAATCACCACGGATAACGCCTGCGCGGCAATCGCCGGATCGTTGTAGTCGTAGAAGGCCATGCGCCGCGGCATTCCCAGAATGCCCACGAAATGCCACGGGAACGTCAGTACGATCATGCCGATGAACCACAGCCACAACTGCCAGCGCATCAGCTTCACGCTTTGCAGCGCACGGCCCGTCAGATGCGGCCACAGATCGTAGGCGATCACGAAGTACATGATGACGATCGCGCCGCCGAAGATCAGATGAAAATGCCCCGTTACCCACTGCGTGTTGTGCACCGTCGAGTCGAGCTGATAGCTCATGTTGATGAGCCCGCCCGCGCCGCCGAAGCCCAGCATCACGAACGAAAACGCGACGGCGAGCATCATCGGGTTGTCCCACGGCAACACCTTGATCCATCCGAGCGGGCCGCGTCCGCCACGCAGCCGCGCCGCGATCTCCACCGATGCGCTGATCGTGAACACCGTCAGCAGCGTCGGCACGGCGACGAGCGCGGTGAACACCGAATGCATGAATTTGAAGCCCGAGCCGACTTGCGGATCGGCGAACAAGTGATGAATGCCGATGGGCATCGACACCACCAGGAACAGGATGAACGAGATGCGCGCCATCGCATCGCTGTAGAGACGGCCGCCGATCGCGCGCGGAATGATCGTGTAGTACGCGATATACGCGGGCATCAGCCAGAAGTAGACGATCGCGTGCAGCGTCCACGAGAAGAACACGCGCGCGAGGCCCGCGTCGATCGTCGTCTTCCAGCCGATCGCGACAGGCAGGATCATGAACAGCACTTCGATCGCTGCGCCGACCGCCGTCCAGCCCCACAAATACGCACCCGCGACGGTCGCGAACATCGCGAGCGGCACCGGCTTGCCGCGGTTCTCGCGCTTCCACGACGCGAGATTCACCGACATCAACGCGACCCACACCCACGATCCGACCACCACGAACACGACGCCGACGTAATAGAACACGTTGCCGATCATCGGCGGATAGAAGGTGTAGAGCACCGACGCGAGGCCCATCGCGACAGGCACCGTCGCCGTGACCGCGCCGATCGCGACGAGCCAGAAGCCGAGCCACGCGAAGCGCAGACCGACGAGCGGACGCTTCAGCGCCAGTTCGCTGACCGCATAGCCGAAACCCATCGCGATGAGCGTCGGGAACGCATAACCCATCACCGTGCCGTGCTCCGTCACCGAGCGATAGTAGAGCTCCGGATTCTGCAGCCACGGATGCAGCGGGCTGCGCACGAACATCTGCCACGCGCCGAGCAGAAGCGCGACGCCGAAGGCGATGAAAGCCAGCCAGAAATGCGCGAGGACGAGGCGCTTGCTATTGAACACAGGACACTCTCCGCGAATTGGCCGGCATCTTGTCGGCCATCTGCATGAATTCGGCGCGATCCACCACCTTCACATGCGCCCACATGTTCTGATGCCCGGTGCCGCAGTACTCGTGGCAAGGCATCAGGTGCTCGCCGGGCTTGTCGAAGGTCGTCTTGAAGGTCGAGACGTAGCCCGGCTCCAGCATCGAATTGATGTTGGTGTCGGTGATCAGAAAGCCGTGCACGACATCCGAGCTCGTCGCGCGGAACGTGACCGGCACGCCCGCCGGCACGACGAGGCATTGCGGCGTGAACGAATACTGCTGCGCGACGATGCGCACTGTCACGGAGCCATCGGTCTCGGGCGCGCTGCCGAGATTGCTTTCGATGAATTCGCCCGACACGTGCAGCGTTTCCGGGCGGATCGTCTCGACGCGCGAGGGCGGCATCATCGCCCAATGCAAGCCGGTATAGACGACCATGCCCACCAGCACGACGACGATCGCGAGCACGAGGATCGCCCAGCGCCGTTCGACCCGTTCGGCGACGTCGTGCGAGCTTGGATTGATGGCCATATGCGATGCCTTGATTAAGCTTGTCGAATCACTGGAGCACGCCGCGCGGCAGGAACACGGCGAAGTAGAAGACGAACCACAGGCCGATCACGATCGCGGTCGAAATGCCCGCGAGCGCGATCGCACCGGACGGGCCGCGCCTCACGATCTCGTCGAGCTTCGCATCTTCCTTCGCGAGTTCATTCGGGTCTTCGTTCATGTCGATGCTCAATAAAGTGGCGCCGAACGCAGCTCGTTCACTTCCTTCACGGAGACCGGCGTGCCGTGATTGCCCCACGCGGAGCGGATATACGTGACAACCGCCGCGACCTCGACATCCGAGAGCGACTGCGCGAACGGCGGCATGCCGTACGGCTTCGGATTCTTGAACGTGCCGGGCGGATAGCCGCCGTTCAACACCATGCGGATCGGATTCACGGACGAGTTCATCACGATCGACTGGTTGTTCGCGAGCGGCGGGAAATCGGGCGGCTTGCCCTGGCCTTGCGTCGCGTGACATTCGGCGCAATGCTGGTCGTAGACCTTCTTGCCGAGCGGCGCGAGATCCGAGCGCGCCTCGACCGCCGCCTGGCTCGGCGGCTCCGGTTTGTCGCCGGAACGCGCAGGCAACGCCTTCAGATAGACGGCCATCGCGCGCACATCCTCTTCGCTCAGATATTGCAGGCTGTCGTAGACAACTTCGGCCATCGGTCCATAGACCGCGCCGCGATTCGACACTCCCGCATGCAGCAGGCCGACGATGTCGTCCATGCTCCAGTCGCCGAGACCCGCTTCCTTGTTCGACGTGAGCGACGGTGCGTACCAGTTCTGAATCGGGATCAGCCCGCCCTCGAACGCCTTCGACTTCACGTTGCCGCCGAGCGCGTTGATTGCGGTGTGGCACATCGAGCAATGCCCCAGCCCTTCGACCAGATATGCACCACGGTTCCATTCGACCGATTGCGTCGCATCGGGCTGATACGTGCCTTCGCGAAAGAACAGCGAACGCCAGCCGTACAGGAGTTCGCGCCGATTGAACGGGAAGCGCAGCTCGTGCGGCCGGTTCGGCTGATGCACCGCCGGCGTGGACATCAGGAATGCGTAGATTGCGTCGGAGTCGGCGCGCGTGACTTTTGTATAGGACGTATAGGGCATCGCCGGATAGAGCACCGAGCCGTCGCGCGACTTGCCCGTGTGCATCATCGCGTAGAACTCGTCGGCGCTCCATTTGCCGATCCCCGTCTCCTTGTCCGACGAGATGTTGGGCGTATAGAGCGTGCCGAAGGGTGTGTCCATCGGGCGGCCGCCGCCGAAGGTCTTGCCCGCGGGCAGCGTATGGCACGCGATGCAGTCGCCCGCGCGCGCGAGATATTCGCCGCGCTTGACGGTGCCGGCGTCGGCGCTTTGCGCCAGCGCGTGTTGAATCGGCGCGGCGCACGCCGCCATGAAGACCGCGACGGTCAGCGCTCGGAGTTGTCGAAAACGGAGCACGTCGGGTCCTCGGTTAGTTGTGGACGCTGCCGCACGCGAGCGGCATCTTCAGCGAACCTGCGGCGACCGGCGACGGATTGGCCGGCGCGGGCAGCGACGCGAGATAGGCCGCGATCGCGGTGATGTCGCGGTCGGACAGCAGCTTCGCGACCTGCCCCATGCAATCGGGCGCGACGGTCGAGCGCGTGCCGTAACGCCATGCGCCGAGCTGCGCGCTGAGGTAGTCGGCATGCAGGCCGAGGAGACCGGGAATCGCCGGCTCCATGCCGGTCATCGACGCGCCGTGGCAGCTCACGCAGGCCGGCACGTTGCGCGATGCATTGCCCTTCGTGACGAGCGTCTTGCCGAGATCGAGCGTATTCGCATCCGCGGTGACGGGCGATGGCGGCGGGAACGGCGGATGTTCGCTCGCGAAGTACTCCGCGATCTGCTTCAGATACGCGTCGGGCAGATACGCGAGCAGGTAGTTCATCGGCGGATATTTGCGCCGGCCGTCGCGAAACGCGAGAAGCTGGTTGTACAGATAGCCGGCGGGTTTGCCGGACAGGCGCGGAAAGTAATCGTTGTCGGTGCCCTGGCCTTGCGAGCCGTGGCACGTGGCGCAGCCCATCACGCGGGCCTGCATCGTGTCGGGCGCGCGCTCGAGCGGCGCGTTGTCGGCCGCGAACGCTCCGATGCTGAAAAACGCGAAGAGCGCGGACCAAAAGAAAGTGCCGAGCTTTGCCACGTTTCGCACGTAACCCCCGTTGTCGATTTGCCGTGTTCGATTTGCCGGACGGATGCTGCTCGTCCGGCACGCTTCTTCAAAGCACTGCGATGTTCTTGCTGCAGATGGGTTGCGCCTGGCTTTTCCGATCTTAGAAGAGATCGCCCGTTTTTCCCAACTCCGAGATTGTCTCAATCTGTCGCATCGATGCGCATGACATCGCTGAGCGTTTTTTGCGTTTGAACAATAAACCGCATCTTTTTGAGATACGCAACGATGTCACTCGCGCCTCTATCGAATGTAGATAGTCGCTTTGAGCCGCCCTGTCCATCATTTCGAGATACGCACCACGCCGATCACTTGAGCCCGAGGCGCTTCGCGAGCCGGTTCAGATTCGCGCGATCCAGACCGAGCTCGCGCGCCGCCGACGCCCAGTTCTGCTCGTGACGCTTGAGCGCGTCGAGGATGAGCGTGCGCTCGTAGGCCGTCACCGCGTCGCGGAAGTCGGCGCCCGGCGTGGGCGGCGTCGAGCCTTCCACGGGCGTCGCGCTGGCAGCGGGCAATCCGCCGTCGCCCGAAAGCGTGAGATCGGCGGCGGTGAGCGTGAGGATGCGCGGTCGTTCCCGATGTGCCGCGAGCGCCTTCAACGCGCTGCGTCCGATCAGATGCTCCAGCTCGCGCACATTGCCGGGCCAGCGATACGCGAGCAGCGCGGCTTGCGCATCGGCGGAAAGACGCAGGCTCAGCAGACCGAGACGCGAGCGGTTCTCTTCGAGAAAGTAGCCCGCGAGCAGCAATACATCGCGTCCGCGCTCGCGCAGCGGCGGCACGACGAGCGGATACACCGACAGCCGATGATAAAAGTCCGCGCGAAAGCGCCCTTCGCGCACTTCCTCGGCGAGATCGCGATTGGTCGCGGCGATGAGCCGCACGTCGACCTTGTGCTCGCTGTCCGAGCCGATCCGCTGCAACTGGCCGTTCTGCAACACGCGCAGCAGCTTCGCCTGCACCGGCAGCGGCAGTTCGCCGACCTCGTCGAGAAAGAGCGTGCCGCCGTCGGCGAGTTCGAACTTGCCGCGCCGGTCCGACGATGCCCCCGAAAACGCGCCCCGCACGTGCCCGAAGAGTTCGCTTTCGACGAGCGTATCGGGCAGCGCCGCGCAATTCAGGCTGACGAGCGGTTTGTCGGCGCGCGGCGACAGCGCGTGAATCTCGCTCGCGACGAGTTCCTTGCCGACGCCCGTCTCGCCGGTGACGAGCACGGTCAGATCACTCGATGCGACGATCGCGATCTCTTCCTGCAGACGGTTATGCGGCGCGCTGCTGCCGATCATCTCGCGGCGGCGCGGCCCGCTCGCCTGCCGATACACCTCCGCGCGCTGGCGCTCCGCTTCGCCCGTTCTCGCGAGCCTGTCGATGCGTTCAGCGACGCTCACGGTCGCTGCCGCGAGACTGAGAAACGCCTGCAGCGACGCCATGTCGATGCCGTCGAAGCGCGCGGGATCGAGCGCGTCGAGCGTCAGCAGGCCCCACGCGCGCCCGTTGATGACGAGCGGGCAGCCGAGGCAATCGTGCACTTCCAGATGACCGCTCACGCCCTTGACGAGCCCGTCGTAGGGATCGGGGAGATCGGAGCTGGCGGCGAAACGCGTCGGTTCCTCGCGCGCGAGAATGCGCGCGAATCGCGGATGCTCGCTCACGCGAAAGCGCCGGCCGAGCGTATCGCCCGACAGGCCGTCGATGGCGAGCGGCACGAGCGTTTCGCCATCGAGCCGCAAGAGCGCGGTGGCATCGCTCGGAAACAGCGCGCGCGATGTATGCAGCAGACGCCGGTAGCGCTCGGTGTCCGGCATCTCGCTCGACAGGTCTTCGATCAGCGGTACGAGCGCATCGAGCAGCACGCGCGAAGTCATTGCGACTACATCTGCAGTCTTTTTGACTAGAGTCGAATCGACCATAGTAAGTATTAAGCGATTGATTTATCGATGATTCTACTCTGGCACGGATCGTGTATTGGATAGTGACGAAGAATTTCCACGCGAAAGCGCCCCGCTTTCGCCTTCAACACGCGAGGAACCGAAGAATGCTGTCAGCAGAACACCGTGCCATCGTCAAGGCAACCGTCCCGCTTCTGGAAAGCGGCGGCGAGGCGCTCACCACGCACTTCTATAACAAGATGCTCACCGAGTATCCCGAAGTGCGCCCGATGTTCAATCAGGCGCATCAGGCAAGCGGCGCGCAGCAGCGTGCGCTCGCCAACGGCGTGCTGATGTACGCGCGGCATATCGATGAACTGGAAAAGCTCGGTGGCCTCGTCGGGCAGATCATCAACAAGCATGTCGCGCTGAACATTCAGCCTGAGCATTATCCGATCGTCGGAACGTGCCTGTTGCAATCGATCCGGGAAGTGCTCGGCGAGGAGATCGCCACCGACGCCGTCATCGACGCGTGGGCCGCCGCCTATGGCCAACTGGCCGATCTGCTGATCGGACTCGAGGAAGGCATGTACAGCGAGCGCGAAAAGGCGCCGGGCGGATGGCGCGGCACGCGGCGTTTCGTCGTCGCGCGCAAGGTCCGGGAAAGCGACGAGATCACGTCTTTCTATCTCGCGCCGGAAGACGGCGGCGCGCTGCTCGACTTTCATCCGGGGCAGTACATCGGTTTGCGCGTGTTCATCGACGGCGAGGAACTGCGCCGCAACTACTCGCTGTCCGCCGCGCCGAATGGCCGCGACTATCGCATCAGCGTGAAGCGCGAGGCGAACGGCAAGGTGTCGAATTTCCTGCATGAAGCCGTTCACGAAAACGACGTGCTCGATCTGTATCCGCCCGCCGGCGACTTCAAGCTCGAAGCCAGCGACAAGCCGCTCGTGCTGATCAGCGGCGGTGTCGGCATCACGCCGACGCTCGCGATGCTGCAAGCCGCGCTCGAAACGAAACGCCCGGTGCACTTCATCCATTCGGCGCGGCACGGCGGCGTGCACGCGTTCCGTGCGGCAATCGAGGAACTGGCGGCGCGCCATCCGCAGCTCGAGCGCTTCTATTGCTACGAGCACCAGCGCGACGGCGATCACGAAGCGCATGGCATCGGTTTCGTCGATGAAAAACTGCTCGACACGTGGCTGCCGAAGAACCGCGACGTCGACGCTTACTTCCTCGGACCGAAGGCGTTCATGAAGGCGGTGAAGAAGCATCTGAAGACGCTCGGCGTGCCCGAAGCACAGAGCCGCTACGAGTTTTTCGGCCCGGCCGCGGCGCTCGACTGATTGCGCGCGTGACACTGCGCCTCTCGGCCCGCGGCGCGTGTTGCCGCGGGTTTTTTTGCGCTTTACCTCACCGGAAGATCACTTTAGTGGTCACCCGAATTTCCATAAAACCGGTCATTTCAAAAAGCCACTACGACGCCTAATCTACTCTTGCCGCGCCGATCTGGCGCACCTTCCGAACCCAGGCAAAGAGGATACTGCAATGGAACCCCGTCTCGACTTCTACAAAGCCAGTCCCGCAGCAATCAAGGCGCTCGTCGGCGTCGAAGAGCGCATCGCCAAGTCGGCGCTCGAAAAGTCGCTCACCGAGCTGGTGCGGCTGCGCGCGTCGCAGATCAACGGCTGTGCATTCTGCGTCGACATGCACACGTCCGATGCGCGCAAGGGCGGCGAAACGGACCGGCGTCTCGCGACGGTCGTCGTGTGGCGCGAAACGCCGTTCTTCACTGACCGCGAACGCGCCGCGCTCGAGTGGACCGAAGCATTGACGCTGGTGTCGCAAGACCATGTGCCCGATGCCGTGTGGGAAGCCGTGAAGCCGCATTTCAGCGACGAGGAAATCGTGGACCTGACGCTGCTCGTGTCCGCGATCAACAGCTGGAACCGCTTCGCGATCGCGTTCCGCAAGCTGCCGGCGTGAGGACATCGACATGAAGAAGCGCGACATTTTCGTGCTGGCTGCCGCGCTGATGTTCGGCGCGGCGAACGCCGGCGCGCACGACACACAAGGCGCGGAAGCCGTCGCGCCGGTGATGAAGCAGCCCGTGCCCGAGGCGCCCGGCAAGAACGTGCTGATGGCGACCGTCTCGTACAAGCCGGGACAGGCGTCGGAGGCGCATATGCATCCGGGGTCGATCTTCGCTTATGTGCTGGAAGGCCATGTGACATCGCAACTCGAAGGCGCGAGCGCGAAGACGTATGGCCCCGGCGAATCGTGGTACGAGCCGCCGGGCGCACATCACATCGTGTCGAAGAATGCGAGCGCGACGAAGCCGGCGAAGCTGCTCGTGTTCGCGATCGTCGGCGACAACGACCCGGTCAAGCAGCCGATTCCACACTGATCCCGAGGACATCATGAAGATCGCAGAGCCCGACACCGTTTTCGTCGCGACGCCGCAAAGGCGCTCACCGGAGCATCGGCCGCGTTTTGCGCTCTTCGATCTCGGCTTCCGGCCGTTTTATGTGTGCGGCGCGGCATTCGGCGCGCTCGCGCTGACGGTGTGGCTGCTCGTGCTCTCCGGCGTGCCGTTGTCCGGCGGCTATCTGCCGCGAGCGGATCCGATCGGCTGGCACGCGCACGAGATGGTGTTCGGGTTTGCGGCGGCGATCATCGTCGGCTTTCTGCTGACCGCCGTGCGCGCGTGGACCGGGCGCGACACGGCCAACGGCGCGGCGCTCGCGTCGCTCGTGCTGTTGTGGCTCGCCGGGCGCGTGCTCGTGTGGAGCGGACCCGTGCTGCCGGCCGCGATCGTCGATAGCGCGTTCCTGCCCGTCGCGGCGACGCTGCTGTTGCGCGTGCTCGTCAAGGCAGGCAACCGGCGCAATTACTTCATCGCGGTCGTGCTGCTCGCGTTCGGCGCGCTGAACGCAGCCTTCCACGGCTTCGCGATCGACGCGCGCCCCGATCTCGCGATGCGCGCCGTGTACGCATCGGCGGGCATCGTCGTGTTGCTGGTCAGCGTGATCGGCGGACGCGTCATTCCGATGTTCACCGCCAACGCCATGCCCGGCTTCGTCGCGCGGCGCTGGCGTTTCGTCGAACTGAGCGTCGCGCCGCTTACGCTCGCCGCGTTCTTCGCGGATGCCTTCGCGCTCGATCGCGCGTTCGTCGCGACGCTCGCTTGTCTGGCCTGCGGCGCGCATCTCGCGCGGATGATCGGCTGGCGCTCTTATTCCGTGCGCGGACGGCCCATTCTCGCAATCCTGCATCTCGCCTATGCATGGTTGCCGCTCGGCTTCGCGCTGCTTGCGCTCGCGTCCACCGGATGGATGCGCGTGCCGCACAGCCTCGCGATGCATGCGTTCGCGGCGGGCGCCATCGGCGGCGCGATCATCGCGATGATCACGCGCACCGCGCGCGGGCATACGGGGCGGCCGCTCGTCGCGGACAAACGCGATGTCGCGTGCTACGCGCTCGTCATGGCGGCGGGCGCGCTGCGCGTGCTCGGTCCGCTCGTCGCATTTTCCTGGCTTTCGACGTGGATTCTCGCCGCGGGTATCTGCTGGGTGCTCGCGTTCGCGCTGTATGTCGCGGCTTATGCGGCGCCGCTTGTCAGGCCACGCGAGGACGGCAAGCCGGGCTGAGACCGCGACGTTTTTTGACATCGGCGTGCGCCGCTTCAGCGAGAATCGCATCCGCCTTTCCCGATTCCGATGTCACCATGAAGCACCTTCGTTTTCTTTGCGCCGCAACGGCGCTCATCGTCGCGTCCCTCGCCCTTTCCGGCTGCGGCATTTTCGGATGCGCCGGCTTTGCCACCAACGGCGGTGGTTTCGGCGGCTGCAGCGTCGGCACGCGTTTCTGAGTGGCGGCCCCTCCCGATGCGGGGCTCGCTTGCGCCATCTCCTGAATAATCGCGCCCTACCCGCGCCTGCGGGGTTGGTCCACGCGTCGTGCACGAGGACACTATGTCCACGGGAACGAATGACGGGATAAGGAGCGAGGAGACCACCCACCGGCGACACAGGAAAACGCGCATCCGCAAAGCGTCAGTTCGAAAACCGGAAACGGGCGACACGCCGGGTCGCCCGCCCTGCCTGCGTCACTCCTTCACTGGCGTGTACGACATGTCAAGCGACGCGGCGCGCGCGTGCTTCTGCGAGTGCGCATTACGCATCGGCTTGAGCACGAAGAGCGCGAGCAGCGCCGATATCGCCGCCATCCCTGCCGCGAGCATGAACACGGCATGCCAGCTTCCGGTCATCGTCGTGATGACGCTGGAGAACGGCACGAGCAACGCCGCCGTGCCCTTCGCCGTGTAGAGCAGGCCCGCATTAGTCGCGGCGAATTTCGGACCGAAGGTATCGCCGCATGTGGCCGGGAAGAGACTGTAGATTTCGCCCCACGCGAAGAACACGATGCCCGTCAGCACGACGAACGCCACCGGGTTATGCCCATATTTCGACAACGCGACGATGCCCACCGCTTCGATCGCGAACGCGACGAACATCGTGTTCTCCCGTCCGATACGATCCGATACCCAGCCGAAGAACGGCCGCGTCAGGCCGTTGAGCACGCGGTCGATCGTGAGCGCGAAGGTCAGCGCGGGCAAGGTCAGGCCGAGTATCGAGACGGGCGAATCGTGCAGGCCGAAGTCCTTGGCGATCGGTCCGAGCTGCGCGGTCGCCATCAGGCCGCCGGCGGCCATCATCACGAACATCAGGTACATGACCCAGAAGATCGGCGACTGCAGCACCTGCTTCGGACTCGCGTTGTAGACGGCGGCCTTGACCGTGTTCTTCACGTTCGCGAGCAATTGCGCGGGCGGCGCATAGAGCGCCATGCCGAGCAGGAACACGACAAGTCCCTGACCGAGACCGAACCACAGGAACGTCGCTTCGTAGCCGCTCGACTTGATCATGTGGGCGATCGGCACGACGGTCGCAGCGGACCCCATGCCGAAGCCCGCCGCCGTGATGCCCGCGGCCAGTCCGCGCCGCGCCGGAAACCACTTGAGCGCATTGCCGACGCACGTGCCGTAGACCGCGCCCGCGCCCACGCCGCCGACAGCGGCCGCGAAGTACAGCAGCGGCAGCGACGACGCCACCGAGTTGATCGCCCAGGCAATCGCACATAGCAGGCCGCCGCCGACCACGACGGGACGCGGCCCGTATTTGTCGACGAGATAGCCTTCGACGGGCACGAGCCATGTCTCGGTCACGACGAAGATCGTGAACGCCACCTGAATAGCCGCGCGGCCCCAGTGATACTTCTCGTCGATCGGATTGACGAAGAGCGTCCAGCCATACTGCATGTTCGCGATCATCGCCATGCAAATCACGCCGAAAACCAACTGCACCCACGGCGACGCGAGGCGCGACGCGTTGTCTTCGCGGTCCATCTGGCTCATTCCCATGCCTGTCTCCTTGGCAAATCTGCCTTGTGTATGCGGACGCCGAACGGCGCCTCCTGCGACGCAATTTCATGCTGCGTCGCATATACACAGTATGTGATATATCAAGTAAGTCAAGCGAAAGAAATGACGGGGTTTTCACTAAGAATTGCAGCCTTCGTAAGCGCATGAAAGCTGCAGTGCGCGCGGATTGCGCAGACGAAAAAAAGCCCGGCAGAGGGAGACCTGCCGGGCGACGAGCGTGGGCGAGACATGGCAATCCGCAGCACGCCCTCTCTTTATAATTGAAAGTTCAACGTAATGTAAACGGATATCTTTGTAGGGTTTACGCCTGCGGCGTCTGCCGCCGTTTAGAAGACGTTGACAGGCACGTTCACCATCAGGCGATACACGTTGCTCGTGCCGTCCGGATAGTACGCGCTGTTGCTGTGATGGTGCATGTAGTAGAACTTGACCGACGTGTTCTTGAACTTGCCGTCCGGCACCGTGTAGCCCGGGATGATGCCGATTTCGTAGTGCGTGCCGCTGATCGGCTTGCCGTTCACCAGATAGTTTGCTGCCTGGGCGCTGCCGCCATTCGCCATCGCGCTGCCATCGGCGCCCCAGCCGTATGCGCCCCACAACGAGACTTTGAGACCAGGAACGCCGTACTCCTTCATGTTGAGCGAATAGGACAGGCTCACGGATTTTTCATGCGGCTGGTTGTAGTCGACGTCGAGCGAATTCGAGAGATAGTCGCCCGCCGACTGACCCATGTAGTCGAACGTCTGATCGCTGACGATCTGCTGGAACGCGAACTGCACGGTGTGCGCGCCGTGCGTGCCGGCAAGCGCGAGCGAATACGCGTTGTTGTTGATCGCGCCCTGACGCTTGTCGCCGATCGCGCCGGTGTAGTAGTAGTTCAACGATCCCGTCCAGCGGATGCTCTTCGGATCGCCGATGCTCTGCGTCGCCGTCAGGTAGTACTGTTGCCACACGTTGTTCGCGACGCTGCCGTAGAGCGTCACGGCCGTATCGTCGCCGCGCGTCCAGTCGCCCCCGAAGTAGGTGAACTGCGACACGTGCGTGCCGCCGTATTCCGTCGTGAGGCCGGTGACGGTGGTCATGCCACGGGCGATGACACCATCGACCGTGCCTGCCTTCAGCGTCAGATTCTTGATCTCGTCGCTCGCGAGCGAGAAGCCGCGATACGTCGGCGGCAATGCGCGGTTGTCGTGCGGCACGAGGAACGGGTTATCGAAGAGCTGCTGACCGTATTTCAGCACCGTATTCGACACGCGCGCCTTCACGTCCCACACGCCGGGATAGGCCCATGCGAGCTGATTCGCGCCACTCGGGTCGCCGCTCGACGACACATGCACGCGATTGCCCGCACCCTGCCCGCCGTTAAGCTTGAACGCGCCGAAGAGCGACACGTCGCCGCCCAGCCCGATCAATCCCTTCGTATAGCCCGATTCGAATACCGCCTGCGCGCCGAGCACCCACGCATCCTTTTTGCCCGCGCCCTTGAATTCGTCATGCTCCGTGAACGAGCGGAACAGCAGATTCAAATGCGAATCCTCGATAAAACCCTTCGCTTTCGCCTGACTGCTCACGGGCGCATCGGCTTCCGTGTTGGGCGGCGAATCGGGCACCATCTCTTTCTGGCGCGTGAGCAGATTATCGTCGGCGGATGGCTGCTGTGCTTGCGCGGTCTGCACCGGCGCCTGTTGCGCGTGGACCGGAGCGGCTGCGGCGATATAAGCGCCGAAAAGCAAAATGGATAATGCGGCTGACGTTTTTTGTTTTTTCATGAAAAGTATCTCCAACTGACTCGACCTGCGGACTACCACTAAATAGGATTACGAACGGTTCCATGAAATGGAGCGTGCCGTCGATCACCAGGGATCGGCACGAACGGTTCGTTCGGGAAAGTGCTGCCGAAGAATGCGAAACGCCTTAACGCTCTTTTATGCCGGGTATGCAGTCACCTCGAATATCGTCGTTTTCTTAAAACCGTTGAACGTTGCGTCACGCAAACAGGCACGCCGCCGACGAGCCCGCGCCAAGCGTGCGCAATGCAGGCACTTCGCGTGCGCAACGGGCGTCGGCCATCGGACAGCGCGTATGGAAGACGCAGCCCGAAGGCGGATCGATCGGACTTGGAATGTCGCCCGACAGAATCTGCACGGTCTTCGCGCGTTCGACTGCGGGATCGGGCACCGGCACCGCCGACAGCAGCGCGCGCGTGTACGGATGACGCGGCGTGTCATAAAGCGCGTGCTTGTCCGCCAGTTCCATCACGCGACCGAGATACATCACCATCACGCGGTCGGAAATGTGACGCACCACGGCCAGATCGTGCGCGATGAAGATGAGCGCCAGCTTCATCTCCGTTTGCAGCGACTTCAGCAGATTGACGATCTGCGCCTGAATCGAAACATCAAGCGCGGACACCGGCTCATCGCAAATAACCAGCTTCGGCTCGACGATCAACGCCCGCGCAATGCCGATACGCTGACACTGCCCGCCCGAAAACTCGTGCGGATAGCGGTTGATCATCTGCTCGCGCAGGCCGACTTTCGCCATCATCGCGCGCACGCGGTCGTCGATTTCCCGCTTGCTCATGCCGGGCCGATGCTCGACGAGCGGCTCCGCGATGATCTGCCCGATCGTCATGCGCGGATCGAGCGATGCGAGCGGGTCCTGAAAGATCATCTGCACGTCGCCGCGCACGCGATGCCATTCGCGCGCCGAAGCGCCCGACAGCGGCGATCCCATCCACACGATATCGCCGCCCGTCGCGGGAATGAGGTTCAGGATCGCGCGCGACAACGTGGACTTGCCGCAGCCCGATTCGCCGACGACGCCAAGCGTCTCGCCTGCTTTAAGGTCGAAGCTCACGCCGTCGACGGCCTTCAGCGTGCGGCGCGCCGCCCACGGCAGACGGTTCTTCGACTTCACCTGGAAATGCACGCGCATGTCGCGCACGGAGAGAATCGTCGCGTCAGACATGGCTCGCTTCCTTCTTGATCATGTGAACCGGACGATGGCACGCCCGCAGCCAGCCCGATCCGATGGCCTTCAGCGCGGGCGCATCGATGGCGCATTCGTCGCTGGCATCGGCGCAGCGTTCGTGGAATGGACAGCCCGCCGGCGGATGCGCCATGTTCGGCGGATTGCCGGGAATGCCGGTCAGTTCGCCGCCGTCATGATCCAGACGCGGCAACGCGCGCAACAGACCGACGGTGTATGGATGCGAAGGCTTCGCGAACAGCGTGTTCGCATCGCACTGTTCCATCACGCGGCCGCCGTACATCACCATCACTTTTTCGCACAAGCCGGCGACCACGCCGAGGTCGTGCGTGATCAAGACGATCGACGTGCCGAAGTCGCGTTGCAGATTGCGCAGCAGTTGGAGAATCTGCGCCTGCACGGTGACATCGAGCGCGGTGGTCGGCTCGTCGGCGAAGAGCACTTCGGGCTCGCACAAGAGCGCCATTGCGATCATCACGCGCTGGCGCATGCCGCCAGACAGCTCGTGCGGGTACTGCCCGATGCGATGCGCGGCCTCCGGAATACGCACGGCTTCGAGCATCGAAATCGCGCGTTTCTTCGCTTCACGTCGCGTGACGTTCTTGTGCAGTTCCAGCACTTCCGTCATTTGCCGCTCGATCGTGAGATACGGATTGAGCGAGCTCATCGGGTCCTGGAAGATCATCGACAGGCGATTGCCGCGAATGCGGTTCATCGTCTTGTGCGGCATGCCGATGAGATTCTCGCCGCGATACATCGCGCGACCGCTCGCGCGCCCGTTCGATGCGAGCAGCCCCATCATGGCGAGGACGCTCTGGCTCTTGCCCGAGCCCGACTCGCCGACGATGCCGAGCGTCTCGCCCTCTTCCAGCGTGAAATTCACGCCGTTCACGGCGCGCACGGAGGCGTCGTGCGTCCGGAATTCGACTTGCAGATCGTTGACTTCGAGTAGCGGCATGGCTCACCTGTCCTTCGGATCGAGCGCGTCGCGCAGCCCGTCGCCGACAAAGTTGATGCAGTAAAGCGTGACCGAAAGCAGCGCCGCCGGGAACAGCAGAATCCACGGCGACGCCTCCATCACGCCGACGCCGTCCTGAATCAACACGCCCCAGCTCGTCATCGGTTCCTGCACGCCGAGTCCGAGGAACGACAGCACCGATTCCGTGAGAATCACGCCGGGCACGGTGACCGTCGTATAGATCGCGACGATGCCGAGCAGATTCGGCACCACATGCCGCGCGATGATGCGTCGCGTCGGCACGCCGATCGCACGCGCCGCCTCGACATATTCCTTCGAGCGGATCGAGAGCGTCTGGCCGCGCACGACGCGCGCCATGTCCATCCACGAGAAGATCGTGATGGTGATGACGACGAGATAGAACTCGCGGCCGAGCAGCGTCACCATCAGGATCGCGATGAGCAGATACGGAATGGCGTACATCATGTCGACGATACGCATCATCGCGTTATCGACGCGCCCGCCGACGAAGCCCGCGATCGCGCCCCACACGATGCCGAGCGTCACCGACGTCAGCGTGGCGAGCGCGCCGATCATCAGCGACACGCGGCCACCGATCAGACAGCGTACGAGCAGATCGCGGCCGGTATCGTCGGTGCCGAAGAGATGCCAGTTGGCGAGCGTGGGCGCGACGCTCGTCGCGTTCCAGTCGGTCGATTCGAAGTCGTTCGGCAGAAGCCACGGCCCGATGATGCACGCGAGCGTGATCAGCACGAGCAGCGCGAGACTCACGACCGCCGCCTTGTTGCGCAGGAAACGCGCACGCGCGTCCTGCCACGGGCTGCGGCCCGCGACCGCTTTTTCGAGCATCGGTGCAAGAGATGCAGATTTCATCGCGCGCCTTCTCAGTAACGGATCTTCGGATCGAGCCACGCATACGCGAGGTCGACCAGCAGGTTGAGCAGCACGGCCACCACCGTGACGAGCACGACGAGTCCGAGCACGAGCGTGTAATCGCGATTGGCCGCGCCGTTCACGATCAGCTTGCCGATGCCCGGCAGCGAGAACACCGATTCCGTGACGACCGCCGCCGTGATCGACGAGATCGCGAGCGGCCCGATCACCGATACGACCGGAATCAGCGTCGGCTTGAGCGCATGGCGCAGCACGATGGTGCGCATCGGCAGGCCCTTTGCACGAGCCGTGCGGATGTAGTTCGTGTTCAGCACTTCGATCAGGCTCGCGCGCGTCACGCGGCCGACGGTTGCGACGTTGATCATCACGAGCAACGCGATGGGCAACGCCATGTAACGCAACTGGAAGTCGTTCCAGCCGCCGGCGGGCAGCCACTTCAGCAGGATGGCGAACACGAGGATCAGCACTGGCCCGAGCACGAACGACGGGAACGCATTGCCCGCGTTACTGGCGAGCATGAGCACGTAATCCGCCATGCTGTTGCGACGCAGCGCCGCCGCGATGCCGAGCCCGACGCCGATCACGATGGCGAGCAGCATCGACACGCCGCCGATCGTCAGCGACACCGGCAGCGCGCGCAGCACGAGATCGTTCACGCTCCAGTCGGCATAGCGGAACGACGCGCCGAGGTCGCCGTGCAGGAGGCCGTCGAGATAGAGCAGATACTGCTTCCACAACGGCTCGTCGAGGTGATACTTCGCTTGCAGATTCGCAAGCACTTCCGCCGGAATCTTGCGCTCGCCGTCGAACGGACCGCCCGGTGTCGCGTGCAACAGCAGATAGCAGATCGTCACGACGATCAGGAGCGTCGGCAGCGTGAGCAACACGCGCCGCAACGTATAAGACCACATGAGCGTTCCCCTTCGCTTAGGTCAGCAGAGCCTGCGATGTCAGTGCTTGACGATGTAGAGATCCTTGCTGTGATAGCGGTCCATCGGATTCTTCAGCGAATAGCCGCCGACGTAGCTCTTCACGAGGCGCGGCAGGCCGTATTGCAGCAGCGGCAGCATCGGATAGTCGTCCATCGCGAGTTTCGCGGCCTGCGTCTGCAACTGAGCGCGTTTCGCCTGATCCGTGGTCTGATTCGCTTCCTTGACGAGCGCGTCGGCCTTCGGATTGCAGTTGAAGTTGTCGTTCTGGTTCGAGCCGCATTGGACGAGTTGCAGGAACGTGGTCGCGTCGTTGTAGTCCGCGACCCAGCCGTTGCGGGCGATCTGGTAGTCGCCGTCATGGCGCTTCTTGAGCAGCACCTTGAACTCCATCGACTCGATCTGCGTGTCGAGGCCGAGCTTCGATTTCCACTCCGACGCCACGAAAATGGCCATCTTCTTGTTGTAGTCGCTCGTGTTCATCGCGAAACGCAGCTTCGTGCCGGGCTTCACGCCCGCCTGCTCGAGCAGCTTCTTGGCTTCCTCTACGCGCTTGGCCATCGGCCACGACGCCCAGTCGTAAGTCGTGACGTCCGCGCCGACCACGCCCTTCGGCAGCACCGAGTAAAGCGGGACCTGACCATCGGCGGTGACGCGCTGCGCGAGCAGATCGCGGTCGACGACCATCGAAAGCGCCTTGCGCACGCGCACGTCCTTCATCAGCGGATCGCGATTATTGAAGCTGTAGTAGCGCGTGCCGAGAATCAGCGAATTGCGCGCATCGCCCGGGAACTGCTTGACGTATTTGGCGTAGGTGCCGGTCGGCATCTGGTACGTCATGTCGTTTTCGCCGGACTGAAACAGCTTGACGTCCGTGTTCTCGTCTTCCACCGGCAGATAGGTGACCTGCGTCAGCTGCACGTTCGCCTTGTCCCAGTAGTTCGGGTTCTTCACCATCACGATCTTGCTGTTGACCTGCCAGTCCTTCAGCTGGAACGGGCCGTTGCTCACGAGATTGCCGGGCTTCGTCCAGTCCTTCCCGAACTTCTCGACGCTCGCGCGATGCGCCGGCGCGAAGTTCGGGTTCGACATCAGTTCGGGCAGAAACGGAACCGGGCCGGATGTCTTGATCTCGACCGTAGACGCATCGACCGCGCGCACGCCGAGCGTGCTGACCGGCTTCTTGCCGGCGGCGACTTCGTTGCCGTTCGCGAGGAACACGCCGAAAACGTTCGCATACGACGACGCCGTTTTCGGATCGACGAAACGCTGGATGCCGTAGACGAAATCGTTTGCGGTGACGGCGTCGCCGTTGGACCAGCGGGCGTTCTTGCGCAAGTGGAAAATCCAGGTCGTCGCGTCCTTCTGCTCCCACTTCTCGGCCACGCCCGGCACGACGGCGCCATCGTTGTTTGTGGCCGTCAGGCTTTCGAACAGATCGGTCGTGAGGTTGTACGCACCTACGGATTCCACCATCGCCGGGTCCAGCGTCTCGGTTTCGGATCCGTTATTGCGCACGAGTTCCTGCTTCGCGGCGAGCGTGATGCCCGAAGGCACGAGGGCGGCCGTCGCGTTCAGTGTGGAGAAAGCGAGCAGCGCCGCGGCGGCGGCGAGCTTCGTGCGTCGGATCGATGCGTGGTGGACGGCAAAAAACGTCATGGGGAATCCTTCTCTTCGTCTCGATTGTCGGTTGTTGCCTTTCGTTTTGCTTGTAGACCTTCGTAGTCCTTCACGGATCGGCGTGTTTATCGCGTTCGAGATAAACAGCCGGCTCCGAAATGAGCAAATCTAACGAAAAGCTTTCTTGATGCTGTCGGCGTGCTGCGTCTTTTGTGCGTCGGCGCTTCGGTCCGAGCGCGGATTGCTTACGTGGACGCTTTCATTCTCGCTTCAGGCTGGCGGCGAGTATTTCGCATCAATAAGACGGATGCCACTCACATGTGCTTATAGTCACTAAATTTTTCGAATACTCGTTCAATTCGTTGGATAAACGCACTTGCGGCTTTCAGCGGCTCGACAGGGCTAAGGCAGCAAGTGCTTGTTTCCTATAAGATTGCGTCGCCGTATAACCGCCGCTCCAGAGCCGTCCGAAAGATGATCCGTTTCCGCCAGATCGAGGCATTTCGCAGCCTCATCATGACCGGCACCAGTGTCGGCGCAGCAAAAAAGCTTCACGTGACCCAGCCCGCGATCAGCCGCCTGATCGCCGATCTCGAAGCCGATCTCGGCTTCAGCCTGTTTTCCCGCATCGGCGGCCGTCTGAATCCGACGACGGCCGGCTTGCGTTTCTACAAGTCCGTCGAAGAGAACTTCCTCGGGCTGGAGCGTCTGAAACAGGTCGCCGCGATGATCCGCGAGGAAGCCTCCGACAGTCTCACGGTCGCCTGCATGCCCGTGCTCGCGACGACGCTCCTGCCGCCCGTGCTCGCCGATTTCACCGAGCGTCATCCCGGCGTGCCGATCAAGGTCGACTCCGTGAAAGTGCCCGAAGTGCTGGTGAACCTCCAGAACCACAAGGCCGATGTCGCGTTGAGTCTGGCGTTTCCGGCTGTCGCGGGCATCGAGGTGGAAACGCTGCTGAAGGCGCGCGCGTCGTGCGCGATGCCGGCCACGCACAAGCTCGCGAAAAAGAAGATCGTGCGCCCGGCCGACTTGCGCGGAGAAAGGCTCATCGGCTGGCTGCCGAATGCGCGCCAGCCGTATGAGGCGGAGCAGACGCTCATTTCATCGACGGAAGACCGGCCGCGCTACACCGTCTTCACCGATACTGCGCACACCCGCTACGCGATGGTCGCAGGCGGGCTCGGCATCTCGATCGTCGAGCCGTTCGCGGCGAAGGTCTGGCGCGCGCACGGCGTCGTCGTGCGGCCGTTCGAGACCGATATCGAATACGAGTACGTGCTGTCGTATCCGAGCAGCGGCATCCGCTCGGATCTCGTCGCGTCGTTCCGGAGTTCGGTGAAGCGCGTCGTCGAGCATTATTCGTTCGAAGCCGACGAAGACGCGCCGCTCACCGCGGACTGACGCAGCACGCGCGGCTCAACCGCCGAACAGCTTTTTCGCGCGCTCGCGCATCTGCTCGGCCGACACATCCTCGATGTGCGTCGCGACCCACCACACATGTCCGAAAGGATCGCGCAGCTTCCCGCCGCGATCGCCATAGAACTGATCTTCGACGGGGCGCAGGATCGTCGCGCCTTCGTCGGCGGCGCGTTGCGCGACTGCATCGACATCCGTGACGTAGAGATGCAGCATCACCGGCGTGCCGCCCACGGAAAGCGGGCCGATGGTGCCGTAATCGGGAAATTCGTCGCACAGATAGACGACGTTTCCGCCGATCGACAACTCCGCGTGACCGATACGCCCGTCCGGCTGCTCGATCCTGAACGTTTCGGTCGCGCCGAACACTTTCGTATAGAACTCGATGGCGCTGGCGCAGCCCGCCACCGCCATGTACGGAATCACGCCGCGACGGTCATGCGGAATCGGATCGACTTGCGAAGCCATGTCTGTCTCCTGGTGAGGGTGCGAGCGCCCTGCCCGCGCCTCTTTCGACACGCGCGCGCCGTGGATGGTGCCCGTTCCGGCATCGCCGCCGTACACGGTTTCGCGCTTCGTTTCATACTCTCGTTTGTTGCGCTCGCTTCAAACCCTATCCAAACGGAGCATTCATGCACGATCTGAAAGGCAAATCGATCCTTATCACCGGCGCGAGCACTGGCATCGGCGCGGCGGCGGCGCGAGCGTTCGCGCTATATGGCGCCAACGTCGCGGTGCACTACAACAGCTCGAAAGACAAGGCCGAAGAAGTCGCGAAGGACGTGCGCGCGCTCGGCGTCACGGCGATCACGGTCGGCGCCGACGTGCGCGATTCGAAGGCCATCGACGCCGCCGTCGCGCAGACCGTCGAAGCCTTCGGCAAGATCGACGTGCTCATCAACAACGCGGGCAGCCTCGTGCGGCGCGAACCGATCGCCTCCGCGAGCGACGAGCTCTTCGACGAGATCATGCATATCAACGCACGCTCGGTCGTCGCGTTCACGCGCGCGGCGCTGCCGTCGCTGAAGGACGGCGGCGGCGGCTCGATCATCAACGTGACATCGGTGGCGGCGCGCAACGGCGGCGGCCCGGGCGCGCTGCTCTACGCTGCGTCGAAAGGCTTCGTCAGCACCATCACCAAAGGCATGGCGAAGGAACTGATGCCGGATCGCATACGGGTGAACGCGGTCGCACCCGGCGTCATCCAGACGCCGTTTCAGGAGCGTTTCACGTCGCCCGAGCAGCTCGAATCGTTCCGCAAAATGATTCCGATGGGTTATATCGGCGAGCCCGACGATTGCAGCGGCGCGTTCCTCTATCTCGCATCGGAGGCGATGTCGCGCTACGTGACGGGCCAGATCATCGACGTGAACGGCGGCCAGCTGATGCCGTGATCGTCGCGCGAGACGTGGTATATAAGCGTAGATATTTTGTGAGACGCAATAAAGGAGAATGCAGGAGATGCTTTTGAAAAAAGAACCGCGCATCCGGTCCGTCGCACTCGGCGCCGTGCTCGCATCGGCGCTCATGACGGCGGGATTCGTCGAGACAGCGCCGGCTTACGCAAAAACCGCCGACAATCAGCCCGCGGTCCTCACCGCATCGGCCGTGGCGGTCGCCGACAAATACGCCGCCGACACCGCGGAACAGATATTCAAGCAAGGCGGCAATGCCGTCGATGCGGCCGTCGCGATCGCCTTCACGCTCGCGGTCACGTATCCGGAAGCGGGCAATATCGGCGGCGGCGGCTTCATGACGCTGTACGTGGATCATCGTCCGTACTTCCTCGACTATCGTGAGCGCGCGCCGCTTTCCGCCACGCGCAACATGTATCTCGACGACAAGGGCGAAGTCATCAAGGGCATGAGCCTTTACGGGCATCGCGCGGTGGGCGTGCCGGGCACGGTCGAAGGCATGTGGGAAGCGCAGAAGCGCTTCGGCAAGCTGAAGTGGAAGCAGGTGCTCGCGCCGGCCATCAAGTACGCGAACGACGGCTTCGAAGTCGACGATCAACTGATCCAGCGGCGCGACAACGCGGCGAAGGACTTCGCCGGCAAGACCAACTTCGACCTGTACTTCGGCGGCATGAAGGCGGGTCAGGTGTTCAAGCAGCCTGATCTCGCGAAGACCCTTCAGCGCATCTCCGACAAGGGCGCGAAAGGCTTCTACGAAGGCGAAACGGCCCAGCTCATCGCCAAATCGATGGAAGGCCACGGCCTCATCACCACGCGCGATCTGAAGGACTACAAGGCGGTATGGCGTCAGCCGATCACGGCGAGCTGGAACGGCTATCGCGTAATCACCGCGCCGCCGCCGAGCTCGGGCGGCGTCGGCCTCGTGCAGTTGCTGAAGATGAAGGCCGACCTCAAGGACAAGTTCCAGGACGTGCCGCTCGATTCCGCGCAGTACATCCATCTCGTGTCCGAAATCGAGAAACGCGTGTTCGCGGATCGCGCGCAGTATCTCGGCGATCCGGACTTCTACAAGGTGCCGGTCGCGCAGCTCACCAACGACGACTACATCCTGAAGCGCGCGCAGGAAGTCAATCCGGATACGCCTTCGGACACGAAGAGCGTGCAGCCGGGACTCGGCACGTCGATGCCCGAGAAGGCGGAAACCACGCACTTCTCCGTCGTCGACAAGTGGGGCAACGCGGTGTCGAACACGTACACGATCAATGGCTACTTCGGCTCGGGCGTGATCGCGGAAGGCACGGGCATCGTGCTCAACGACGAAATGGACGACTTCGCGTCGAAGCCGGGCGTGCCGAACATGTTCGGCGTCGTCGGCAGCGATGCGAACGCCATCGCGCCGAAAAAGCGTCCGCTTTCGTCGATGACGCCGACCATCCTCACGAAGGACGACAAGGTCGCGATGGTGATCGGCACGCCGGGCGGCTCGCGCATCTTCACGTCGATCTTCCAGGTCATCACGAACGTGTACGACTTCAACATGACGCTGCCCGAGGCCGTCGGCGCGACGCGCTTCCATCATCAGTTGCTGCCGCCGAACACGATCTTCCAGGAGCCGTTTCATCAGCTCGAGCCTGATGTCGTGAAGCAGCTCGAGGACAAGGGCTACAAATTCACGATGCAGGGCTTCAACGGCGACATCCAGGTGATCCGCATCGACGGCGACAAGCCCGAACCGATGTCCGATCCGCGCGGACGCGGCGTGTCGCGCGTGATCGAGTAATGCGCCGCACAACGGCGAGCGAGTAAAATAGCGGCCCGAACCGGACTAGGCGTTTCCCCTAGTCCGGCCTTTTTTCGCTCATGCGAGAGCCCCGCCCCGCGCGGGATTCGCGGCATATAAGCCGCTCGGCATGAGCGGCATGTTTTTCATGGGATTGGACCCCGCGTTCTGTTCCCCTAGTCTCTGTCCTGACCGAGTGCAGCCATGAGAGCCCGTCACTCGGCAATCATCCAGAACTACAGACGAGACGACCCTGACGATGGACCCGCAGTGCCCGGCGTGCAGGATGCGCGGCGCACGGTGTTCCGTTTCAGCGTGCTGATAAAGGAGCAGCTCATGTTGGAATCCTCCGCCCAGCAGCTTGGCGACATCGACATCACCCCCACAGAACGAGAGGAAACGGTTCAGACCGCCGGCGGCGGCTTTCTCGATCGCTATTTCGGCATTTCGAAAACCGGCAGCACGGAAAAACGCGAAATCGTGGCGGGCGTCACGACCTTCCTCGCGATGGTCTACTCCGTGTTCGTCGTGCCGGGCATGCTCGGCAAGGCAGGCTTCGACACGAGCGCGGTGTTCGTCGCCGTGTGTCTCACCACCGCGTTCGGCTCCCTGCTGATGGGCGTGTGGGCGCGCCTGCCGATCGCAATCGGCTGCGCAATTTCGTTGACGGCGTTCACCGCCTTCGGCCTCGTGCTCGGCAAGGGACTGACGCCGGCCATCGCGCTCGGCGCCGTGTTCCTGATGGGCGTCGTGTTCACCGCGATCTCCGTCACCGGCGTGCGCTCGTGGATCCTGCGCAATCTGCCGACGGGCGTCGCGCACGGCACGGGCATCGGCATCGGCTTGTTCCTGCTGCTGATCGCATCGAACGATGTCGGCCTCATCATCAAGAATCCCGCGCCTGGCATGCCGGTGTCGCTCGGGCATATCACGGCTTTCCCGGTGCTGATGTCGGTGGCGGGCCTCGCCGCGATCTTCGGCCTGGAGCGCCGGCGCGTGCCGGGCGGCATCCTGCTCGTCGTGGTCGGTCTGTCGGCAATCGGTTTGATCTTCGATCCGTCCGTGCGCTTTCACGGCGTGTTCGCATTGCCGGCGTTGTCGGCGCCGGGTCATGCTTCGCTGATCGGCGCGATGGACATCAAGGGCGCGCTCTCGATGGCCGTGCTGCCTAGCGTGCTCGCCCTGGTGATGACCGCCGTGTTCGACGCGACCGGCACGATCCGCGCCGTCGCCGGACAAGCCGGCCAGATCGACAAGAACGGGCGCATCGTCAACGGCGGCCGCGCGCTGACCGCCGATTCGCTCAGCTCGATCTTCTCGGCCTGCTTCGGCGGCGCGCCGGCTGCGGCGTATATCGAATCGTCGGTGGGCGTGGCGGCGGGCGCGAAGACGGGCCTCGCGGCAAGCGTCGTCGGCGTGCTGTTCCTCGTCGTGATGTTCCTCTCGCCGCTCGCCGCGCTCGTGCCTTCCTACGCAACGGCGCCCGCGCTGATGTACGTCGGCCTGCTGATGCTCGGCAACGTGAGCAAGCTGCATTTCGAAGATACCGTCGACACGATGTCCGGCCTCGTATGCGCGGTGTATATCGTGCTGTCGGCGAATATCGTGACGGGCATCATGCTCGGCTTCTCGACGCTCGTGATCGGCCGCATCGTGGCGGGCGAATGGCGCAAGCTGAATGTCGGCACGGTGGCGATCGCGGTCGTGCTCGCCGTGTTCTATCTCGGCGGCTGGGCGATCTGATCGACGGTCGTATCGCGTAAAACGAAACGGCGCGCTGCCTGCCAAGGACAGCGCGCCGTTTTTCATCGTCGCGTTACTTCGTGACGAGCGCGACCGAACCCGTCTCCAGCAACGACTTGAGATTCGACAGAATCTTCGGCCATCCGCCCGACACGGCCTCGATGAACGGCTTGCTCTCGCTCACATGCGTGACGGTGAGCTTGACCGCTTCGCCGAGCGCTTCGATCTCGTAAGTGCAGCGCGACCAGCCCGCGTCCTTCAGGTCTTCGCGAAACTCGTTGCGCCATTTCAGCACGAGGCGCTTGCCCGGCTCGGCTTCGAGCACTTCGCCCGCATCCGCGACGCGTCCGTCGGAGAAAAGCATCTTCCACGCGGAACCCGCTTTCCAGTCGGATTCCTGATGCATGCCGAACCAGTATTGCCTGACGAATTCCGGCGTCGTCAGCGCTTCCCACAGCTTTCCCGGCGCCGTGCGGATATACGTGACATACACGAACGTGTCGCTACTCATGATCGTCTCCTTCAAGCGTGCGTTTCAGGTCGGACAAAGCGTCCAGGCGCGGACGCTCGAACTTGCTGATCCAGCGCTGCGCGATCTCGTGGATCGGCACCGGATTGAGGAAATGACGCTTCTCGCGGCCGTGGCGCTGCGTCGACACGAGATTCGCGTCTTCGAGTATCGCAAGATGCTTCGACACCGCCTGCCGCGTCATGCGCAAGCCGTCGCATAGCTCGCCGAGCGTCTGGCCGTTCGCTTCGCGCAGACGGTCGAGCAGTTGCCTGCGGCTTGCGTCGGCGAGCGCACGAAAAACCGAATCGTCATCCATGAACGCATTATGCAACCATTTGGTTGCATGTCAAGCCGCTCGCCGATGTTTTGGGCGCGCAGAAGCGACAACGCCCCGGAAGCCTGACGCTTCCGGGGCGTTGTCGATGATGCTCTGACCGGGATTCTGTCTCGCGCTGCTTACTTGCGGCGATACGATTCGACAAGAATCTCGCAGTTTTGCAGATGCAGTTGAAGCGCACGGTTCCACTCACGACCCACCGCAGCCTTTGCTGCACGCAGCCAGGAACCGAACGAAACGACCAGGGATTGTTGAGCGGAGGTTTTCATGTGCGTCTCTCAGGGAAAGTAGCTAGGGAATAACCCTAACTATACGCCTTTCTCGCTGCACCGCAACACGTTTTCAAAAAAGCAACAGGGTATTCCCTAGGTCGTCGGTCATTTTTGCGCAGGCGCGTCCGGGGCCAGTTGCACGCCCTTCTTGAAAATGAAGCAGCCGTATCCCCGCGATTCGCCGGTCGCGATCACGCAGTATGCAGTCTTCGCGCGCTCGTAAAACGCGAAACGCTCGACCGATGCGAACGGCAACGCGCGCCCTTCGGCGGCATCGACCGCTTGCTGGGCTTCGCGTTGCACGGCGGGCAGCGCGGCCGCATCGCCGACGACTTCCATGCGCTGCGCAGGATGATCGACGAACGTATCGAGCGGCAACACCGACAGCACCGCTTGCACCGCGCGCGGCGAATTCACGCCGTCGAGGCGCAGCACGCGGCCGAGCACGGTCTGGCGCGCGACGGAATCAGCGGGAAAGTTGGCGTCGCAGATCACGACTTCGTCGCCGTGGCCCATCGCGCAGAGGGCGTGCAGGATGTCGGCGTTGAGCAGCGGATCGATGTTCTTCAGCATGTTTCTTGTTCTCCATGACGTAAGGTCGGCCGAAGGCTATGGTACCCGCCGCCGCGCGCACTAGGGCACGAGCAGGTCGCCCTGCCGCGCCGCATCCTCGCCCGCGATGCGCGCGACCAGCATTCCGGCCGTCGCGAAACGCGTCCAGTGGCGCGCGTACAGCACGCCATCGGTCTGGGCGACGAGCGGCACGAGCCGGTCGTCGAGCGGATCGAGCACGTCGGCGATGACATCGCCCGCGCGAATCCGCTCGCCGATTTCCCGCCGATGCAGAATCACGCCCGATAGCGGCGCCTGCACGTATTCGCAGCCGGCGAGCGGCGTAGCGGGATTGCGCAGCGGCGGCGGCTCCGGCGCGTCGCCCGCGATCGCGCCGGTGTGCGTCAGGTAATCGACGATCGCCTGCGCATCGCGCGCGGCCATCTCGTGCGACACGTCGCGCACGCCGCGCAGTTCGAGCGTGACGGATTGCGTGCCCATCGGAATCGGAAAACGGTCCGCGAGCGCGCCGCGCAGATAGCGCCATGCCGCGGTGCACGCCTCGTCGAACGGCTCGCCGCCCGACACATCCGCGAGCAATTGCGCCTCGCTGCCGAGATAGCGCGCGAGCGGCTCGATCGCGGGCCACGCGCCGGGCGTCGTGTAGAGATGCGCGACGGCTTCCCAGTCGCAATGCAGATCGATGACGAGATTCGCGTCGCACGCCAGCTTCATCAGCTCAATGCGTTGCGATTCCAGTTCAGTTGCCGCTTTCAGCCCCGCCAGATGCTCGCGCAGCGCGGCCCGGATGATTCGCGCGTTCTGCGCGGCATCGCTCGTCAGATGGTGCTCGAGTTCGAGCGCCAGTTCCGGCCCGAACTCGGGAAAGCGCCGGTTGAAGTCCTGCCCCGAGCGCATGTCGAAGCGGCCCATCTGCGCGCCGAACCAGTGCTGATTCAATCCCGCCGGATTCGCGACCGGCAGGAGCACGATACGCGCGTTCAGCTTCCCGGCCGCTTCAAGCTCGGCGAAGCGCCGCTTCAGATACCACGCGACGACCATGCCAGGCAATTCGTCCGCGTGCAGCGACGCCTGGATGTAGACCTTGGACGATGCATCGCCGTCCTGCGGGCCGAAGCCATAGCTCGTGATCGCGCGCCCGGTGCCGAGCGACGCCCCGGCGAGCGGATGGTGATGAACCTGCATTTTCGGTGTGTCTCGCGTCGAAAGCGAAGAGAAAAAGGAAAAGGCATCGCGAACGATGCCTTTCCGGTCGAAGACGTCAGACGGCGCTTACTGGATCGAAATATCCGTCTCGAAGTATTTCGCCATGATGCGCTTGAACGTGCCGTTCTCCTTGATCTCGACGAACGCGTTGTTCAGGCCGTTGCGCAGATCGGCGTCGCCCTTGCGCAGACCGATGGCCGTGCCCGGACCGATGATCGCCTTATCCTCGACGATCGTGCCGACGAGCGCGAACGGCTTGCCCTGCGGCTTCTTCAGAAAGCCGATGGCGGCTTGCGCGGCGTCGGTGAACATCGCGTCGATACGGCCCGCGACGAGATCGGCCTCGACCTGCTCCTGATCGCCGTAAGGCACGACGGTCACGCCCTGCGGCTCCCACTTCACCTTCGCGTAACGTTCCTGCACCGTGCCCTGCTCGACGCCCACGCGCTTGCCCTTCAATGACTGCGGCGTCGGCAGGATGCCGGAACCCGCGCGCGCGACGAGTTGCGCGTGCGTGTCGTAGAGCGGATCGGTGAAATCGATCTGTTTCAGACGCTCGTCGGTGATGCCCATGTCGGACAGCACGGCGTCGAACTTGCGGGCCTTCAGGCCGGGAATCATGCCGTCGAAATTGTTTTCGACCCACACGCACTTGACCTTCATCTGCGCGCACAGCGCATTGCCGAGATCGATATCGAAACCGGCGAGCTTGCCGTCGGCCTGCTTGGATTCGAACGGCGGATAGGACGGGTCGACGGCGAAACGGATCTGCGTGATTTCCTTGGCTTGCGCCGAGAACGACACGGCGGCGAGTGCAGCGAGCATCGCGAACGATGCGGACTTCTTGAATGACATGCTTTTCCTTCAGGACTTGCGATGAGACCGAAAAACCTCGCGCGCGGACGCGCGAAAACCGTGAATGGTAACAAAACCGCACGATTGGTCAGTCGACAGGTATCAAGGCACGACCGAAAGAAACAGAAACGCCGCGAAGATCACGAGATGCACGACGCCTTGCAGCACCGTCGAGCGGCCGGTGCCGAGCGTGATGACGGACACGATCAGCGTCAGCGCCAGCATCACGATTTCCTTGGGCGCGAGCCCGAGCGAAATCGGCTGGCCCATGAAGATCGACACGACGGCGACGGTCGGAATCGTCAGCCCGATGCTCGCGAGCGCCGAGCCGAGCGCGAGATTCAGGCTCGTTTGCAGGCGGTTCAGGCGTGCCGCGCGCAAGGCGGCGAGGCCTTCGGGCAGCAGCACGAGCGCGGCGATCACGATGCCCACGACCGCCTCGGGCGCGCCCGCCGCCGCGACGCCTGCTTCCACCGCCGGCGACAGCAGCTTCGCCAGTCCGACCACCGACACCAGCGAGAGCATCAGAAAGATGAGCGCGACCCACGCCTCGCGCGTGCTGGGCGGCGGCGCGTGCGGCGCTTCGTCTTCGTCCTGCGTGTTGGCGGCGGCCGGCGGCGCGTATGGCAGGAAATAATCGCGATGGCGGATCGTCTGCACAAAGACGAAAGTCACATACAAGACGAGCGAGATCACGCCGACGAAAATCAGTTGCGACGTCGACAGCGCCGGGCCGACGACCGTGCTCGTGAAATTCGGCAAAACCATCGTGAGCACGGACAGCGCGCACAGAATCGCGAGCGCGGCGCTCGCGCCTTGCAGTTGAAAATCCTGCACGTGATGCCGCAAGCCGCCGACGAGCAGACACAGCCCGACGATGCCGCAGCCGCAGATCATGATCGCGGCGAACACGGTGTCGCGCGGCAGGCCGGCTTTGTCGGGGCCGCCGGACAGCATCACGGAGACGATCAGCGCAACCTCGATCACCGTGACGGCGACCGCCAGCACCAGCGTGCCGAACGGCTCGCCGACGCGATGCGCGACCACTTCCGCGTGATGCACGGCCGCGAACACGGCGAACGCGAGCGCGATGGCGGCGACCACGATCAGCGCGGTGCTATGGATGAGCGCGCTCGCGGCCAGCACGACGAGCGCGAGAATCGGGGTAATGAGGGTCCAGTCCAGCTTGAGTTTCATCGGCGCTCCGGGCAGATCGGGTGAATGGGATCGTCGGCTCATGCGATGTGGCCGCAAGGTCAGGCAAAAACGCGCCGAATCCGTCGGACCTGCGCAAGCGCGGCGCGTGCGAGGAAATTGCCGTGACAAAGGGACGCAGACCATCGGCATGATAGCGAAAACGGGGTCATGTGCGTCACTCGTGCGTTTCGCACGGGCGGGTGTATTAATTGCGCAATTATCAGAAAATAGTGACTTCGATCGTCACCCCAAAGCACGGAGACTCATGCTCGCCGCACCGATACCCGAGAACGAATCCGCCCGCCTCGCTACCCTGCGCACGCTAGCGATTCTCGACACGCCCGCCGAAGAACGCTTCGACCGATTGACGCGCCTCGCGCGCCGCCTTTTCGATGTGCCGATCGCGCTGGTCTCGCTCATCGATGAAAACCGGCAGTGGTTCAAGTCCTGCGCGGGCCTCGGCGTACAGGAGACGTCGCGCGACATTTCCTTTTGCGGACACGCGATCCTGCACGATGACGTCTTCATGATTCCCGACGCCCGCGCCGACATGCGGTTCCACGACAATCCGCTCGTCACGGGCGAACCCGGCATCCGCTTCTACGCGGGCCAGCCGCTCACGGTGCCCAACGGCAGCAAGCTCGGCACGCTCTGTCTCATCGATCAGCGCCCGCGCGAGCTCGACGCCGAAGAGTGCGGCCTGCTGCGCGATCTCGCGCATATCGCCGAGCAGGAAATCGCGGCGATCGAACTCGCGACCGTCGACGAACTGACGCTGGTCGCCAACCGCCGTGGCTTCGAGGCGCTCGCGCAGCACGCGCTGAACGTCTGCAAGCGCCTGGGCCGCGACGCGTCGCTGCTGTTCTTCGATCTCGACGATTTCAAACGCATCAACGACGCGTTCGGCCACGCGGAAGGCGATCGCGCGCTCGTGACCTTCGCGGCCGCGTTGCGCGAGTCGCTGCGGGAAAGCGATGTCATCGGCCGTCTGGGTGGCGACGAGTTCGTCGCGCTGCTGACCGATGCCCGCGAAGATGACACGCACCGCGCGCTCGAACGCCTGCGCGGAGCGCTCGCCGCGAGCAACGCGACATTGGAGCGCGACTACCGGATTCGCTTCAGCGTCGGACAGACGCAGTTCGACGCCGGTCGGCATACGTCGGTGATCGACCTGCTCGCGGCCAGCGACAACAAGATGTACGCGCACAAGGCCGCACGGAAAACTGGCCAGGGCGCTCACAAGATCGAATGAGCGCTGCAATCTCCGCATTTGAATTAAAGAGATTGCATTGTTTCACATACCCGGCGTCGCAGGCGGCGATTATTTCGATCGGCGCCGGGATCAAATGAATATTCATGCCGAAGCCGAAACACTGGCGGGCATTTCTACATCCTTAAGCAAGTGCTTTGCGCCTCGCATTCAAGTGACGCATAAAAACTAAAATTGAAAATCACTGTTTCAGTTGAATCGACCGGCTTCCATCTTATAGACGATATTCTCGACATTCGAACATCGGTAGCGGCCAACCGTCGATTGAAGGAGAACGCAAATGAAGGCCATCTTCGCGAACATGGCGTTTTGCGCGGTTGTTGCAGGAGCGTTATCTAGTGCGGGAAATGCATCGGCGAAAGAAACGGCGGCTACGCAGAAACCCGACGCCAATGCGATGGATGCATTGACGAAAATGAGCGCCTATATGGAAACCGTGAAGCACTTCGTTCTGGATGTCGATTCGACGACCGATCAGATCATGGTGGACGGCAAAACCGAGCAGTTGATCCAGTTGGCGCACAATACGAAGTTGACCGTGAATCGCCCTGACCATCTCAAGGCGGATATATCCGGAGGCGCGCTGGGAAGCAGCCGTCACGTCTTTTTCGACGGCAAGTCCTTCACGTTATATACAGAACCCGGTAAATACTATGCGACGGTCGCGGCGCCGGCGACCATCAAGGAACTGATCAACGATCTGAGCGATAAGTACGGAATCGAACTGCCGCTGAGCGATATTTTCACGCTCGGCGCGAATCCGAGCGACATGAAAAGAGTGATTTCCGCCGCCTATATCGGCGATGAAGTCGTCAATGGCGTCACATGTTCGCATTATGCCTATCACGAACGCGCGGTGGACTGGCAAATCTGGATTCAAAAAGGCGATCAGCCGCTTCCGTGCAAGTTGAATATCGTGACATTGGCGGACAAGGATCGCCCGCAATACACGGCGGTATATCACTGGAATCTCAATCCGGACATCAGCAAAAACACATTCTCTTTTTCCGCTCCTGAAAATGCACATGAAATAAAGATCGTTCAAGTGAAGGGCGCGCAATAATCCACGGATGCGGAGACAATCATGATGAATGTGAAAAACTTCCGGACGACGGCAGGCGCGGGGCTGATCGTGGCGGGAATTGCGTCGACGGCAAGCGCGTATCAGGTCCGTGGCGGCGCTCAGACCTCGGTGAACAGCGGCGCCTGGCAGAGCTCGCACGAAGCCAATGTCGCGACGCGGCAATCCAACCGGACCACGCGCGAAAGCAATCGCCAGGACACCGCTCAGCAGGTCAGTTCGAATCGGACGACTGCCGCGCAAAACATCAGCAGCAACCGGACGACTGCCGCGCAGAACATCAGCAATGACCACGGCTGCTGTTATCACAACGGCGGCTATTACAACGATCATCCCGTGGCGACCGCTGCCGCCGTGACGACAACCGCGGTCGCGACCGCAGCCGTCGTCGGATCGATGGTTCATACGCTGCCGCCCAGTTGCTCCGCGATGAGCGTCAACGGCGTGACGTATCAGCAATGCGGCTCGACGTGGTATCAGCCGCAATACTCGGGTACGTCGGTGCAATACGTCGTCGTCAATGCGCCTCACTGACGTGCGGTCGAAAACGCCTCACTCGCTGCCGTTCTCGCGGAAATAGAGGCGGCGCGGCAAGCCCCACACGATCAGCATCGCGCCGAGCAGACACGCGAACGCGATCGCGTAGAGGCCGGGCGTCGCGCTGCCGGTCATCGTCTTCACCTTGCCGACCATGTACGGGCTGATGATGCCGCCGAACTGCCCGACGGAATTGATCAACGCGATGCCGCTCGCCGCCGCGATGCCGGTGAGAAAACGCGTCGGCAAGATCCAGAACAGCCCGAGCGACGTGATGATGCCCGTCGCCGCGACGGTCAGTCCGACCACGAGCATCACGGTATTGCCCGGAAAAAAGCCGCACAGCACGTAACCGACGGTGCCCGCGAGCGCGCACGCGCCGAGGTGCCAGCGCCGCTCGCCGGTGCGGTCCGAGTGCTTGCCGATCAGAATCATGCCGATGCCCGCGACCGCGTAAGGCAGCATCGAAATCAGGCCGATCATGAACGGATCGCTCGTGCCCGCCGTCTTGACGAGCTGCGGCATCCAGAAGACGAGACCGTAGATGCCCATCGCGAGAAACAGATAGATGAGCGCCATCACGAGCGTGACGGGCTCGCTGAAGGCCGCCTTGAGCGAATGCACTTCGCCCACTTTCGGATCGCTCGCGAGCTGCGCCTTCAGCGCGCGCTTTTCGTCGGCGTCGAGCCATTTCGCGTGGTCGACGTCGTCATCGACGAAGGCGAGGACGACGAAGCCGAGCAGCACCGACGGAATGCCTTCGAGCAAAAAGAGCCATTGCCAGCCGGGCATGCCGTTCAGGCCGTCGCAGAATTTCATGATCGCGCCGGACAGCGGACTGCCGATGATCCCGCACAGCGCGATCGACGCCATGAAGAACGAGTTGATGCGCCCGCGCCGCGACGATGGAAACCACTTCGTGAAGAAGTACAGCGCGCCCGGCACGAAGCCCGCTTCGAGCGCGCCGATCAGAAACCGCAGCACATAGAACCACGTGTCGGTGCGCACGAACATCATGCACGCCGACGCGATGCCCCACGTGATCATGATGCGCGCGATCCAGCGCTTCGCCCCGACACGATGCAACACGATATTGCTTGGCACTTCGAACAAAAAGTATCCGACGAAGAACACGCTCGCGCCGAAGCCGTACATGGCGTCGGAGAAGCCGAGTTCGCTTTGCATCTGCAGCTTCGCGAAGCTGATGTTGATGCGGTCGAGATACGAAAACACGAAGCACGCGACGAACAGCGGCACGAAGCGCCAGAACACCTTGCGGTAAATCTGTGCGTCGTCGTGCGCGGCGGCGCGCGGGGCGGCGATGGAATCCACGATGCTTGTCTCCTTGCTGTGCTTTGTTATGTACGTGCTGCGGGTATCAGTAAGTCGCGCGTCCTCCGGAGAGATCGAACACCGCGCCCGTCGTGAACGAGTTCTCCGACGAAGCGAGGAAGGCGACCATCGCCGCGATCTCGTTCACTTCGACGAAGCGTCCGCGCGGAATTTTCGACAGCATGTAGTCGATGTGTTCCTGCTTCATCTGGTCGAAGATCTTCGTGCGCGCGGCGGCGGGCGTCACGGCGTTCACCGCGATATCGAGGCCCGCCGTTTCCTTGCCGAGACTCTTGGTGAGCGCGATCACGCCCGCCTTCGCCGCGCTGTACGCCGATGCGTTCGGATTGCCTTCCTTGCCCGCGATCGACGCGATATTGACGATGCGCCCATAGCCGCGCGCGATCATCGTTTTGACGACAGCCTGGTTGACATGGAACGCGGCGTTGAGATCGACGTCGATCACGCGCGACCATTCTTCCGGCGCGTAGTCGGCGACCGTCGCGTTCGCGCCCGCGATGCCCGCGCTGTGCACGAGGACGTCGATCTGGCCGAAGTTTTCCAGCGTGCGCGATGTCGCTTTGATCACGGCCTCGCGATTGGTCAGATCGACGAGCACGGTTTGCACGTCGCCCAGACGCGCACGCGCTTCCGACAACGCGCCTTCATCGCGATCCCAAAGCGCGACGCGCGCGCCGCCTTCGATGAGCCGCTCCGCCACCGCATAGCCGATGCCCTGCGCGCCGCCGGTCACGACCGCCCCCCGCTTCGTGAAGTCGTATCGGTTCATGCGTCCACCGTGCGTTGCTGTTGAACGCCCAGGCCTTCGATGCCGAGTCGCATCGTCTGACCCGCACGCAGATAGACCGCTTCCGGCTTCTGTCCCATGCCGACGCCCGGCGGCGTGCCCGTCGAGATGACATCGCCCGGTTGCAGGCTCATGAAGCGCGAAAGATACGCGACGATCTCGCCGACCTTGAAGATCATCGTGCTGGTGTTGCCGTTCTGATAGCGCTTGCCGTCGACTTCGAGCCAGAGCGGCAGCTTGTGCGGATCGGGCACTTCGTCGGCGGTGACGAGCCACGGGCCGATCGGGCCGAACGTATCGCAGCCCTTGCCCTTGTCCCACGTGCCGCCGCGCTCGATCTGATACTCGCGCTCGGACACGTCGTTGATGACGCAGTAACCGGCGACGTGGCTCATCGCATCGGCTTCGTCGATATACGCGCCGCCCTTGCCGATCACGACGCCCAGTTCCACTTCCCAATCGGTTTTCTTCGAGCCGCGCGGAATGCGCACATCGTCGTTCGGGCCGACGACCGCCGAGAGCCACTTGTTGAACACGACCGGCTCCGACGGCACGGGCAGATTCGATTCCGCCGCGTGATCGGCATAATTCAGCCCGATGCAGATGAACTTGCCGATGCGCCCAACACACGGCCCGATGCGCTCGCCCGAAGGCACGACCGGCAGCGTCGACGGATCGAGCTTCGCGAGACGTGCGAACGATTCGGGCAGCAGCGCATCGCCCGCAATGTCGCCGATGACGCCGGACAGATCGCGGATCGCGCCGCTGGAATCGAGAAGGCCGGGCTTTTCGCGGCCGGGAGCGCCGTATCGCAGCAGCTTCATGAGTCGGTGTTTCCTTATACGGGTGAACGGAACCCACAATGTAGAGAACGCTGCACGGCTTGGATAATGAAAGCTGCTGCCGGGGCAATAACTTTCCGTTATCTTCTCGTTGTCCCTGATGCCGCCCGAAACCATGCTGCCGAATGCCGATTCCATCGCCGCGCGCCTGCGGCTCAAGCAACTGCGCCTTCTGATCGCGCTCGACGATCACGGCTCGCTGCATCGCGCCGCCGATGAAATGGCGCTCACGCAGCCCGGCGCAACCAAGGCGCTGCGCGAGATCGAAGCGACGCTCGGCGCCACGCTCTTCACGCGCTCGGCGCAAGGCATCCAGCCGAACGAGCTCGGGCGCTGCGTGATCCGCTATGCGCGGCTGATTCACATGGACGTCGCGCATTTGCGCGAGGAAATGGCGGGGATTCTGCAAGGCACGGGCGGGCGGCTCGCGATCGGCGCGATCACGGGCGCGGTATCGGGCGTGCTCGTCGATGCACTCGCGCGCCTGCGCGAGCGGCAGCCGGCGCTGACCATCGAAGTCGTCGAAGACACGAGCGCGCGGCTTCTCTCGCTGCTCGATCAGGGCCGGCTCGATGTCGCGATCTGCCGGGCGAGCGTCGCGCGCCAGCCGGATCACTACCACTACGTCGAATTGCGCGACGAGCCGCTCGCGATCGTCGCGGGCGTCGCGCATGCGCTCGTCGATGCGCCGCGCGTCGAGCTGAGCGAACTCGCGTCGAGCCGCTGGATCGTCTATCCGGCCATCATGCCGATCCGCAGCCTCTACGAGCGCGAGTTCAAGGAAGCGGGCCTGCCGTTGCCGCTGCATCCGATCGAAACGGCGTCGACGATCACGACCGTCCTGCTGCTGCAACGCGATCCGACACTCGTCGCGATGATGCCGCTCGACATGGCGACGTTTCTCGCCGGACACGGACTCGCGAAGCGGCTCGCCCTCGCGGTGCGTTCGCGCACGGAGCCGTATGGCGTCGTGACGCGAAAAGGCGCGGCGTTGCCGGCGCCTGCAAGGCTCATCATCGAGGAACTCACGCGCGAAAAAAACGCGGACGGGTGAGGTGCCCGTCCGCGTTTCTGTTTGAACTGCTGAGCCGCTTACGAAACCAGTTCGGCGTTCAACGTGATTTTTGCATTGCCCGCGAAGAGCTTCGACACCGGACAGCCCTCTTTCGCGGCCTGCGCGGCCTTGTCGAATGCGGCTTTGTCGGCGCCGGGAATCTTCGCCTTCAGATCGAGCTGGCACGCGGTGATCGTGAAGCCGTCGCCGTCCTTGTCGAGCGTGACCGTCGATTTCGTTTCGAGGCTTTCGGCCTTCATGCCGGCCATTTCGAGCTGCAGCGAGAGCGCCATCGTGAAACAGCCCGCGTGCGCCGCGCCGATCAGCTCTTCCGGATTCGTGCCCGGACCTTCCTCGAAGCGCGACTTGAAGCCGTACGGCGCTTCGTTCAGCACGCCGGTTTGCGTCGAGATGAAACCCTTGCCGTCCTTGATGCCGCCGCTCCATTTTGCCGATGCTGTCTTTTGCACGAGAGTTCTCCAGAGATGGAATTGGAACTGACGATTCGCATGCGCCGTGCCCGGTCCGGCGCCCTTCGATAGCCTGAGCGCTTGCATCGTAGCCGATCGGGCCAGCGGGTGCAGGAAGGCCGCGCATTGGACTATCATCGCCCGTTCGCGATAACAAAACACAACGACACGTCACATGGGTCCACCTACAGAACGCATTACCGAAGACCGCGCGATTCCCGATTACGTCGATATCGTCATCGTGGGCGGCGGCGTGATCGGCATCAGCACGGCGCGCGCGCTCGCCGACAAGGGGCTGTCGGTCGCCGTGTGCGAGAAGGGTTATATCGCCGGCGAGCAGTCGAGCCGCAACTGGGGCTGGTGCCGCGCGACGCATCGCGACTTGCGCGAGCTCGAACTGAGCCTGGAAAGTCTGAAGCTCTGGCGGCGCATCGATGCGGAACTGGGCATCGACACGGGCTTTCGCGAATGCGGCATCCTCTACGCCGCCGACGACGCCGACGCCCTCGCCGATCACGCAGCGTGGCTCGCGCGCGCCGTCTCGCTCGCGGGCCGCGACGCGCTCGATTCGCGCATCGTTTCGCCGGAGGAAACCGGCGCGTTGATGTCGGGCACGTCGCGACGTTTCGCGGGCGGCATCTACACACCGGGCGATGGCCGCGCCGAACCGCAACGCGCTGTGCCCGCGATGGCCGCCGCGTTGCGCGAACGCGGCGTGAAAGTGCTCACGCCCTGCGCGGTGCGCGGCATCGAAACGAGCGGCGGCGCGATCCGCGGCGTGGTCACCGAATACGGGCGCATCCGGTGTTCGAGCGTGGTCGTCGCGGGCGGCGCGTGGACGCGCTATTTCGCGGGCAGTCTCGGCGTCGACGTGCCGCAACTCATGGTGCGCTCGTCGGTCATGCGCACCGCGCCGCTCGAAGGCGGCCCGGACGTGAGCGCGTGCAATCAGGAAATGGGCTATCGAAAACGTCTGGATGGCGGCTACACCATCGCCAACGCGTTTCACAGCTATCACGACATCACGCCCGACAGCTTTCGTCTGTTTGCCAAGTTTCTGCCTGCGCTCAAGAGTCAGATCGGCTCGATCAAGCTCGGGCTCAACGCGCGCTTCGTCGAGGAATGGCGCCGGCCGCGCCGCTGGCCGCTCGATCGGCCGACCGTCTTCGAGACCGCGCGCACGCTCGATCCGGCGCCCGTCGAATCGTTCAACGAGGCGGCGGTCACGGAGTTTCGCAAGCTCTTTCCGGCGCTGTCACACGTGCGCATCGAACAGGCGTGGGCCGGTTATATCGACGTGACGCCGGATGCCGTGCCGGTCATCTCCGATGTCGATGGCAAACCCGGGCTCTTCGTCGCGACGGGTTTTTCGGGGCACGGCTTCGGCATCGGGCCGGGCGCGGGCCAACTGATGGCGGATCTCGTCGCGAACGACGCGCCGCTCGTCGATCCGCGCGCATTCCGGCTGTCGCGCTTTTTCGACGGCAGCAAGATCGAGATCGACGGCGGCTTCTGATGTGTCGGGCAGACGCGCGCCGGCTGCCCGCACGCGCTAACATACCGGTTTTGCGGATTTCGCCCGAACGCGACGTCCGCCCGGTTCAGTCAAAACGGCGCACTCGCGCCGTTCGCTTTTTTATATCGACGTCTGGTCGGAGAATATCGCGGGAAATCGCTGAGAGCCTTACACCAAAAGACTTTGCGCCTCGTTTGCCCCTCTCCGGCGCTGCACACTGCCGCACAGCGACGCACTCGTTTAATCAATAGGTTACAAGCGAGTTTTGGACGACTCCAACACCGTTGGCCGCAAAGAATCCCCCGCACGGCGCCGCCGTACCCGTCCACAATGACCAAGTCGCGTCCGCCCTGCGCGCGGCGGTCCGGGCGCACGGAATGTCAGCCACTCCGCCGGCCACCCGTGTTCATCGAAGCCCTGAGGCAACGCGCTACCGTGTCGAGCGGCTTCGCCCGAATGTCCTCGTTCGCCTCACCGCGTGACCAGCGGCCGGCGCAGAAAGATCAGGCCGCCCAGAACGATCGTAATACCCACCATGACGAGTTGCTCGGACGTCGCGACTTTGTCGTAGCCGAGCCAGCGCAGCGCGGCGATGTTCCAGATAACGCCCGCGAGAAGCGGAGACAGTAGTACGATCCACGCCCGCGCTTGGTTGCGCCGACTCATCAGCCAGGCACACGCCACGAGAATCGCGACATTCCAGATGCAATACACCGATGCAGGGATGGTCATTGCGTGTCCTTCTTTCGTGTTGGGAAAAACCGGTCGATCAAGCCGTCGCCGACTTCTTCGCCGCGGCTATCGACGAGACGCAGGAGAATCTCGGCAATGTTTGGTCCGACGAAACCAACGGCGAACGCGATACCGCGCTGCCAATCGAGGCTTCGCCCCGAGCCCCAGAATTCGACCGCAGCCGGCACTGCGAAGATCGCGACAAGCGCGCCGATCAGAACGTGCGTGACAATCAGTACCGTGCCTTTCGGCGGTCTAAACGTCATCCGTGCAATGGAACCCGATACGCCAGCAGCGATAACTGACTGCGGACTCGCGAGAAATTCGGTAAAGGTCAATTTGCCCCCGCATCCGCCTTCGACGCAACAGCCACGGCTCGCAAGTGATAGGCGCTCCACGTCTCCGGCCGAGGCTTCCCGGGTCGCCAGGTGCGCAGATACAAAGCCCACGCGCCGGCCGCATCATCGACGGCAGGCAGTTTGCCAGGATCCGTGAACAGCATGAGGCGGGCAACGCCAGCCGCAAGCACGTCATCGCGCTCAAGAGCAGAATAGATGACGACCGGATCGAAGGCGACGCGACGCGCGCCGCACAACACGCTCAACCAGTATCGAGAAGCGTCATGAAGAAACACGCCCCATACGCCACCGCGCGACACCTGCGTGCCCTGCTCGAACTGCCAAAGCCCCCGGGCAGGACCGCCGCCCATCTGACGACGCGCGACAAAGCCCGACTCCTGTTGCCCGATCGAAAGCAGCATCACGCGCGCGGGTGCCGAGTCCATCGCGCGCGGCAGAATGTCGAGTGCGGGCCCGATTGCAGTATTTACAACTTCGTCCAACGTCATTCGGGCGATCTCCAAAGTAAAAAAGCCGCCCGAAGGCGGCTGGCTGGTGTGTTATGTGTCCGGCGTCATGTGAGCGTTGTGGCATCGGAGAGCTCGGCATCGCTCAGGCGTCGCGGCCAGTACTGAAGCGAGCGGATCCAGATGCTCGACGCGAAGGCGCCGCCGCGTCCCGATCCCAGCGACAGCGCGACCGGGTTCACCGCTGCCGTCTGGGCGATCGTGATGGAGCGCGCGCCATCGAGACTTGCCGATGCCGACGCGCCCCGCGCGCTCCATCCGATCCCCGCACGAAAGCGTTCTCGATCTTTCACGGAGCCGAGCGACGAACTTTCCGCTCCGCCGCTGAACGCAGCGATGGTCCCGTTTCCGTTGACCTTATAAATACCGATGCCGTTATTCGTTCCGTCGTCGAGCGAAACCGCGAACATTCCTCCGCCCAGGACGCCCACGAAAGCTGCATCGACCACGATCGTCCCTTCGCTGGCAGTGAGCCAGCTCAGATCGGTCGTCGTCGTGAGATCCGCCGCGCGTGTCGCTGATGCCCCCGAAGTCGGGACGTAGCTCGACGGGAATCCGAATTGCTCGACCTGCCGCCCGAAGACATCGATGCCACTTCGACCATCTCCGTCGTATGCGACCTTGCCGTCTTTCGCTGGCATGAGGAGGAATCCGGCAGCAGTGTCGGCATTGGCCGTAGTGGCAATCGCCTGCACTCGGCAGAAGCCATTCGCGCACTTCTGCGCCGACGCCGTGATGCTGCGCGTTGTGTTGAGCACGGTGCCTGTCGTCAGATCGAACACAGCATACGGATTTGCAGCATAGGCATTCGCACCGATGAACATCAGCCCGCACTGCGTGCGCCCATCGGGTGCCGCGTATACGGAATGCGCGTAGGTCTGCCCCGCCGGCACATTCAGATATTGCGCTGAATAGTGCGTCGCCCCCGCTGTGCTGTCTTCCGCAATCTTGCGCGCTATCGTCACGCCGTCCGGCGCCGCTCTGCTCGATGCGGTCACACTGCAGCGCGCACTCGCCGAGAAGACCGTGCTGCTCGGGACGAGGTTGCTTCGCGTGCCCTCCAGCAGCAGCCCGCGCAATTGCCCGTTGACCGGTTCGTGATCAAACCGCGCGACGTTCGGCGCTGCGGTTTGCATGACGCCGTTCACATCGAAGTACGTCGCA
>NZ_FCOI02000012.1 GCF_001544795.2 Caballeronia temeraria | reverse complement strand
GAAATGGGCGCCATCGTCGGCGGCTCGAGCATCTTCCAGAACAACGGCATCAACTCCAACTACAACAGCGGCTTCTCCTTTGCCAGCCCGCAAACCAACGTCGCGCCCGTCACGCAAGTCGACGCCTCGCAGCACACCGACGTCGACGTGAAGAACATCACCAAGTCGCTCGCCTCGGTCGGCAGCCTGCTTGGCGGCGTCGCGCTCTGATCGCCGCATCGCACTCACACACTCATACACGCATCCGGAGAACCATCATGTTGAAGATCGAATCCCTCGCAGTCAGCAAAGAACTCGACCGTGAAGAAATGGGCGCCATCGTCGGCGGCTCGAGCATCTTCCAGAACAACGGCATCAACTCCAACTACAACGGCGGCTTCTCGTTCGCGAGCCCGCAGACCAATGTCGCGCCGGTGACGCAGGTCGATGCCTCGACCCACACGAACGTCGATCTGACCAATGTCACGAAGTCGCTCGACGCGGTCGGCAGCGTGCTCGGCGGTGTGAAGCTCTAAGCCCTCGTTCAGCCATTCACGTCATCAGGAGAGACATCATGTTGAAAATCGAAAACCTCGCCGTCAGCAAGGAACTGGGTCGTGCTGAAATGGGCGCAATCGTCGGCGGTGCGAGCATCTTCCAGAACAACGGCATCAACGCAAACTCGATCACCGGTTTCGCGTTCGCCAGCCCGCAAATCAATGTCGCTCCGGTCACGCAGGTCGATGCATCGCAGTACACCAACGTCGATCTGACCAACGTCACGAAGTCGCTCGACGCCATCGGCAGCCTGCTGCACGGCGTGAAGGCTTGAAGAACTGAAGGCTTCATCGTCGACGGGAGAAGGAACCATCTCGGTTCCTTCTCCTTTTTCACGTGTCGCGCACCGATTTCGCTTCGCGGCTATCATCGGCTTCACCTCCGTCCGAGCGTGAAACCATGAGCACACTTCCCTACAGCAGCGCCCTCATCATCGGTGCCGGACCCGGCATCAGCGGTTCGCTTACCCGGCGTTTGCGCGCTGAACACATCCCGGTGGTCATCGCGGCGCGCAATGTCGACAAGCTTTCGACGCTCGTCGATGAAACCGGCGCGATCGCGCTGCCCGTCGATGCCTCCGATGCCGGCGAGATGGAAACGCTCTTTGCCGAGACCGAGGCCCGCATCGGCGCGCCGGAAATCGTGATCTACAACGCGAGCGGACGTGTTCGCGGACCCATCGCCGAACTCGATCCGGCCGCGGTCGCGCGGGCCGTCGCGGTGTCGGCGCTCGGCGCGTTCAACGCGGTCCAGCAGGCGGCGCGGCGCATGATTCCGGCGGCCAAAGGCGCGATCCTGCTCACCGGCGCAACAGCGGGCGTCAAGGGTTTTGCGCTGTCCGCGCCCTTCGCGATGGGCAAATTCGCGTTGCGCGGCCTCGCGCAGAGCGCCGCGCGCGAACTGGCGCCAAAGGGCATTCACGTCGCGCATTTCGTGATCGACGGCGGCGTGCGCGCGGAGCATCGCGCCGATCCGTCCGACGCGCCGGACAGCACGCTCGATCCCGATGCCATCGCGCAAACCTATCTCGATGTGCTGCGCCAGCATCGCAGCGCGTGGACGTGGGAAATGGAGTTGCGGCCGTGGGTGGAGAAGTTCTGACGGGCTACGCGCTCGTCTGGCGCGAATGCCCCTAAAAATGTCATTTCCGACAATAGCCGATTCACTCCGTTTTGCCTAAAGTGACCGATACCCGATCACGTCAGCAACCGGAGCACACATGAGCCGTCCGACTCACGCAGCACTCGACCGCCCCATCTGGAGCGCGCTCACCACGAAGCAGGCGCATCTCGGCCAGGGCGACGCGCTCGCGCGGCGTTTTCATCCCGATGTCGCGCCGTTCGCGGCGGTCGCATCGGAAACGCCGGACGCGTGGCGCGCGCTGCACGCGCTCATGCAGCCCGGCGAGCTTGTCGCGATCCTGTCGACGGATACGCTCCCGGGCATAGACGCATTGCAAGCGAAGCGCGTCGGCACGATCAATCAGATGATCGCGACGCAGCGCTTCACGCAGATCATCGACGACAGCGACGTGATCGCGCTCGGCGCCGCCGATGTCGACGACATGCTCGCGCTCGTGCAACGCACGAAGCCCGGCCCGTTCGGCAGGCGCACGCGCGAAATGGGCCGCTACATCGGCATTCGCGAGCATGGCGAACTCGTCGCGATGGCGGGCGAGCGCATGACAACAGACGGTTATGTCGAAATCAGCGCCGTGTGCGTCGATGAACGGTGTCGCGGGCGCGGGCTCGCCGGACGGCTCATGAACATCCTGCGCAAGGAAATCGGCGAGCGCGGCGACACGCCGTTCCTGCACGTGTTCAGTCACAACGAAGGCGCCATCGCGCTGTATGAACGGCTCGGCTTCGGAGTGCGCCACGCGTTCGCGCTCACGCAAGTCGGTCACGCCGCATCCGCCGATTGAACCCTCACGCGGCGCGATCGAGCCACGCGCGCCAGCCGCCGTATCGCGTGATGTCGACGGCGCCTTCGAGCGCGTGCGCCTCGCACACGAAGCCGGTTTCCCAGCGGCCGTCCGCGAGTTCGACCTTGCCGAGCGCGAGCGGCGCGGGAATGCCCGCGAGAAACGAACCGACTTCCGCGCTCGGCAAATCCCAGACTTCGATTGCGATCGCCGCGCCGTTGGCTTCATCGCGCGTCATGCCGGGCCGTGCAATCGCGCCGCCCGCGAGCGCAACCAGCCGATAACGCGGCGCGCTGACGGTCGCTTCGACGAGGCGTGCGCCGCGCGTCGTCAATTGCCCGTTGAGCGGCAGGCCCGCGAGATGCGCGCCGCACACGACGAGCTTCATGCGGTCGTCACGCGCGGCGTGCGCGGGCGCATCCGTATCGTGTCGCGCATGTCCGGCGAGCGGGACGGCGAGCTTGCGATGCAGCGCATCGGCGACGCTCAGCAGATATTGATCCGTGAAAGCGCGTCCAAAGAGCGTCACGCCCCACGGCAAGCCGTTCGCCATGAAGCCCGCGGGCGTCGCGACGGCGGCGTAATCGAGCAGATTCATGAAGTTCGTGTAATGCCCGAGCAGCGAATTCGCGCCGATCGGATCGCGCTCCAGTTCATCGAGCGTGACCGCGCGCGGAATCGATGGCGTCAGCACGCAGTCCAGCTCCGCGAGCACGGCATCGCAACGTTGCTTCGACGTCTGCAGCCGGTATTGCGCGCGGAACGCATCGACGGCGCTCGCGCCCGGCGCTTTCGCGAGGACGTCGCGTATCACGGGCAGCACGGCGCCGGGCTGCGTTTCCAGCAGCACGTCGGTCACGCTGTAGCGTTCCGCGACCCACGGCCCTTCGTAGAGCAGACGCGCGGCTTCGATGAACGGCGCGAAATCGATATCGACCGCCTCGCCGCCGATCGCTTCGAGCGCCGCGCGCGCGTTCGCGAAGAGCGCGGGGCTTTCATCGCACCCGGCGAATTCGAGCTGACGCGGCACGCCGAAGCGAAAGCGCGCGATCTTGCCGAACGCCGCCGCATCGTTCCATTGCGGATTCGCGCGGCTGTACGCATCGGCGGGATCGTGGCGCGCGGTGAGCGCGAGCAGTTCGCTCGCTTCGCGCGCGGTCGCGGTGAAGTACGTCACGCAATCGAGCGTGCGGCACGCGGGCACGACGCCCGCCGTCGACAGCAGCCCCTTTGTCCCTTTCGTGCCGACGAGATTGTTGAGCGCGGCGGGCACGCGGCCCGAGCCGGCGGTATCGGTGCCAAGCGCGAAGCTCGCCACGCCGAGCGCGACGGCCAGCGACGACCCCGCGCTCGATCCGCCCGACGGATAGTTCGCGAGCACGCTGTTGCGGCACTTGCCGTAGGGCGAGCGCGTGCCGTTGAGACCGGTTGCGAACTGATCGAGATTCGTCTTGCCGATGGGCACCGCGCCGAGCGCGATCAATTGCGCGACGAGCGTGGCCGAGCGGCCGGGCATGTACGCGAAGGCGGGGCACGCGGCTGTGGTCGGCACGCCCGCGAGATCGATGTTGTCCTTGATCGCGAACGGCACGCCGTACAGCGGCAGCGCGTCGATATCCTGTTCGTCGAGCGCCGCGAAATACGGCTCGATTTCTTCATCGCTCAGAAGATGAATGAACAGCCGATAGTCCGGGTTCAGCATTGCGGCGCGCTCGCGCAACGTGCCGATGAGTGCGCGCGGCGTCGCGCGGCCTTCGCGATAAGCGGCGCGCAAAGCCGGAAGACGCAAGTCGAATGTGTCCATGTCCGATGATTCCCCAGATGCGTTGTTGTCATGAGACGCGCACGTCATGCGCGCTGCTCGATCACGGCGACGCGCTGCCCCGCGCGCACCGACACGCCCGGCGCGACATGGATCTCGCCGACAGTGCCCGCGCAAGGCGCGATCACGGATATCTCCATCTTCATCGACTCGATGACGACGAGCACATCGCCCGCTTCGACGCTCGCGCCCGGTTCCACGCGCACTTGCCACAGGTTGCCCGCGATTTCGCTGTCGACGGCGATCTGACCATCCGCGAGCGGCGCGATCTCCGCCTCGACGGCGACGGTTTCATCGAGCGTCGCTTCGTCGCTGCCGGCTTCGTGCCAACGCTGCCGCTCCGCCGCGAACGCTTCCTGTTGATGCGCGCGAAACGCCGTGATGTCATCCGCTTCGCGATCGAGAAACGCCTGATAGTCCGCGAGAGACAGCTCTGTCTCCTCGATCTTCAGCGGATAACGACCGAGTGGAAACGTCTCGCGGATGCGCAGAAGTTCATCGGCGGAGACTTCGTAGAAACGGATCTGATCGAAGAAGCGCAACAGATACGGACGGCCCGCGAAATCCGCGACTTCGCGATAGCGGTTCCACATCTGCAGCGTGCGGCCGACGAACTGATATCCGCCCGGCCCTTCCATGCCGTACACGCACAGATACGCGCCGCCGATGCCGACCGAGTTCTCCGCCGTCCACGTGCGCGCCGGGTTGTACTTCGTCGTCACCAGACGATGACGCGGATCGAGCGGCGTCGCGACCGGCGCGCCGAGATAGACGTCGCCCAGGCCCATCACGAGATAGCTCGCATCGAACACGACGCGCTTCACGTCGTCGATCGAATCGAGACCGTTGATGCGGCGAATGAACTCCAGATTGCTCGGGCACCACGGCGCGTCCTTGCGCACGGTGGTCATGTACTTGTCGATGGCGAGCCGGCACGCGGGATCGTCCCACGACAGCGGCAGATGCACGACGCGCGACGGCACCCGCAAATCCTGTTGCAGCAACACGCCGCGCCATGCGCTAGCGATGTGTTCGAGCAGCGTGTCGAGCGGCAATCGTTCCGGCTGATAGTGAATCTGCAGCGAGCGGATGCCGGGCGTGAGATCGACGACGCCGGGCAACTGCAACGCTTCGAGCGATTGCATCAGCGCATGGCCGCGAAAGCGCAGCACGAGATCGAGCTCGGACGGACCGATTTCGAGCAGCAGATGCGTGTCGCCGGAAAGACGCGCGACGAGCCGTTCATCGCCCTCGTTGATATCCGATACGATCGGCGATCGCAATGTCGTTTGCGGCGCCGCAGCTGCGTCGGCGGGCCACGATGAAACCGCCGCGCGCGCCGACGCGATATCGACCGGTACGAAGCGCACTTTGTCGCCTGCCTTCAACTGCCCGATTTGCCACAGATCCGCTTCGATCACGGTGACCGGACACACGAAGCCGCCGAGACTCGGGCCGTCCGGACCGAGAATCACGGGCATGTCGCCGGTGAAATCGATCGCGCCGACCGCGTACGGATTGTCGTGAATGTTCGACGGATGCAGCCCTGCTTCGCCGCCATCGGTGCGCGTCCATTCCGGCTTCGGTCCGATGAGACGCACGCCCGTGCGGCTCGAATTGAAGTGGACTTCCCACGCCGTATTCAGAAAGCGCTCGATGTACGGCGCGCTGAAGTATTCCGGCGCGCCATGCGGTCCGTAGATCACGCGCAACACACGCACGTCGTCGAGACGATGCGCGAGTGCATCGGGCAAGGCCGCGCCTGCATCGCGATTCGTGAGTGCGTGCAGATGCAACACGTCGCCCGCACGCAGCGCGCGCCCGCCATGCCCGCCGAACTGGCCGAGCGTGAAGGTGCTGCGGCTGCCGAGATAGCGCGCCACATCCAGCCCGCCGCGCACGCACAGATACGCACGCGCACCCGCGCCGCGAATCGTGCCGAGCGCGAGCGTCGAGCCGGCCGCGATGAAGAACGTCGTGTTCATCGGCTGCGCGATGTCATCGAGCATGACGGGCAGCGTCGCACCCGTCACGACGACCACCGCATCCGTGTTGAAGCGCAGCGTGGGACCGCTCATCGTGATTTCAAGCGCGGCGGCATCGTCGTCGTTGTCGAGCAGACGATTGCCGAGGCGCAGCGCGCGATCGTCCATCGGTCCCGATGGCGGCACACCGACGGCCCAGTATCCCGGACGGCCCGGATAGTCCTGCACCGTCGTCTGCGTGCCGCCGCTCACCACTTCCATCGTCGATGCGCGATAGCGCAAGTCTTCGAGACAACGCGTCCACGGATGTCCGCTCGCGAAAGGCGCATCCGCGAGAATCTGCCGCAGATAAGCGCGATTCGTTTCGACGCCATAGATGCGCGTTGCTTCGAGCGCGGCATCGAGCGCGTGGCGCGCTTGGTCGCGCGTCGGTTGCCATGCGATGAGTTTCGCGAGCATCGGATCGAACCACGGCGGCACTTCGCAACCGGCTTCGATCCATGTGTCGATGCGCAGCGCGCCGCCATCGGACGATGGGAACGACACGTCGGTCAACAGCCCCGGACAAGGCTTGAAATCGCGGCCCGGATCTTCTGCATAGAGACGCGCCTGGATCGCATGGCCGCGCGGCGCGAGATCGCGCATGAGCGTATCGAGCGGCGGCAAAACGCCCGCCGCGAGCTCGATCATCCAGCGCACGAGGTCCACGCCCCACACCTGTTCGGTCACGCCGTGCTCGACCTGCAAGCGCGTATTCACTTCGAGAAAATAGAAGCGCGCCGCCTCGCTATCGTAGACGAATTCGACCGTGCCCGCCGAGCGATACGACACCGCGCGCGCGAGGCGGATCGCGGCATCGCAAAGCGCGGCTTCCATGCCATCGGGAAGATTCGGCGCGGGCGTTTCTTCGAGCACCTTCTGGTTGCGCCGCTGCACCGAGCAGTCGCGCACGCCGAGCGCGATGGCGTCGCCCTTGCCATCGCCGAACACCTGCACTTCGAGATGCCGCGCGCGTTCGATGTACTTCTCGAGAAACACGCCCGCATCGCTGAAATTGTTCTGCCCGAGCCGCCTGACGATATCGAACTGCGCGGCGAGTTCGTCACCGGAACGGCACACGCGCATGCCGATGCCGCCGCCGCCCGCCGTGCTCTTGAGCATCACCGGATAGCCAATGCGTTGCGCCGCTTCGAGCGCCGCGCCGATATCGTCGACGAGGCCGGTGCCTTCGAGCATCGGCACGCCCTGTTCGGCGGCGATCGCGCGCGCGGTGTGCTTCAGGCCGAATGCGCGCAATTGCGCGGGCGTCGGCCCGATGAACGCGACGCCCGCCGCTTCGCATGCTTCCGCGAACGCGGCGTTCTCCGACAGAAAGCCGTAGCCCGGATGAATCGCCTGAACGCCGTGTTCGCGCGCGATGTCGAGAATCTTCGCGATGTCGAGATAGGTGACGCTCGCGGCGCCGTCGCCGAGGCTGCATGACGTATCGGCGAGATTGACGTGACGGCTCGCGCGATCCGCCTTGCTATAGACGGCCACGCCGTGGACGTTCAGTTCGCGCAATGTGCGCAGAATGCGGCACGCGATCGCGCCGCGATTCGCGATGAGGACTGTGTCGAACATGAGTGGATGTTCAATGCGTGGGCGGGCCGTCCCGCCACGTGGGCATGCATGCCGGGGTCGTCCCCGGCATGTCGATGTTCAGTGCTTCGCGCGGCGTTCCATCGGCAGAAGACGTTGCGCGCGTGCCTTCATCATCGTGTAGAGCCAGCGGCGCAAGGTGCTCAGTTCCATATCGTCAGCTCCGCCGGCGTCGGGTTGTACGCGTTGCATGGATTGTTCAGTTGCGGGCAGTTCGAGATCAGCACGATCACGTCCATCTCAGCGCGCAGCTCGACGTATTTGCCCGCACCCGAAATGCCGTCCTCGAACGTGAGGCCGCCATCGGAGGTCACCGGCACGTTCATGAAGAAGTTGATGTTCGCGGCGATATCGCGCTTCGAGAGGCGGCCATCGTGCGCGCACGCGCGCAGATAGTTGTCCCTGCAACTATGCATATAGCGCTTCTCCAGCGCGTAGCGAACCGTGTTGCTTTCCTGCGCGCATGCGCCGCCGAGCGTGTCGTGCCGGCCGCACGTATCGGCGACGATCGTCAGCAGCGGATTGCCGAGATTCGAATAGAGCACCGTGCCCGTCGTCAGATACAGGCTTTGCTGGCGTCGCAGCGTGCGCTGCGCGTCGTAGCGCTCGCGCGGATCGGCGGCGTTATAGAAGAGCGTATCGATGGCCTGATTGCCTTCGACATCGCGAATGCGCAGCGTCTGCCCCGCCTTCAGTTCCTTGAGCCACGGCTCGCCTGCGGGCAAGGTTTCGCGAAAGGCCGCGTCGGCGGGATCGAGCGTGCTGGCCGTGAGTGTGGATGTCGTCATGCGCGTCGCTCGCTCAGAGAAAGAATCGTTCGGTATTGATGAAGCCGCGCGTGTTTTCATCGCACGACGTGCGGCAGATTTCCGCCACATCCGGCGACGCGTTGTTCAGCGTGAGCTTCACCGGCTTCGGCGCGTATTCGGGATTCGGATCGAGCGGATGCTGAATCGCGGTCAGCACGACGAGCGTGTTCATCGGCGCATACAGTTCGATGTAATCGCCCGCTTGCGAGTTGCCTTTAACGAAGCTCAACGCGCCCGCATCGGTTACGTCGACGCGGCTGAAAAGATTCAGCGTCATCAAAAGATCCGCGATGCCGAGTCCCCACTTGCCGAGTTCGACGAGCAAGTTGTCCGTTCCGTTGCGATGAAACGCGTTGCGCATTTCCTGATAGCGGCCTTCGCCATATTTCTCGAACACTTCCGCAGCATTCGATACACCCGCGAGGCTGTCATGCCAGCCGCACGTATCCGCGACGATCGCGGCGAGCACGCGGCCCATGTCCGAATAAAGGCAGTGGCCTTTCGTGAGCTTCGCGGTGTGCTGGCACTTGAGCGTGTCGGGCAGATTCAGGCGCTCGCTTTTTTCGGTTGCATTGAACATCAGCATGGCGACGTTCGCGCCGCCGCGCACATCCGTGATGCGCAGCGACTGGCCGCGCTTCACGATCAGCGACGCATGACCGCCGCCGGGAATCGTCTCTTCGAGCAGGGTTTCGTTCATGTGTTATGTCCTTTCGTTCATGCGGGCACGGCGAGCAGCGAAGGCATGTCCATCGCCGTCTGCGGTGCGCGCACGCCGTTGCGTTCGAGCGGAATGTCGTACGTGATGCGCGCGCCGTATGCCTGCGGCGCTTGCGGGTCGATGCGCACCTTGTCGAAGACGAGCACGCGGCTACCGAGCGTGAAGCCTTCCTTCAGATCATGCGTGACCATGAAGACGGTCAGCTTCGCTTCGCGCCACAGGCTCGTGAGCAGTTCGTGCATGTCGCGGCGAATGCCGGGATCGAGCGCGCCGAAGGGTTCGTCGAGCAAGAGCACGCGCGGCTTCATCACGAGCGCTTGAGCCAGCGCGAGACGTTGCTGCATGCCGCCGGAGAGTTGATGCGGATACTTGTCGAGCGAATCGGCGAGGCCGACACGCGCGAGCATCGCGACGGCTTCATCGCGTGCGAGACGCCTGCGCGTGCCGAACAGCCGTCCCGTGAAGCGCGCATGCGGCAGTTCGAGGCCGAGCATTACGTTGCGCAGCACGGTGAGATGCGGGAACACCGAATAGCGTTGGAACACGACGCCGCGATGCGGGTCCGGCTCGCCCGGCAGAGGCTCGCCGTCGAGCAAAATTTCACCGCGCGTCGGGCGTTCCTGGCCGAGCAAGAGGCGCAGGAAGGTCGACTTGCCACAGCCCGATGCGCCGACCATCGAACAGAATTCGCCTTCCGCGATACGCAGATTGAGCCGCTCCAGCACGACCTGATCGTCGTACTGCTTCCAGAGGTTGCGTATCTCGATCATGCGCGGCCTCCGTTGTACCAAGGGAACGCCCATTGCGTGAGACGGCGCAGCGCTTCGTCGATGAGCCACGCGAGCAGCGTGATCCACGCGACATACGGCAGGATCACGTCCATCGCGAGGTAGCGGCGCACGAGGAAGATGCGATAGCCGAGGCCGTCCGTCGATGCGATCGCTTCCGCGGCGATTAGAAAGAGCCACGCGGAACAGAGCGCAAGACGCAGCGCGATCAGAAGACGCGGCAGCAGTTGCGGCACGATCACGCGCAGGATCAGCGTCCAGCTCGACGCGCCGAGCGTCTGCGCCTTGATCCACAATTCCTCCGGTATTTCGCGCGTGCGCTGCTGCAGATCGCGGATCATCATCGGCGTGATGCCGATCACGATCAGCACGACCTTCGACAGCTCGTCGAGGCCGAACACGATGAAGAGAATCGGCAGCACGGCGAGCGGCGGGATCATCGATATCACCGTGATGAACGGCGAAAGCGTCGCGCCCGCGAGCGGGATGCTGCCCGTCACGATACCGAACACGAGCGCGATGGCCGCACTCGCGACGAGCCCGATGCCGAGCCGCTTCATGCTCGATATCGTGTCGCTCAGCATCAGATGCTCGCCGGTGCGCTTGTCTTCGGTGAACGCGTATTCGTTGAGCGCCTCCTTCATCTGCGCGGCGGACGGCAGCAGTTTGTCGTCGGGATTCGTCTGCAGACGCAGCGACGAGCCGGTGAAGTACACCGCCACGAGCACGATGAAGGGCAGCAGCAACAGCATCAGACTGCCGGTGCGGCCGGGATGTCGGTTGATGAGCCGCATGGGCCTCTCCTCGTCAGAATGCAGCGGCGCTCACAGCTTGCCTTGCGCGGCCATGCGCACATAGGTCGGATCGAAGCGCAGCTTCAGGTTGCTCTTGCTGCCGACGACCACGTTGTTGTCGAACGCCATGCCGACCGCGCCCGCATTCGGCGCGCCCTTGCCGAGCAGACCGTGATCGAACGAGAACTGCGCGACGCGCGTCATGATCTTCGGCATGTCCGGGCTCGTCGCGAAGTCGAGCGCCTGTTGCGGCGTGTAGAAGAGCGCGGTGGTCGAGAGCTGCGACCTGTAGCCGGCGAGATCGGTGCCCGAGGCTTTCGCCATCGACGTGAGCGCGGCTTCGCTATCCGGCGACGATCCGTGCATCGTCTGCATGATCTCGAACCATGCGCCCGTGAGTGCTTTCCCGAGCGCGGGGTTGTCGTGCAGCGTCTTCGTGTTCACGACCATCATGTCCATGATCTCGCCCGGAATGCGGCTCGAATCGAACACTTCGGTGACGTTGGGCTTCGCCTTCAGATCGGCGAGCATCGGGTTCCACGTGACCGCGTTGTGCACGGCGGTCGTCGCGAATGCGCCGGAGATATCGGCATCGGACGTATTGACGGTCTTGATGTCGCGTTCGCTCATGCCCGCCGATTCGAGCGCGCGCGCGAGCAGATAGTGCGACACCGAAAGCTCGACGAGATTGACCGGCTGGCCCTTGAGATCGGCGACCTTCTTGCCCGCGCCCTTGACGAGCACGCCGTCGTTGCCGTTCGAGTAGTCGCTGACGATCAGCGCGGTGCTGTCCACGCCGCCCGTCGCGGGAATGGTGAGCGCGTCCATGTTGGTCATCGCGCAGCCATCGAACTTGCCGGCCGTGTATTGATTGATCGATTCGATGTAGTCGTTGAGCTGCACGACATCGACATTGATGCCGTACTTCTTCGCCCACTTGGACATGATGCCCTGCGTCTTCGCGTAGCCCCACGGCATCCAGCCGGCATAGATGGTCCAGCAGACCTTGAAGTCCTTGCGGGCCTGGGCGAACGAAGGCGTGGAGAAACACAGGGAGAGAGCGACGGCGGCAGCGCCGAGAAAGCGAATGCGCATGAGGTTGACCTCGCAGGAAACGGTTATCGACGGCAGGAGCGGCGCGACGCATCGCGTTCTCTCCCGGGCTTTTGTCCCGCCGTGTAACCTCGTTCGAGGTCGACAACTCTCGGACCAGCGTCGCGCATCGAACGTCGATGCGGACCGGAACCCTAGTCGTCCATTTGCCAGATTGTGACTACTAAACCGGATGCTGCACCGGCTCCTGAAACGCACTATGCGATAAGCGTGCCAACGCCGAAAATACGTGACCTTGGCGCACTGAGGGCCTCTTTCATGCACTGATGCGGCGCGCAGCCATCGACGCGCACAGGCACGGTGCACCAGCCAGGTGCCTGCATTCCAGCGCAATGTCGAAATTCTTCTATCCGCGCGCGCCGGCTTTCGATGGAATACGGGACAGTCACGCGTTCCGCAGCAACCCGCTTCTCTCTCACTTGGGTAACCATCATGTTCAATCGCGCATCCAGCAGAGTTGAAAACGTCGATCCGGAACTCTGGGCGGCCATCACGAATGAAAACCGACGCCAGGAAGATCACATCGAGCTGATCGCGTCGGAGAACTACACCAGCCCCGCGGTGATGGCCGCGCAAGGCTCGCAGCTCACCAACAAGTACGCGGAAGGCTATCCCGGCAAGCGCTACTACGGCGGTTGCGAATATGTCGACGTGGTGGAGCAGCTCGCGATCGATCGCGCGAAAGAACTGTTCGGCGCCGAGGCCGCGAACGTGCAGCCGAATTCCGGATCGCAGGCCAACCAGGGCGTCTTCTTCGCGATGCTCAAGCCCGGCGACACCATCATGGGCCTGAGCCTCGCGCACGGCGGCCACCTCACGCACGGCTCGCCGGTCAACATGTCGGGCAAGTGGTTCAACGTCGTGAGCTACGGTCTGAACGAAGCCGAGGACATTGATTACGAAGCGGCCGAGCAGCTCGCGAACGAGCACAAGCCGAAGCTGATCGTCGCGGGCGCGTCGGCGTTTGCGCTGAAGATCGACTTCGAGCGTCTCGCGAAGATCGCGAAGAGCGTGGGCGCGTATCTGATGGTCGACATGGCGCACTATGCCGGCCTGATCGCGGCGGGCGTATATCCGAATCCGGTGCCGCACGCCGATTTCGTCACCACGACCACGCACAAGAGCCTGCGCGGCCCGCGCGGCGGCGTGATCCTGATGAAGGCCGAATACGAAAAGCAGATCAATTCCGCGATTTTCCCGGGCATTCAGGGCGGTCCGCTCATGCACGTGATCGCCGCGAAGGCTGTCGCGTTCAAGGAAGCGTTGTCGCCGGAATTCAAGGAGTATCAGCAACGCGTCGTCGACAATGCGCGCGTGCTCGCTGAAACGCTCGTGAAACGCGGCCTGCGCATCGTGTCGGGCCGCACGGAAAGCCACGTGATGCTCGTCGATCTGCGTGCGAAGAAGATCACCGGCAAGGCTGCCGAAGCTGCGCTCGGCGCTGCGCACATCACGGTCAACAAGAACGCGATTCCGAACGATCCGGAAAAGCCGTTTGTCACGAGCGGCGTGCGCCTCGGCTCGCCGGCGATGACTACGCGCGGCTTCGGTACGAAGGAAGCGGAGATCGTCGGCAATCTGATCGCCGATGTGCTGGAAAGCCCGGAAGACGCGGGCAATCTCCAACGCGTTCGCGAGCAGGTCGCCGAATTGACGAAGCGTTTCCCGGTCTACGGCTGATCCGAATCCACGTAGTGCCATCGACGGGCTCCGCTGTCATCGTGCAGCGGAGCCCGCTTTCGCTTGACACGGCGATCTAGTTTATTGGAAACTGCATCCACTATGCTAGATACAGCCCGGCACACTCCCGACGATACCGCCGAAAGCGACATCAACCAGCGCATTGCGGACCGCGTGCGCGCGTTACGCGCGGCGCGCAGCTATACGCTCGACGCGCTCGCGGCGCGCTGCGGCGTCAGCCGCTCGATGATCTCGATGATCGAGCGCGGCGCGGCCAGCCCGACGGCCGTCGTGCTCGACAAGCTCGCGGCGGGGCTCGGCGTATCGCTCGCGAGCCTCTTCGGCGGCGAGCAGGAAGGCGCGCCGGCGCAACCGCTCGCGCGTCGCGGCCAGCAACTCAAATGGCGCGATCCGGAATCCGGATACACGCGCCGAAATCTTTCTCCGCCGGGCTGGCCATCGCCATTTCAACTCGTCGAAGTCGACTTTCCGGCCGGCGCGCGCGTCGCCTACGAAACGGGCGGGCGCGACTCGACCATGCATCAGCAAGTCTGGGTGATGAGCGGACGCATCGACATCGTGATCGGAGACGCGCTTCACGCGCTCCAGCAAGGCGATTGTCTCGCGATGCGGCTGGATCGGCCGCTCATCTTCAGCAACCCGGCATCGAAAGCGGCGCGCTACATTCTCGCGATCGGCGACGCGCCCGCGACCTGATTCATCTTCAGCCTGAACGGATATCGAATGAACACCACCGAACCGCGCGACCACGTGCGTCTCATCGACTGCAACGAGGCCGAGCACGCGCCGGCCATCCTCGAGATTCTGAACGAAGCCATCGTCAATTCGACCGCGCTGTACGACTACGTGCCGCGCCCCGCCTCGGCCATGTCGACGTGGTTCGCGGCGAAGCGCGCGGGCGGCTTTCCGGTCGTCGGCGCGGTCGATGCATCGGGCAAGTTGATGGGCTTCGCGAGCTGGGGCACGTTCCGCGCGTTTCCCGCCTACAAGTACACGGTGGAACATAGCGTCTATGTGCATCGCGATTGCCGTGGCCTCGGACTCGGCGAGCGTTTGCTACGCGAACTGATACGGCGTGCGAGCGAAGCGCAAGTGCATGTGCTCGTCGGCTGCGTCGATGCGACGAACGCTGGCAGCATCCGTCTCCATACGCGGCTCGGCTTCAGGCACTCGGGCACCATCACCGAGGCGGGCTTCAAGTTCGGCCGCTGGCTGGATGCGGCGTTCTATCAGCTCAATCTCGAAACGCCCACGGAGCCGGTCGACGGCTGACGCATAACATGAAGTAATGGAAGACGGAAAATAAAGCGCGTTGACGGTGTTTCTACGCGAATCGATACTGCGCTCATCGCAATCGCACTCGTTTCGCGCCATGAATTCGGTCGACAGAATCTTCGCTCCCGCACTCGATCTCGACGATCGCCTCGCCGATGCCGCCACGTGGGAACACGGCGGCAGGCTCTGGCCGAGCGCCGAACAGCAGACGCTGACGTGCTGCCGCGTCATCGACGAAACGCACGACATCAAGAGCTTCGAATTCCGCACCGCCGATGGTTTGCCCGTGCGCTTCGAGCCGGGCCAGTTCATGACCGTGTCGGCGAACGTGCATGGACAATCGGTCGAGCGCTGCTACACGATCTCGTCCGCACCGACGCGCCCGTTTCTGCTATCCATCACCGTGAAGCGCGTGCCGGGCGGAATCATGTCGAACTGGCTTCACGACAACATGAAGCCCGGCTGCCACTTGCGCGCATACGGCCCTTCAGGCGCGTTCACGCCGACCATCGCGCCCGCGGCGAAATCGCTGTACTTGTCGGCGGGTTCGGGCGTCACGCCGCTCATGTCGATGACGCGCGCGAGCATCGATCTCGGGCTGGATCGCGACATCGTTTTCATCCATAGCGCACGCACGCCTGCCGATATCGTATTTCGCGATGAACTGGCGCGATTCGCGAAGCTTTCGCCGCGTCTGCGCGTGTTCTTCGTGTGCGAAGGCATCGGCGACGATGCAGCGTGGAACGGTCCGATCGGCCGACTGAGTTTGCAGTTGCTTATGCAATGGGCGCCCGATTATCTCGAACGCGAAGTCTTCACCTGCGGTCCGGCCGGATACATGAGCGCGGTGCGTACGCTGCTTCGCGAAGGCGGCCACGATCCGGCGCGCTATCATCAGGAGAGCTTCGATATCGGCGCGGGAGTTGCACCCGAACCCGCACAAAAGGAAGCCGGCGCGGCACAAGAAACCTTCACTGTCAAACTGTCGCGCTCATCGAAATCATTCACGATGAATGCTTCGCATACCGTATTATCGGCCGCGAAGAAGGCGGGCGTTGCGGTGCCGTCGTCGTGCAGTCAGGGCATGTGCGGAACCTGCAAGACCAAGGTGCTCGAAGGCACTGTCGACATGAAACACAACGGCGGCATCCGCGACAGGGAAGTCCAGAAGGGATTCCGTCTGTTGTGCTGCAGCCGCCCGACTTCGGACCTCGTGCTGGAACTGTGAGGAGACGCATCAATGGCGGAAGGGCAACTCATCGAAGATCATGCACGGACCCTGCGCGACGTCAGAACCTATCGGCTCGCGCGCGTGCTGGAGCAATTGAAACGGCACGAATGTCCGGCGATTCTGCTATACGACCCGGTCAACATCCGCTATGCGACGGACACGTCGAACATGCAGATCTGGACCGCGCGCAATCCGTCGCGCTACATCATGGTGTTCGCCGATGGCCGCATCGTCGCGTGGGAGTTTCATCGCTGCGAGCATGTGTGGGACGGGATTGAACTGAACATCGAAATGCGCGGCGCGGTGAGCTGGATTTATTTCAGCGCGGGCAACGAGACCGAAAGCCGCGCTGAAGTCTGGTCGAACGAAATCGTCGATGTATTTCGTGCGCACGCACGCGGCGACTGCCGGCTCGCGGTGGACCGGCTCGATCCGATCGGCGCGGCGCTGCTCGTGAAGAGCGGCCTCACGCTGCTCGACGGCCAGGCGATGATGGAAGACGCCCGCGCGATCAAATCGGCGGGCGAACTCGTGTTGATCGGGGAATCGCTGCGAGTGTGCGAGCAAGGCATCGAACGCATGCGTCGCGAGCTTCGGCCCGGCATGACCGAGCAGGAGCTATGGGCGCATCTGCACTTCGAGAACATCCGTCACGGCGGCGAGTGGATCGAGACGCGGCTGCTCTCATCCGGCGAACGCACCAATCCGTGGATGCGCGAATGTTCGTCGCGCGTGCTGCGAAACGGCGATCTGCTCGCCTTCGATACCGACATGGTCGGCCCGTACGGTTACTGCTCGGACATCTCGCGTACGTGGACCGTGGGCGATACGCGTCCATCGGACGAGCAGCGCAAGCTATATGAACTGGCGTATTCGCAAATCCATTTCAACATGGATCTGCTGCGTCCCGGCATGACGTTTCGCGAGTACTCCGGGAAAGCGTGGACGATTCCCGAGCCGTATGTGAAGAACCGCTATAGCTGCGTGGCGCATGGCATCGGCATGGTCGATGAATGTCCGGCCATCGCGCATCAAGTCGATTGGGACAGCGCGGGTTATGACGGCGTATTCGAAACGGGCATGACGCTTTGCGTGGAAAGTTATATCGGCGCGGAGGGCGGATGCGAGGGCGTGAAGCTGGAGCAGCAAGTGGTGCTCACCGAGCACGGTTGCGTGCCGCTCACGACATGCAGCTTTGAAACCGACTGGTTGTGATGGAGAGCGCTTGATGACTTGTCGTGCCGGGAATGTGGCGGCCTTCATCGCCATAGCACAGAAGCTGTTTCAGTCGGAGAAGCTGCCGGAGGCCGGACGCGGCGTCGCGGCGCGCGTGTTCGAGCGGCTGCAGACACCATCCGATGACGGCACGCGGTACGACACACGCTATCCCGCATGCGATTGGCTCGACGCGGCGCTCGCGCCTTTCATCGGCGACGACAGCGGCTTCGGCGCGGCCGCGCGCGCGATCAAGGCGCTCGGACCGGATATCGGATGGGCGCGCCGTTCATCGGGCGTCAACGGCAGCGACGGGTATATCGACGCACACGTGAACGGCATGATCTGCGGTCCCGGCGGCGCGGAAAGCCGCTATGACGTGCAACTCGGCTTTTCGCTGATGGTGCCGCATACGCGCTATCCGGATCATAGCCATCCGCCCGAGGAAGCTTATGTGCTGTTCACGCCTGGCGAGTTTCGGCAGAACGGTGGCGAGTGGTTCGATCCGGGCATCGGCGGCGGGATTCATAACGTTCGAAACAACCCGCACGCGATGCGCTCGGGCGATGTGCCTTTTCTCGCGATATGGTGTTTGTTGACGAGGGACGATGATTAAGTCGTCTTTCCTCGGCTACATCGCTTGACTGAAGCCCCGCCAGGCGGGGCATCGGCCAACTTCACTTTCCCGGCGTCAACACGACCCTGAAGCGCGCCTTGCCGCTCATCATCCGCTCATATGCCTCGGCCGCGCGCGATAGCGGGAATTCCTCGATCATCGGCTTCACGCCCGAGAGCGCGCTGAACGCGAGCGTTTCCTGCGAATCCGCCGCCGTGCCGGACGGCCAGCCCTGCACCGAGTTGCGGCCCATGATGAACTGCGTGATCGGCACCTCGACCGGTTCCTCCGATATCCCCACCATGATGAGCTTGCCATTCAGCCCCAGCCCGCCGATGGTCGCGCTCATCGCCTTGCCGCTCGTCGCCGTCGCGAGAATCACGCGCGCGCCGCCGAGTGCCTTGAGCGCGTCGGCGACGTTCTGTGCTTCGCTGTCGATGTAATGATGCGCGCCGAGTTGCTTCGCGAGCGGCGCCTTGTCCTGTCCGCGCGCAATGGCCACCGTCTCGAAGCCCATCTTGCGCGCGAATTGCACGCCCAGATGACCCAGCCCGCCGATGCCGAGCACCGCGACCACGTCGCCCGCGCGCGCGCCGCTGTTGCGCAGCGCATTGAAGGTGGTGATGCCCGCGCAAAGGAGCGGCGCGGCATCGACATCGGAGAGATCGTCGGGCATGCGCGCGAGCGCTTCCTGCGGCGCCACCATGTAATCCGCGTAGCCGCCGTCGTAGCTGATGCCCGGCACGAGCGCGCGCTGGCAAAGCACGAAGTCGCCGTGGCGGCAATGTTCGCAATGGCCGCAATGCCCGCCGTGCCAGCCCACGCCGACGCGCTGCCCCTTCTCCCAGCCCTCCACGTCCGCGCCCAGCTTCTCGATCACGCCGGCGATCTCGTGGCCCGGCACGCGCGGAAATTGCAGACCCGGCCATAGCCCTTCGACGGTCAGCGAATCGCTATGACAGATTCCGCACGCCTGCACCTTGATGAGCACGTGTCCGGCGGGCGGCTCCGGCACCGCGCGCTCGACGACTTCCAGCGGACCATTCGCTTTCGTTACCTGCACTGCCTGCATCGTTGGCATCGCTTGCTCCTTGTGATGGGAGAAATACGCGCGGCGCACCTCGCGCGCCGCAGTCGGATGACACGGCCCGGCAAATCGCACTCCCGACCGTATCGTCGAGAAAACGTCGGAGATTGCGATTGTGACAGGGATCGGCGCAACGCATCGGTCACGTGCGCGGCGACCCGAAGCATGCGGAAACAAAAAGGAACATCGGAGAGCGCCGGAGGCGGTTACCATCGTCGTTCGCAGTACGCGCCGAAACCGCAATTATGAGAGCGACCTCCAAGGCTGTCATGTCGAAAATCGAAGACGCAACTACAGACGTTCACGCAAGCGATTCATACGAGACACGCGAGACATACGAAACACACGACGAACCGAACGGCGAGACGAACCCGGACTCCGAAGCGTCGGCCGTCGTGCGCACCGGCCCGCTGACCGAAGCCAAGCTTTTCGGCCGCCAGACGCCGCCCGCAGCAACCGCCCCGGCCGATGCCCTGCCGCACGTTCAACACGTCGCCGGAAGCAGCTATCGCGCGTTGACAGGACTTCTTTGCAGCTATGCGCTGCTGATCGTCGGCAACGGTCTCTTTCAGACGCTGATCCCGCTGCGCATTCTGCAATCCGGTTATCCGACGATCGTCATCGGTCTGGTTCAATCGTGCTACTACGCCGGCTTCATTCTCGGCGCGGTGTTCAATCGCAGGCTCATCGACCGGATCGGGCAGCATCGGACGTTCGTCGCGTTCTCGGCGGCTGCGTCCATCCTCGCGCTCGCGTTCGGCGCCGCGGAGTCGCCGTGGACGCTCGGCGCTGTGCGTCTCTTGACCGGATTCGCGTTCATGGGGCTGTACACGTCGATCGAAAGCTGGCTCAACGGCACGGTCGAGAATGAAAAGCGCGGCCAGGTCTTCGGCTCGTATGCGGCCATCAACTATCTCGCGGTGGGCACGGGACAGTTCCTGCTCATTGTCGGCGCGGGATCGGGCGGGCAGCAGTTCTCGATCGCCGCGGCGCTCTTCGCCGCCGCCGTCATGCCGGTGACGTTGCTGGAAGGCTGGCCCGTGAAAGTCGCGGATGAATCGCTGCATCGCGTGCCCGCGCGCACGTGGCGCGAAAGCGTGCGCGAGATGATGGCGTCAGCGCCGCTCGCCGTACCGGGCTGCATCCTCGCCGGCCTCATCTACAGCAGTTTCTACTCGATGATGCCCGTCTATCTCAAACGCGCGGGCTTCTCGACGAGCGAACTCGCGACCTTCATGGGCATCGCGCTCATCGGCGCGCTCGTGCCGCAATGGCCGATGGGCCGCCTCTCCGACAGAATCGACCGGCGTCGGCTCGTCTACTGCACGGCATCGATTTCGGCCGCGTTGAGCCTCGTGCTCTTCTGCTTCGACGTGCGCGCGATCACCTGGGTCGCGACACTCGTCTACGTGGCCGTGACGTTCACGCAGTACGGGCTCATCGTATCGCACGTGCAGGATCGGACTGAGCCGCAGCATCGCGTCGCCATTTCCGCGTTGCTGCTCGTGTTGTTCTCGTTCGGCGGCATGTCGGGACCGGCGCTCGCATCGACATTGATGACGATCGTCGGACCGAGCGGGCTCTTTCTGTTCAATGCGCTGTCGTGCGCGCTGCTTGCGTTGAGTGCGCGGCGCGCGCTCGGCATTCACTTGCGATCGTCGCAAGCACAAGCATAAAGGGGACGATGCCGAAGGCATCGTCCGTATCTTCACTTACCGCGCGGCATTCGACGCCACGTGCGCATTGTTCTGCCTGCGCCGATAACTCGTATCGCGCGACGCGAGCCAGTAATAAACCGGCGACGTCAGCAGCAAGCCGACGACCCACGAAAGATCCGCGCCATCGAGATACTTCGGCACCGGGCCCGCGTACATTGGCGTATTCATGAACGGAATCTGCACCGCGATGCCGATCGCATACGCAATCAATGCCTGCGGATTGAAGCGTCCATAGATGCCGCCATCCACCTGAAAGATCGACTGGATGTCGTACTTGCCCTTGTGGATCACATAGAAGTCGATGAGATTGATCGCGGTCCACGGCACCAGCACGACGAGCAATGCAAGCACGAGATCGACGAGATTCCCGACGAAGTTCGTCGACGCACCGATCGCGCCATAGCAGCACGCGACGAGAATCACCACCGACAACACGGCGCGCGACTTTGCCGTCGGAATCCAGCGATACGCGAACGTCTGCAACGACGTAATCACCGCGAGCACCGCGCCATACAGATTCAACGCGTTGTGGCTGATGACGCTCAGGAGAAACAGCACGAGCATCGGCAAGCCGAGCGGTCCGGTGGCGAGCTTCACGGCGTCCATCGCATCCGCGCCGGGCGGCACTGCCAGCACCGCGACCGCGCCGAACACGAAGGCCAGCGTCGAGCCGATCGTGCAGCCGAGATATGTCGCCCAGAACGTCGATGCAACGCGCACATTCGCGGGCAAGTAGCGCGAATAGTCGGACACGTACGGCGCGAATGCGATCTGCCACAGCGCGGAGAGCGAGACCGTCGCGAGCCAGCCGGCGAAGTTGAAGCCGCCGCGCGTGAGGAAATCGGTCGTCGTGACATGCGTGAGGATGTACCCGAAGCCGATGACAATGCCGATGCCCAGCACCCATGTACCGATGCGGTTCAGAATATGAATGAACCGGTATCCGATGATGCCGATCAACCCCGAGCCCAGCGCGCCGATCACGATGCCCACGGGCACCGACACCGTCGACTCGATGCCATGCAGCGATTTCCCCGCAAGCACGATGTTCGACGCGAAGAAGCCCACATACATGACGCCTGCAATGACGGTCACGAGCAGCGCGCCCCACGAACCGAACTGCGCGCGGCTCTGGATCATCTGCGGGATGCCCATTTGCGGACCCTGCGCGGAATGCAGGGCCATCAGCACACCGCCGACCGCCTGACCGACGATGATCGCAACGATGCCCCACAACAGGTTCAGATGAAAGATCTGCACGCCGAGCGCGCCCGTCACGATAGGCAAGGGCGCGATATTGCCGCCGAACCATAACGTGAACAGGTCGCGCACTTTACCGTGGCGATCCTCGGGCGGCACGTAGCCGATGGTGTGCTTCTCGATCAACGGAGAAGCATTGCGTTGGGCAGTAGTCAAAGTCGTCTCCAGTTTGTTCGCGGCAAAGCAATGCCCTGACGCGCGAAGCGCCGGTTTCCTCTGCGGCGTTTTAGAAAATCAGGCTGTGGTCGAGAGATGGTCCGCGAGCCGAATCAGCATCGCGTCGCAATCGTGGAGTTGTTCGAGCGTGACGAACTCATCGGGCTTGTGTCCCTGATCCATGCTTCCAGGACCGCATACGACGGTCGGAATGCCCGCTTCATCGAAGAGTCCGCCTTCCGTGCCGAACGCAACCGTGCCGAATTCCGCCGATCCGCTCAATAGCGCGACGAGACGCGCCGCTTCGCTTTCCGGCGATGTCGCCAATGCCGGATATGCGGAGAGCGGTTCGAGGCGGATGTCGGTATCGGACTTCACGGCGCGCATTTTCGGCAGCAGCTCATATTTTGCATAGGATTCCAGATCATTGGCGACTGTGTTCGCATCGAAGCCCGGAAGCGCGCGTACTTCGAAATCGAATTCGCATTCGGCCGGCACGATATTCAGCGCCCGACCGCCTTTGATGACGCCCGTCTGCACCGTCGAAAAAGGCGGATCGAAACGCTCGTCGTGATGCTCGGGCTGCGCCAGTCGCTCGCCCATTTCGTCGAGACGATTGATGAGGCGCGCCGCATATTGAATGGCGTTCACGCCGTACGGCGCATACGCCGAGTGACAAGCCGCCCCTTTCACCTGACAACGCATCGCGAGCTTGCCCTTGTGTCCGAGCACCGGCTTCAACGACGTCGGCTCGCCGATCAGGCACAACACAGGTTTGTGCGCACGCTTTGCGAGTTCCGCGAGCATCGGACGCACGCCGAGACAGCCAACTTCCTCGTCGTATGAAAAGGCCAGATGCACGGGTAGCCTCAGTTCGCGCTTCATCAACATCGGCACCGCGACCAGCACCGATGCGAGAAAGCCCTTCATGTCCGCCGCGCCGCGGCCAAACAGCCGGCCATCCTTTTCGGTGAGACGAAAGGGATCGACGGTCCACGGCTGGCCATCGACAGGCACGACATCCGTATGACCCGACAGCACGATGCCGCCGCGATCGCGCGGACCGATCGTCGCGAAGAGATTCGCCTTCGTGCGCTCCGCGTTATAGAAGAGCTCGCTTTCGACGTCGAATTGCGCGAGGTAATCGCGTAGGAACTCAATCAGCGCGAGATTCGAATCGCGGCTGACGGTCGCGAAGCCGATCAGCTTTTCGAGCAGATCGCGGCTCGTCATGTCACTCATCGCCCGGCACTCCGTAGCTCGGCGCGGCGGTCGGGTTCAATGCGCGCGTTACGTAATCCTGCATCTGCGGTTTATATGCCTGCCAGAGGCCGTCCAGCTTGCCGATAGGATGGTCATCGGCCCAGTCGACACGCAGATCGACGAGCGGCCAGCTTTGCTCGCCCGCGATCTTCAAAGCCGCCGAGTGCACCGGCCCCGCTTCGCCGCCCGCCGCGACGGCCGCGTGCATCGCCGCGAGCAGTCGATCGGCAAGCTGGCCCGATGCGTTCTCGAATGCGGGAATCATCGCTTCGATCACATGGACGCCCGCAAGCATGTTGCCCGCCGCGACGCATTGCTTTCCCGCGACCGCGTGATACGTGCCGAGCGCCTCCTTGCCGCTGAAGAACGCGGTGCGGCCTTGCGCATCGACCACCGTCACCTGCCGATACTCGCTCCATTGGTTCACGCTCAGTGCGCGATCGAGCGCCTCGACGGGATTGAGCTTCGCGCCTTCCATATGATCGAGAATTTGCGGACCGAGCGCGGGCAGCGTGACGTTCTGCGTCGCGACCACGCCGACGCCCGCACGCACCCACGGACAACGCGCACCCACCGCGATGCTCGATGAACTGATCGCGATGCCGAGCTGGCCGGTCTCTTCACATCGTCCGACGATGGAAAATGTCATGCGCGCTCCTGAGACGGCGTCCATCCATCAGGAATGACGGCGATCACATCGATCTCCATTAACCATTCGGGCTGACCGAGCGCGACGACCGTAAGTCCCGTCGATATCGGGAACACGCCCTTCAGCCATTTGCCGACTTCGCGATACACCGGTTCGCGAAAGCGCACATCGGTGAGATAAGTCGTCGTCTTGACGATGTGCGAAAGATCGCTGCCCGCTTCTTCGAGCAATTGCTTCACGTTCTTCATGGCCTGTTCCGCTTGCGCGCGCGGATCGCCGAGACCGACGAGATTGCCGTCGAAATCCGTGCCGATCTGACCGCGCACATAAACGGTATTGCCCGCGCGCACGGCCTGGCAAAGATCGTTATCGAGCGTCTGATTCGGGTACGTATCCTTCGTGTTGAACATGCGGATACGGGTATGCGTAGGTTGGCTCATCGAATGCACCTTGATACTGGATGTGTTGTTTGATCAGCTGACGCCCATTTCGCTGACCTTGTGGACGCGCGATGCATCCGGCACGGTTTCCTCGCGCTTCGTTTCCACGCGACGTTGCGGCTCGTCGTAATAAGCCAGGTATTTGCGCTGCGTGACGATGTGATCGGCAATATGCTTCGCGTCGTGCCAGACGCCCCAGATGAATGCGGAGCCGCGACGCGAAAGCCACGGCAAGCCGAGGAAATAGATACCCGGCTCTTTCGCGACGCCGCGCTGATGTTTCGGCTTGCCCTTTTCGTCGAATGCATCGACTTGCAGCCAGGTGAAATCGACGGCATAACCTGTCGCCCAGATGATCGACGTGACGCCTGCTTTCGCGAGATCCAGCGACAGCAGCGGATGGGTCATGCATTCCGGATCGGCGGGAATCGTGCGCGCTTCAGGTTCTTCGGGAAGATCGAGGCCGTTGCGTTGCGCGTAGGCATCGGCGGCGTCGAGCAATGACAGATAGTTTTCGTCGCCGCGGCGAATGTTATCGGCGAGATCGGATTCGAACGTGACGAGCGTATCGTCGAACGATTTCGTCAGACCAACGAGCGTGATGCCCTGATGCGCGAGACGCCTGAAGTCCACCGTATGACCGCCACGCGCCCCGCTTACCGCGATCGTCACATGCTCGCGGCCGGGCTTCATCACTTCCGCGTCCCATTCGCCCAGCACGCCGAGCCACCAGCAGAAGTCGCGTCCGCGATATCCGCGCGGCGGACGATCATGCGCGCCGACCGACAAATAGACGTTGCGGCCCGAGCGCTGCAATTCATCGGCGATCTGCACGCCCGACGAACCCGCGCCCACCACGAGCACGCCGCCTTCGGGCAATTGCTGCGGATTGCGATAGTCAGCGGAATGGATTTGCGTGAGCTTCGCGGATGTCGGCGCGATCGGCGGAATCACGGGACGTTGAAAGGGCCCCGTCGCGACGACGACGCGATTCGCTTCGATCGTTCCATCAGACGTATCGACGGTAAAACCCGGACGTCCGGCATTGCGCACGACCTTTTTGACTTCCACGCCGGTGCGAATGGGCGCATCGAATTTTTTCGCGTACTGCACGAAGTATTCCGCGACCTGTTCTTTCGCTGCGAAACCATTGGGGTCGAACTCCGCGAACTCCAGATTGGGGAAACGATCGTGCCATGCGGGACCATTGGCGACGAGCGAATCCCATCGGCCCGTGCGCCAGCGCTCGGCGATACGATCGCGTTCCAACACGAGATGCGGTACGCCGAGCTTGCTCAGATGTTCGCTCATCGCAACACCGGCCTGGCCGGCGCCGACTACGAGCGTGTCGATAGACGTTGTTTCCACTGTCATGGCTATGTCCCTTCTGAAAGGCCGTTGTATCCGTGATGTCTTCGTGAAAATCTACGCGTCTCTATCGAATTCGAAAAATATATTTAAAAAATGCACGGCATCGGATTTAGCTATGCAATGATTTTTGAGCACTTCACAATGCGGTCCATCGAAGCCCGATTTCTGGAATGTCATCGATGGAAAGTCATCCTCTGCGCTATTCGCTGCGGCAGTTGCGCTATTTCGTGGTCGCGGCGGAAGCGTTGTCCTTCACTGCCGCCGCGAAAAAACTCCATATCTCGCAGCCGTCGATATCGACCGCGCTCGCCGATCTCGAAGCATCCTTCGGCGTGCAGCTATTCATTCGCCATCATGCGAGCGGCCTTTCGCTCACGCAAGCCGGTCGCGATCTGCTCGGGCAAGCGCGCAATCTGCTGAAGATCGCCGAAGAACTGCAAATGGCCGCGAAGGAAATGGATGGCGGCATGACCGGTTCCATCGCGCTCGGCTGCCTCGTGTCGCTTGCGCCGCCGTTGATGCCGGGTCTCATCAGCCGCTTCACGGCCGGGCACGCGGGCATTTCGTTTCGCACGGTCGAGGCGCATCAGGACGGCTTGTTGCGCGGCCTGCACGACGGATCGCTCGATATCGCGCTCACCTATAGTCTGGACCTGACCGAAGACATCGCCTTCACGCCGCTGCTTTCGTTGCCGCCTTATGCGATCTTGCCGAAGACGCACAGGCTCGCGCGGGCGCGCAAGGTTTCACTCGCCGATTTGCAGTCGGAGCCTTACGTGATGCTGGATTTGCCGCACAGCCGCGAATATTTCGCCGCGCTTTTCGATGCGGTCGGCAGCCGCCCGGTGCCGGCATTCCGTTCATCGCAGCCTGAAGTCGTGCGCGGCATGGTGGCGAACGGTCTGGGCTATAGCATCCTCAATTTTCCGCTCAAATCGAATCGCACGGTGGACGGCGAGGACTTCGTGATTAAGCGCTTCAAGGACAACGTCAACGCGACGACGCTGGGCATCGCGCAATCGCGCACGATGCGTCCACGGCAAGTGGTGCACCGCTTCACGTCGTTCTGCGAGAACTACATCAGGCGACTGCATATCGACACGTGAAGTTATCCGGGCTGCATAGATAAAAGCTTTGCTTTGTATCCGAAAACAATATTTTGGCTGGCAATTTGGCTTGATAGATTGGTGTCCATGTCGAGCGCAACGCGGCGCAAACCCGCACTAGCCCGCTCTCACGGACCAGAATCAAGGAGCGCTTCATGGCCAGTCCGGCAAGCACGATCGCAGCGCAAACACTCGTCGGCCAATTGCGGTCGAATTGTGAACGATCATTCAGCGATGCGCGCGCCATGCCGCCCGGTGTCTATACGTCGCCCGAGTTTCTTGCTCTTGAAGAACACGAAATCTTTGCGCGCGAATGGCAATGCGTCGGCCGCGCAAGCGCACTGAAGGAACCCGGCGATTATTTGACGGCACAGATCGGCGCACAGCCTATCGTCGTATTGCGCGACGAGCACATGCAACTCAAGGCGATGTCGAATGTATGCCTGCATCGCATGTCGGTGCTGCTCGAAGGGCGCGGCAACAAGCGCCGTATCGTGTGTCCGTATCACGCGTGGAGCTATGGTCTCGATGGCGAATTGAAGGGCGCGCCGCTCATGGACCGGCAAGAAGGCTTTTGCAAGGAAAGCTATAAGCTGCCTGCCGTACGCTGCGATGAATGGCAAGGCTGGATCTATGTGACGCTCGATGAAAACGCGCCGCCCGTCGGAAAACAGCTCGCCGAATTAAGCGAGCTTATCGGCGCATATGGCATGACGGACTACATCGAAACTTTCTATGAAGAGCACGTGTGGGATACGAACTGGAAGATCCTCGCGGAAAACTTCATGGAAAGTTATCACCTGCCGATGCTGCATCGCGCAACCGTAGGGCCGCATTCGAAACTCGAAGAGATGGAATGTCCGCCGGGTTATCCCGCGTTCAACTATCACTGGATCACGAAAGAAGCAAGCTTGCCTATCGGCAATGCGCATCCGGATAACACGCGTTTAACGGGTCACTGGCGCAAGACGACTGCATTGCTCGCGATCTATCCGACGCATCTCGTCGCCCTCACGCCGGGCTACTTCTGGTATCTCGTGCTGCAGCCGCGCGGCGTGGGGCAAGTGCATATCCGTTTCGGCGGAGGTCTCGCGCCTGAATTCATCGCCGATCCTGAAGCAAACGCGCACATGTCGACATTGAAGAAGCTGCTCGACGAAGTGAACGCGGAAGACAGGCGTGGCGTGGAAGCGGTGTTTCGCGGCGTGCACGCGCCGCTCGCGAAGCCCGGCAATCTGAGCCATCTCGAACGGCCCAATTTCGACTTCGCGCGCTATCTCGCGGCGAAGCTCGCACAGCACTGAAAGACAGGACGCGAACACGATGTCAGACCCTTCCTTCATCTCCTTCTCGGGCGTGAGCAAATCGTATGACGGCGCGCATTACGTCGTGGAGGACTTGAACCTCGACGTGCGCAAAGGAGAGTTTCTTTCGCTGCTCGGACCGTCGGGCTCGGGCAAGACGACCACGCTCATGATGCTCGCGGGCTTCGAAACGCCAACGCAAGGCGAGATCCGTCTCGATGGCAGGCGTCTCGACGACAAGCCGCCGCATCAGCGCGACATCGGCATGGTGTTTCAGAACTACGCGCTCTTTCCGCATCTGACGATTGCGGAGAACGTCGCGTTTCCGCTTTCGGTGCGGCACGTGAGCCGCGCCGAGCAGAAGACGCGTGTGAAGCGCGCGCTCGAGATGATCGAATTGCCGCATCTCGCGAACCGGCGTCCCTCGCAGCTTTCGGGCGGTCAGCAACAGCGCGTCGCACTGGCACGCGCGCTCGTATTCGAACCGAGCGTCGTGCTGATGGACGAGCCGCTCGGCGCACTCGACAAGCGCCTGCGCGAAACGATGCAATACGAAATCATGCGGCTGCATCGCGAACTGTCACTGACGATCGTCTACGTGACGCACGATCAGGCCGAAGCCCTGACGATGTCGGATCGCGTTGCCGTCTTTTCCGATGGCCGCATTCAGCAAGCCGCGACACCAAGCGAGCTATACGAGAACGCGCAGAACGCATTCGTTGCGAACTTCGTCGGCGAGAACAATGGACTCACGGGGCGCGTCGTCAGTGCGAACGACGAATGGGCGACGCTCGCGCTATCGGATGGCAGCGTGATTCGCGGACGATGCGAACACGGCCTGCGCGCCGGCGACGAAGCGATGCTCGCGCTGCGCCCCGAACGCGCGCACATTCCCGGCGCGGAGGGCACGCAACCCGACGAGCACAGCAACGTCGTGCGCGCCTGCGTCGAAGAACTCGTGTATTGCGGCGATCATCATCGCGTGCATCTGAAGCTCGGCTCGCGCGATTCCATCGTCGTGAAAGTGCCCAATACGCAGCGTCACGCGTTGCCCTCGGCGGGCAGCACGATAGATATCGCGTGGCGTCACGACGACTGCAAGATTCTCGCGATGATGGCGCCGAAGAATGCCCCCGCGATTGCCCCGAGCACACCGCCCTCACCTTCTCTCATCTCGACCGCACCCGCAGGAGCCAACTGACATGCGCACTCATATCAAAGCACAATGCGCCGCACTCACAGTATTTGCATTTGCCACTATCTCGACACAGGCAGCGGAAACGCTGTCCGTCGTGACATTCGGCGGCGCATACGAAGCCGCCGCGAAGAAAGCCTGGTTCGAACCGTTCACGCAAGCGACTGGCGTGAACTTCTCGACCGAATCGTATGACGGCGGCCTCGCCAAGCTCTCCGCGATGGAGCAGGCGAAGAACACGACGTGGGACTTGATCGACCTCGAAACCAACGACGCGATCACCGCGTGCGATGAAGGCCTGCTGCAGAAGTTCGACAAGAAGACGCTCGGCAAGACGAGCGATTTCATTCCCGGCTCGATCAGCGATTGCGCGGTCGCGAGCATGGTGTGGTCCACGGTCTATGCCTACGATGCGAGCAAGCTGAAGACCGCGCCGACCACCGTCAACGACTTCTTCGATTTGCAGAAATTCCCTGGCAAGCGCGGTCTGCGCAAGTCGCCGAAAGTGTCGATGGAATGGGCGCTCATCGCCGATGGCGTCGATCCGAAAGATGTCTACAAGGTGCTCGGCACGCCCGCGGGCGTCGATCGCGCATTCAAGAAGCTCGACACGATCAAGAAGAACATCGTGTGGTGGGAATCGGGTGCGCAGGCGCCGCAGCTGCTCGCCGATGGCGCGGTCGTGATGGTGCAGGCCTATAACGGCCGTATCGACGATGCCGCGAAGAAGGACAACAAGCCGTTCAAGGCCGTGTGGGACGCGCAAGTCTACGACTTCGAATGGTGGGCGATTCCGACCGGCGCGAAGCACGCCGATACGGCCGCGAAGTTCATCGTGTCGCAAGCTCAGCCGAAGGCATCGGCGGAACTCTCGAAGTACATCGCGTATGCGCCGCCGCGCAAGGATGCGGTTGCGCTCGTCGACAAGCAGCGTCTCGCCGACATGCCGACCGCGCCGGACAACTTCAAGCGCGCCGTGCAGATCAACGCGAATTTCTGGGCCGACAACGCGGACCAGATCAACAAGCGCTTCCAGGTGTGGCTCACGCAATAACGCGATTCAAGGACTAGAGGAACGCCATGCCTGCATCGATCCACGCGCACGCCGCCGGTTCTCCGACGAGAGCCGATGGCCGCGCCTCGTATCAAAGAGCGCGCCGCCGCGCATCGGTGCAGGCGTTGTTGCTTGCCTTGCCGCTGATCGTTTTTTTGCTGTCGACGTTCATCGCACCGATCGCGTTGTTGCTTGCTCGCAGTGTCGAGAACAAGGAAGTGCCGGACAGCATGCCGGCACTGACGCGCGCGCTCGATGCGTGGGACGGGCGCGGCGTTCCCGATGAACACACCTTCGCGCTGCTCGCTGCGGGCCTCAAGGATGCGCAGCAGAGCGGCCAGCTCGGCACCGTTGCGCGCAGGCTCAATTTCGCGCTGCCTGAGTTTCGAAGTCTACTGATGCGCACTGCGCGCTCCGTGCGCGACGAGACGCCGCCCGCGTGGAAGCCCGCATTGATCGAGATGGATGAGCGATGGAATGCGCCGGAAACATGGCGTCTGCTGAAGCGTGCGGCCGCATCGCCGACGCCGGACTATCTGCTCGCCGCCGTCGATGCGCAAGTGACACCGCAAGGCAATGTCGCGTTCGTGGCGGATAACGCGTCGGTGTATCGGCAAGCCTTTTTGCGCACGATATCGATCAGCGCGTCCGTCACGCTGTTGTGCCTCGTGCTCGGTTATCCGGTCGCGTGGCTGCTCGCCAATCTGCCGGCGCAAAGCAGCAACCGTCTGATGCTCTTCGTGATCGTGCCGTTCTGGACTTCGCTGCTCGTGCGCACGACGGCGTGGTACGTGTTGCTGCAACCGGGCGGCGTCATCAATGGTCTGTTGATGGGACTCGGCCTTGCGACGCATCCGGTGCCGCTCATCTTCAATCGCACGGGCGTGTTGATCGGCATGACGCACGTGCTTCTGCCGTACATGATTCTCGCGATCTTCTCGGTGATGAAGGGTGTATCGCCCGTGTATCTGCGCGCGGCGCAGTCGCTCGGCGCGCATCCGTTCACTGCGTTCGTGCGCGTGTATATACCGCAGACATTGCCGGGCGTCGGCGCGGGTTGCTTTCTCGTTTTCGTGCTCGCGCTCGGCTACTACATCACGCCTGCTTTGCTCGGCGGTGCAGGCGATGAAATGATCAGTCAGCTTATCGCGCTGCAAACGAATACGCAGCTCAACTGGGGACTTGCGGGCGCGCTCTCGGCGTATCTCGTGATCTTTACCGCGATCTTCTATTTTCTGTTCAACCGCATCGTCGGCGTCGACCGGTTGCGCTTCGGTTAAGGAGCCTTTCTTCCATGGCGGAAAAACGCAACAAGGTGCTGACCGAACGCATCGCATCGCGATGGGTGCGCGTGCATACCGCACTCGTGCTGTTCTTTCTCGTCGCGCCGATTCTCGCGATCATTCCTTTATCGTTTAATTCGGGGTCTTACTTTTCTTATCCTTTGCAGGGCTTTTCGCTGCGCTGGTATGAGCAGGCGCTCACTAGCCCGGACTGGCAGCGCTCGTTGTTGAACAGTATTGGCATCGGCGCGGCATCGACGGTGATCGCAACATGTCTCGGCACGCTCGCCGCGCTCGGCCTCTCACGTTCGCAGTTTCCGCTGCGCTCGGTGATCATGCCCATCATCATTTCGCCGATGATCGTGCCGATTGTTGTCGTCGCGGCCGGGTTCTATCTGATCTTCGCGCCGCTCGGGCTCGTGAATTCTTATCCCGGCGTGATTCTCGCGCATGCGGCGCTTGGAACGCCTTTTGTCGTGATTACCGTGACGGCTTCTTTGCTGTCGTTCGATCAGAGCCTTTTGCGCGCTGCATCGGGTCTTGGCGCGAAGCCCTGGACCGCGTTCAGGCGCGTGACTTTGCCGCTTATTACGCCTGCTGTGGCTACCGGTAGCGTATTCGCGTTCGCGACCTCGTTCGATGAAGTGATCGTGATTCTTTTTATCGGTGGGCCGGATCAGCGGACGGTGCCACGTCAGATGTGGAGCGGTATCCGCGATTCCATCGATCCTTCGATTCTCGCCGTTGCGACGATGTTGATCGTGTTTGCCGTGGTGCTGTTTGCGAGTATCAATTGGTTGCGGGGGCGGGCGGCGGCGGCCAGTCGTGCGCTTGGGTGAATTGGGCTTTTTATCTTCGCAGTGGTTTGCTTTTTTTCGCTGGATCCCGGTTTCTTTTTGGTTTATTAACACTGCCCCTGTGCGGGGCAGAGCTAATAAACCAAAACGAAACGGGATCCGGCAACAAACAAAAAACCCTCAAACAACAACCTCAGCCCGTCTCGGCAACATCCGATCAAACTCACGCTTGACGATGCCATAACACTCACAGGCCCGCTCTTCGAGCCCAGCCCGATCCAGAATCTTGATACAGCCACGGCTATGATGAATGAGCCCGGCATCGTGCAGCTTGCCGGCTGCCTCAGTGACACCTTCACGGCGCACGCCAAGCATATCCGCGATCATCTGCTGCGTCACACGCAGTTGATCCGACGGCGTGCGATCCGTCTGAATCAGCAGCCAGCGGCACAGTTGCTTCGACAGCGAGTGATGACGGTTGCATGCAGCCGTCTGCGCCACTTGCGTGAGCAGGGCTTGCATATAAAGCAGCATCACGCGGCGCAAAAAGTCCGAACGGCCGAAGTGCTCGCGCAGCGCCCCCGCGCTCATGCGATATGCGAAACCCGCGCATTGCACCTGCACGCGCGTCGGCATGGTGTCGCCGCCCGTCAGTACCGGAACGCCCGACATGCCTTCGCGTCCCACTGCCGCGACTTCAACGGAGCCGCCGTCTTCCATCGTATGCAGCAGCGAAATGATCGCCGTGGTCGGGAAATAAACGTGGTGAATGCGTTGACCGGAATCGCACAGCAACTGCTCCGTGCGCAGTTGAACAAGTTCGAGATGAGGCGCGATGGCCTGCCATTCCTGCGCCGGAAGCGCGCCCAACAGATGATTGCCGTGCAGATCGGATTGAAGAGTCAACATTTTTTTAGTCTCGTGCGTGTGCGCTTCGCGCTTTTGATTTCTTCTGGCTCGCAACAGGATTCGCGTATGCATCTGACGGCGTACATCGAACCCTGTTGCGACCAGCCCCGTAGCACCAACACGCCGTTTGTTCTTTGTTCGGTATCGCGGCGATGTTCGTGCGTGGTCATACATTAGCGAGAGGTGTGCCAGCGACCGCCAATCCTTATACCAACAGGACTTTGCGCGATTCCCCACGCAACGCGCCCAGAACGTGCGCTCAAGTACGAAGAAAATTGATTCAAACGTGAAAAGCGACCTTCATACGGATCGCGCTCGACAGCCGACGAATGCCAAACGTTTTCGTCTGGCTAATGTCCCGCCAGTACAGGGGTCTCGTCAGTGGGTCGATCGGCCGATATACGTTGCGAGCACGTCCGAAAGCCTTGTCGTACCAGAAATCGGCCATGCGCGAAAAATGTTGCAAAGGTGGTTAACGGCGGCCCGCGCTATTTTTTAAGCCCTTGAGCATCGCAACCCGAAAGCCTTATGCGGCGGGGCTTCGCGGGATTTATCGATGTTCTTCGCTGCACGCGCACATGCTCCTGAACGGTTTCGCGACGCAGCGAAAAATGTTGCATCGCCTGAACCTCGACGGATTTCGATTTAAGCGCGCGTTTCAGATTAACGATGCATGAATGTGACTCATGCAACGTTGAACAACGTTCGTTTGTGCGCAAGCATCGCTCGCGGCACCATGCGTGACATACCTACTCTGATCCGCATGGAGCGAAAAGATGAGCGACGTCATGGAGACACCCGCAAAGACCGCCGAGCAAGCCATCGACCTCAAGGGCCGCGTGTCGATCTATCAACCCGAGCAGGAAGGCCTGATTTTCCCCGAGCTGCCGGCGTTTTCCAGCCACGCCGAACATCGACAGTATTTGAAGGAGCGTCTCGTCGCCGCGTGCCGTGCGTTCGCGCTGCAGGGCTTCGACTACGGCTTCGCGGGCCATCTCACCGTGCGCGATCCGGAGCATCCGTCGCTTTACTGGACCAATCCGATGGCCGTCCACTTCGCGCAAGTGAAAGTGTCGAACCTGATTTGCGCCGATCATCAGGGCAATGTGGTGGAAGGCAGCTACGCGCTCAATCGCGCGGGCTTCGTGCTGCATGCCGCGGTGCATGAGCAGCATCAGGACATCGTCGCGATGTGTCACGCGCATACCGTCTACGGCACCGCGTTCGCGGCGCTGGGCAAGCCGCTCATTCCGATGTCGCAGGACGCGTGCGCATTCTTCGAAGACCACGTCGTGATCGGCGATGAAGCCGGCAAGGTCGCCGTCGAAGTGAAGGGGGGCAACAAGGTCGCGAATGCGTTCAAGGGCGTGAAGGCCGCGATTCACCAGAACCACGGCCTGCTCACGGCGAGCCGTCATAGCATCGATTCTGCGGCGTTCTGGTTCATCGCGCTCGAGCGCTGCTGCCAGCAACAGTTGATGATCGAAGCGACGGGCATCACGCCGAAGCTCGTCCCCGAAGACCGCGCGCGCTACAGCCGCGAACATGTGGGCAGCGATTACATCGGCTGGCTGCACTTCCAGACGATCTGGAACGATCTTGTCGCGACGCAGCCCGACATGTTCGACTGACCTTCCCTTTTTATTGCAGCACCTCGCCTTCGGAGAAAGGCGAGGCGATTCCCACATAAGATTCGGAGACATCCCCATGAGTACGTCGAGACCAGCGTTCCCGGCGTCGCCTGAGTATCAGCGCGCGGACAACTCGGAGTCCGCGCTCTACGCGAAAGTGACGTGGCGCCTCATTCCCCTGCTGTTCCTCTGCTACGTCGCGGCGTATCTGGACCGCGTGAACGTCGGCTTCGCCAAGCTGCAGATGCTGAAGGATCTCGGCTTTAGCGAAACGGTGTACGGACTGGGTGCGGGCATCTTCTTCATCGGCTATTTCATCTTCGAGGTGCCGAGCAACATCATCTTGCATAAGGTCGGCGCGCGGCTCTGGATTGCACGCGTGATGATCACCTGGGCGATCATCTCCGCCGCCATGATGTTCGTGCAGACGCCCACCACGTTCTACGTCCTGCGCTTCCTGCTCGGTCTCGCCGAAGCGGGCCTTTTTCCTGGCGTCATCCTTTATCTGACGTACTGGTATCCGTCCGCACGGCGCGGCAGGATCATCGCGCTCTTCATGACGGGCATTCCGATTTCCGGCGTGATCGGCGGTCCGCTGTCGGGCTGGATTCTTCACGCGATGAGCGGCACGCACGGTCTCGCGGGCTGGCAATGGCTTTTTCTGCTCGAAGCGATTCCGTCGCTCGTGCTGGGCTTCGTCATCATCTTCATGCTCGACAAGGGTATCGAGCAGGCGAAGTGGCTCACCGATGACGAGAAGAAAGTGCTCACCGCCAACGTCGCGGCCGATGCGGACGGCGTCGAATCGCACTCGTTCAAGGACGGCTTCACGAACCCGATGGTCTGGGCGCTGTCCGTGATCTATCTGTTCTTCATCATGGGCCTGTATGGCGTGGGCTTCTGGCTGCCGACGCTCATCAAGGGCTCGGGCGTCAAGGACCCGCTTGCGATCGGCATGCTCACGACGCTGCCCTATGCGGCCGCCGCGATTTCGATGATCGTCGTCGGACGCAGCTCGGATGCGCGCCGCGAGCGTCGCTGGCACGTCGCGGTGCCGGGTCTGATCGGCACGGCGGGATGGATTGCGGCGGTGATGGCGGGCAGCGGCAACGTCACGCTCGCGATGGTCGGCCTCACCGTCGCGACGATGGGCGTCATGACCACGCTGTGCCAGTTCTGGTGCCTGCCGACCGCGATCCTCGCGGGCGCCGCAGCGGCGACGGGCGTCGCGGTCGTGAACTCGTTCGGCAATCTCGCGGGCTTTATCAGTCCGTATGTGATCGGCTGGATCATCGACAAGACGCATTCGACGGATCTCGGCGTGTACACGCTCGCGGCGTGTCTCACGATCGGCGGCCTGCTCGTGTTGCTGATGCCGAAGCGGCTGGTGAATCGCTGATTTTTCCGGCAGCGCTTGCCTGAGTCGGGCGATGCGGAGAAGGCCGCATCGTCTTTTTTTGTATGATGGCGGACCATTCCTCGCAACCAACGAAAGGACCACCACCATGACCGCTGCAACGCAATTCGACCAGGTTTCCGTCATCAAGCGCGCCAACGTCTACTTCGACGGCAAGTGCGTGTCGCATACCGTTCTCTTCGCCGACGGCACGAAGAAGACGCTCGGCGTGATCCTGCCCGGCACGCTCAACTTCGGCACCGACGCGCCCGAGCTCATGGAAGTGCAAGCCGGCCAATGCCGCATCCGCCTCGACGGCAGCGACGAATGGAAGACGTATGGCGCGGGCGAATCGTTTTCGGTGCCGGGCAAGAGCCGCTTCGATATCGACGTCGTGGAAACGCTCGATTACGTTTGCAGTTATCTCTGATTCTGATAGACCTTACCCGGCAATCTTCCGCATCTCTGCGATGAGATCCGCCTTTCCCTCGAATCCGATGCCGGGCAGATCCGGCATCGTGATATGGCCGTTCTCCACCTTCACGCCATCCGGAAAGCCGCCATACGGCTGAAACAGATCCGGATACGATTCATTCCCGCCCAGCCCGAGTCCCGCCGCGATATTCAACGACATCTGATGCCCGCCGTGCGGAATGCAGCGGCTCGCCGACCAGCCGTGCTGATGCAGCATGTCGAGCGTGCGCAGATATTCGACAAGCCCGTAACTCAGCGCGCAATCGAACTGGAGCCAGTCGCGGTCGGCGCGCATGCCGCCGTGGCGGATCAGATTGCGCGCGTCCTGCATCGAGAACAGATTCTCGCCGGTGGCCATCGGCTTGTCGTAATAGTTGCGCAAGGTCGCCTGCAACTCGAAATCGAGCGGATCGCCCGCTTCCTCGTACCAGAAGAGATCGTATTGCGAGAGCGCTTTTGCATAGCGGATCGCGGTGTCGAGATCGAAGCGGCCGTTCGCATCGACCGCGAGCTTCTGGCCGTCGCCGAGCACGCTCAGGATCGAATCGATACGGCGCAGGTCTTCATCGAGCGACGCGCCGCCGATCTTCTTCTTCACCACCGTATAACCGCGATCGAGATAGCCGCGCATCTCGTCCTTCAGCTTTTCGTGATCCTGTCCCGGATAGTAATAACCGCCCGCGGCATACACGAAGACCTTGCGATTCGGCTCGCCGTTGCCATAGCGATCCGCGAGCAACTGAAACAGCGGCTTGCCCGCGATCTTCGCGACCGCGTCCCACACGGCCATGTCGATGGTGCCCATCGCGACCGAACGCTCGCCGTGACCGCCGGGCTTCTCGTTCCTGAACATCGCTGCCCAGATCTTGTGCGGATCGAGATTGTCGCCGTGCTCGTCGATGAGCGTATCGGCCTCGGCTTCCAGCACGCGCGGGATGAAGCGTTCGCGCATCAGCGTGCCTTGTCCGTATCGGCCATTCGAGTTGAAGCCGTAGCCGATGACAGGCTTGCCGTCGCGGATGACGTCGGTCACCACGGCGACGAGGCTGATCGTCATCTTGCTGAAGTCGATATATGCATTGCGGATGGGCGAGCTGATCGGAACGGTCTTCTCGCGGATTTCAACGATTCTCATGTCTTCGCTTCCAGTGTGTTGGCCAGACTAGGATAGCCCCGTCCGCGAGCGTTAGAATTCACTGAATTTCATTTCATATTTCACCGAAAGTGAATAGCGACGCCGCTTCCGACTTCGATTTTTTTATCCTGCTCGCGAAGCTCAAGAGCCTCTCGGGCGCGGCGCGCGCGCTCGATCTCACGCCGCCGGCCGCGACGAAGCGGCTCGGGCTGATTGAGCAAAGACTTGGCGCGCGGCTCGTCAATCGCACGACGCGCAGCGTGAGCCTCACGCCCGAGGGCGAAACGTATCTGCGTTACGCGCTCCAGATTTCGGGCCAGGTACGCGAGATGGAAGAAGCGATCTCCGGCGCGCGCACCGATCCGAAGGGTCTGTTGCGCGTGAACGCGACGCTCGGCTTCGGACGCACGACCATCGCGCCGCTCGTGTCGGAGTTCGCGAAACGCTTTCCCGCCGTCGAAGTCCAGTTCGAAGTGACGGATCGTCCGGTCGATCTCGTCGAAGGCGCGTTCGATCTCGCGATACGTTTCGGCGAGCTGCCCGACAGCCGGCTGAGTGCGCGTCGCATCATGAGCAATCGGCGGTTTCTGTGCGCATCGCCGAAATATCTGGAGCGTTTCGGCACGCCGGAAAAGATCGAGGATCTCGCGCGGCATCGCTGCATCATTCATCGGCAAAACGACGACGCGTATGGCGTGTGGAAGTACATGCGCGGCGACAGCATCGAAGCGCTGAAGGTGAAAGGGACGTTGTCGAGCAATGACGGCGATATCGTGTTGCGCTGGGCGCTCGACGGCCACGGCATTTTGATCCGCTCGGAATGGGATCTCGCGAAGTACGTGCAGAGCGGGCGGCTGCGGCTCGTGCTGCCGGAAACGGTGCTGCCGTCGGCGGATCTGTTCGTCTACTATCCGAGTCAGAGGAATCAGACGGCGCGGGCGCGCGCGTTCATCGATTTTCTGGTCGAGCGGTTCAGGGCGCCGTTCGTGCCGGTGGAAGTGGGAAAGAAGCGCGGCGGGCGCAAATCGCCCGGTTTGTAATGACGTGGACTCTTCCGTTCAGTCGAGAAGCAGATGCTGCTTCTGACGAAAAGCCATTTCGTCCTCTGGAAGATCGGCTTGATCGGCAAACTCCGGCCATCTCCGGATCGCCATGCGCACCTCGTCGATGACGGACCTGGCCGTGCCGACCTTGAAGCGGTCCGCTTCCACGAGCAGATCGTCGACCGTGAAATCCCTGAACTTCCCGTTCACCGACATCAAATGCTGGCTCGTCCACTCGCCTGACGGGTTGTGAGCAAACGTGACGTCATAGGCGGGCGCGAATTCCCAGCTTGCGCTTCCCTCGCGAAGCAGGAACGAGAAGTTTTTCGTGTGGTCGTCGCAGTTGCGCCCCATCACGTTGAACACCATGCGGCGGAATGCTTCCTCCATGGCTTCATAGGGCAGGTTCAGTTGCGTCATGACGGAGAAGAGCTGCGAATACGAGTTGGTGCCCTTCGTCTTGTAGTCGACATGCGCCATCGCGCATAGTGTCTGCATGTGATTGCGCCCGCTCTTTCCCTCGCGGTCGAAGCGTCGCGTCATGAAATGGGCGCGTCCGTTCTCTCGCAACAGGCGGCAATCGCTCATGCTGATGCCTGCCGCGCGCGCCATTAAATGATAGGCATACTCGACACGGCCGTAATGCTGCGACGCGCCCAGTTCGTGGTCATCGCCCATTCCGTCGAACTTCAGCAGCCAATGCTCGAAGCCGTCCGGCGCGTCGAGCTGGCCGGAGCGGATTTCACCGGTTTCCGGATTCAGCGCGATGACTGCCTTGGCGCGCGCGCCGCCCGCGGAAGTGCCCACGTCGATGATGCTGCGCAGCGCGGCGTTCGAGTGGACATCGTCATCCATGACGCCCTTGACCGCCCGGCGCGCTTGCTCGACGAGCGAACTAAGCTGTATTGCGGTGGGTTTGTGCGTCGCCGGACCGCGCGCGGGCTTGAAAACCAGCGCTCCCATCGCACGATTGCTCATATAGGCCAGCCGGTCCAGCGCGGTCACATCCCTTGCGGCGATACCTTGATCGGCCATGTATCGATTGATCAGCGCATTGCCGAAATCGTCCGGCAGCGCGTCGCTCAACATCGCGGGCAGCCGCTTGTAGGTCGCCTCCGGCAGGTCCGTGAAGATGTAGCTTTCGTCCGACACCGGCATCTGCAACGGCGACGGCTCTATACCGTTGGCCGCAAATTCCGGGGTATAGCCGAACACATAGAAGCCGTACTGCGGGTCGAGCGCGACCGAGCCGATGTGCTGATTCCACAAATGCACTTCCACCAGATCGACGTGCCGGAAAGGACGCGTCCTCTGCGTCGCTTTCTTCGGCGCGGTCTTCGTCGATGTTGATTTTTTCGTTGCGGGCTGTTTCGTGGCCATGCGTTCCCTTGCCGGTGAGCTATCGGTCCTCAGGCTTCTCGTCATCGGTCCTCGATGCAGCGGCGCGCGTCCGCCCGGCCGCCCGGAGCTTGACCGCGGGACTCGTTGCGCGAATACGCTGCGAGGCGCGGGTGGTCATCGTGAGCGGATTGATCGTTGCGACCGGCGCGACCGTTTGCAACCATGACTCGCGACCGAGCGCACGCACGATGCTCAGAAGCGTCTTGACCGTCGACCCCTGACCCGCCTCGAGATTGCGCAGGGCGCGCACACTCACTCCCGCTCGTTCGGCAAGCGTTTTCTGGTCCCAGTTCTTGTTGAGCCGGAGGCGTTTGAGCTTCTCGCCCAAGTCGGCTTCCATCTCACCCAACGTCTGGTTGACGTTCATGGTTGCTCCAACGATGACTTGCCCTCGTGGCAAGGTTTCGACGTGAAATGCCTGTACTTGTCTCCTATGATAAACCGATCGACAAAGAGGAAAAATCCTAAAGGCAATTTCTTGCCTCTTAACCGCAAAAATCGCGGTTAAGAGGCATATTTCCATCTTTTATGAAAACGAGTTAGTTTTCGATAGACAGGCACAAATTCGCCTCTTAACTCGGAAATTGATCGTTAATCGGCATATTTCTGCCTCTTATGATCCAACATCAACCATTGCGAAACAGATAGCTATAAGCATTGAGCGCAGGCACGCCGCCGAGATGCGCGTACAGCACCTTCGAGCCTTCGGGAAACTCGCCGTTGCGCACCATTTGGATCATGCCGTCCATCGACTTGCCTTCGTAAACAGGATCGGTCAGCACGCCTTCTAACCGCGCGCACAGACGGATCGCCTCCAGCGTGCCTTCGTTCGGCAGGCCGTATTCAGGACCGCCGAAGCGCGTATCGAGAATCACGTCATCGCGCGTGATGTCCTGCCCGAGATCGACGAGTTCAGCCGTGTGCTTCGCGATGCGCAGAATCTGCTCGTGCGTCTGCTCCGCTTTCGCCGATGCATCGATGCCGATCACGCGCCGCGCCCGCCCATCCGCCGCGAAGCCGACGACCATGCCCGCCTGCGTGCTGCCCGTCACCGAGCACACGACGATGTAATCGAACTTGAAGCCCAGCTCCGTTTCCTGCGCGCGCACTTCCTCCGCGAAGCCGACAAAACCGAGACCGCCCAGCGGATGCTCCGAGCAACCCGCCGGAACCGGAAACGGCTTGCCGCCCGCCGCGCGCACGCTTTCCATCGCGTCCTGCCAGCTTTTGCGGATGCCGATATCGAAGCCATCGGCGACGAGGCGCACGTCCGCGCCCATCATCCGCGACATCTGGATATTGCCGACGCGGTCATAGACGGCATCGGAGTAATTGACCCAGTTTTCCTGCACGAGCACGCACTTCATGCCGAGATGCGCCGCGACCGCCGCAACCTGGCGCGTCTGGTTCGACTGCACGCCGCCGATGGACACGAGCGTGTCGCAGCCTTCCGCGATCGCCTCGGGAATCAGATATTCGAGCTTGCGCGTCTTGTTGCCGCCGAACGCGAGGCCGCTGTTGCAGTCCTCGCGCTTCGCATACAACTCGACCTTGCCGCCGAGATGCGCGGAAAGACGCTTGAGCGGCTGGATGGGCGTCGGTCCGAAGGTGAGCGGATAACGCGGGAAACGTTGCAGGTTCATGGTCGGCATCCTCGTGATGGTGGGACTGCATGAACGGAATCGTAGAGATTCTCGTGTTCGGCCGGGTTGCAAAAAAATTGGCTTCAGCCTAACGTTTTCTTATGCAAACGCCCGTTGGCCGACTTTTATTTCGCATCGAAGTACATTGAAGCAATGAAAAAAACCACACCCGCCCCAAACCCGCATCCGGCAAGCGTCCAGACGGATCGCGTCGATCGGGCGATCCTGCGTCAGTTGCAGCGCGATGCATCGATCTCGAACGTCGCGCTCGCGGAGAAGGTCAATCTGAGTCCGCCCGCGTGCCTGCGCCGCGTCGAACGGCTGCGCGAAGCGGGCCTCATCCGCGCGACCGTCGCGCTGCTCGATCCGAAAGCGCTCGATGCCGGCATGCTCGTTCTAATCGGCGTGATCCTCGACCGCTCGACGCCCGACTCCTTCGACGCCTTCGAAAAAGCCGCGCAGAAAGTGCCCGGCTGCATGGAATGCCACGTCGTCACGGGCGAGTTCGACTTCTTCATGCTGATCCGCACGCGCGACAGCGAGAGCTTCAACCGCTTGCACGCCGAAAAGCTGCTCTACCTGCCCGGCGTGCGGCAGATCCGCACTTTTGTCGTGCTGCGCGAGGTGCTCTCGACGACGGCGTTTCCGATCGGCGAATCGGCGGGAACGCGCGCGGTGTAGCGTCAAAGACACTTTTGCAAAAGACCTGCTGAAAAATTACGCTACGATTCAGGGTTTTCCATGTCTGGGCAGCCCGTTTCGTTGTGACCGCGTCCGATTTCAAAGCCCTGGCCAAGGCGATTCTGGCTCGCCTCGCGTCGCGGCTGCGTCCGCATCTGCGTGCGCGCACGCTGCTCCTGTTGCCCGCGCTCTTTCTTCTCTACGTGCTGGTGCTGATTCCGTTCACGCCCGGCATCCGCGATATCCGCAAGGCCAAGGTCGACCAGCCCGCGCAGATCTATTCCGCCGACGGCAAGCTGCTCGCCGAATTCAAGCCGACGCATCGCGAATGGGTGAGCCTCAGGCAGATATCGCCGCAAGTGATCGACGCGCTCATCGCGACGGAAGACCGGCGTTTCTATCAGCACCACGGCATCGATTTCCGGCGCACGGCGGGCGCGGCGCTGCATACGTTCTCGGGCGACCGGCAAGGCGGCTCGACGCTCACGCAGCAGCTCGCGCGCAATCTGTATCCCGAGGAAATCGGCCGCTCGCAGACGATCACGCGCAAGCTGAAGGAAGCGATCACCGCGTTCAAGATCGAGGCGCTCTATTCGAAGGACGAGATCCTCGAAACCTATCTGAACACGGTGCCGTTTCTCTACAACGCGTACGGCATCGAAATGGCCGCGCGCACGTACTTCGACAAATCCGCCGGCCAGCTCGACGTGCTCGAGAGCGCGACGCTCATCGGCATGTTGAAGGGCAACAGTTACTACAACCCGGTGATCAATCCGGAGCGCGCGCTCGACCGGCGCAATATCGTGCTCGGGCAGATGGTGAAGTTCGGCCACTTGCCGGCGGCGAAGCTTGATGCGCTCATGAAACGTCCGCTGCGCATCGACTTCGAACGGCAGACGGAAGAGCCAGGCCGCGCGCCGCACTTCGCGCAGCAGTTGCGCAAATGGCTGATCGGCTGGGCCGACGACAACGACTACAACATCTATTCCGATGGTCTCGTCGTGCGCACGACCATCGATTCGCGCTTGCAGTCGATGGCGACGAGCGCGCTCGCGCTGCAAGGCAATCAGTTGCAATCGATCGCCAATGCGGCGTGGGGCGGACGCGCGGGCTGCGCGAATGCGAACGCGGATCTCGCGCATGCGTTCATCCGCGAGTCGGACCCGTATCGCGCGCTGCGCACGAGCGGAGAAAGTGACGCCGACGCCGTGAAGAAACTCGGCTCGGACCGCGCGTTCATGCAGGCGCTGTGCGAGAACAAGACGCGCGTGCAGGCCGCTTTCCTCGCGATCGATCCGCGCAACAGTCAGATTAAGGCGTGGGTCGGCAGCCGCGACTTTACGCAGGACCCGTTCGATCACGTCGCGCAGGCGCGCCGCCAGCCCGGCTCGACCTTCAAGCCCTTCGTCTACGGCGCGGCATTCGAGCGCGGCGCGAAGCCGACCGACACGTTCGTCGATCAGGCCGTCGAAATTCCGATTCGCGGCGACGAAATCTGGCGCCCGACCGACGACTCGCCGCCGTCGGGCCGTCCCGTGAGCCTGCGCGACGGCATCGCGTATTCGAAGAACCGCATCACCGCGCAACTGATGGAACAGGTCGGGCCAGGACGCGTGGCGCGCCTCGCACGCGACATGGGCGTGCGCGAAAGTCATCTCGACGTGGTGCCGTCGCTCGCGCTTGGCACGAGCCCGGTCACGCTGAAGGAGATGGTGTCGGCGTACGGCACCATCGCGAACGACGGTAGTTATATAGAGCCGCTGCTCGTCACGCGCATCGAGAACAAGGACGGCGAGGTCCTCGCGCAGTTCGAGAGCGCGCCCGAGCGTGCGCTGTCCGTCGATGCGACCCGCAAGCTCGTCGACGTGATGCGCGACGTCATCAATCGCGGCACCGGCACGACGATCCGCACGCGCTTCGGCATCCGCGCGGACGTGGCCGGCAAGACCGGCACGACGCAGGACAACGCGGACGGCTGGTTCATCCTGATGCATCCGCAGCTTGTCGCGGGCGCGTGGGTCGGCTTCAACGACAGCCGCGTCACGCTGCGCAGCGATTACTGGGGACAAGGCGCGCATAGCGCACTGCCGATCGTCGGCGATTTCATGCAGCGTTCGCTGCGCTCGCATCTGATCGATGCACGCACGCGCTTCGACACGCAGGAAACGCCGGGCATCTTCCAGACGATGCTCGCGAGCGTCACGACCTGGTTCGACGAGACGTTCTCGAAAGCGCCGAAACCGGCCAAGCCGAAAACGGCTCAGACGACGGCGCAGCATCCGGTGCGGGCGAAGCGCGCGCCTTCGGAGCCGGTAGCCGAAGTGACCGAAGAACCGCCGCAGCCGCCGGTCTTCACGACGATGCCGCCGATCCTGCCCTCGCCCGATGCGAGCGCAAGCGATGCGGCGCCCGCCTCCGCCGCCCAGCCGTAACGTTCACGATGCCCGCATATGAAGCGGGCGTCAGAACGAGACGGTTAGTTGCAGCGTATCCATGCAAAAAATCGGCTTTCCTCCGATATGAGCGTGCGCGCACAGTTCACGCGCGCAAATGGTGCTCCGATTCACCAAGGCGAAACAGAGCAACGCACGATTTCGCCGCGCACAACGGCGTGATGTGGCCACACACGCCGGTCAAACGAGTGGAAACCGGTCCCGCCGAGCTTCCCCTTACCGCAGACGGCCTTCGCGTGACGCGAAACCGTCCACTTTCTACCCGACTGGGTTTCGGAGAACAAGTTGAACAAGCGATTTCCTCGCCTCAGGCGAGCCCTCGTGGCCACGGCGCTCACCTTGCCCGTTGCATCGTCCAGTTTCGCGCAGAGCATCAGCGCCACCTTGCCGTGGACCGGCACCTGGAGCACCGCGCCGATGATCACCGGCGACGGCGGCTTCAACAATCAGACGATTCGGCAGGTCGTGCACACGAGCATCGGCGGGACGGCCGTCGGCGTGCAATTTTCGAATCAGTACGGCAGCGACCCGCTCGTGATCGGCGACGTGCACATCGCATTGCGGGCGAGCGGCAAGCGCACCGTGGCCGGCACCGACAAGGCCGTCACATTCAGCGGTCAGTCCTTCGTCACGATCCCGCCGGGCCGCGTGATGATGAGCGATCCGGTCGCCTTTCAGGTGCCCGCGCTCACGGACATCGTCGTCAGCGCCTATCTTCCGCAACAGACGCCGATGGAAACGACCGGTCACATCGAAGGCCTGCAGGACGTGTACATCGCGCCCGGCGACGTGAGCGCCGACACCGAGTTCACCGGCGGCGTGGTGAATGCGCTCGGCGCGCAGTCCTACTACTTCCTCACCGATGTCGTCGTGCAGAACGCCAGCACGACGGGCACGGTGGTCGCGTTCGGCGCGTCGATCACGGACGGCATCGCTTCGTCGCCGAACACCAACGGCCGCTGGCCCGATCTGCTGGCCGCGCGTTTGCAGCAGGCCGGCATGACGATCGGCGTGTTGAATCAGGGCATCTCCGGCAACGATTTCTTCACGAACGGCGCCGGCGATGCAGGCCTCACGCGCTTTCAGCGCGACGTGCTCGACCAGTACAACGTCAAGTGGGTCATCATTTCCGACGACGCCGTGAACAACCTGATCGGCGGCTCGCCACCGACCGCCGCGCGCCTGGAGAGCGCGTTCGCGCAACTGACGCAGAGCGCGCACGCGGCGGGCGTCAAGGTGATCTGCTCGACGCTCACGCCGTTCGAGGGCGTGTCGTCGTGGACGGCGGACATCGAGGCGACGCGCGCGGCGGTCAACGCGTTCGTCGCGACATCCGATAGCGGCTGCGACGCCGTGCTCGATCAGGCCGCCGCGCTAGGCGATCCGGCCAATCCGCCGGCGATGCTCGGCGCGTACGACAGCGGCGACCATCTGCACCCGAATCAGGCGGGCTTGCAGGCCATCGCCAATTCGGTGAATCTCGGCTGGTTCAAGTAAGCGGCGCGAAAAGCAAAAAACGCCATGCGGAAAACCTTCCCGCATGGCGTTGTTCCTTTCGTCGCCGATTACGACTTGACGATCGTCGGATTCTGAACGTTGATCCGCGGACCGTTGTTGTCCCACTGCTCGACGATCAGCGGGTACTTCCACTTCGGATTCGTGCTGCTGATCTGGCCGTTCACGATGTAGCCGTTGAGCGACAGACCCTGCACAGCGAACGAACCGCCCTGGCTCGTCGTGTCGACGTGGTTGTTGATCGCGATCGTGACCGTCTTGCTGATCGGACCCGGCAGCGAGCCGAACCACACGTTGATGCCGCCGCCCTTGCAGTTCGCCGTCGTCGGGCTGTTGATCGTGATGCTCTTGAACACGGCCGAGTTGTCGTTCGGTTCGAAATCGAGACCGCATGCCGGCGCCGTGCCGTTGATGTTCTGCCACACCGGGCTGTTGAACGTGATCGTGTCGCCCGAGATGATCGACACGCCCTGACGGCGGCAGCCGTCGGCTTTGTGGTTGTCGACGAGCAGGTTGTACGTCGGCGTGTTCTTCTTCGTCTGGCTGTCGTTGATGTAGATGCCGTCGCCCCACGTGTTGATCGTGGTCGGCGCGATCAGGTGCACGTTCTGGCCGCCGATGATCGAGAAGCCCATGCCGTGCTCGCCGCCCGAAGCCGAATTCAGCTCCTTGCTGCCGTCGAGATACGCATTCTCGACGATGACGTTGCTCACGTCTTCGATGAGCATCATCTGATAGATGTCGGCGTTGTGCGGCAGCAGCTTGATCGAAGCGCCCGACGCGAAGCGGATGTGGCTGTTCGTGCGCAGCTTCAGACCGGTCGTGTCCATGCGGACCTGACCCGAGATCACGAGAATCTGGCCGACAGAACCGTCGATGGCGGCCTGCAGCGCGGCGCGGTCGTTGGTCTTGCCATCGGCCTTCACGCCGAACGACGAAGCAGCGATGGTGCCGGCGGTGCTGGTGCTGGCGGCGTTCGTCGAGCTGGCCGCGGCGGGCGCGCTCGCCGTCGTCGTGGCGCTGGCCGACGAGGCCGAGCTTGCGGGCGTCGCCGGGGAGGCGCCGCTGCCGGTGTTGCGCTTTCTCCAGCGATCTGCGACCGAATCAGCGACCGAGTTGTCGCCGCCGCCGCCGCAGGCGGCGAGAACGAAGGCGCCGCTGCCCGCGATGAGCGAGGTCAGCAGCTTGCGACGGGTTGCGATGCGGGAGTCGACGACGGTGTTGTCTGCCTGGGTGTCTGCCTGAGTGTTATTCGAAAGCATGAGTCTTTCCGGTTTGATCGTGCGTTCTCGACGGGCGAACCCGTTCTTGCGGCAACGGCCGCACGCAACGTTTCTTTATGGGCAATGAGATAACCAACGCAAGTCAAGCAGGCGCAAACGATTGCGCCGGCCAGCGTTCCACAGCCGCACACGGCGACTCCGAAAGGCATCTCGGCGAAAAACAGGGCGACTTCGGGATTGGAAAAACCAGATATCCGGATGAACCATTCACCTCGTACCCGATGGTCCCGCGAACGGGCTGATGGGCACTAAGTCTCGACGGCAGTAATTACCGTCTTTTTTAAATACTACAGATTGTTACCAGGCGCTTCTACCCGACACTTGTTACTAAATGTACGCTTGTAACTTTTTATTTTCCTTTTTCGCGACTTTAATGCTGACTGTTTTCTCTTTTAATCCGCCAAGAGTGAATTAATCTACGCGTTTTTAAATGTTAATACCGTAGATGAATAACACCACTTTAATCCGCATTCAATACGACGATTAATATTCTTATGAAGATTAGATTTTCGCCATACGAACGATCACTCCCGGATTGCGTGCCAGATCGTGCCGGGAGGCCCCGTAAGGGCTGACGGGGCGCCTTTCGTATGCCGAAACGGGCACAGTTGGCGACATCGTTTCGCTTTATTGATCGCCTAGCCCGCTGACGGTTAAGACCGCACGCACCAAAACCGTCCGTCGCGCAGGTCTTTATTGCCAAAATTACATGTAAGTAAGCTGCGCTGAGCGCTTTTTTTACCGGTCTCCCGATTTTGTAAGTGCTGCCTCAAAAATTTTTTTATTCAAAAGACAAAAGACCCTACAGTAGTAACCCCTATCGGGTTTCTACGAGGGTGGTTGAAACTGCCGTTCTGCCGCGTGTTGCCGGCCATACGGATCAGATTCTAATGATCTGATTAAAGAAGATCGATTTATTCATCAGAAGAAAATCGCCGGATTGAAAATCCTTTCCTTTTGCGTTTCGGTCATATGTTCCTTTTCGCACCGAAAATTCCGGACAACTGTTCTACTCTCAGGCTGACGTCGTTCGCCGCGCGCACGACGGGAGCGCCGATTACGGCCCGAGGTATTACAAGAAATTACGCAAACCAGCGGATCCGCTGCGATGAAGACCTTCGACCTGATCAAAAGCGATCTCTATCGCTACACCGGCGAGTACAGCCTGATGGCGCTCATGGAGCAACTGATGCTCAACGAGGGCTTCAACTACATGTTCTGGCTGCGGCTGGCGAGCGCGGCGTCGTCGCGGCCCGTGAGCCTCGTGCTCAACCACATCGTGCGCCTGAAGCAGCGGCGCTTCGGCTTCGTGATCAGCCCGCGCACGAAGATCGGTCCGGGCTTTTATATCAGTCATATCGGCACGATCGCGGTCAATCCGACGGCTGTCATCGGCGCGAACTGCAACATCTCCCAGGGCGTGACGATCGGATCGAACGAAGGCAAGGCGGCGACCATCGGCGACAACGTGTATATCGGGCCGAACGTCTGCATTGTGGAGGACGTGGTCATCGGCGATAACGTCACGATCGGCGCGGGCAGCATCGTGACGAAGGACATTCCGCCCAATGTCACCGTGGCGGGCTGTCCGGCGCGCATTCTCACCGACGATGCCACGCTGCACCGGGCGGCGCGCTACATCATGCGTCCGTGGCCCGCGAGCGCGGCATGAAGGACGCGCTTCATCGGCACTGCGGGGTGCCTTAGCGAACAGTCACGCCGCCCGTTTTCCTGCACGCTCTTCTCTCTCGCGCGAAAGCCGCCGGCCTTCGCGTCTTTCGTCGTCTGGTGATTTCGTCGAGGACGGGCCACGCGACGAGCGGCTCCCACGCAGGAGAGGAATGGTGCTGAGTGCAGCAGTGCAATCGGTGAGACGACGTCTCGGCGGTGTCCATCAGGATCACAAGCGAATCGCCAGAAGCGCCGTGGTCCTGCTGATCTTCGTCATCGCCGGGAAGTGCATCGGCGCGTCGAAGGAAATGGCGATCGCGTATCGCTACGGCATCAGCGGCACGGTCGACGCCTATCAGTTCGCCCTCACGCTCGTCACCTGGCTGCCGACGATGCTCACGAACGTGCTCGCGGTGCTGCTCGTTCCCACGCTCGTCTCGCTCAAGGAAGACAAGTCGCAGCACAACGGCTTCCTCGGCGAGCTCGAAGGCACGGGTCTCGTCATCGGTCTCGCGTCCTCGCTCCTGCTCTGGCTTTTCTGGCCTTATCTCGCCAATGTCATCGCGGGCAGTCTCGCCGAATCCACGCGTGACATGTGCCGCGCGATGATTCTCAGCATGACGCCGGTCGGCGTGCTGACCTTCACGATCTGCATCTCGTCGTCGCGGCTGCAGGCGTCGGGCAGGCACATCAACACGTTGCTGGAATGCGTGCCGGCCATCGGGTTGCTCGTCTTCGTGCTCGCCGCGCGCAATAACGAGTCGATCTTTCCGCTCGTCATGGGCACCTCGCTCGGCTTCGTGGTGCAGGCCGCGTGGCTGCGCGTGCTGGCCAAACGCGCCGATACCATGCCCGCGCGGCCGCGCGTCTCGGTGCGCGCCAAGCAGTGGCCTTCGACGATCCGCTCGATGGGCATGCTCGCGATCGGCGCGGTGGTCGCGAGTTTGTGGCTGCCCATCGACCAGTACTTCATGGCGCAACAGGGCGACGGCGCCATCGCGACGCTCGGCTACGCGAACCGGCTGCTCTCGCTCGTCCTCAGCATGGGCGCGCTCGCGATCACGCGCGCGACCTTGCCGATTCTCGCGGAGATCCTGCATCGCGGCGATCATGCGCGCGCGCGCAGCACCGCGCTGAAGTGGTCCGGCATCATGACGATGCTCGGCCTCACCGGCAGTCTCCTCGCCTATGCGCTCGCGCCCTATGTCGTGAAGCTGCTCTTTCAGAAGGGCGCATTCACCGCCGACGATACGATCGCCGTCACCACGCTCTTTCGCTACGGCCTGTTGCAAGTGCCGTTCTACTTCGGCATGTGCGTGCTCGTGCAGTTGTTCGCGAGCGAAACGCGCTATCGCGCCATCTCGGTCATATCGGTGATCGGCTTCGCGACCAAGATCATCGGCAACGTCATTCTCGTGCGTTTCTACGGCGCACAGGGCGTGCTGCTCGCCACCGGCATCGGCGCGATGGCCGTGCTCGCGTGCTACATCTTCTGGACACGCTTTGCGCCGCCATTCACCGGCAATGAGGCGCAAGACGATCCCGGTACGCCGCAATAGAACTCAACCCTGCTCGAAGACGCGCCGGAACATCGGCACGAGGAAGCGGTTGCCGTATTCGCTCATGTGATGGTAGTCCGAGTAGAGCGGGCGGCCATCGTGCGAACCCATGCACTTGCCGTCCGGGCACAGATACGGACGCGGGTCGAGCAGATGGATGCCGCACTGGTCGTGCGCCTGACGCATCGCCTGCAGCAGCGCGCCGTTACGCGCGACGTAGTCGGACATGCTGATCGACAGATCGGGCGCCTTCGGGTCCCTCATCTTCTCGCGGGCGAGCGTCAGCGGAACATTGAAGTCGAACTCGGGGATCGGCTCCACCAGATAAACGGGGCGGATCTTCGAGATGCGGCAAACGGTCGAGAGCAAGTGCTCGCGATACTGCTCCGTCGAGAACGGCGTCGACGTCTGCGCCGGCTGATCCGGATTGACGAACGCGAAGTCGTCCATCGTCGGACCGGACCAGTATTGCGACCAGTGATTCGCGATGATCACCGGCGTCTTCGCGGTCTGATCGCGGCTCAGAATATCGATGTACTTGCGGTCCTGATCGAAGCAGTCGCCGTTGCCGCGACGAATGCCGTAGATCGTCGGGCAGCCTTCGATCGTGATCAGCAGCACATCGCCGGGCTTGCCGTTGGGCACGGCATCGACGACGGCTTCGGCAATCGCTTCCGCGTGACTGTCGCCGAGCACGACCACGCGGCTTTCCTTCTGCCGGTTCGCGACATCGCACGGATCGATCATCATGTGACACTTCGTGCGATGCGGATTCGTGTCGTACGTCTCGCTATCGGCGATGAACACCGAACGGTCGAAGCGGTTCGGCACGCCTTGGCTCGCATAGATGCTGCCGCCGCCGATCGCGAGCAGCAGCGTGAACGCGAGAATCGGGCGCAGCGTCATGAAACGCGGGAACGCGAGCGCTTCGCCACGGTCCGACGGCCTTCTGGTCTTCGACTCGACGAGCGCATACGACAGATAGCCCATCACGAAGCCGCCCGCGATGCCGGCCACGCGCCAGTGCAGCGAACCTTCCTTGTCGAAGTACGTGAGCGCGACGACGAATGGCCAATGCCACAGATAGACCGAATACGAAATCTTGCCGATGAACTGCGCGAGCGGATTGCCCGTGAACATCGAATGCTTGCGTCCCGCGAGAATCACGAGCGCGGTGCCCGCCACCGGCACGAGCGCGAGATAGCCGGGCCACGCGGAGTTTTCGTTGAAGGTGAGCGTGCCATATACGATCATCGCGAGACCGGCGAACTCCATCGCCCGGCGCGCAGGTCTGCCTGCGGTCAGCGGGAACAGATACACGAGACCGCCCGCGAGCATTTCCCATGCGCGCGTCGGCAGCAGGAAGAATGCGGCCGTCGGCCATTTCGTGGGATCGGAGAGATAGACGCACACCGCCAACGATGCGAGCGCCATGCCGACGAGCGCGATCACCGTGCCGCGTTGGCCGAAGAGCTTGCGCACGAGCAGAATGCCGAGCGGATACAGCAGATAGAACTGCCACTCCACCGAAAGCGACCACGTGTGCAGCAGCCATTTCAGATGCGAACGCGTGTCGAAATAGCCCGCTTCGCGCCAGTAGACGATATTCGAAAAGAAGCCGAGGCTCGATCCCACCGCTTTGCCGAATGCACGAAACTCGGAAGGCAGGAACACGAGCCAGCCGAACACGCCGAGCGCGAAGCATAGAAACGCGAGCGCCGGAATGATGCGCCGCGCGCGATCGCCATAGAATTCGAGCACCGAGAACCGGTCCTTCGAGAGGCGTCTGAAGATGATGCTCGTCATCAGATAACCGGAGATGACGAAGAACACGTCGACGCCGAGAAAGCCGCCCTTGAAGCCGGGCACATCGAAGTGGAACAGGACGACCGCGAGAACCGCGAACGCGCGCAGGCCGTTGATGTCGTTACGAAAGTTCATCGCGCTTCCCCTAATTTCTTCTTTTGTGCCGCGCACGCTTCAGCGCAATGCAATGGTCATCGCCATTGCATTGCGCCCGCCGTGCGGGTCATTTTCTAGCGTCTTATCGTTAGCTTTACTGATTACATCGTCAAACGAACAACCCGAACTCCATTTCCGCAAGCCGGCTCTCTTCGGATTGCGCCGCCCGCGCGACTTCCGCCATGGTCGCGGGCCGCATGCCGTAGGTTTCTCTCAAGTACACGTGATGCTTGAGCACCGCATCGAGAACCGCGAGATTCTCGGCAAGATTCGCACCGAAGTTATGCGGATGCCACCACAAGTGAAACGAGCGCCCCGTGCGCGCCGCCGACGTCATCGACTGCTTGATCCGATGAATGCGCAGCCAGTCCAGCGCACGCTTGTTGCGCGCGTACGGACGCAGGAAGCGGCTCGAGCGCACGTCGATAAGGCCGCGCGAAGGGCGCGGATCGAACGCGTGATCGCCCGACAGATTGATGTACGCATCGGCGAGACGTGCCGCGCGGCGTACAGCGGCTTCGTCGGCGCGTGAGGTCTCGCGATACATCCAGTTGCGCTCCGTGCCGCGGTATGCGACGAGCCCCTGCTCCGCGCACACCGAGAGATATGCGTTGTTCACCTGATTGCGCGGAAACACGATGCTCGCGGGCGGATCGGCGAGACGCCGGATCGACGCGACGGATGCCTGCATGTCCGCTGCGAACTGCGCCTTGTTCTGCCCTGCTTCGAGTGCGTAGTAATGGCAGAACGTGTGGCTCGCGAGCTCGCTGCCTTCGGTATCGACGATCTGTCGAGCAAGCGAGAGACCGTAGTGATAGGGATCGCTTTTCTCGTCGGCGCCGATCGAATCGAGGTAGCCGTTCGCATACGGGCTCAACTTCGTATCGGTGTAGGTCGGCCGGACGTCGGGCAGATTCGCGAGCAGATCCCTCTTGTTATCGAAGAGCAGCATGCCGACCGTCGCCCACGTCGCCTTCACGCGATGCTTCGTGAACATCGCGAGCATGGCCGGAATCGCCTCGCGCACGCCGAGGATGTTCTGTCCGTACGTAGCGATCGTGCGATGGTCGCGCACGCCCCACATCAGTTCGAAATCGAGCGAAATCAGGAAGTAGGACATCGTCGTCAGGGCATCAGGAAGTAGTGATAGACGCCTTCGAAATAACTCTTCGTGGCGTCGGCGGCGACGGCCACGAACACGCCGAAGGTGATGACGAGAACCATCGCGTTCTTGAACTTGATCTCCGGCGCAAGGAACGGCAGGAGCAAGGGCACGCAGTACCACACGCGGCCCTTCGCGAACGGAAACACGAAGAACGCGACGACGAGATACACGAACAGCCCGACATGCATGATCGAGACGCGCGTGAACGCACGCTGGCGTTCCGTGTCCTGTGCGCGCCACGTCGAGTAAAGCACCATCACTGACGCCATCGTGTAGAAGAACAGCAGCGACAGCAGCTTGATCGTGAAGTTTTCCTGGTAGCCCGAGTATTCGTCGATACGCCGGCCGCCGTAAGTCGCGAACAGGAACTTCGCCGCCGACGCGAGCACGATCGCCACCACGCTCACCGCGACGATCGCCCGCGCCTTCTTCTGTTCGCCGAAGAAGCCGGCGGTCAGCAGAAACGCCGTGGGCACCGCGAAGGTCGTGTGCACGAAGCTCGCGAGTCCCATGCCGATCGTCGGCTTGTTGAAGCGGCATGCGAACAGCATCGCAATCGCGAGCCCGAAGCCCTGGCGAATCTGGAACAGGCCGACCGTGGCGAGCGCATACGGAATGACGAGCCACAGGATCAGACCGATGAGCGGCCGGCGCGTCTGCAGCAGCGAATACATCACGACGACGTTGAGCAGCACCACCGTAATGCGGATGCCGCCCTCGGGCGTCACGCCGAACGCATTGAGAAAGATGACCCACGAGCGCCAGCCCAGCTCCTCGGTGATGAGGCTGATGAGAAAGCCCATGTCCGACTCGCGGTTCTGATAGAACTGCACGAGCCAGTGCCAGTCCGTCGAGCGGAAGTACTGGATATACGCTTCCTGGTCGAAGATGAGGCCGACGCTGCGCTCGCGGAAGGCGACGACGGAAAGCGCGGTGGCCGCGAGCACCAGGAACGCCCATCCGGATGGCGTCATGAAGTACGCGAATCCGGTCATCCGCCTGATGGGTGCGCTCTGCTGCGCCGTGTTGTTCATTGTCGTTGCCTGCATCGTATTGGCCTTTTTCGCTTTATTTATTGTGTGGGCGCGCGTTCACTGCACGAGCCTCAGGTTGGTGACGATGATCTCCGGTCCTGCCTTGTCGTAATCGATGCTCTCCACCGTCGAGAGCTTCGGACTCACCCATGTCGGCGAATGGCTCGCGATCTGCCCGGACACTCTGCGCCCGTTCAGCTTGAGCGACGACACGGCGAACGCCGCATCGCTCGCGCCTTCATCGCGATGATTCGTGATGCCGATATCGACATGCTTGGGCATCGGTCCGACGATCTCTTCCAGCCAGACGATGATTCCGTACCGGCAGTTGCGCGTCGTCGGATTGACAATGCGGATGTTCTCGAGGATGTCCGCATTGCTGTTCGGCTCCGCGTCCAGACCCGCTTCCGGCTGCGTGCCGCCGATGTTCTCCCACAGCGGATTCTCGAACACGATGTTGCGTCCGCTGATGATCGACACGCCCTGGCGGCGGCAGCGGTCCGCGTGATGATTCACCACGCGAATGCCGCTGCTGTACTTGAACCCGACGTTGTAGCTATTGGCGATGTAGATGCCATCGCCCCAGCACCCGATCGTCTTCGGCGAGATGAGCGTCACCTCCGTGCTTCCGGCGATCGAAAAGCCCATGCCGTGACCGTTTTCGCGCAGCTCCGGCTTGGCCGCATTCAGTTCCTTGCTGCCGTCGAGCACCGCGTTCTCGACGCGCACGTTGTTCACGTCCCACAGACGAAAGATCGAATAGAACGACGTGTTGTGCGGCAGCAGCTTGATCGACGCACCCCGCGCGAATCGCACGTGGCTGTTGCGCCGCAGATCGAGCCCCTTGTCGTCGATACGGCACTTGCCCGTGATGAGCAAGGTCGAATCGACGGATCGATCGATGGCCCGCTGCAGCGCGACGCGATCGTTGGTCTTGCCGTCGCCCTTCACGCCGAACGATTTGTCGATGACGACATCGCGCATCTGAGCCGCACGCGCGCCGATGCCCGCCGCGCCCGCACCACCGGCGACGGCGCCCATCAGCAGCGACTGGATCACGCGACGCCGGCCGACCATTACGCTTTTTCTCCCGTCATCGTGCGCGGATACGCCGCGCCCTTGCCTTCATCGCCGCGCGAGCGCGCGCCGAGTTGCGCAAAGATCGCGTCCCACTGGCGCAGGATTGCCGGCGACGAATAGCGCTGCCGCACCGACGCCGCCGCCTTGCGGCCCAGTTCTGCGCGCAACGCTTCGTCCGACATCACGCGCCGCAATGCCTCGATGAGCGCAGCCTTGTCGCCGGGCGGCACGAGCAGGCCGTCCTGGCCATCGCGCGTGAGTTCGCGCGGGCCGCTCTTGCAATCGAACGCGACGGTCGCGAGGCCGAGCGCCATGCCTTCGAGCATCGCCATCGGCAAACCTTCATAGCGCGACGACAGCACGAACGCATCCGAGCGCGCCATCTCTTCCCACGGCGTCGTCGTCTTGCCGGGCATCAGCACGCGTTCGCCCACCTTCAGTTGCGCGACCTGCGTTTCGAGCACCGCGCGTTCCGGACCTTCTCCCCAGATCCACAAATCCCAGCCTGGAAACTCGGGCGCAAGCGTCGCAAACACATCGATAAGCATATCGAACTGTTTTTGCGTGTTGAGCCGCCCGACCGCGACGAGCCGCTTGCGCGCGCTCTTCTCGACGGTCTCGGGCTGCAACAGCAGCAGTTCGTCCGGTAGCGGATTGGGCACCACTTCGATACGCTTCACGCGCGGCACCATCTTCCGGAACGACGCCTCCATGTTATCCGTCAGCAGCGTGAGCAGATCCGCGCTCGGATAAACGAAGCGGCACATCTGGCTCATGAGTTGCGAGCGGCCGTCGGCGGACGGGTCGATGTGCTCGCACGCGATCACCGGAATGCCGAGCCCGCGCGTCGCGAGAATCGTCGTGATGTTCACGTTCGAGAGAAACGATACGACCACATCTGGCGCGCTTTCGCGAATCAGCGCACGCAGCGCGCGAAACCGCGCGGGGTATTGGAGCATGCGCGCGCCGGCCTTCACGCGATCGGCGAGAAACACGCAGCGCACGTTGTCCGCGAGCGGATAGAAGCACGCGCCACGGCCGCTGTACGTGATGACGAGCGTCACCGTATCGCCGCGTTGCGCCCACGCATTGACGAGAGAAGCCGCGACGCGCTCGGCGCCGCCGCTTCCCATCGAACTGACCACGAGCATGATGTTCATCGGTCGTGGCTCCTTATCGTCCGGCAACGGGAACGCGCAGATTCGCGCGGCGCGGAACCTTCACGCCGGATTCTTCGAACACTTCCTGCCATAGCGCAATGGTCTTCGGCAACGCGAACGTGTCGTTGACCGAGGTCGCGCAGTGCGCCATGCGATGACGCTCTGCGTCGTCCTTCATCAGCGTTTCGAGCGACTTCGCGAGCGCGCTCGCATCGCCGACAGGATTCACGAGCAGCCCGTTCGTGCCGTGCGTGACGATCACGCGCGGGCCCGAATCGCAGTCGTAGCTCACGGCGGCGCAACCGCTCGCCATCGCTTCGACGAGCGTCATCGAAAATCCTTCGAAGTGCGAACTGAGCACGTACAGATCCGCGCGCTCGTACCAGTCGGCGACGTTGCCGGCGCGGCCTGGCAGAAACACGCGGCCACGCAGTTTCGCTTCGTCGACGCGGCGTTCGAGACTCGCGCGCGCCAGACCTTCGCCGACGATCACGAGATCCCATTGCGGCAGCGCGCCGGCGATCTTCCTGAACGCATCGATGAGGCTGTCGAAGCCCTTTTCGGGCGACAGCCGTCCGACCGCGAGCAGCAGCTTGCGCTCTTCACGGACGACACTTTTCGGCTCGATGATCGGATTCGTTCGCGCGATGGGCAGCGTGAACGGCGGCGGAATCACCTTGACGTCGGTGCAGCGGCAATGCGTTTCGATCCAGTCGCGGGTCTCATCCGTGAGTGCGACGACCTTGTCCGCGAAGCGATACGTCATGAGCCGCAGACGCTCCCAGAACGGCGTGAGCGGCGCGCGCGGCGGATGCGTGTGCTCGCTCGCGATGATCTTGTACGGCAGGCCGATGCCCGCGAGCACGGCGAGCACGTTGGCGGTCGCCATGACGCCCAGCGCGACGGTCGGCTTGGTCTCGCGCAGCACCTTGCGGAAAGCCAGCACGCGCTTCGCGTTCGAGATCAGCGTGCGCACGAAGCCGCCGCCCTCGACGCCGCCCGCGAGACCCAGCTCGATACGCTTCACGCCCGGATGAAACGGATAGACGTCGCCTTCACCGGCCGTCAGCGTGACGACGGTCACTTCCCAGCCGAGCGCCGCCCACTCGTTCGCGAGATTGGCGGTGACGCGCTCCGCGCCGCCGCCGTGCATCGAGTAGATGAAAACGACTATTTTCATGCGGGCCTCGTCGCCATGTCGGCTTCGACCGGAACGCGGCGCTGCGAAAGGAAGCGGATGTACCACGGCATCGCGATCGCGAGACCATCGGCCAGCGGAATCGCGCTCGCATAGCCGAGCAATTGCGCCGCTTTATCGACGTTCGCCTGCGAATGACGCACGTCGCCCGCGCGGAACGGTGCATATACCGGGCTGCCCTCGTTGATCACACCGTTCTCGGCGAGCTCGCGTTTCAGGCCGTCATACAACTGATTGAGCGTCGTGCGATCGCCGACCGCGACGTTGTAGACCTGATTGCGCGCATCGGCATTCGAGAGCGCCGCGAGGATATTCATCTGCACGACGTTATCGATGAAGCAGAAATCGCGGCTCGTCTCGCCATCGCCGTTAATGGTGACCTGTTCATCGTCGATGAGCGCGGCCGTCCACTTCGGGATCACGGCCGCATACGCGCCGTCCGGATCCTGGCGCTTGCCGAAGACATTGAAGTAGCGCAGGCCGATCGCGTTCAGACCATACGTGCGCGCAAACACCGACGCATACAGCTCGTTGGCGTACTTCGTCACCGCATACGGCGAGAGCGGCTGACCGATGCGATCCTCGACCTTCGGCAGACCCGGATGGTCGCCGTACGTGGAGCTCGATGCCGCATAGGTGAAGCTCTCGACTTTCGCATCGCGCGCGGCGACGAGCATGTTCAGAAAGCCGCTGATGTTGACTTCGTGCGTCGTGATCGGATCGTTCACGGAGCGCGGCACCGAGCCGAGCGCCGCTTCGTGCAGCACGTGCGCGGCGCCTTTCACCGCGGCGCGGCAATCGTCGAGATTGCGGATGTCGCCTTCGATGAAGCTAAAGCGAGCCCATTGCGCAGGCGTCACGAGCGAGCGCACTTCGTCGAGATTGCGCTGATGGCCCGTCGCGAAGTTGTCGAGCCCGACGACTTCCTGGTCGAGCTTCAGCAGCGCTTCGAGCAGATTCGAGCCGATGAAACCGGCGACGCCGGTGATCAGCCACTTCTGCGGATCGCGCGTCAGTTGTTGACGGATCGATTCGTAACGATCAGACATGAAAGTCTCCAAATTTGCCGACGGGCGCGGCGTGTTCGCGGCGCTCGCCTTCGATCGCGATCGAGGGAACCAGCTCGCGATACACGGCAAGCGTCTTCTCGATAACGATGCGTTCGTCGAAATTCTTCAGTGCCTTCTCCCGCGCGGCGAGGCCCAGCGTTCTCGCGAGCGCGCGGTCGTCGTCGAGCTGGCGGATCGCATCGGCGAGCGCGCCTGCATCGCGCACCGGCACCTGCAGTCCATCTACGCCCGACTCGCTGACCACTTCGCGGCAGCCCGGCGCGTCCGTCGTGATCAGCGGCAGCGCACAGCCCGCGGCTTCGATCAACGCTTTCGGCAAGCCTTCGCGATAGCTCGGCAGCACCATCACATCCACTTCCGTGAAGAGCTTCGGCATGTCGCTCACATGACCGAGCCATTCGACGAGCCCTTCCTTGACCCAGCCGTGGACCATCGCCGTGCTCACCGACGCCGGATTACCGTCATCGGGCGAGCCGGCGAGGAGGAAGCGCACGGTGCGGTTCTCGCGCCGCAGCATGCGCGCCGCCTCCACATATTCCTCGATGCCCTTGTCCCACACGAGCCGCGCAGCCAGCAGAATGCGCAGCGGTTTGACCGCATCTTCCGGCGATTCTTCGCGCACCTTGAAGCGGGTGAGATCGACGCCCGATCCTTTGATCAGACGAATCGACTGCTTCTCGACGATGCGCGCGGCCTCGAACAGCTTGATGTCATCCGGGTTCTGCAGCACGAGAATGCTGTCGCGTCCATTCAGCGCCGAGCGCATGACCGTACGCACGATCGGCTTCAGAATACGCGCCTTCAGGTCGCGGCTCGTGAAGACATAGCCCATGCCCGCGACCGCATTCACGCGCGCCGGCACGCCTGCGAGCTTGCTCGCGAACGAGCCGTACACTGCGCTCTTGATCGTGAAGCCGTGCACGAGCTGCGGCTTTTCGCGCTGGAAGAAACGCGCGAGCCACAGCACGAGCGCGAACTCGCGCAGCGGATTCAGGCTGCGCCGGTTCATCGGCACGGCATGCCAGCGAAAGCCCTGATCACGCAACTTCGGGCCGTATTCGCCGTCCGGTGACAACAGAATGACCTCGAAACCCGCATCGCGCAGTTTGCGAGCGAACGAAAGTCGAAAGTTATATAGATACCAATCGGTGTTGGCGTACAGAACTACCTTGGGCATCTTCATTGCGAACTCCGAACGTCCGGTTGACATCGCCGCGGGCAACTCCCGAATCTCGAGAGCCGAACCGCGGCGATGTTGTGCGACGGCCTGCATCGATCAGTGCCGATGCCACCGAACCTCAGAGACGCATGTCGCTCGACTCGGGCGGCAGAACGTACTTGAGGTCGCACAGCACGTGCCGCGACTTGCCGTAGGCGTGGATGCCTTCCGCGCCTTCATCGGCGAACTGCTTGTGCGCCACGGCGAGCACGATCGCGTCGTAGACGCCCTTGGCCGGCTGATCGACCGGATCGATGCCGTACTCGTGATGCGCCTCTTCCTTCGAGACCCACGGGTCGTACACGTCGACCTGGACGCCGTACTCCTTGAGGTCCGCGATGATGTCGACCACGCGCGTGTTGCGCAGGTCCGGGCAGTTCTCCTTGAACGTCAGGCCCATGATCAGCACGCGCGCACCGGAGATGGCGATATCGCGCTTGGTCATCGTCTTCACGAGCTGCGAGACGACGTAGTTGCCCATGCTGTCGTTCAGGCGCCGCCCGGCGAGGATGATTTCCGGGTGATAGCCGATCGCCTGCGCCTTGTGCGTCAGGTAGTACGGATCCACGCCGATGCAGTGGCCGCCGACGAGACCCGGACGGAACGGGATGAAGTTCCACTTCGTGCCGGCCGCGAGCAGCACGGACTCGGTGTCGATGTTCATCTTGTTGAAGATGATCGACAGTTCGTTGATCAGCGCGATGTTCACGTCGCGCTGCGTGTTCTCGATCACTTTCGCTGCTTCCGCCACGCGAATGCTGCTCGCCTTGTGCGTGCCCGCCGTGATGATGCCGCGATACAGCTCGTCGACGAAATCCGCCACTTCGGGCGTCGAACCGGACGTCACTTTCTTGATGTCCGGCAGACGGTGCGACTTGTCGCCCGGGTTGATCCGCTCGGGGCTGTAGCCGACGAAGAAGTCCTCGTTGAACTTCAGGCCCGACATCTTTTCGAGCACCGGCACGCACTCTTCCTCGGTCGCGCCGGGATAAACCGTCGATTCATAGATGACGACGTCGCCCTTCTTCAGCACGCTGCCGATGGTCGTCGACGCGCCGATCAGCGGCGAAAGGTCCGGGCGCTTGTAGTGGTCGATCGGCGTCGGCACGGTCGCGATGAAAACCGTGCAGCTGCGCAGGTCTTCGACTTCGGCGCTGTATTGCATGAGCGTCGCGGAGGCCAGCTCGGCATCGTCGACTTCGAGCGTGACATCACGCCCTTCGCGCAGCGCGTTGATGCGCGCACGGTTGATGTCGAAGCCCACGACGGGATGGCGCTTACCGAATTCGACGGCAAGCGGCAGGCCCACATAACCCAGGCCGACGATACCGAGTTTCAACTCTTGCGGCGAGAACATATTCACTTCTCCTCGTTATACAACTCAGGACATTTGTTTAGTACTGCTTTTTGATTCGGGGTCCAGCACGAGTGGATGCCGGATATGAGTCAGGCCTCAGTCTTTGTCGTCGGCCTTGTAGGCAGCGTAGGCGTAGCCGCCGTACTGGCGCGCCTGGGCATAGTTGCCGTAGTGCACCTTGAAGCCGTTCAACAGAACGCCGGTGACGCTTGCGCCGGACTGTTCGAGCCGTTTCACCGACTCCGAGATTTCACCGGAGCGCGTATCCCCATAACGCGCAACCAGGAAGATCGAACCCGCGACGGGCGCCATGATCGCCGTGTCCGACACCGCCAGAATCGCCGGTGCGTCGAGCAGCACGATGTCGTAGTCCGCCGACGCACGGTTCACCGATTCCGTGAACGCGTCCGACAGGAGCAGCTCGGCCGGGTCCGGCGGATAGAAGCCGCACTGGACGAAGTCGAGGTTGTTCAGCACCGAGCGATGCACGGTTTCCTCGAGCGTCGCGGAACCGTTCACGACATCCACGAGACCCTTGCCGCGCGGCAGGCCGAAGTACTGGTTCAGGTGGCCGCGGCGCAGGTCGCAGTCGACGAGCAGAACACGCTTGCCGCCCGCGGCGAGCAGCGTCGCCAGATTCGCCGAGACGAACGACTTGCCGATGCCGGGCAACGGACCCGCCAGCATCACGACGTTGTTCGGCGCATCCATCAACGCGTACTGCAGGGACGAGCGCATCATGCGCAGGCCTTCCACGGCCGGATCGGTCGGGTAACGCGAAGCGAGTGCGAGCTGTTCCGGCTTCTTCTCGGCGATACGCTTCGCAAGCTCTTTCTGGCGGTCGCTGTCCGGAATCGTCGCGAATACCGAAAGACCCGTCTTCGATTCCAGTTCCTTCGGATCGAGCACGCCCTTGAACAGGAAGTCGCGAGCAAATGCCAGCACGATGCCGATGAAAAGACCAATACCTGCGGCGATCACGAGCACCAGCGCCTTGACCGGCTTGACGGGACGCTCGGGCACTTCGGCATGGTCGAGCAGTTCAACCGTCGGCGTGCGGCCGGCCTTGATGAGGCGCATCGTTTCGATGTTGTTGCGCAAAGCCGAATACACATCGGTGCTCATGCGCACGTCGCGTTGCAGACGAAGCGCGCCTTGCTCGGCCTGCGGCATCGCCTTGACGCGCGCCGCGAGGTCGTTGATGTACTTCTCGGTCGCCGCAATCTGCTGATCGATCACCACCACGCTCGGATGCGACGGCGAGAAGTGCACGGCCAGGTCGGCACGGCGGCGCTTCAGGTCGAGCAACTGCGCGTCGGCCTGGGAAGCCTGCTGCATGACGATGCGGCCTTCTTCGTCCGGATTGAACAGCGTGCGGCTATTGCGATACGCGTTGTAGTTGTCTTCAGCCGATTCCATCTGACGCTTGGCGTCCGGAAGCTGCTGCTCGAGATATTCGAGCGACTTCTCTGCGTTGATGCCACGACGGTCGGCGTTCTGCTTCACATACATGCGCGACAGTTCGTTGATCGTCGCCGCGACGAGCGTCGGATCCTTGCCTTCCAGCGTCGTGCTGATCACGCCCGACTTGTTGCCCTGCTCGGCAATGGCCAGCGAAGCCTGCAAACGGTCGATGGCCGACACGCGCGAGTTACGCGTCAGATCGAATTCAACACCCTTTTCGCCGTGGATGAAGCCCACGAGCAGCGAAATCGGGCCGGCTTCCGTGTCGAAGCGCTGCACGGTGCCGACCTGGCCACCGACGCCCGTCTCGACGCCCGGACCGCGCACCTGATACTGGCCGTTGCCGAGATAGCGCAGCGTGTATTCCTTGCCTTCGTATTTCTTCGGCACGTCGAACGCGGAAACGTCGATGGATTCGGCGCCCCATGCGTAACCGCCGCGGCCGAAGAGACCGGGAGTCGACGTCTCGTCGTTCATGCGTGCGACCATGCCGCCGATGATCGGGAAGCGATGCGGCGCAGCCTGGATATACAGCTTGAGCGCATCGACGACCGGGCCGAGCACAAACTTCGAGCCGATGACCTGGATTTCGCCTTCTGCGGTCGCGCGCTGATCGAACATCGTGGCCGCGGTTCTGACCATGTCGCGCGAGTCGGTCGGCGGCGCATTGCTCGAGTCGTCGACCTTGACGAGCATGCCAGCCTGGTAAATCGGGGCCGAGAAGTACGCGTACACCACCCCGATGCTGAAGACGACCGCTACGGTCGCCGCGATCATCTTCCAGTGACGGCCCAGCGTTTCGAGAATCGACGTGAGCTCGATCTCTTTGTCGGTCTCGGCCGTTACGGCTGACGCCTGATTTTTAACTTTCATAGAACGTCTCGTTACAGGCTCTTATGGGACCGGCGCGCGTCATGCGCACCGGATGCGGATCGAAACACCTGCGAGCGCCCAAAGGGCGCAAACACCTTTTGCTTATTCTTGAATTCAGGCCTGCATTCGGAGCCGTTAAAATCCCGCTCCGGCATTGCAGTGGTATTGAAACACACGACTCAACAAAAGAGAAATTCCACCAGACGATTTTTGTTGTTTATCGAACCTTTCAATGCGACCGAATGTTCGCTTTACCGCTTTTAAGAATTTATTGAGTATGCTGGCCATTTGAACAAATCGAAAACTACCACAGCGCGGATTCTTGTATGCGCGGCACCGCACACATGATTGCTGTTAATAGAATTGCGAATTTTATGAAGAAAGCCAGTTTAGCCTGTGTTCGATTTCCGGACATTTTTTCGCTCACGCTCCAGCCGTTTCGGGCCTATGCTAGCGGTAGAGACGGCGCAACACCGCTTCCTCCGCGGAAAATCGTACCGACCCCCAAACAAAATGCGAGCGAAAGTGGGCTTGCGCACCGACAACACTCGATTTTCAAAAAGGCGGATATTAAGTCCTTTATATGAAATCAGTGTTTTCTTCCCGATTATAAAATCGGTTTGTATGAATAATTGGGGGAAGTCCCGATATAATCAAAGTAGGCTCGGTTTCACACATTAAAACGCCATAAATGCGTGGACAATGGCAGGGGTAGTACCTACCATAGGCTTTCGGGTTTTGAAATTCGAAAAGAGATGCGCCCTCTTCGTGAGTGAAAAAAATGTTAAACCTTGCGCTTGGCTTCATCAGTTCTTTCTGCATGACGCTACTTATAGTTAGATTCGCGGGGCGCTACGGGGCGCTCTCCCTGGATCATGATTTGAACGGGGTTCAAAAGAATCATTCTCATCCGGTCCCCAGAATCGGCGGCATTGCATTGATGGTCGCGGCCTGCGTGACCTTTCCCATCGCAGCGATCTTCGGCGGCAATCCGCGCGACGAGTCCCTTTTGCTGCTGCTCTGCGCGGCGCCCGCGTTCGGCAGCGGCGTGATCGAGGATCTGACCAAGCGCGTCAGCGTGCGGGCGCGCCTTCTGTGCGCGATGCTCGCGGGGCTGCTGGGCGTGTTCGTGCTCGGCGGCGTGGTCGGCCGCGTGGATCTGCCGCTCGTCGACCCGATCCTCACCGTCACGCCCATCGCGATCGGTCTCACGGTGCTCGCTGTCGCCGGCCTCACCAATGCGGTCAATATCATCGATGGTTTCAACGGACTCGCCGCAGTCGTCGCGATTCTGATTTTCGGTTCGATCGGTTATGTCGCGCATGAAGTCGGCGATTTGCTCGTGATGAGCACGGCGCTCACGATGATCGGCGCAATCGGCGGTTTTGCGATCTGGAATTATCCGGCGGCATCGATTTTCCTCGGCGATGGCGGTGCTTATTTCATCGGCTTCACGATTGCCGAGTTGCTCGTGCTGCTGGTCGCGCGTCATCCGAATGTCTGCGCGTGGTACGCGATGGTCGTCGCGATCTATCCGCTCTTCGAAACGCTCTTCTCGATCTACCGCCGCCGCATCGTGCGCGGTCGTCCGGTCGGCGCGCCCGACGGCATCCACCTGCACACGCTCATCTTCAAGCGCGTCGTGGGCAAGGGCACGGACCCGCGTCAGCGTCAGCGCCGCAACGCGCGCACGTCGCCGTATCTGTGGGTGTTGAGCATGATCGGCATCGTGCCGGCGTCGCTCTTCTGGCACAACCCGGTCGTGCTTGCAGTGACGGCGGTCGTGTTCGCGGTCGCGTATGTCTGGCTCTACACGGCGATCGTGCGGTTCAAGACGCCGCGATGGCTCGTCGGCAGTCAGCGGCGCAGTGTCGTCGCCAGCACCGTTGCCGAGCAAACGACGCATCACAAGTGATCCTAAGTAGCTGGTTGTGACGGAAAGATAAAGGCCCCGGTCGAAACGACCGGGGCTTTTTTGTTTGAGATGTGCCGGCAAGCGCCGCTTCAATCGCCGATGAATCGCGCATAAAGAAAAAGGCCCTGGTCTTTTCAGACCAAGGCCTTCGTCATTCAAAGTCCGTCTATATCAGCTTGCGATTCCGGCGAGATCCGCCGTGCGCGACGTGAAGAGCGGGATCGACGATGCCTGCTGATGCTCCAGCCACTGCTGGAACATCAGCACGTTCCACAGTTGACGATGCCAGTTCTGCTCGCCCGACAGATGCTGCTGCCATTTCGCGCGCACGGTGGCCGCATCGAAGAAGCCTTCGCGACGCAGCCGCGACGCGTCGAGCAGCGCTTCCGCCCAGTCGCGCAGCTCGCCGCGCAGCCAGTGCGTGATCGGCACGCCGAAGCCTTGCTTGGGCCGCTCGATCATCGCGCGCGGCACATGGCGATACAGCACCTGGCGCAGCGCCCATTTGGTCTGGCCGTCGCGCACCTTCATCGACTGCGGCAGACGCCACGCGAATTCCACGACGCGATGATCGAGGAACGGCACGCGCGTTTCGAGCGAGACGCCCATCGCGGCGCGATCGACCTTCGTGAGAATGTCGTCGGGCAGATAGGTGATCATGTCGAGCGCCATCATGCGCTGCACGTCGTCGAGGCCGGTGAACGCGGGCGCATTGCCGGTCATCAGCGTGGGCGGTTGATAGCCGCCGATCACGAGCGCGGCCGGGTCGTTCCATTGCGACATGAGATGCAGATACACCTCGTCGCGCGACTGGCACGACAGCAGCTCCGCGCCCTTGTGCAGCTTGTCGCCGACCTTCACGCCGCGCAGCGACGACGGCAGGATCGGTTCCATCAGCCCCGCCATGCTGTTCCAGCGCTTGGGCGAAATCCCGGCGATGCCGGATGCCGCCAGCTTGCGCAACGGCGCCGGCATCATCGTCATCTTGTCCCACATGCCGGGCGCGGTCTTGTAACGCTGATAGCCGCAGAAGAGTTCGTCGCCCGCATCGCCGGACAGCGAGACCGTCACGTGCTGGCGCGCGAGTTGCGAAACGAGAAAGGTCGGCACCTGCGATGAATCCGCGAACGGCTCATCGTAAAGCTCGGGCAGGCGCGGAATGACGTCGAGCGCCTGGCGCGCGGTCACATACATCTCGGTGTGTTCGGTGCCGAGATGCGCCGAGACCGCCTTCGCGAGCTTGGCCTCGTCGAAGTCGCTTTCATTGAAGCCGATGGTGAACGTCTTGACCGGACGCGACGATTGCTTCTGCATCAACGCGACGATCGTCGACGAATCCACGCCGCCCGACAGGAACGCGCCGAGCGGCACGTCGGAGAGCATCTGCTGGCGGATCGCGTCCGTGAGCAAGTGCTCCAGTTCATCGACGGCGTCTTCCGGACTGCCCGCGAAGCCGCGCGCAGCGCCGTTCACAGCCGCTTCGACGCCCGACCAGTAGGCCCAGACGCGCGGCTCGCGCCGTTCGAGCGACACTGTGAGCATCTTGCCCGGTTCGAGCTTGCGGATGCCGTCGAAAATGGAATACGGCGACGGCACGCAGCCGTGGCGGATCTGCAGCGTCAATGCGCCGCGATCGACGTTGTTATCGAACGCGGGATGCGCACGCAGTCCCTTGAGCTCGGAGCCGAACAGGAACACGGCGTCGTCGCCCTGCCCTTGCCAGCCGTAGTAGATCGGCTTTTCGCCGAGCCGGTCGCGCGCGAGCGTGAGCTGGCATTCCTGCCGGTCCCACACAGCGAACGCGAACATGCCGACGGCACGCTCGATCGTCGCCTGAACGCCCCAGGCATCGAAGCCCGCGATCAGCGTTTCGGTGTCGGAGCTGCCGCGCCACGCGGGCGCGCGCTGCGTGTCTTCGAGTTCATCGCGCAGATCGAGGTGGTTGTAGATCTCGCCATTGAAGGCGATCACATAACGCCCGCTGCTCGACGCCATCGGCTGATGCCCTGCCGACGAAAGATCGATGATCGCCAGCCGCCGATGACCGAGCGCAATGCCGCGCAGGTCGTCAGTCCACTCGCCCGCGTCGTCGGGCCCGCGATAGGCGATGGCCAGCGCCATCTTACGCACCGTTGTCTTCGAGTCGTCCGGGCCGAAGCCGCGTCCACCCAGAAAGCCGACGATACCGCACATGTTCGTTCTCCTTACGATGCGGCCATAGGCCACGCTGATGCGATGCTCATTTCTCTTCGACGAGCCGCAGGTAGATATCTTCGAAACGCTCGCGCGCGCGCATCATCGTGAATTCGGCGTGGATGCGCGCCTTCGCGAGCTGACCGAGGCGGATGCGCTCGTCGGGTTTCATGTCGACGATACGGTCGAGCCCCGCCGCGAGCGCGTCGCTGTTTTCCTTCTCGACGACCACGCCCGTATTGGCGACGAGCATGGCCGCATCGCCCACGTCGGTGACGACGCATGGCAGCGCCATCGCCATCGCTTCGCCGACCACGTTCGGGAAGCCCTCCGTGCGCGACGACAGGCAGAACACGTCCATCGCGGAAAGACACGCGGGCACATCGCGCCGCTCGCCGAGCAGCACGAAGCGCGAGGCGAATCCCGTCTGCGCGATCCAGTCCCCGAGCTCGCGATTGTTCGCGTCGAGATCGCGGCCGACCAGCATGAAGCGCACGTCGGGATGGCGCGCGGCGAGCATGCCCGCCGCGCGCACGAAATTCTGATGATCCTTCACCGGATGAAAGCGCCCGAGAATGCCGACGACGACCGCGCGCTCGTCGAAGCCGCATTGCTCGCGGATCGCGCTGCGCTGTTCGGGCGTGGCGCACAGGCGCGCGACGTCGAATCCGTTCGGCACGACCATCATGCGGCTCGCGTCATAGCCGACGGAAACATGAGCGCGTCGCGATGCTTCGGCCGCGCAGACGATCGTCTGCGGCACGTAGTACGACAGCCACGCGCAGATCTTGCGCAGCAGCACGGTCACGCGCGAGCCGCCCGATCGGACATCGGTGGTGCGCACGCCCCAGACGATGCGCTTGTGCGCCGCGATCCGTCCGGCGAGGCCGCCGAGAAAATCGGCGTGATACATCCACGTTTGAATGATGTCGGGACGCACTTCGCGAATCAGCTTGACGAGGTGCATCAACGCGCGCGGAAAGCCGAGCGGGGATTTCATGCCGAGGCTATGCACTTCGATGCCGCGCGCGGCGAGTTCTTCGCCGATCTTGCCGGTCGTCGTCAGCGAGCAGACGACGTGACGAAACCGCGGATGTTCGATATGCGACTCGATGAGGCGCTGAAGCATGCGTTCAGCGCCGTCCGCATTGAGCGCAACGATGACATGGAGGAGCTTCATGGTCCCGGCTGCCGTTTTTCTACGATGGGCCCGTCTCCAGGCAACCGACGCGCGTCGCTGGCGGCAATGCTTGTGCTGACGGGTGTGTTTTATGACGATGGGCTGCCTCGCCGGAACACGCTCCGGCGAGTCATCAATGTAAGCCGGCGCGGTGGCACGCACTGTGCGACGTGCCACACGCCGGTCGTCCTCCCCGGGCGCCTCCGGTGGATGTCACGCACGCCTCATCGCGCCGCGCCACGGATTCCACTTGCGCAGTTGCGTCTTGAGATCGATGACCGTGATCCCGCCGACCGCATTCCACGTATGCAGCCCCTGATGACCGCGCGGCGGCGTGCGAACCGACACCGTGCGCTCGGCGTAGGTCGTCGTCGTGAGCTCGGTGATTTCGCGGAAAGTCAGCGCCGCGCCGTATTCGCGCTCGCAGTTCTGCGCGGGGCGAATCAGGCGGTTCTGGCCATCCTTGAACAGGTTGCCGGCCATGCGCGCGAGACGGCAGTCCGAGACGACCGGATTCATCGGATGCGCGGTCCATTCGCCGAACGGGCTGTCGGAATAGAAAATCGACAGTTCGTCCCAGTTCGATCCGCCATCCTCCGTCATGCTCGTGAACATCCACCACGTCTTGCCGTCGTGATGAAGCGTCGTATCGGCCGCGACGACGTCGCGCATGATCACCTTGTGCAGCACCCAGTCGGTCGGAAATGCCGCGGCGCGATACATCTCGATCGTGCGATTGCCGCAGGTCTCCGGAATCATGAAGACCTCGCCCTCATGCTCGAAGAGGAACGGGTACGACAGGTGATAGCTCTTGTCGAGCACGACGCGCGGCGTCTCCTGCCATGTCTGCGTGGCGGGATCGAACGCGATATGGCTGATCGTGCCGCGATTCGTGTCGTAAGGCAGGCTCTCGAAGAACAGGTGGTAGTCGCCGTTCTTGCCGCGCCAGAGGAACGGATCGGCATGGAATTGCGACGTCATGCCGGGCAGCGTGACCCAGTTGCGGCTTTCGTCGCCATCGGCGCCGCTCTCGATGCGCGGCTCGGCGGGCGTGTCGGTGCGGCGATACGCCAGCACCCAATGTCCGCGCTGAACGAGCAGCTTGAGCGGCTGGTTCAGCACCTTGCGTCCGAGATGCCGCAGCCCGAAGAACGCCGACGTGAACGGCGACAGCTGTGCCGGCCGCGACTTCGCCTTGACGAGCGGAAGCTCGCGCACGGACGCGGTGGCCTCGAGACGCTTCTGCGCCCGGTCGATGAGCACGGCGACGCGCCGCAGACTCGTCTGAAGCGACTTCTGGAAGAAGAGCTTCTCCGGAATCGCGACATAGGATTCGGCGAGCAGTCTCATTTCGCCGGACTCGGGTGACTTCCAGACGATCTGGATATGCGGCGTCCGGCATTGGAGAAGCGCCCTCCACAGCGCTTCGATGTTCTCATAGCCGTCGTACAGCACGATGATCGGAGCACGCGCGTGAACGTCGCCTCGTGGTGCCTCGACGGAGTCACCATAGAGCCGCTTTTCGATGCGCGTCCACCACTCGAGCACGGAAGGATATGCGGTTTGCGCCATTTTCTTTCCCTCAGACAGCAGCGGATTCGCCAGTCGATCGAATTGCGATCTTTAGCTAAGCGCTTAACTGTCTTTATATGTGTTGTAGTCCGGCGCTTTCGAAATGATGAACATACATTTCATGATGATGCCGGCGAAGAAAGACTAGAGTCTGGGGAAGGTGCTTGCGGTGCGCTATCGCACACAGTTGCGACAGCTAAATAATGCGAGGGATTTTGAACGGCTGTGCAGATATCGACGGCGCGGCGCATGGGCCGGCGCGCTCGGAGCGGCGCGCTTCGCGGATCTGGCGGAAGACCTAACTTGTTGGCGGAACGGGAAAATTGGTCCTGGGTCAGGGTTCGTCACGGCGCACGGCGACTTCGCGCCTGCGATACCACGTGGGCCGCTTGTGAGCAGGCTTGCTCATTTCATCTGCCTTATGCTTGGAAGAAGGCGAAAAGATAATTTCGAACACGGCCAGCAATGCGAGACCGATTATTGCGAAAAAAACAATTGCGCCTATGACACCGCCTACCGACATGCTTCCTCCGCGCTCGTCCGCGTTGAATCAAGCATTTGATAAATCCCGCTGCTGAAAGTTTTGGCCGAATGATGTTTTTAATTATTACCGATTATATCACATCGCAATTCGACTGATTCTGACTTCACGGACCCATATGGATGATTTTCGGACAAACCCTGCGCGTGCAAATCCCTGAACAAAAGGGTGAAAGCGCATCTGTTCCACCGACCGTGCGCCCCGCTCCCCTGTGAGGTGCCCGCCCGGCGCGGCGCGATGCGCCCCAGGCAGCGTGCGGGCGGTGGCATCCGCGATTAAATCGGCAATCGAAGCACCATTATTTATTCGATCGAGGCGGATTTCGAAAGACAGCATTGCACCATTCGAATGCCCGAGCCTGATATTCGACCGGGCGCCGACAGCCACATCTATTTGACCGACAATTAATCGGTCAGGTAGACGGAAACGCATTTCACGCGAGTCGTTCTTTCTCGGCCGGTTTCTCGGACGTTGTCAAAAGAATGTCCGCGACAGCCAGCAACGAGAGACTCACCACGGCCACGAATCCGACGGTCCCGGCGAACATACTGATGAGCTTCATGGGTTCCTCCGCCTGCCAAAGGGCGAATGCTTCCGTTGCTCAGGATTGCGGCAAGCGCCCAGCCACCACACGCCGGACTGCCAGCAACCATTCCAACGTAAGCATAGGCGCAACTTCGCCGAAAAAGTATTCATTTTTCGGCAAAATATGCGCCCACGCCTTTGAACAGACGAGAAAAATCGTCCGATCTGACGAAAAGACGATGCGATTCAGCGCCCGCGCCTGCCGAAGCCCGCCGCCACTTCCGCTTCGTCGTCGCGATGATTCCACGCGTGCCGCGCGGACTCGCGGCTGCCGCCCATCGCCCGGCTCAGGATGGCGCGCGTGCCCGGCGTCGCGCTGACATGCGCGAGCTGAGCCGCTTCGACCCACAGCAATTCGTGGAACCGGCCGCCGGCTTTCGGCCTCAGATGCACCTCGTCCGGTATCGCGATCCGGAAAACATGATGCATATGATGCGCCGACGCCTGCTGAAACAGAAACGCGGCGGCGCTCGCCTCCACGCCGGTGTCTTCGTGCAGCGCTCGGATCGCTGCGACAATCGTCAATTCGTCGAATGCCACCGTTCCGCCTGGCAGCAACCACGGTCCGCCACGCTCCCGGACCAGCAGCACTGACTGGCGACGAACCAGCAGCACAGTTGCTCGTTCTCTCATCCCCGTCTCCGTGTTGCACTCCAATTCGTTGTTGGATTGACGTGCGATACGACGCGCGACGTGCCATTTTGATTTCATCGTCGCGTCGATCTCAGGCGTGAATTGGCGTGCACGTTCGATCTTCACAGGGTTCGAGACGCTTCGCAATGCGTGATCGCCCACGTATGTGCGCTGCACGACGAGGCGTCATCGGAAAAAACGCCCGCAATGGCAGACTAGTGGGAGTGGGCCGGAAGGCCCGAGAGCCGCCTGTGCAGCGGATGACGGGAAAATTGCGATGCCGGGACGCGGCCGCGCGCAGGTTTCGAGCGCGCGCGGCCGGCAATGCTTACCGTGTTTCTCGCGCGACGTCAGGCTCCGAAAGCGGGATCGCTCATGCTGTCGCGGCCGGTCTCGACGTGACCGGCGAGGCGTCGGAGAAACGCGGCATCCGTGTCGACCGTGACGTCGATGTCGTACCAGCCATGCGCATCGCGCAGATCGAGGTAGAGCTGCGCGGTGTCGCCGCCGCGTACGCGTCGCGTGATCGTCTTCGACGGATCGTAGGCATTGACCACGCTGAAGGTGCACGCGGCCGTGCCGCGATTCGCGAGCCGCAGTTGCAGATTGCCGTTCGCGACGTCGTACCCTTCCACGACGTCCGGCGCGGCCTGCTCGCGTGACCACCAGCCGTGCTGCTGCGCGAGCGCTTTACCCGCGATCCGACGCAGAAACCCATTGGGGCCATGCACGACGAAATCGAAGCTGCCGTCCGGATTCGCCGCGACGCGGTCCGCGAGGCGCTTGCGCGCTTCGACCGTGTAGGTGCGCGGCGCATCCGTGCTGGCGTTGCGATAGAGCAGAAAGACGGCGCCCGCGCTGCCCGTGTTGATGAAATCGAACGAAACGGTATCTTTCGATGCGTCCGCCCGCGTGCGCACGAAAAGCTCGTACGGCAACGCGCGCGCGGCGCGCACGCCGGACTCCTGCTTCGGCAGCGCCTGCGCCGCGGGCGGAACGGGCACGTAGTCCGGATGGCGCAGCTTGTCGGGCGGAACGTAGCCGCTCGTGCCCGGCAGCGTGGGCATCGCGCTGTTCGGATTGCGGAAGTCGAACGCGGACGTCAGATCGCCGCAAATCGCGCGGCGCCACGGCGAGATGTTCGGCTCGGCGAGACTGTGCGCGCGCCCGAAGCGCTTCTGGATGAAGCGGATCACCGAGGTATGGTCGAAGGTTTCGGAACACACCCAGCCGCCCTTGGACCACGGCGACACGACGAGCATCGGCACGCGCGCGCCGAGGCCATACGGTCCGCTCGCGTATTTGGCGCTGCCCGGAAAGATTTCCGCGCTGGTATCGACGGTCGAGAGGCCGTTCGCGCTGGAAGCCGGCGGAAACGGCGGCACGACGTGATCGAAGAAGCCGTCGTTCTCGTCGTAGTTGATGAGCAGCGCTGTCTTGCTCCACAGATCCGGGTTCGATGTCAGCACCTGCAACACCTGATCGACGTACCAGGCGCCGTAGTTCGCGGGCCAGTTCGGATGCTCTGAGAACGCCTCGGGCGCGACGATCCACGAGACTTGCGGCAGCGTGCCGGCCTGCACGTCGCGCTTCAGGATCGAGAAGTAGTCGTCGCCGGCGGCCGCGTTCGTGCCGCGACGCGCCTTTTCATAGAGCGGGGTGCCGGGCTGCGCGTTCTGATACTGCGTGAAGTAGAGAAGCGAGTTGTCGCCGTAATTGCCGATGTACGCGTCGTCCGTCCAGCCCCAGGCGTTCTTCGCATCGAGCCCGTTGCCGATGTCCTGATAGACCTTCCACGAGATGCCCGCGCGCTCCAGCACTTCGGGAAACGTGGACCAGCCGTAGCCCGCTTCCGCATTGTCGACGACCGGGCCGCCGCCCGTGCCGTCGTTCCCGACATAGCCCGTCCACATGTAATAGCGGTTCGGATCGGTCGACGTGTTGGTCGAGCAGTGATACGCGTCGCAGATCGTGAAGGCGTCGGCGAGCTGATAGTGGAACGGGATGTCGTCGCGTTGCAGGTGCGCCATCGTCGTCGTGCCTTTGAACGGCACCCACTGGTCGTAGAGACCGCCGTGGAATGCGCCCTTCCCGTCCGTCCAGCCGTGCGGCAGATCCTGCAGGAATTGCAGGCCGAGGTTCGATGCGTCCGGATGAAACGGCAGCACTTCGCCCGCGCCGGCCGCGATCGGCTGATTGAAAACCGGCTTGCCGCTCGGCAGCGTCACGGCGCTTTTGTCGCCGAAGCCGCGCACGCCGCGCAAGGTGCCGAAGTAATGGTCGAAGGAGCGGTTCTCCTGCATCAGCACGACGATATGCTCGATGTCCTCGATCGATCCATGACGATTGTTCGCGGGAATCGCGAGCGCCTGGCGAATGCCGAGCGGCATCACGTTCAACGCGGCGGTCGCGCCTGCGGCCTCGACGGCCGCGCGCAGAAAGTCACGACGGTTCTTGTTTTTCATTCGTGTTGGCGGGGAAGTGAAAGGAAGGGTCAGTCGACAGTGTGAATCACCGGCGTCGCGAGCGGCTCCGATGCGGCTCGTGCCATTGCGGGTTGCGTGGGCTGATCGGATGCGCGGGTCGTGGCCTGCTTTGCCCAGTCCTGAAGCTCGCTCGTTTGAGTCGCGGCGGGCGCGTCGTTCGTTGCGTCGACGGGTGTCGATGTTTGCGCCGCGCGCTCGCCGCATCCGCAAACGCTTGCGCAGACGCACACGACGAAACACGCCACGAGGATGTGGCGGCTTGCAACAGTCGACATCGGCTTCTCCGGCAGGGTCGCGCAGATCGATACAGCGCTGCGAAGCATAGCCACGGCTTGTGTAAGCAATGTGACCGATCCGCGCGATACCATAGGGCCGCAGATCGACGGCACGACAACAAGACGAATCGCCATTAGAGGACGACAAGAGCGTGATACAGCGTGACGATGCGAACGGAGAACTTCGCAAGGAACTGGCCGGGGACGAGGCGGCCGGTCGCAGCCAGGCGCTGCTTCTCGCGATAGCGCTGTCGCTCGGCAGCGCCATCGCGCTCGGGCTCGCGCGCTTTTCCTACGCGCTGCTGCTCCCGCCGATGCGCCTCGATCTCGCATGGAACTTCGCCCAGGCCGGCGCGATGAACACGGCGAACGCATTCGGCTATCTGCTCGGCGCGCTGGCGTTCTCGCGATTGTCGATACGCCTGCCGTCATGCACGCTGTTCGTCGCCGGCTGCGCGCTCACGGCGCTTCTGATGGCGGCGAGCGGCGCCACGACCGATACCGACGCCCTGCTCGCGTTGCGCGTCGCGACGGGCATCGGCAGCGCGCTCGTGTTCGTGAGCGGCGGCGTGCTCGCGGCGCGGCTTGCATCGATATCGCCGCGCGATGCCGGGCTCGTGATCGGCCTCTATTACGGCGGCACGGGCTGGGGCATCGTGATCTCGTCGATCGCCGTTCCGCTCACGGTGCTGCCGGTCGCGCACGGGTGGCGCTTCGCGTGGTTCGCGCTCGCGGCGGCTTGCGCCGCGTGCTCCGGCGCCGCGATCTGGGCGGCGCGGCGAATAGAGTCCGCGCAACCGCCTGCGTCGGCGCGTCATGGCGCTCAAGCCGCATCGGGCACGCCGGTCCAACGTCGGCGTTTCGCGCTCGCGCTCGCCGGATACGCGTGCTTTGGCATCGGGTATATCGGCTACATGACGTTCATCGTCGCCCTGCTTCGCAACGCGGGCATGAGCGCGACGGTGGTGACCGGCTTCTATATCCTGCTCGGCGTGGCGACGGTGGTGTCGGCGCGGATGTGGTCGGGGCTGCTCGACCGTATGCGCGGCGGGCAGGCGCTCGCGATCCTCAACGGCCTGCTCGCGACGGCGACGCTCATTCCCGCGATGCTCGCGCATCCGTTCGCGGCGTTCGTGTCGGGCACGCTGTTCGGCGCGACGTTTCTGTCGGCGGTGGCATCGACGACGGCATTCGTGCGGCACAACTTGCCGGCGGCTCAGTGGCCAAGAGGAATCAATGCATTCACGATCGTGTTCGCGCTCGGGCAGATCGTCGGTCCGGTCGTGATCGGACGTGTGTCGGATAGCGCGGGGCTGACGCGCGGCCTCGTCTATTCCGCGCTCGTGCTGACGGCGGGCGCTCTGCTCGCGGCTTGTCAAAAGCCGTTGAAGCTGGTTCAGCGTCGAAATGACGAATGATTCGGACTTCGAATGAATTCGCGATGCTTCGCGAGATTCAGATCCTGCTGCTCACACGTGCCTTTTTCATCTTCGCGTAGACATGCGAACAGAAGGCGTCAGCGACCACGCGATTGACCGTGAGAATGTTATCGGCACTCAGGCTTTCGCGTGAAAGGCCCTGCTTCTCGATAAGCCGTTGCGGAATCAACTGGCTCACGAACGAGTGGCACAACTCCTTGCGCGCGGGCGCATCGACCGATTCGAAGTAGTCGCGGCCGGCGCGAATCTCCTCGCTCATCTTGGCCCTGGCCGTATCGTTCTGCGCCTGAATGCTCGCTTCGAGTTTGGCCTGCGTCGTATCGCGTGAGCGGCGTTGCTTCCCTTCGTCCTCGAGTTGCTTCGCCTTGATCGACGCCATCTTCCGGTCCGCTTCGCCGATGCGGTAATTCCCCTCCAGCGCCTTGAACAGATAGCCGCGCGGGCTGACCGTCACCTTGCCTTCGTTGAGCTTGTGGCGCGTGTACTCGATCGCTTGCTCGAGCCGCTCGTCGGTCCACACGTCGCGGCGCTTCGCGAGACGCTCGAAGTCGGGGGTATCGAAGGCGAATTCGTTGTGCAGGAGGAGGTACATCGAATCCTGGATGCCGGCGCGCGCTGCATCGGCGCCCTGCTTCTTCGTGAAGCGGAAACGGATTTTCAGCTTGTCCGCGGCGACGCGATCGGCGTTGGGCTCCCAACTGACATCGAAGTCGGACACTTCATTGAGCTGGTCGATGGCGGGCGTGAGGAAATGCTTCTTGAATTCCTTCACTTCCTTGCGCGATTCGCCGACCTTTCCCGGCCACTCAAGCACGTCGTCGAAAGCGAACCACTCGGTGACGCCGTGACCTTCGCAGGGGATGAGGCGGTCGTAGATCGCACGGGCGAGCGAGAGCGAAAAGGCCGTCGATGCACGCAGGCTCAACCAGTGAGCCTTGTACGGACTGATCAGATATTTGATGACGCGCCCCGAAAGCAGGACGCAAACGACATTGCGTTCGATGTAGCAGTCGCCCAGCAGACTGATGGTGCCCCACGAGTCCTTTTCGGTCAGTTCCTCGATCGACGGCGCCGTCATGATTTCGACGCGTGCCCGAGCTGCGGCTCGCATCTGCGCGATCAGATGACTGTGATTGCGGCTGTCGTAACGCATCAGCCACTTGAAGTAGTTGACGTCGGCCGTGAAGGTGTAGACCTTATCGTCGATGAGCTCTTCGGGTGCCTTCGTCGCGACAATGAAATAGGCCGCATCGAGCACGCGCCGGGCGGCGATGCCTAGCCCGCCGACCCGCGTGAAGATGTTGTTGCGCAGGAAACCAATGTCCCTCGTCGACTCGCAGATCGCCGATCCTTGTCCGGACATGTCTTCATAAATGTCCAGCGCCAGTTGCTGCGGCGTGACAGTGAGGTCTTGGTTTTCCATGCTTCGGATTCGGCTTCGATCCCCGGCACTCTATCAGGCGAGCAGGGGGTGTCAACACAAAAACCACCCCCGTGTTACCTCATGGCATTTGCACAAAAAGCGCCCCCTTCTGCTGATGCGAGCACAATTTCCGTCCTGCTCTGCACAAATTCCGCCCCCCGCTGCCCAATTTGCGGATTTTTCAGCACAAAAACCGTCCTGTGCATCACAAAAAGCGTCCCTATCCACAGGGTTTGTCGTTGTTTTTCAAGGGAAAGTGGGAACCCTGTTTGTAGGTTGGCGGGTCTAGGTTTACAAAAAACAAAACGAACTGCGGTTGCAGTTTACGCAGCCCGGCTGTTTTCCATCTTCTAAGTGCTTGAATTTGCTTTATAAAATTTGATCTGTATGCGTGGCACAAAAACCGCCCTCGGGGTGGTTTTTGTGCTGAATGGCACGGCCGTCTCGTCGTTTAAAACGCTTAAGAAACGCGGCGGTTTCGGAACGCCCACGCGGCATTTTCTACAGCGCAAAAAACGTCGATAAATCAATCGGTTGTGAAATGAGTGATAGCCGGACGGTCAAAACTCTGCGCAGTACAACCTTGTTTACGCGTATTCGTGTATTCTGCGCTTCGACGTCAATACTTGGAGAAAGCGCAGAATGGCAAACGTAGGCACGCTACCTATGGAGAACCGGAAGGTCACGCTCCGCGAAGTCGCGGAATTCGCGGATAACCTCGAACCCTTCTCGGATAACCTTCGGGAACAGATCCTTGCCCCCCGCCCGCGCAAGCTGGCACCCTACTACACCATTAGTGAATTGGCCGAGATGTGCAATCTGACTCGGCAGCAGATTCAATATCTGGTGACTAAAGGCGAGGGTGGACTGCCAAGCGGCACACTCAATGGTAGCGGCCGCAGCCGTACGTTCACGCTGCCCGAAGTGCGGGTCTGGGTAAAGATGGCGTCTGATATTTACCAGACGCGCCTCGACGACAACGACGGGGCGTTCAGAGGGAAGGTTCTCACAACAGCTCAATTGAAGGGTGGCTCGGCGAAGACCACCACGACGGTTTGCCTCGCTCAGGCGCTGACACTTCTGGGCCGCAAGGTGCTGCTCGTCGATCTCGATCCGCAGGCTTCGGCATCGGAATTGTGCGGTCTCTATGCCGAGAAGGAAATCTCCGGCGACGATACTGTGCTGCCCTACATATACGACCAGAACGTCGAAGGCGGCCTCGGCGCGAGCGTGCAGTCGACCTACTGGGACGGCCTCGACATTATCCCCGGCCACACATTCCTGTATGGCGCCGAGTTCCTTCTCCCCGCTCGTCAAAAGACGATACAGGGATACCGGTTCTGGGCTGTCTTGCGCGAGGGACTCGAACCGCTGCGATCGCAGTACGACTACATTCTGATCGATACGTCGCCGTCACTCTCGTACATGAACTTGAACGCGCTGCTCGCCGCCGACGCACTCTTGATGCCGATGATTCCGGAGAATCTCGACTTCATTAGCTCGCTCGCATTTTGGCGGCTGTTCTCCGATGTCGCGGAGGACTTTCTTCCTTATGAGGAAGACAAGGTCTACGACTTCATTTCGATCCTGCTGTCAAAGGTTGATTACGGAAAGACGTCATCGGCGCCGGTGGTACGACAGTGGGCGCAAAGCGCGTATGGTCGTTGGCTCGATCCGTTCGAGATTCCGGCCAGTTCGGTGATGAGTGGCGGAGCGCTGTCCTTCTCGACTGCTCTCGATGTCGTCAGCACACATTCGACAGCGAAATCGCTGCAGCGGGTGCGACAGCCCATGATGCAATATGCCAAATGGCTGGATGATATGTTCGTCAAATCATGGAAGGAGTCGGCATGAGCAATAACATCCGAGAGCAGCTCATGGCCAAGACGGCCAACCTTCCGAAGCCTGCGGACTTCAAGGGCGAGAACAAAAAGGATAAAACGAACCGCGGTCCGCAGACGATGCCCGGCATCACGAGCGCATTGGCTGCCGCTCAACTTCGGATTCAAGAGCTCGAAGCTCGGGGTGTCGAGACGGAGATTCCTGTCGACGCCATCGTGCCGAACCCGTGGCAACCGCGTCGCCAATTTAACGAGACCAAGCTTGCGGAACTGGCGCGCTCGATTAATGAGGTTGGGTTGCTACAGGCGGTGACGGTTCGACGTGTCGGGGAATCGTTCCAACTGGTGGCTGGCGAGCGACGTTGGCGAGCGCACAAGCTGGTCAACAAGGCAACGGTTCGGTCGGTCGTTATCGATTGCACTGATCAGGACATGGCCGCGTTAGCGCTGATGGAAAACGTCACGCGCGACGATCTATCCGATTATGAAATCGCGATCGCGATTCGACGCGCTGAATCCGAGTTTCCTAATCGGACGCGGCTGGCAGAAGCGATGGGTATCACGCGAAGCGACCTTTATCGATTTCTCGCATACGACGCTCTCCCGGATTTTGTGAAGCGGGATCTGGATTTGAATCCTTCGGTGCTTGGTGCATCGTCGGCGCAGGATATCGTCAACGCGCTCAAGAAGAGCGGCGAACAGGGAATCAAGGCGTTTCAGGAATTGTGGCCGCTGGTTCTGTCGGGCGATCTTGTTCAAACGAAAGTGGCGGCGAGTCTGAGCGCTCAAGCGAGTCGCGGGGAGTCGGCGACGGATGCCGGAGGGCGGAGCATTCTCAAGATTTTTGCGGGGAAAGTGCAAGCGGGAAGCATCACGAAGGACGTCAAGGGGCTTACGTTCAAATTCAAGGCCGGCGTGATGACCGAGGAGCAAGAGAATCAACTTCGCGAGCATATAGGGAAGATGTTCTCTATTCGGTCCGAGTGACCTCCCTCAGCAACCCGCTCCGGCGGGTTTTTTTATGCCCGCGGTTTTTGGGTCCCTGTTTTGTCGGTCTGTCGGTGCGGATTGGGCCATGAGAAGAGTGTCCGAATTCGGACAGTGGCGTGACTGTCGAATCGTGGGGGCTCCAGGCGCGCCGGCGAGGCCGACAGCTAGTGTCCGAATTCGGACACTCCGATACGCGCGTTGGCTTCGAGCAAATCGACGTGTACTGGGCTGCTTCGTTGGACGTGCGCAAATCCTTCACTCCGAGTGTGCATCCGCCTCGCCTCGACGCGTTTTTTTCTGAGTTCCGAAGAAGCGACAAGACCGCAGAACGCCCTGCCGTGCGGTTTGGGCCCCGGCCCAGACACCGGTCCCCAAGTCTGAAGTCAACGAAACATACCTGCGCGCGGCAAGACCGCGATAACGCTTGGTCGTGAGGCCAGCAACTCGACGGCGGATAGTGTCCGAATTCGGACAGTGATGACAAAAACAGTGGACCAGCGCAAATGCAGGGGAGTTTCGATTCATCAACACTAACACCCGCGGCCAGTTCATCCAGCTGAATCTCAATCAGGAAAAGATCAACTCGAACACGCAGATGCATAAGGGACTTCGGCAGCTAATCGAGTTTGCGACCGGTCGACTGATCGACCGAAATCCTTACTGCGAATGGATCCTCCCCTGGAGGATGCAGGGTTCGTGCGTTGGGGGCGCATTTCAACCTCGCCGATAATCCCGCAGCAAGGCCCCACGAAACCAGTTTGGCGCAGAAGGGCTCGAGAAATGACGAAGCCGCCGGGGGCGACTGCAGCAAAACCAATTCATCGCACGATGCGCGAGCGGCTCTTTTTACCCAAACCCTAACCAGGACTTTCTCGGCCAAGAATGATGAATGGCGGCTGCCGCTGCGTGGGGATCTTTGAACACCGCCGCGAACTCGGTGCGAAAAACATTTAATCGACGGCGATGGAGTTCAGCATGAATGCCGCGGCAAAGCTGAATGGAGGTCTTATCCGTTGCTCGCAGGGATGACGATTATGAACTCCACAGTATGGATGTGCCGCCAAGCTTATTGGCGCGATGAAGGATTTCGGTACTTCATTGCCACACTGGCATCGGTATCAGCGTCAAATGAGAGCACATTCATCGTGAAACAATGCTGCAGATAATCTGCGACAATAAACCAATTTATTATCAATGACTTAATAGACATATAGCGAAAATGTTTCACGAAAAGCGGCTCATCGCACACTGGTAACGCTAAAGAGGACGAGCCGTACAGCTCCGATGACAAGTCTCGACTTCCCTCTGTAACGAACGATACACATTCCGTATCTGCATCAGCTTGCGCCGCGACTACCGTTTTGCAATGATACGTTATATCATTACCAGCAGAATCAGAATGCACATTTCCCGTGATCCGAAAAACAAGCAAGTATTGCAACGTTATAGCATCACATAAAATCACGTGACCCGACCCAAACCAACCGCCGTCGTACCCGCGTCCAGATTCCTCCCTTGGACCGCGCTTCTCCTCTCAACCCTTGCCCGAGCCCAATCTGAAACAATCCCCGACACCCCGATCCACCCGATATTCATCACCGCAAACCCACTCGGCTCCTACGCACTCGTCTCCCCGACGAGCACCCTCGACGGCAACGCGCTCGCACTACGACGCGCCGACTCTCTCGGCGAAACGCTCAACGGCCTCCCCGGCGTCTCGACCACAACCTACGGTCCGATGGTCGGACGCCCGATCATCCGCGGCATGGACGGCGACCGCATCCGTCTGTTGCAAAACGGCGTAGCCGCATATGACGCGTCGTCCCTGTCGTACGATCACGCCGTGCCGCAAGACATGATGTCCGTGGAACGCGTCGAAATCGTCCGGGGACCGGCCGCGTTGCTCTATGGCGGCAACGCCATCGGCGGGGTGGTGAGCACCATCGACAACCGCATTCCGCGCGAAGCGATCGAAGGCGTGTCCGGAGAAGTCGATGCCAGCTACGGCGGCGCCAACGACGCACGCGCCGGCGCCGCGCAGGTGGAGGGCGGCAACGGTCGATTCGCGTTTCACGTCGATGCCTTCGATCGCGAGACCAGCAATGAGCGCATCCCCGGCTTCGCGCATTCCGCCGCCCAACGTGCACTCGACGGCCCCGATCTTCCGCAGCCCTACGGCAGCATTCCGAACAGCGACGGCCGCTGGCATGGCGGCGCCATCGGCTCGTCGTATACGTGGGCGGATGGCTACGCGGGCGTGAGCTACAACGGTTACGAGGCGAACTATGGTTCCGTCGCCGAGGACGATGTCCGCCTGCGCATGCATCAGGATCACATCGCGGCGGCGTCGGAGATCCGGAATCTGCAAGGGCCGTTCAGCCAGTTGAAGATCGACTTCGCCTACACCGACTACGAGCACAAGGAGATCGACGACGGCGAAACCGGCACGACCTTCCGCAATCACGGCTACGAGGCGCGCATCGAAGCGCGGCACAGAAAGATCGGTCCGCTCGACGGCGCGATCGGCTTGCAACTCAGTCAGAACACGTTCTCGGCGCTCGGCGATGAAGCGCTCGTGCCGACATCGCAGACGACCAACGCGGCGCTTTTCGGACTGGAAGAGTGGAACGTGACGGACGCGCTGAAATTGAGCATCGGCGCACGCTACGAACATGTGAACATCGACCCGACGTCCGGCGGAGACGAAAAGTTTGCCGGCTCGCCGAAGCGCGACTTCAACGCGGGCAGCGTGTCCGCCGGCGCGCTCTTCAGGCTGAATCCCGTGTGGAGCCTGGCCGGCAACGTCGCGTACACCGAGCGCGCGCCCACGTACTACGAGCTCTACTCGAACGGCCCGCACGATGCGACCGGCCAGTACCTCATCGGCAATCCGGAAGCACAGAAGGAGAAAGCGATCTCGACGGATCTGTCGCTGCGCTTCGCGAGCGGCCCGAACAAGGCGAGCGCGGGCGTCTTCTACAGCCGCTTTCGCAACTATCTGACGGAGTTCAACACGGGCCGGCTCGTCGATGACGACGATGAACCCGTCGCGCCCGGCACCGGCGATGCGCTCAACGAAGCCGTCTACCGCGGCGTGCGCGCGGAGTTCTACGGCGTCGAACTGGACGGCACGTGGCGTGTTGTCGACACGGGCGCACAGCGGCTCGATGTCTCGTTCGTCGCGGACTACACGCACGCGCGCAATGTCGATACCGGCGAGGCGCTGCCGCGCATTTCGCCGTTGCGCGCGACGCTCGCGCTCGACTACGCGTACGGTCCCTACGGCGCGAGAACCGAGCTGATACACGCGTGGGCGCAACATCGCGTGCCGGAAAACGATCTGCCGACCGGAAGCTACACCACGCTCGGCGTCATCCTCACGTACAAGTTTCGCTACGGCTCGACGAACTGGCTCGCCTACGTGCGCGGCCAGAATCTGACGAACCAAGAAGTGCGCTACGCGAGTTCGGTCGTGCGAGATATCGCGCCGGAGGGCGGCCGCAGCGTGATGATCGGCTTGCGTACCGCCTTTTGACGACGAACGCGCGTGTCAGAGCGGCGCCGACTTGCGCGCGTGCATCGGCTGATACGGCTCGCCGGACTTGAAGCGCTCGAGCCGATCGCTTGCAACCGACAAAGCCGCGAACGATGCGCGCCGCAACTGATGATCGTAGAGCGACACGATCGCGGCGAGCCGTTCGAAGTCGTCCGCCGCGAGCGTCCACGTACCGGATGCGCGGCCGGCATCGAACACGGCGGCCATCGACTGATCCGCGCGAAGCAGCTCTTCGTGCGAGAAGTCGCCGTGTCCCGCTTCGGCGAGAAACTTCGCGAGATACATCGCCTCGGTGATGTGCTGCGCCGGCGCGATATCCGGCGCGCCCGAGCGCAACGCCGTCAGCGACATGTGCGCAGCGAGCGCGAGCTCGTCCGCCACTGCGCGCGGGATGGGAAGCAACTGCGCTTTGCTGAGCCGCGCGCGCGTCGCGTGGGGCGAGCGCTGAAAGGGAAGAGTGCGTGACATGCGAGGATCGATGGTTGACCTTCTTGGGTTAACGTTCATCGACCGCAGAATCTTAAGGGTGCCGCGTGCGTTCCTGTTCGAAATGTTCGACGACCGCAATCGCGCGCTCGCATTGATCGGCGTCCAGCGTGTGAATGCTGCACTTCTCCGGCTCGACGCCGATCGCCTGCGCGAGCCACTTCATTCCCTTCGAACGCGCCTCGAAAACATTGCAGCCGTCGCGCCGCACCTTGGCCTGCACGAGCGGTTCGAGTGCCGCATGCAATTGCACTTTCAGATCGCGCAAGCGGGCATCGGCCAGACGGCCCAGCGGCACGTTGCGTGTGCTGCGCGGAAAAATGCCGATCCACGCCTGACAATTGGCGCACGTCCACAGCGGGCCGTGGTCATCGCGGTACGGATAGGCTTCCTCGCCCGCGCGCGCGAGTGTCGCGGGCGCGCCGCAGTAATCGCAGTTCGGATGAGGCAGAGGTTTGACGGGGCGGCCGACGCGCATTGCAAGAAACTTCCGGGCGGGAAAGCCAATATATCAAACCCTTCGAGGACGCTACCGTCGAAAGCGCTTTGCATGGCGCGATATCGCAGACCGCTTAAGCAAACGCATTCACGAAGTTCCCGCCACGCGCGCCGGCAAAGGAATGCGTGGATCGGGAATTTACTTTTACGATCGGCGGTATACGGTAGGAGTGCGTGCTACCCGCTACGCGCTTTCGGAGCTTACAAGCCCCTGCCAAGTTCGATCAGAAGCCCGGAAGGTGCGTCGTCCCGCGCCATGACCGAGTCCCCGCATGCGTCTCGCAAGCTCGTCGCAAGCTTGCAGTCCTCAATCGATTCCCTGACTCAAGAGGTGATGGCGATGAGAGCAACTCTTCTATTGGCCGCATCGGCCGCCGGTGTCTTCGCGATGAGCGCCATCGCGCAAACGCAGGACATGCAGATGGCGCCGGCGCAAGGCAGCGCCGTGCAGCAAAGTACGCAGGACAGCAGCACGGCGACGAACGATTCCAGCTACGGCGGAGCGATGTCGACGAGCAAGTCCGGCAGCGCCTCGCGCGATGCCTGGACCGGCGGAACGATGCAGCTTTGCACGCCGGGCCTGAGCTGCAATATATATAGCGGCCAGTAGCGATGTGTCGAAGGCGGCGGGGACGCCTTCGACATTTCACTTCCTCTTCCCTCCGGCTGCCTTCCATTCACAGTCCTCCAATGGCGGGGTACTGTCCCTCCGAATGCGTGGTTTTTCCCGACGACCGTTCGTTCGATAGTAGTGGCCATCACAAGACGGCCACTCATCGGCCACGCGCGGCGATGGCGCCACGCGACAACTCCCTTCCGCGACGAAACGCCTGCGACGCGCGGCATGCGCGACGCTCGTGGTCGTCGGCGGGTCTTCTGGCTTCACATTCGTCGAGGCTTCGTTCGTTCTCTATGCATCAGCACATCTGCACAGCCGCCATTGCGCGGTCCGTAAGGAGGTACCCGAAATGAAATCCCATCAGACAAGCCGCGCGGCGTTCCTTGCGATCACGATACTGGCGTGCGCAAGCACCTTCGCCGCGACGAATGGAAACGATGCCGATGCGCGTCCCATCGCCGTCGACGGCGGCCCGCTCGCGCTCACGGTACAGACGCCATCGGGCGGAACGTCGCGCCTGATCTACGCCGACGATGACGGCTGGCGCCTCGACGATCGCGATGCAAACCTCAAGCCGACGCAGGCGCACATCACGCAGGCGTCGACGGAACCGCAAAAGGAGGCGTCCGCGAGCGAGCGGCCGATGACCGTCTTCATCGACGGCCCCACGGGATTCACCTATGTATGGATGCGCGATCAGGGATGGAAGTATGTCGGCCGGCTTTCCGGGCGCACGCGTTGAATCGCGGATCGAGGCAGATCGTGACGCGACGAGCGGTGCGCTTCGCGATCGCGGGCGTGTTCGGCGTGTCGTCGTCGGCGCATGCTCAGGCGCCCGCCGCAGCCGACGCTTCGCTGATCGACGGATGGCGCGCGGTGCGCATCGCCGACTGCGCGCGCTGCCACGGCAAGGATCATGAAGGACTCGCCGCGCCGTCGATCGTCGGCTTTGCACGCACACAAAGCCGTGAGCGCTTCATCGCCGCCATTCTCGACGGCAATCCGGAGCAGGGCATGCCTGCATATCGCGGCAATCCGCTGATCGAGAATCATATCGACGCGATTTATCGCTACTTCGCGGCACGCGCCGACGGCAGCGTCGCGGCGGGCGCGATGCCAGGTCGCGCGTCAGATACCGCAACTACACTTGAATAGCGCGCTGTCACTCGAAGCGCGAACGGAGGTTAATGGTGAACTCCAATCAATCAGTCAGCGACGGCACCGGCTGGTCCGACAAGCTCGACGATGCAGCTACGCTCGCGATGCTCGTCGCGGCAATCGGCGCGCAGCAGAAGAAGCTCGCCGCCAGCAGACACACGGGCCTGAACGGAGAGATCGATCGCGCGCAACATCAGAAGCAACTGCTCGGCGCATTGGGAACGATTCGGATTGCTAAGTATATTCCAGAGGCTGCACGGTTCGGCCCGTTCGCTGGCGGCCGCGCGACGTACCGCGTCGCGTGTCGCATTTCCAACGGGCAACCGTCTCCGCAGCCCGATACGGCGCCCGACGTTCGCGGCATCGCGCTCAAGTTCTTCACGAAGGAGGGCGTCGAAACCGATCTGCTGATGACGAACGAAGGCGGCCGCTCGCACGCCCGCGACGCGGCGCAGTTCATGGCGGTCGCCGATATCATCGCCGCGCTGCTGGCCGAGGGAACGGTGAGCGGCATCGCGCAGGGCTTTCGCGAGATGATGATGGCCAGGCTCGGACCAGTCGAAGGCGCGCGGATTCTGGCGATCCTCTTCAAGGAAACGAGAGTGCATCACGTCGCCAGCGTGGCGACGGAGCATTATTGGGGATCGGTCGTGCAACTGGGGCAGGCGGCGGTCAAATACTCGCTGCATCCGCATCCGTCGACGCCCGAGGGAACGAACGCCGAGCGCCACGGCGACAATTATCTGCGCGCCGATATTTTCAATCGTCTGGAGCAAGGCCCGGTCAAGTGGCAGCTCGGCGTGCAATTCTTCGTCGATGAAGCAACGACGCCCGTGAACGATGCATCCGTTGCATGGAAGTCGGACATGGTGATGATCGGTGAACTCGAACTCGATGCGCCGCCGTCCGCCGACGACGAAGCGCGCGTCGACCGGCTCGCGTTCAATCCGGCCAATGGCTTCGCGCCGCTCGGCATCACGCATGCACGCAAGGAAGTCTATGCGGCGAGCGCGGCGAATCGCGAAGGACGCGGTGTGCTGTCGAGCGACGAAGCGCGCGCGCTGCTCGGCGCGCGCTAGCGGCGTTCATCGCGCGGCTGCGCAAGATCGGGCGTCGCGCGACGATTTTCTCCGATAATGATGCGCATTCGGAAACGGGCGTGCCGCGCCCGTGCGCAGCATCGATATCGGAGCCGCCCATGCATCTTGCAGGCATGATTCTCCCGATCTTTGCCATCATCCTGACCGGATGGATCGCGCGCGTGTCGGGCTATATGCCGCACGCGCTGGCGCCGTCGCTGATGCGCTTCGCCTACTACGTCGCGATGCCCGCGCTCGTCTTTCTGACCATCGCCGACGAATCGCTTCGTTCGCTGCTCGAATGGCGCTTTCTCGCCGCGTTCGGCGGCGGCTCGATGATCTGTTTCGCGGCCGTGTTGCTCGTCGCGCGAATCGCGCGGGGCGCGAGTCTCGCATCGGCCGCGATGCTCGCTGCCGCCGTCGCGATGACCAACACCGGCTTCGTCGCGCTGCCGGTCCTGAAGACGCTCTACGGCAAGCCCGGCGTGCTCGCGGCGGCGGTCGCAACGGTGTTCGTCGGCGCGATCATGTTTCCGGTGCTCGTCGTGTTGATCGAGATCGGCCGGCTGGATGCATCGCGCAAGATCGACGTGATCGCGCTCATGCGCCAGATCGCGACCAATCCCGTCATTCTCGCGACGATTTGCGGACTGCTGTGGTCAGTGGCGGGATTCACGTTGCCGGCGCCGGTGGCGTCGTTTCTCACGATACTCGGCGAAGCGCTCACGCCATGCGCGCTCTTCGCAATCGGCCTCGACCTGACGCTCGATGAGTTGCGCGGACGCGTAAATATATATGCACTACTGACCGTTATAAAGCTCGCAGTCGTACCGCTCGTCGTGTATGCGCTGAGCCTCGCGGCGGGACTCGGTCATGACGCGACCATCGCGGCAGTCGTCTGCGCCGCTGTGCCGACCGCGAAAAGTGCTTACGTGCTGGCTTCGGAATACGACGTCGAGAAGGCCGTCGTCGGCGCAGTCATTTCGATGTCCACGCTCTTTTCAATCGTCACCTTGCTCGCGTGGCTCTACGTTCTGTAGCGGCGATTACACGTCGCCGAGTTCTTCATCGACGTTGCGCTCTTCGTCGTCGGGTGGCGATATGCCGAGCGCCTTGTCCCATTGCGGCTCGCTCAGATAACGTTCGCGCAGAAAATCGACGAACGCCTTCACCTTGGTCGTCGAACGATGCGAAGTCGGATACACGGCGGACAGCCACAACGGCGGCGCTGCATAATCGGGGAGCACGCGCACAAGGCGACGCTCGAGCAGATCGCTCGCGGCGACCATCGTCGGAAGATAGACGACGCCCGCGCCCGCACGCGCGAATTCGAGCAGCAGATGCACGCTGTTGGTCTTCAGCACGGCGTTGAGTGCGATTTCATAACACTCGTTGCCCTTCATGAGCGGCCAGTTGTCGCCCCACGGATAGTGCGCATAGCGTGCGAAATCGTGGCGCAGCAGATCGAGCGGCGTTTCGATGGCAGGCTCTTCCTTGAGATACGCGGGCGTCGCGCACAACACGCCGCGCACCGGAAAAAGCTTGCGTTCAACGAGCAGATTCGATGCGGGCGGATAGATCTGCAACGCGAGATCGAATCCTTCCTGCACGGGATCGATGACGCGATCGTTCACCGTCACGACGAACTCGATGCGCGGATGCGCCTCGCGAAACGCGATCAGCGCCTGCGAGAAATGCCCGAGCGCGAAGCCCGGCAGCACATGAACATTGAGCGTGCCGCAGAGCGATTGCGTTTCGGGAATCGCGCGTCCGGACAACTCGTTGACTTTCGCGACGAGCATCAGGCAATCCTGATAGTAAGACTCGCCGACTTCGGAGAGACGCACCGCGCGCGTCGAGCGATGAAATAGCGCAACGCCGAAGTGCTCTTCCAGTTGCTTCACGCGCGACGTGACCACCGACTTCGCCACACCGAGTTGCCGCGCCGCGCTCGCGAAACTCTGCGCTTCGGCTGCGCGAACGAAGGCCTCCATCGACATGAACAGGTCCATGTTTCCTCCTGATTCGTGCGTTCTCGCGCGTCAGACCGCACCGTTGCGATAGCGCAGCGGTGTCGTGCCGAGCCGTTCGGAAAAGAGCGCGGTCATGTGTTGCTGCGATGAGAATCCGCACGCGGCGGCGACATCGGCGAGCGGTGCGTCGTCCGAACGCAGCATGCGCGCCGCGGCGCCGATGCGCTTCTCCAGCACGTAACGATAGAGCGAATGACCCGTGCGTGCCTTCACGCCATCGAAGACGGCGCGCACGGGCAGAGCGAGTTCCGCGGCGATATCCGCGCACGAAAGGCTCTGGTCGATGTTGTCGGCGACATAGGCTTCGAGCGTCGCGAAACCGGCGTCCGTCAGCGCGGATTTGCGCTCGCGCGTCGTGCGTTCGAGATGGCGCGTCGTTTCGATCCACGCGAGCGTCGCGACGCATTGCATCTCCCACGGATCGACCTTGTTCGCTTCGCGTTGCGCCTTCTGACGCGCATAGCGCACGAGATGACGGATCGAATCGGCGTCGAGATTGCTGCGGCTGCCCGCGCGGCGCAACGGTTCCGCGTTGCGATCGGCGATGCGGCTCACGAACGCGTCCGCATATCGAAACGCGATGAAGCCATGCCGCACGTCGTGGGCATCGATGCGCATGCTGCCGCCGCGCGGATGATACGCGGCCGTTTCCGCGCGAAACGTGAAAGGCGCGGCGGGGCCGTCGTCGTAGCGCGTGTCGGAGACGATCGTGCCGAGCAGAAGGCAGATCATGTCCGACGAATTGCTCAGTTCCAGCGAATAAGGGCGCGGACCCGAGATGCAGTATTCGAGCCCGGGGACGCCGGCAACCGCGCTGAAGCGGTCGATCCGGGCGGGCGCGGCGGTGGCGCTCATGATCGTGTCTCCATTGTCTGCGCGGCTTGGTACCGGAGCATCGGATGCCGCTGTTCACGCGAGTATAGATGCGCGCACGAAACCCCTGCACGCACGATGGGTCGCCATTCGCGAACGCTGCGTGCGTGCTTTGGCCTCGGTATTAACCCGTATTCGCGGGCAATGCGCCCGGATTCTGTCATCCGCAAAACCTGAAAGACCCGCGCGCCGTGTCTCTCTTAACGTTCGCCCATACGACACGAACGACCGGAGACGACGATGCACACGCGGCACCCGAAACAAACGATACGACGACGTCACGCATTCGCGCTCGCCATGCTGGGCGCAACGTGTTCGATGGCTCACGCCTCGGGCATTCCTTTCGCGACCGATCGCCCGCAAACCTGGCAGTTCAGCAGCGACTTCGAAGGCACTTACGATTCCTTCGGCCAGAACCTCGAGTGGAATCACGACAACCGCGCTTTCGATTCGCACGGCAATCAGGTCGCGGGACCGGGCACGAATACGTTCGTCGGACTGTCGACGTTCATCCATTACTGGAAGGTGCCGTCGCTGCCGCATGTCGGCTTCAACGCGAGCATCACGCTGCCCGCGATCCGCACGCAAGGCTCGCAGTTCTCGGCGAGCGGCATCGGCGATCCGCTCGTCGGCGGGCTCGTCTGGTACAACCCCGCGCCCGCGACGACGCTCGGTTTCCAGGCGTACGTGCAAGTGCCTGTCGGGCAGAATGCGGTATCGACGAATACGTGGTCCTTCTGGCCTTCCGTCTTCTATGACGACTGGTACGGACACCTTAACGTCGATCTTCTGCTTGGCGGCATTCTGCGCGGACGCACATTGCGCTCGGGTCAGGACGATCTGAGTCCGGGCAACACATTCCATCTGAATCTGCGCGTCGGTTACAGCATCTCGCCGCCCGACAGTCCCTTCGCGATTCCTTTCGTCGGCCTCGATTACCAGACGAGCGGCGGAACGTTCAATCAGACCGCATCGATACCGGTCGCGAACAGCGCGAGCCGCGAAACGACCGTAGGACTCGGCGTGTTGTTCCAGTTCAAGCCGAACAGCCTGCCATTCCTGCACCAGAAGATGTACGACCAGCTTTCCATCCAGTACCAGCACTCGGTTTCGGGGCGCAACACCACGCTTACCAACGGGATTCTCGTGCAGGCGTGGCACTACTGGTGAGCACATTCAAAACGACGGAGACGAACATGAGTGAGACGAACAAGCTTCCTGCCGCATCGCGGCGTACCTTCATCAAGGCGGCGGGCGCCGGCACTGCGGCCGCCGCGTTCGGCGCGGTGTCCTTGACGGCGCGTGCCGCGAGCGATGTGAAATTCGACGCGGAATACGACGTCGTCGTATGCGGCGGTGGCGGCGGCGGTCTGCCGTGCGCGCTATTTTCGCGCTGGCTGGGAAACCGCGTGGCGATACTGGAGAAGGCGGGCAGCGTCGGCGGCACGGCGGCGAAAGCGGCTTTCTGGTACTGGGTTCCGAACAACGAGCCGATGCGTCGCGCGGGCATCGCCGATCCGAAGCCCGATTACATGCGCTATGTCGCGCGACTGTCGCGGCCCGAGCAATACGATCCGTCGCTGCCGAAGCTCGGTCTGTCCGACTGGGAGTACGAGATGTGCGAGGCGATCTACGACAGCGCATCGCCGGCGGCGGAGTTGCTCGCGAGCAAGGGCGCGCTGCCGTACCGGCATGAAGGCGCGGTGCCGGATTACTGGGCCGAGCTTCCCGAAGACAAGGCGCCGCGCGGTCGCGTGCTGTTCCCGAAGGACGGCTTGCCGAGCATGTCCGATGGCGGGCGCGTCGCGATCCGCACGATGAGCGCGGCGGCACGGCGCGATGGCATCGACATCAAGACGGGTTATCGCGTGCAGAAAGTGCTCGTCGATGAATCGGGCGCGGTGATCGGCGTCGAATCGCTGACGGAAGAGGGCACGCTGTATCGCGTGCGCGCGAAGAAGGCGGTGATCTTCGCGACCGGCGGCTTCACGCACGATCCGGAATTGCGCAAGAACTTCCTGCACGGCGCGGTCTATGGCGGCTGTGCAGCGCCGACCAACGAAGGCGACTTCGTGCGCATCTCCAGCGCGCTCGACGTTCAATTGCGCAACATGAACTATTCGTGGATGGCGCCGATCTCGCTCGACAAGGCTATCGCGAAGGACGGCTCCCTCTCCGGCATCTTCACGCCGACCGGCGACTCGATGCTCTACGTGAACAAGTACGGCAAGCGCGTCGTCAACGAAAAGCTCGCGTACAACGAGGTCTGCGCGACGTTCTCGCAATGGGACGGCGCGAAGGGCGAGTATCCGAACCTCACACTCATTTCGATCTGGGATCAGCAGGCACAGGACCATTGCGCGAGCGACGACTACGGCAGCCTCATCGTGCCGAAGGGATCGAATGATCGGCACATGTTGCGCGGCAATACGCTCGCGGAACTGGCAAGCGCGATCCGCGAGCGCATGGCGAAGTACAAGAGCGCGCTCGGCGGCGCCGATCTCTCGGACGATTTCGTGCGCAATCTCGACGCGACGATCAAACGCTTCAACGGCTTCGCGAAGGCCGGCGTGGATCAGGACTTTCATCGCGGCGAGCGCATCGTCGAGAAGCTGTTCAACGGGCCGGTATCGAAGAAAGCGGATCAGAAGAACGAGACGATGTATCCGCTCGCAGCGAAAGGGCCGTACTACGCGGCGCTGATCGTCGCGGGCAATCTCGATACCAAAGGCGGCCCGAAAACCAATTCGCACGGGCAGGTGCTCGATACGCGCGGCGAGCCGATCAAGGGCTTGTACGGCGTAGGCAATTGCGTGGCGTCGGCGTCCGCGCGCGCATACTGGGCGGGCGGCGGCACGCTCGGGCCGATCATCGCGTTCGCGTACCGCGCCGCGCAGTCCGCCAATGGAGGTCAATCATGATTCGGATAACGAACTTAATTGCGATACTCGCGCTCGCAAGCACGACGGGCCATGCGCAACAAGACCCTGTCGCAATCGGCAAGAAGCTCACGACGAACAACTGCGCCGTGTGCCACACCTTCGGCAAAGGCGAGCCGAACGGGCAAGGACCGAATCTCTTCGGGATTATCGGCAAGCCGATGGCATCGGAGCCGGGCTTCAAGTATTCGGCGGGCATGAAGGCGGCCGCGTCGGGCAAGGTCTGGGACGAAAAGCTGCTCGACGCCTGGCTCACCGACACGCAATCCGTCGCGCCCGGCAACGCGATGACCTATTTCGAAGGCGACGAAGCTCGGCGGCAAAAGATCATTGCTTATCTGCGCACGCTGCATTGAACCCACATCAGGAGACGAGAGCATGAACCCCATCACCATGACCGACGAACAGCGCAAGATCATCGCGCTGGAATATCTGCGCAGGCTCGATCGCGGCGCAGCATTTTTCGATCTCTTCGACGACAACGCCGAAGTCTATTTTCCCAAGTGGGGCATCGCGACAGGCCGCGCGGCCTTCGAGAGGCTCTTCGCGGATCTCGGCTCGATCGTCGCGAAGTTCAAGCACGATCTCGCGTATCTGAACGTGATTCAGCAGGGCGATACGGTAGTCGTCGAAGGCACGAGCCACGGCACGACGCAAGGCGGCGTCGACTGGCGCGCGGGCGTCACGCACGCGGGCCGCTGGACCGATGTCTTCGAAATTCGCGACTTCAAGATCCAGCGCTGCTTCATCTATCTCGACCCCGACTACGAAGGCGCGGACACGCAGCGTTACCCGTGGCTCGCGGAGAAAAATGCGCAAAAGTAAGTACTTTCCCTAGGGTTGCGATCGAGCACGCATCGTTCGGCAAACGCGAACCTCGATTCATTGCCTCGCGGCGCGCGCAGCCCTAATCTTGATTCCACCGCGACACCGCGAACGTGAACGCAGACATGGAGACAGACATGCAACAGACCCAACTCGGCAGCCTCGACAGCTATCGCAAAGGCAGCATCGAAATCATCAAGGGGCAAGCCTCGCATTACGTGATGTCCAACGTGTTCGAAGTGGCGAGCCACTCCGCACCGTATGAAAAAGTGGTCGTCGGCAAGAACCTCAAGTACGTGATCGAAACGCTGCGCGCGGAAGGCGTGTCGCCGTGGTTCACGGCATCGCACGATGAGTTCGTCGTCGCGCTCGATGGCGAAATCGATGTGCACTTCATCAAGCCTTCCGATGGTGCGCTCGTGAACGCCGACACCGAAGGCACCGTGAAGCTCGAAGGCGAGCCTTCGGGCCAGAAGATGGGCTTCGTGCGCTTGCGTCGCGGTCATCAGGCGCTGCTGCCTGCGGGCGCGGCGTACCGCTTCGAAGCGAGAAAGACCGGCGTGCTGCTCGTGCAGACGATTGCTGGCGCCGAATCGGTCGAGAAGTGGGCCGACATCTGCATTCAGTGAATCCCAACTCTCATCTTTCGGAGCACAGCATCATGGATCAAACCGTCTTTCTGCAAAGCGTCGTCGCGACCGACCCCGATGCGACCACCGGCTATCGCACGTTCAAGCTCGGCGATTTCGAATTCAGCCGCGACGCGTATTTCGTCACCGTGAAGTGGCCGGCGCAGGGACAGACGCGCTCGCATCAGATGCATGCCGACGACTTCCTGCGCGCGATGATGCGCGATGTTGCATGGGGCTTCTTCTACGGCTGGGTCAATTTCGACGAAGTGATCGGCACGCGCAATCACTACGGCAAGGTCGACATGTATGCCGGCGCATATAACGCGAGCTTCCGCGACGCAGGCGTCGACTACACGCAGCAGTTTGAAACGCCGATCATCATGGCGACCTTCAAGGCGATCCTGAAGGACTGGGTCAACGAAGGCTTCGATCCGTTCGCGGCGCCCGAGGAAACCGGCTCGGCATTCGGCGCGAAGCATGGCGACAATATCGCCGCGATCGATCGCACGCGCATCGCGACGAAGCGCATGCCGGGCCTCGAAGGCGATTCGCCGTTGCGCGATGACTTCCCCGTGAATCGACAGTTCGCGGATGTATCGCAGGACGAGCCGGAAATTCACGCCGAGCCTGGATTCGAAGGGCAATTGCACGCGTTCAGCCTCTTCAAGTATCTCTCGCGCTCGGACGTGACGTGGAATCCGTCGGTCACGTCCGTGTGCAAGCAAAGTCTCTTTTGCCCGACGACCGAGGAATTCGTGCTGCCGGTCTTTCATGGCAACGATCGCGTCGAGTGGTTCCTGCAATTGTCGGATCAGATCATCTGGGATGTCGCCGACAAGGACACGGGCGAGCCGCGCGCGCGCATCACGATGAACGCCGGCGATATCGCCGCGATGCCCGCCGACATCCGTCACAAGGGCTATTCGCAGAAGCGCTCGATGCTGCTCGTGTGGGAGAACGCAACGCCCGATCTGCCCAAGCGCTATGAAAGCGGCGAACTGCCGCCGTATCCGGTCGCGTTCTAAGCCCTTCACGTTCCGATGCCTCACGACGGCGCCTTGAAAAAAGGCGTCGCGGGAAACGCTTCGTCTTCAATCTTCGATACGAGCAAGACATGCAAACGCAACTCTTCATCGATGGCCGCTTCGTGCCCGCGCTTTCCGGCGCAACGCTCGCGACCCTGAATCCGCACGACAACAGCGAGATCGCGCAAGTCGCGATGGCTGGCCGCGAGGACGTCGACCGCGCGGTTCAAGCTGCAAAGAAAGCGTTCCCGGCGTGGAGCGCGATGGCGGCGGCGGATCGCGGACGCCTGCTGCTGAAACTCGCCGATGCGATCGAAGCCAACGCCGACGAACTCGCGCGCCTCGAATCGATGGACACGGGCCACCCGATCCGCGATACGCGCAATCTCGACGTGCCGCGCACCGCTGCGACGTTCCGCTATTTCGGCGGCATGGCCGACAAGTTCGAAGGCTCGGTGATTCCAGTCGAAGCGGGCTTTCTCAACTATCTGACGCGCGAGCCGGTGGGTATCGTCGGACAAGTGGTGCCGTGGAATTTTCCGCTGATGTTCACGAGCTGGAAGATGGCGCCCGCGCTCGCGGCGGGCAATTGTGTCGTGATGAAGCCAGCGGAACTCACGCCGTTGTCGAGTCTCGCGATTGCCCAGCTGATGGCTGAAGTCGGCTTTCCGGCGGGCGTCGTGAACGTGTTGCCGGGCTTGGGTCACGTCGCGGGTCAATACATCGCGGAGCATCCGGAGATCGGCAAGGTCGCGTTCACCGGATCGACGGCAGTGGGCCGCAAGATCGTGCAGGCATCGAGCGGCAATCTGAAGAAGGTGCAACTCGAACTCGGCGGCAAGGGCGCGAACGTCGTATTCGCCGATGCGAATCTCGATGCCGTCGTGCAAGGCTCCGCGTTCGGCATCTTCCATAATCAGGGGCAGGCATGCATTGCGGCATCGCGTCTGATCGTGCACGAATCCATCGCGGATGATCTGCTCGAACGCTTCACGTCGCTCGCGCGGTCGATCCGCATCGGCGATCCGCTCGATCCGTCGACGGAAATGGGGCCGCTCACATCGCAGATGCATCGTGATCGCGTGCTGTCGTATGTCGATATCGCGCGCGAGCAAGGCGGGCGCGTGCTCGCGGGCGGCAAGTCGCCGGACGCCGCCGCGCTCGCGAACGGATGCTATGTCGAGCCGACCATCGTGCAGGCGAAGCCGACGGATCGCGTCGCGCAGGAAGAAGTGTTCGGCCCGTTCGTGACCGTCAGCACGTTCAAGTCGGATGAAGAAGGGCTCGCTATCGCCAACGGCACCGAATACGGCCTCGGCGCGGGACTCTGGACGCGCGATCTGCAACGCGCACATCTCTTCGCGCGGCAACTGAAGAGCGGCATGGTGTGGATCAACTGCTACAAGCGCGTGAGTCCGGGATCGCCCTTCGGTGGCGTGGGCGCGAGCGGATATGGACGCGAGATGGGCTTCGAAGTGATGCGCGAATATACTCAGGCGAAGTCGGTGTGGGTGAATGTCGACGCCAACATTCCGCCTTACTATCCACGTTGAACACGTTGAGCGCATCCGAAATCATGCAATCGTTCGTTTATCAAGGCATGCCGTCGCGCGTGGTGTTCGGTGCGGGAAGCATCGAACATCTCGAGCGCGAGATCGAACTGCTGGGCGCACGACGCGCGCTCATTCTCTCGACACCGCCGCAGCGCGATCAGGCCGAAGCGCTTGCCGAACGCATCGGACATCGTGCGGCGGGCGTGTTCGCGCAAGCGGTGATGCACGTGCCCGTCGAAACGGCGCGTGAGGCGCGCGAATATGCGGAGCGTATCGGCGCGGATTGCGCGATCGCGATCGGCGGCGGTTCGACAACGGGACTCGGCAAGGCGATTGCGTTGACATCGTCGCTGCCGATACTCGCCGTGCCGACCACTTACGCAGGTTCGGAGATGACGCCGATCTACGGCCTCACCGAAGCGGGTTTGAAGAAGACCGGCCGCGACATGCGCGTGCTGCCGAAAGCGGTGATCTACGATCCGCAACTCACGGTGTCGCTGCCCGCGTCGCTTTCGGTGACGAGCGGCATCAACGCGATCGCACACGCGGCCGAAGGGCTGTACGCGCAGGACGCGAATCCCGTCGTGAGTCTGATGGCCGAAGAGGGCATTCGTGCGCTGGCGCAAGGCATCGGCAAAGTCGTCGCGAAGCCCGGCGATCTCGAAGCGCGAAGCGATTGTCTCTACGGTGCGTGGTTGTGCGGCGCGGTGCTCGGCAGTGTCGGCATGTCGCTGCATCACAAGCTGTGTCATACGCTCGGCGGCACGTTCAATCTGCCGCATGCGGAGACGCATACCATCGTGTTGCCGCACGCGCTCGCCTATAACCGCGATGCCGCGCCCGAAGCGATGAAGCGCATCGCACGCGCAATAGGCTCGGACGACGCGGCACAAGGCGCGTTCGAACTCGCGCACATGAACGGCGCGCCGACTGCGCTGAAGGACATCGGCATGAAAGAGAGCGATATCGATATCGCCGTCGATATCGCGATGAAAAGCCCGTACTGGAATTCGCGACCGGTGGAACGCGCGCCGCTGCGTGCGTTGATCGAAGCGGCATACGAAGGACGACAGCCATGAACGAATCCCTCACGCAGTCCGTCACGGAATCTTTCGGCCAATGCGCCGATGCGCGCACGAAAGAGATCGTGATCGCGCTCGTGCGTCACCTGCACGCGTTCGCGCGCGAAGTGAACCTCACGCACGACGAATGGCGAAAGGGCATCGAGTTTCTGACTGCCACCGGCAAGAAATGCGACGGCATCCGGCAGGAGTTCATTCTGCTATCGGATACGCTGGGTCTTTCGATCGTGCTCGATGACATCAACCAGCATCACGACGATGCCGCGACCGAGAGCAGTCTGCTCGGCCCGTTCTATCGCGATGGCGTGAAGGAATCCGCGTTCGGCGCGAACATCGCGCAAAGCGATGGCGAGCCGGTGTTCTTTCATGGCACGGTCCGCGATGTTGAGGGCAAGCCCGTTGCCGATGCGCTCATCGAAGTGTGGCAGACGGCGCCGAACGGTATGTATGAAGGACAAGACCCGGATCAGCCGGAAGGCAATTTGCGCGGTCGTTTTCGCACGCACGCGGACGGCGCATACGCATTTCATTCGATCAAGCCGACGAGCTATCCGATTCCAACCGATGGTCCCGTCGGTCAGATGCTCGTCGCAACGGGCCGTCATCCGATGCGCCCCGCGCACATTCACTTTCGCATCGACGCGCCCGGCTACGAGTCGCTGACGACCGCGCTCTATTCGTCCGATGATCCTTCCGTGAACTCCGATGCGGTGTTCGGCGTGAAGGCTTCGCTCGTCATCGAGTATGTGGCGGTCAAGGAAGGCTACGACGCCGCGCGCGATTTCGTGCTGATTCCGCGGGAGCGAGCGTGAGCCAGCCGGCGTCGAACGATATCTGCGCGCTTCACGACATACCCGATGGCGGCGGTCTCGAAGCTGCGCCTTCGGTGCTCGTGCTCCGACGCGGCGGCGAAGCCTGGGCGTATCGCAACGTCTGCCCGCATTTCTCGATACCGCTCAACTACGAGCCCGACGCGTTCTGGACCTACGAAGGCGGGCTGCTGATGTGCGCTCATCATAGCGCGATGTTTCGCTTCGAAGACGGCGTATGTGTCGATGGGCCGTGTCTCGGCGCGAGCCTCAGGCGCATTCCCATTCGCATCGATCATGGCCGTGTGATGATCGAGGACGAAAGCATCACATAGGATGCGCTGCGACGAAGTTCTTGAACGCGGCGTAGGCAGGCTTCTGCGTGTGGCCGTCGTTCTGCAGCAAGCCGTACGCGCCACCGCCTTGCAGGGTGGCCGGATCGTCGTAGAGCTCATAGCTCTGGATCGATTCGATATCGTATGTCGATGCAAGCGCGATGAACTGCGCCATCATCTGGTCGCCGACGAGATACGCTGCGATTGCCTGATCCGTGCCGTAGTTCGGGCGCACGCCGAACTCGTTGATCCAGATCGGTTTGCCCAGCGCCTTGAGCGCCGCGAGCACGTTATGACAGCCGGTGCCGCCGCACGCATGCGTGATGTCGTTCTGATCTGAGTACCAATGCCACGCGGTGATGTCCCAGTCGACGACCGGATGCCCGAGACTGCCGTCCGGCTCCATGCCCGCCGCGAGCATCTGCTGGAATCCATAGTGCAGCCATGTGCCGCCGCCCATGATGATCTTGCCCGCCGTATCGACCGACTTGATGCCCGCGATCATCCCGCGAATGACGCCGCGCAAAATCCTGAACTTGGTGAGATCGTACTGTGACGGAAGAACGCCATCGACATTGCCGAGAAGCAGCGTGGCTTCCATCTCGTTCGTGACCTCGTAGTACGGGTAGCGACGCGAACTCGCCGTCTGTTGCCCGAGCGCGAAACCGGCGTTATAGCCGTCCGTTTCGTTGATGAGATTCGCGATGTCCATGAGGATCACCGGATACACGGTGACGCCGCCGGCCGCGATGATGTCGGCGATGCCCGCGAGCTTGTTCGCGGTGCCCTGGCTATAGACCTCGTTTCGATAGAGCTTCGCGCCGAGATCCTGCAATTGCGAAAGCTGCAGCGCGGCGCTGGATGTATCGTAGGCGCCGCCTTCGTTGTTGTGGCCGTTCACGCCGTAGAAGAGGCGCGCGGATTGCGGCGGCGTGGTGGTGCCGGTATTGCCGGCATCGCCCGTGCTGTCCGGAGTGGACGCGGCAATGGGCGCGCTTGCGGCTGCGTTGTCCGTGTTCGTCGAAGGCGTATTCACCGTGCTATTGACGGAAGGCGGGCTCGTCGTGAGCTTCGTCGTTCCTGTGTCCGAAGCGGGAATATCCGCTGCCGGAACGTTCACGGCAGACGCGGATGTGTTGCCGCTCCCCGTGGCGTTCGTGGATGAAGCGGTGTTGTCGCCGCTGCCGCCACCGCCGCCGCCGCACGCGGCAAGCAGCACACTTGCGGCGGCTGCGAGCGTAACGGCCTTGCATCGGATGAAGCGGAGAGCCGGCATGCCGGAAAAAACGAAGTTCGTCATGTCTATATGCACTACTAAATGGCTGACATCCATGTCCACGAAGTAGGCGAGCGCGTTACGAGTCGTCCGGACGAACGCGGACGGACCGATGACGGACGTTCATCCCGCGTCGGACGCAGGAACAGTGGGACTGCCGGAAGCAGAAAGCTAAGAGAAGACCGCGTCGAAGCCGGTCTTAATAGGGTTTACGGCAGGGAGAGACGCGACTTGAACGAATTTCGTCCGAGGCGGACGTTGCGACGCGCCGAAGCAGCAATATTTACCCTGAGAGCGGCCGGTCCGGTTCGAGCGCTGCACCGCCGAGAATCGACGTGGCGTCGGCGCGTGCATTGTCGAGCTGCACGACGCTCGCCTGACGTGCCGCCAGCGCATCGCGGTTCGAGATCGCGGTGAAGATCGCCTTGTGACGCGGCAGCGACAGCGCGTGCGTGTTCGGATGACGGCTCGTCAGCTTGATCGATTCACTGAGCGCAAGCGAGAGCATGTTGCCGATATACGCGAGCATGTCGTTGTGCGTCGCCGACATGATCGCGCGATGAAACTCGAGGTCGGGATCGAGCAGATCGGCGGCGGTTTGCGCGCCTTCCATGCGCTCATACGCGGCGCCGATTCGCGCAATGTCCTCATCCGTCGCGGAAATCGCCGCGAGCGCGGCGGCGGCAGGCTCGATGATCTGACGCACCGTCATCAGCGAGCGGAAGAACTCGCCTTCGGGAAGATGACTGATGGTCCACACGAGCACATCGGGATCGAGCATGTGCCATTCGTCGCGCGCGCGCACGACGCTGCCCACGCGCGGCTTCGATACGACGAGCCCCTTTGCGACGAGCACGCGCGTTGCTTCGCGCAGCACCGGACGGCTCACGCCATAGTTTTCGCAGAGCGTGGGCTCGGCGGGCAGACGCTCGCCGGGCGCAATGCGTCCGCTCACGATCCGCATGCCGAGCTCCTGCACGATGCGTCCGTGCATGCTCTTGCGTTGCCTGGGGTTGCGGTAATCCATGAGCGGCTCGAACGACGGCTATTGAGCGGTCGTCGCGCGCATCGCCCGATATTCCCGCCTCACGATATCCATCAGCTCCGCGACCGACGTGTTCGCGCTCCTCTGCTCGTAGGTCACGCGGCCGCGCTGCATCAACATGATGCGATCCGCGATGTCGAGCGTCTGCGCATAGTTGTGCATGATCATGATGATCGAGAGGCCGCCATTTTCCTTCAGGCGCATCACGAGATCGATGATGAGTGCGGCCTCGCGTGCGCCCATCGCGGCGAGCGGCTCGTCGAGCAGCAGGATCTTCGCATTCGAATGCACCGCGCGCGCGACCGCGATCGCCTGACGCTGACCGCCCGATAGCCGCTCGACGGGAAGATCGACGGAAGGTACATGCACGCCGATATCTTCGAGCAGATGCGCCGCGCGCTCGCGCATCTGCTTGTGATCGACGAGACGCAACACGCGGCCAGGACCGCGCCGCACGATCTCGCGATTGAGGAACATGTTGTGATAGATCGACAACGAGTTCGCGAGCGCAAGATCCTGATACACGCATTCAATGCCGAGCGAGCGCGCATGATCGACGGACTTGAGCAGCGTCTCCTCGCCATGCACTTGCAATGTGCCGCTCGTCTGCTGATGAAAGCCAGTGAGGATCTTCACGAGCGTCGATTTGCCCGCGCCATTGTCGCCGAGAATGCCGAGAATCTCGCCTTTGCCGAGCGTGAGCGACACGCCGTCGAGCGCGGTCACTGCACCGAAACGCTTGACGAGTGTGTCGCCGCGCAGTGCCAGATCGCCGTGCGCGACAGGAGCCGTTTGCGGTTCTGCCATCACCGTGCTCCTTTGCGGCGAATGCGCCCGACGTGGATATTGAAGATCATCGCGGCAAGAATCGCGGCCCCGAGAATGATGTTGAACGTGAACGCGTTGATGCCGATGAGCGTAAAGCCATCGCTCAGAATGCCGAGCACCGCCGCGCCGAGCAGACCGCCGACGATCGTGCCCGAGCCGCCCGTCAAAGGCGTACCGCCGATCACCGCTGCGGCCACCGCGAGGAACATGATCTGATTGCCGCCCGCTTGCGGATCGATCGACGTGATGCGAAAGCTTTCGAGGATGCCCGTGAAGCCCGCGAGCACGGCGGCCAGCACGAAATTGCCGAGCCGCAGCCGGTTCACGTGAATGCCCGCCTCGCTCGCGCCGATCGCGTTCGCGCCCGCCGCCTGCGTATGCAGACCCCAGCGCGTATGCCGCAACAGCACATGCATGACGAACGCAATCGCCACGGTCCAGATGATCTCGCTATAGCCCCACGCGCCCATCACGGCGGCGAACCCGGGCGAGCCCGGTGTCGCGGCGGGCGTGCCGCGCGAAACGGTCAGCGTGATGCCGTTGATGAGGAACAACGTGCCGAGCGTCGTCACGAACGAAGGCAGGCGCAGAAAGACCGTCACCGCACCGTTCACGAAGCCGATGATCGCCGCGGCGACGAGCCCCGCGATCACCGCGAGCCACATCGGCGCGCCTGCATCGTTCGCGAACACCATCATGAATGGTGCGAACGCGAACACCATGCCCGCCGAGAGATCGATGTCGCCGCCGATCATCAGCATGATCTCGCCGAACGCGATGATGGCGACCGGCGCGACATACTGGGAGAGATTGACGAGACTCGCGTTGCTGAACAGGAAGTCGTGATTGACGAACTGGAAGTAGGCCGCGAGCAGCACGGCCACGAGCAGGATGCGCAACTCGGGCGCCCAATGCGACGCCCACGCACCGCGCGGACTGCTGATCCGCGCGGACGTCGTTGCTTTACGAGGTTCGTTCACTGTATTCATCAGGACTTGATCGCGCCTTTCATCGGCACGATTTGCGGCTTGGTGGTCTTGCCTTCATAACGCGTCGATGTGTTGAGGTACGGCTCGACCGTGTCCTTCGTCACGAACTTGAGACCGGTGTTGATGTTCGCCGGCCCGACGAGCCCGCCCGACGCGAGGAACACGAACGCCTCCATCACCGTATAGAAGCCCTGCACGTACGGCTGCTGGTCGATGGTGAAATCGAGGAAGCCTTCGTGAATGAGCTGGATGGTTTGCGGCAACAGATCGAAGCCGCCGCCGTGCACGCCCTTAGAAGGCAGGTTCGATTCCTTCATCACTTGCGCGACGCCTTGCGTGCTGCCGGCATCGACGGCGAACATGCCTTTCAGGTCCTGATGGCCGAGATAGAACGACTTGATCTTCGACAGTTCTTCGTTGACGGTCGCGCCCGTCGCGACGGTCTGAATGTCGATCTTCTTGCCAGACTTCTTGATGGCGTCGCTCGCGCCGTCCAGACGCGGCTGGATGTTCAACTGTCCCGGCGTCGCGATGAAGAGCGCGACCATGCCGCTGTCGATGAGACTCGCGATGCGCTCGCCCATCTGATAGCCCGACAGATACAGATCCTGGCCGATATACGCGAGCCGCGGATTCGTCTTGCCGCGCGGCGCGTCGGCGTTGTAAGCGAATACGGGAATGCCGGCGTCGAGCGCGGCTTGAATCGGCTTGTCGAATGCGTTCGGATCGACGATCGGCACGGCGATGGCATCGGCTTTCGCAGCGATCGCGGAATTCACCGCGCGCACCATTTCGCCTGCATCGGACGTGGCCGAGCCGGTCCATTGATAGTCCATGCCGAACATGGCGCACGCGTCCTGAATGCCGTATTGCGTCGGCACGAAGAACGGATTTGTCGTCACATGATTGACGAATACGATCTTCCACTTCTTGTGCTGCGGAAACGCCGCTTCGGCCGCCTGCGCGGTCGAGATCAGGCCGCCGCCACCGGTCACGCCGCCCAGGAGCGACAGCGCCGCACCGAGTCCCGCGCCCTGCATGATGCCGCGCCGGCCCGCACTGATGAGCTTGCTGTCGTTTGCGTCGTCATCCCGATTCTGCGCCATGTCTTCCTCCGTCTCTTCTTCGTTGGTCGATGGGTCGACTCATCGTCGATCACGTTCAGATACTGGGTTTCACGGCACGTCATTCGCATGCGGCTTTCATGAATGAAAGAACGAAGTGCTACGGATGACGATGCGAGCAGTGTGCGAGAGGGCGATTCGAAAGCGCGGCGTTTTGACTAGTAATTGGGATCTGCGAAGCCCGCGCGCTGACTTCAATAGACAAACTATATGCAGAGTGTTTTAACGTTTCGATTAGCGTTTTCCCGGTACGTGCCCCGCATATAGTCATGCTATTTATAGGTCTTTCTCACGAAGTGAGCAAAACCATGAGCGCCCCAAAAGCGAAGCTCCGTTCGGCAGCGTGGTTCGGCACCGCCGACAAAAACGGATTCATGTACCGGAGTTGGATGAAAAACCAGGGCATTCCGGATCACGAGTTCGCGGGCAAGCCGATCATCGGCATATGTAATACGTGGTCCGAACTAACGCCATGCAATTCGCACTTTCGCAAGCTTGCCGAGCATGTGAAGCGCGGCGTGTTCGAAGCGGGCGGATTCCCCGTCGAGTTTCCGGTGTTTTCCAACGGCGAGTCGAACCTGCGGCCCACCGCCATGTTCACGCGCAATCTCGCGAGCATGGACGTCGAGGAGGCGATACGCGGCAATCCCGTCGATGCAGTCGTGCTGCTCGTCGGCTGCGACAAGACGACGCCCGCGTTGCTGATGGGCGCGGCGAGCTGCGATGTGCCCGCGATCGTCGTCTCCGGCGGCCCGATGCTGAACGGCAAGCACCACGGGCGCGATATCGGCTCGGGCACGGTCGTATGGCAACTCAGCGAGCAAGTGAAGGCGGGCAAGATTTCGATTCACGAGTTCATGTCGGCGGAAGCGGGCATGTCGCGCTCGACGGGGACCTGCAACACGATGGGCACCGCATCGACGATGGCGTGCATGGCCGAATCGCTCGGCGTCACGCTGCCGCACAACGCGGCGATTCCCGCCGTCGATTCGCGTCGATATGTGCTCGCGCATCTGTCGGGCATGCGTATCGTCGAGATGGCGCTCGAAGACTTGCGTCTCTCGAAGCTGCTTACGCGCGAGGCGTTCGAGAACGCGATTCGCGCGAACGCAGCCATCGGTGGATCGACGAACGCGGCGATTCATTTGAAAGCGATCGCGGGTCGTATCGGCGTGAAGCTCGAACTCGACGACTGGACGCGCATCGGTCGTGGCACGCCGACGCTTGTCGACCTGCAGCCTTCCGGGCGCTTCCTGATGGAAGAGTTTTATTACGCGGGCGGCCTGCCTGCCGTGCTGCGGCGTCTTGGCGAAGCAAAGCTGATTCCGCATCCGGATGCGCTCACCGCAAACGGCCGCACGCTGTGGGAAAACGTGAAGGACGCGCCGCTCTACAACGACGAAGTGATTCGCCCGATCGACAAGCCGCTCGTCGCCGATGGCGGTTTGTGCGTGCTGCGCGGCAATCTCGCGCCGAATGGCGCGGTGCTGAAGCCGTCGGCGGCGACGGCCGCGTTGTTGAAGCATCGCGGCCGCGCTGTCGTGTTCGAGGACTTCGACGATTACAAGCGCCGTATCGTCGATCCCGATCTCGATGTCACGGCGGATTCCGTGCTCGTGATGAAGAACTGCGGACCGAAGGGTTATCCGGGCATGGCGGAAGTCGGCAACATGGGCCTGCCGCCGAAGCTGCTCGCGCAAGGTGTGACGGACATGGTGCGCGTGTCGGATGCGCGCATGAGCGGCACGGCGTATGGCACGGTGGTGCTGCATGTCGCGCCCGAAGCGCGCGCGGGCGGGCCGCTTGCGATCGTGCGCGATGGCGACTGGATCGAACTCGATTGCGATAACGGCGTGCTGCGCATCGACATCGGCGACGATGAAATCCGCACGCGCCTCGATGCGTGGACCGCGGCGAAGCGCGAGATTCCCGAAGACCGCGCGGGATATCGCAAGCTATACGTGGAGCACGTTCTTCAGGCCGATGAAGGTTGCGACTTCGACTTCCTCGTCGGATGCCGTGGCGCGGATGTGCCGAAACATTCGCATTAGCCGCTATTTGCGCGGCTTCCACGTGGCGATGGCGACGCCGAGCACCGCGACGCCCATCGCCCACCATGCGGCGGCCGGCAGCACTTCGCCGAGAAAAAAGTAGGACAGCACGGCAGCGGCGGGCGGCACGAAGAAGAACAGCGACGCCACGTGCGATACCTTGCCCGCGCGCGTCATCGCGAGCAGCAGCGTGATCGCGATCAGCGAATTGCCGATCACGAGATACGCGAGCGTCGCGATGAACGTGGGCGTCCATTGCACCGGCGTGTGTTCGAAGAAGAACGCCATCGGCGCACAGAACACGAAGCCGACGCTGTATTGCACGAGATTCGATGTCAGCGGATCTTGCGCCGTGCCCAGGCGCTTTTCATAGAGCATCGCGCCCGTGATGCCGATGAGCGCGCCGATCGCGAGCAACACCGGCCCGAGCGATTCCGCATGCAGCGGTCCACGCGCGATGATCACGCCCGCCGCGCCCGCGAGGCCGAGCAGCAAGCCGATCCAGCGTCGCGTGCCGATGCGCTCGCCGACGAACTTCGGCGCGAGCACGCCGACGAGAATCGGCTGCAAGGACACGATCAGCGCGAGCACGGATGTCGCGATGCCCGCGGTCATCGACAGATAGCTGAGTCCGAAGTACATCACCTGCACGAGAAAGCCGACGACGCCCAGATGCAGCCACGCGCGCGCGTTGCTCGGCCATTGCGGACGTCTCATGACGCATACGGCGAGCAGCACGCCGACGCTCAACGCAAACCGTATCGCGAGAAAGGTCAGCGGCGAAGCGTAGTGCAGGCCGGTTTTCGCAATCGGAAAGCCCGCGGACCAGAGCAGCAGAAAGAGGATCGGGCCGCCGGTCGTGAGCCAGCGATTTTCGTTTTGCGTGCTGCTGTCTTTCTGCCCGTCGATGTGCGGCGCTTGCGCCATGTTCGCGTCCTCGTGCTCGTTCGATACAGCGGAAGTACCCGATTGTAGTGGCCGCGTCGATGCGGACGAAATGTGCGACAGTCATGACTTTTGAACGCTGAATCATGAACGACAACACGAACGCGGCGCCGGACAGCACCGCCGCGCGCGTCGCGATGTGGCGCGCACTGCATGTTCAGGCCGATGCGCCGCCGCATGTGCTCGACGACACCATCGGACTCGACTTGCTCTCGCCCGATGCGAACTGGCGCGAACGCGGCGACATGAATCCGCAATTCACGCGGCCCTTTCGCGCATCGATCGTCGGGCGGGCGCGGTTCATCGAAGATCTCGTTGTCGAACACGTCGATCGCGGTGTCGCGCAATATGTGATCCTGGGCGCGGGTCTCGACAGCTTCGCGCAACGCAAGCCCGAGATTGCCTCGCGTCTGAAGATGTTCGAAGTCGATCCGCCGGGCCCGCAAGCATGGAAGCGCCGGCGTCTGATCGAGCTCGGCCACGGCGTGCCGGACTGGCTGCGCTTCGTGCCCGTCGATTTCGAAGCGGGCGAATCGTGGCACGAGAGGCTCGTCGACAACGGCTTCGATGAAAGCAGGCCCGTGATCGTTGTATCGACCGGCGTCAGCATGTATCTCACGAAGGAAGCGAACGCAGCCACGTTGCGCGAAGTCGCGGGATTCGCGCCGGGATCGATCTTCGCGATGACCTTCCTGTTGCCGCTGGAGCTTGCGGACCCGGAAGTGCGTCCGGGCCTGGAAATGGCGGAGAAGGGCGCGCGCGCGAGCGGCACGCCGTTCATCAGCTTCTTCACGCCGGCGCAGATTCAGACGCTGGCACGCGATGCCGGTTTCAGCGACGCGCGCCATGTTTCGGCGGACGATCTGACGCAACGCTACTTTGCGGACAGAACCGATGGACTGCGTCCGCCGCGCAATGCCGAAGAGTTGCTGATCGCGATGATCTGAACGACGAGAGCCTGCCATGCCGAAGATCGACATCGACACCCTGCCGGAGATAAAGGGTTCGGGATTTCCAGCGCCCTTCGATGCGCCCTGCGCCGAGCGCATTCGTCAGCGCCTCGGCAATGCCGCCGGGCTCAGCGATTTCGGCGTGAATCTGATGCGTTTGCCGCCAAGCGGCTGGTCGAGCCAGCGTCACTCGCATTCGCATGAAGACGAGTTCGTTTATGTGCTTTCAGGCGAGCTGGTATTGATCGAAGACGAAGGCGAAACGATCTTGCGCGCGGGCGATTGCGCGGCGTTTCCGAAGGGCACGGGCAACGGTCATCACATGGTGAATCGTTCGAATGAGATCGCGGTGTATCTCGAAGTCGGCAGCCGCGTGTACGACGATCTCACGACCTGCTCCGATATCGACATGATGAGCGCCAACGCCGATGGCCGTTTCGTCCACAAGGACGGCAGCCCGATCACGCAAGCCTAGTCCGCGACATGCACCGCGATGTCGGCGGCGGCGAGGCTTTCGGCGATCCATTCGGGCGGCGGGGCATCGGTGAAGAGTGCGTCGATCTGATCGAGATGCCCGAGCTTCACGAGCGCGGCGCGGCCGAACTTCGAATGATCCGCGACGAGAAACACCGTGCGCGACTGCTCGATGATCGCCTGCGCCACGCGCACTTCCGCGATATCGAAGTCCCTCAGCGTGCCGTCTTCCTCGATGCTCGAAATGCCGATGATCCCGAAGTCCACCTTGAACATCCGGATGAAGTCGACGGCCTGCTCGCCCACGACGCCCTTGTCGCGCGCGCGCACCTTGCCGCCCGCGACCATCAGCTCGGCATCGGATTCGTCCGCGAGAATGCTCGCCACGTTCAGATTGTTCGTGATGACGCGCAGACCCGTGTGCTCGCGCAGCGCGCGCGCCACTTCCTCGGTCGTCGTGCCGAGGTTGATGAAGAGCGTCGCGTTATTGGGAATCTCCGAGGCGACGCGCTTCGCGATGCGCCGCTTTTCATCGAGAAACATTTGCTGGCGCGCGGTATAGGCGGCGTTCTCGGAACTCGTCAGCGCGCTCGCGCCGCCGTGATAGCGGCGCAACAGGTTCTGATCGGATAGCCAGTTGACGTCGCGTCGAATAGTTTGCGGCGTGACCTGAAAGTGCGTCGCGAGGTCGTCGATGGTCGCGAAGCCATCTCGGGCAACGCGGTCCAGCAGTGCGCGCTGCCTGCCGTTCAGTGCATGGTCGGATGTCATCGGGCTGCGCGAAATCGCAAAAAAATGAAAATAAGCAGATGCGGGCAGTGTACGACGAAACCCGCCGCCGACCAATGTCGGCGTTCGTAATGCAGCGTTTCCAATGCGCGAGCGAGCTGCGGCCACCCTCTTTCCGTCGCTGCCCGCCGATGCTAGGATGGTTGTAAACGAATATCGACATTCGTTTTCGAACATACATTCAACCGGCTGTCTGGAGTGGCCGCATGAGCCAGCGACGTTTCATCCTTGCCCTCGATCAGGGAACGACCAGTTCCCGCGCGATGCTTTTCGCCCGTTCGGGCAACGTGATCGCCAGCGCGCAGCGAGAGTTTGCGCAGCATTATCCGCAGCCTGGCTGGGTCGAGCACGATCCCGCCGACGTCTGGCAGTCGCAACTGGCCGTCGCGCAGGAGGTCATGCGCAAGGCGGGCGCGCAGGCTTCGGACATCGCCGCGATCGGCATTGCCAATCAGCGCGAAACCACGCTGCTGTGGGACCGGAAAACGGGCGCGCCCGTCGGGCCGGCGATCGTCTGGCAGGACCGGCGCACCGCTGCGCACTGCACGCGGCTGATCGAATGCGGCGCGCAGGCGCTCATCGAACGAAAGACCGGGCTGCGTATCGATCCGTACTTTTCGTCGACCAAGCTCGCGTGGCTGCTCGACAGCGCGCCCGGACTGCGCGCGCGGGCACGCAATGGCGAACTGGCTTTCGGCACCGTCGATAGCTGGCTCGTGTGGCAATTGAGCGGAGGGCGGCGGCACGTGACGGACGTATCGAACGCCGCGCGCACCGCGCTCTTCGACATTCGCACAGGCGCATGGGACGACGAGCTGCTTGCGCTCTTCGATATCCCGCGCGCCGTGCTTCCTGAAGTGGTCGCGTCGAGCGGCGCGATCGCGCATACCGATGCCGCGTTGTTCGGCGCGGCGATTCCGATCACAGGCGTCGCGGGCGATCAGCAGGCCTCGACGTTCGGCCAGGGTTGCGTCGAACCGGGCCTCGTCAAGAATACGTACGGCACGGGCCTTTTCATGCTGATGAACACGGGCGCGCAGCCCGTTGCTTCGCGGCATCGGCTGCTGACCACCATCGGCTGGGAATTCGGCGGGCAGCGAACTTATGCGCTGGAAGGCGCGGTCTTCATGGGCGGCGCGATCGTGCAATGGCTGCGCGATGGGCTCGGCTTCATCGAGAACGCGGCGGAAATCAACGCGCTCGCCGCGCAGTGCGCATCGAGCGAAGGCGTGGTGCTCGCGCCTGCATTCGCCGGCCTCGGCGCGCCGTACTGGGACCCGTATGCGCGCGGCACGCTGCTCGGCATGACGCGCGGCACGGGCCGTGCGCATATCGCGCGGGCGGCGCTGGAAGCCATCGCGCTCCAGACCGTCGATGTCCTCGACGCGATGGAAGCCGATGCCGGCATCGCCGTGAGCGAGCTTCGCGCGGACGGCGGCGCATCGCAGAGCGATCTGCTGATGCAGATTCAGGCCGATCTGCTCGGCCGTCCCGTCGTGCGTCCAAGCATCACGGAGACGACCGCGCTGGGCGCGGCCTGCCTCGCGGGACTCGGCTCGGGCTTCTGGTCGAGCCGCGAGGAAATCGCGGGCGAGTGGCCCGCCGCGCGCCGTTTCGAACCCGCGATGGCGGCAGCGGAGCGCGCGATGCATATCGAGCGCTGGCACCGCGCGATCGATCGCGCCCGCGCATGGGAAAGTCCCGCCGATCAAACTACTTCCACGGTCTGACATGAAAACGAACATGCCACCTGCACGCGCGGCGATCTTGCGCGAAGTGGATCAGACGCCGTGCTTCGATGTCGTCGTGATCGGCGGCGGCGCGAGCGGCCTCGGTACGGCCGTCGATGCGGCGTCGCGCGGTTATCGGACCTTGTTGCTGGAGGCGCGCGATTTCGCGAAGGGCACGTCGAGCAAGGCGACCAAGCTTGTGCACGGCGGCGTCCGCTATCTCGCGCAAGGCAATATCCCGCTCGTTCGCGAGGCGTTGCGTGAACGCGGACTGCTCGCGCGCAACGCATCGCATCTCGTGCACGCGCTCGGTTTCATCGTCCCGGCTTACCGGCTCGGCGACAAGCTGACCTACGGCGCCGGCCTCAAAATCTACGACTGGCTCGCGGGTTCGCTCAATCTGCGCGCGAGCCGCAGCCTCGATCTCGCCGAAACCCGCGCCAAATCGCCGATGCTCGCCGAAAGCCTGCACGGTCGCGCGTTGCGCGGCGGCACGCTCTATTTCGACGGTCAGTTCGACGACGCGCGTCTCGCCGTCACGCTGATGCGCACGCTGTTCGATCTCGGCGGCGTGGCGCTGAACGATGCCGCCGTGCGCGGCGTGCAGTTCGATCGCGAGGCGGGGCGTCATCGGGTGGAGGTTGAGGATGTCGAAACTGGCGACCGGTTCGCGGTGCACGCGCGGTGTCTCGTCAACGCGACGGGCGTCTGGGTCGATTCAATCCGCGCGATGGCCGAGCCCGGCGCGCGCCCGATCGTCGCGCCGAGCCAGGGCGTGCATCTGACGTTGCCAGGCCGCTTTCTTCGCAGCGACAGTGCGATTCTCGTGCCCAAGACCAAGGACGGCCGCGTGTTGTTCATCGTGCCGTGGCATGGGCATGCGATCGTCGGCACGACGGACACGCCGCGCGAAGACCTGCCGCTCGATCCGCGCGCGAGCGACGAGGACATCGACTTCATCCTCGCGACGGCGGCGGATTATCTGTCCGTGAAGCCGACGCGCGACGATGTCCTGAGCGTCTGGGCGGGCCTTCGTCCGCTCGTGAAGAACGATGGCGCGGCATCGACGGCGTCGTTGTCGCGCGAGCATACGATCGAGATGAGTGCGACCGGCATGATCACCGTGACGGGCGGCAAGTGGACGACGTATCGCCTGATGGCGCAGCAGGTGATCGATCTCGCTGTGTCGAAGCAACTGCTGTCCGCCGCGCCGTGCTGCACGGCATCGTTGCCGCTGCATGGATCGACGGCGGAGCAGCACGGCTACTACGGTTCCGATGCCGCAATGATCGGACGGCTGCCGGGCGCCCAAAACGTGCTGGTGAAGGCGAGCGGGCTGACCGAAGCGCAGACGCGTTTCGCGGTGCGCGCCGAACTCGCTCGCTGTGTCGAAGATGTGCTGGCGCGGCGCAATCGCGCGTTGTTTCTGGATTCCGCCGCTGCCCGCGATGCGGCGCCGGACGTGGCTCGGATCGTTGCGGAAGAGTTGGGGAAAACGCCGCAGTGGCAGTCGGAAGAGGTCGCGCGTTTCGATGAATTCGCGCGGAGGTGGATGCTTAAGTAGAAAATCGGCGAAGCGCGAGAAGCGCTTCGCCTGCCGAAGACGGATATCAGACCTGGCGCAGCAGGAGGTCCTTGAACCACTCCCGGCGGTCATACTGATGCACCACCGGGATCGGCTCGTCATTCGCATTCAGCAACTGCCCATTGGAATTGAACTTGAAGTATTTCGCGTGATGCAGGGTCGCCACATTGCTGGAATATGTCGCGCCAAGGATCCAGTTCTTCAGTTTGTTATACGCCAGGTAATTCAAGAGCGCCTGATCGCACTTGCCAAAAAATCTCTGATTCCCTGCCAGTACGCCGAGTTCGGCCCAGAATATCTCGATGAGATTGAGAACTGCGTCTCTCGTTCCCAATATCGCGCCGCCGCAGATGATCAACTGATTCTTTACTTCTGCAAGGCCTGTGTCGCCGTAGAGTTGCTTGTACCAGTCAGCATTTACCGCGCACGCTCCAATCATTTCCGGTTCGGCATAAAGGTACAGACTGGCCATATCCGTGTTGGTGAACGGATCACCCTGGAAAATCACATCTCTCGTATCGACAAGAAAAACCTTTCTGAATTGAGACGCAGCGACGTTGTTCAAGAACTGATGATACATCTGGAATCTCATCACGTTGATGGTTCCGAAATCGATCGTCTCTGCTATTTCATGCGTGTCGATATTGTGATGCTCATAGAACGCACGTGTGGCCTCGTCGAGATTCTGAACAAAAAGAACTACTTTCCCGCCGTAATATCGACGAAGTGACTTAACGAAAGGCTCGATTTGCTCGATCTGGTAGGAAAAGGCCGATCCGATAACAAGGTTTCCATTCATAAAGCGGGCGTTCTTTAGCTAGAGTCGTGATTGTGGCGTGGTGCATTAGTATTATTCGCATTCCTTAGCGTATATCGAGGCGTGCCGGTCGCAGGCGGCGCGATGCCTTCGCGCAGAAGTGCGAGAAATATCGTACTACTGCGCGAATAGACGCGCCTCTTTCTGCAACAAATAATTTCGCTTTGCTTTCGGACTGTTCCTTCTCGCTTTCGCCGTTGTCTCTACGGAATCAGAACGCGTGCCGGATGCCCACCATCGCGACAAACTGCGACGGTCCCGACGAAGGCGATGCATTCTGCGAATCGCCGACGACCGCCACCGCATTCGCGATGACCGTGCTTCCCGCGCCCGATGCGACGAGCGACTTGCCATGCGCCCGCTGATACGCCTGCAGCGCGTAGAACGTGGTGCGCGCGGACAAGTTGTACGTCTCTTCGAACGAAATCTGGTGATACTGCGCCGCATCGGCGATGCCGTTCGCCTTGCTCGCGCGCGTGTAGCTGTAACCCGCCGCGACGTTCACCGCGGGCGTGACCCGGTACGTGGCGATCGCGCCGTAGCTGTTGAACACGGCTTCGTCGGTGAAGAGCGAGCGCGATCCGGGCGCGTACTGCACGTTCGAATAGTTGACGCCGAGCATCAGATCGTTGTACGTGTAGCGCGCGGCCGCCGCGATCAATTGGGCGCTCTGTGCGCTCGCGTAGCCGTTGTTCACCGGCGAGTTGATCGCGAAGGTGCCGAGCGCCGGGCTCGTCGCGATGTCCTTCAGCTTCACGTAGCCTGCCGCGATCGAGAACGGCTTGTAGTCGTAACGCAGCGCGGCGCTGAAATTGCTGCCTCTCGCGATGCTGCCCGGCACGCCGCCGAGGCCGTATTGCACGCTGAACGCAAATCCCGCGATGACCGGCGATGCATACGTGACCGCGTTGTTGAAGCGCAGCGTGGTGTCGAGGGCATCGACGTCGCCGGGATGGGCGCCGGTCGCGCCGGTCAAGACGCCCGTCGGGCCGAGCGCGCCGACCATGCTGAAGTAGGGCGTGTACTGGCGGCCGAGCGTCAGCGTGCCGTAGCGTTCGTTGCTCAGGCCCATGTACGCTTGCCGGTTGAACATCACACCTGAACTGGCTTGCGCACCCGTCAACGAATTGAAGCCGCTTTCGAGACGGAAGATGGCCTTCGTGCCGCCGCCGATATCTTCCGCGCCGAGCAGGCCGAACTTGCTCGCCTGCAGATTCCCTTGGCTCATGTAGAAGTTGGAATGTCCGCGCTGATTATTGACATACGCGAACGCGTTATCGACGACGCCGTATAGCGTGACGCTGCTTTGGGCCGCCGCCGTGCCGCTGAACAGTGCGACAGCGAGAGAAGTGGACGTGAGGACGCCTGCGCCCATGCGGGCGCGATTCGAATGCTTCATTGCTGGTTGCTTTTTCCGTGGAGTGATAAGGCTCAGGTCGCGAGACGCAGCGTGATATGACGCCAGCCGTCAATGACCAGATCGTCTATCAGGTTGCCCGTCGTGCAGATCGCGTGGCGCATATCCGATGCCGGCACGCTCACACACACGTCGTCCTGCAGGCGCGGCATCGCGCCGTGACGTTCGATCGTGATGCGCAGGCTTTGCGCATCGCTTTCGATGACAACGTTCCAGCGCCCTTGCGCACCGCCGCGCCAGGCTTCGCTCTCGCCGTCGTCTTCGATGCACTCGCCCCGCGCGACGCCGACGCCCGCGCACGGCAACGCGATGAACGCGCGCTCATCGGCGGGCCGTGCGAAGTGCTGTTCCGCGATGTTCAACGGAATCACGTGGCCTTCGCGAATCAGCATGACCGGGCGATCGTGCGGCGCGGGCTGCGTGATCGTCTCGCCGCCGTCGAAGACTTCGCCGCTCCAGTACGATGCCCAGCGCGCGCCCATCGGCAGATAAACGCGACGCTCGCTGTGGCCCGCCTCGACGACCGGCGCGACGAGCATCGACGAGCCGAGCATCATGTCGTCGCCATCTTCGAGGCAGAGCGGATCGCCGGGGAATTCGGCGAACATCGGACGCAGCACCGGCTCATACGCCTGATGCGATCGCCACAGCAGTTCGTACAGGTACGGGATGAGCCGGTAACGCAGCTTGATCAGCCCCGCAATGACCTGCGTGATCTCGGGATACATCCACGGCTCGTTGACGGTGCCGTCGTCGTTCCACGAGTGAATGGAAAAGCGCGGCAGGAAGATGCCGAACGCGACCCAGCGCGACAGCAACTCCGGCTCGGGCGCAGGCCCCGCGAAGCCGCCGATGTCATGCCCGCTGTTCGATACGCCCGACATCGCGAGACCGAGGCCCATCTTCAGATTGAAACGCAGCGTGTCCCACGACGTGTAGTTGTCGCCCGACCACGTCTGCACATAACGATGCATGCCGACGCCGCCCGAACGCGACACGAGAAATGGCCGCACGTCGGGCGCATGTTCGCGCTGCGCGTCGCGCGACGCGCGCATCATCAGTTGCGTCTGCAGAACCTTGGCTTCGCGCGCCGGAAACGGCTGGCCGAAGCCGTGCGCGATCGCGTCGGGACTCCAGATTTCGAATTCGTTGTTGTCGTTCCAGGTCGCGGTCATGCCGTGCTTCAGCAGGCTGTCCGTCACGCGCGCCTTCCACCAGTCGATGGTCCGCGGATTCGTGAAGTCGAGATACGCGCCGACCTCGTCCCAGAACTGCACCCACGCGGGCTCGCCGTCGCGCGCTGCGATCAGAAGCCCCGCGCTGGCGACGGCATCGAACAACGGATGATCCTGCAACAGGCACGGCTTGATGTTCGGGCAGAGCCGCACGCCTTCGCGCAGATAGCTGGCGACGAAGCCGTCGATATCCGGAAACTTGTCGCGGTTCCAGTTGAACACGTAGCGCTTGCCGCCGATCGACGTATAGCCCGACGACAGATGGAACGAGTCGCACAGGATGTCGTGCTCGCGGCATCGGTCGATGAATTCGGCCATGCGCGTTTGCGCGTCGGGTGCGTCGGTGTAGCTCATCGTCGAGCCGGAGTAGCCGAGGCCCCACTTCGGCATCCACGCGGGCCGGCCCGTCAGCCACGTGAAGCGGCGCACGGCGTGAAGCGGCGTATCGGGCGATGCGATGAAGTAATAGTCGAGATCGCCATGCTCCGCGACGAAGTGCCGATAGTGCCCGTGATAGTTGTCGAGCTCGCGGCCCATGTCGAAGCGGCAATCGGCGAGCGTGTCATAGAAGAGGCCGAAGCCCGTCGATGTTTCCGGCTGCCACGTCACGTAGAACGGAATGTGCTTGTAGAGCGGATCGGTCGTGCGGGCGCTGTAGCCCATTGCATCGACATTGCGCATCTCGTAGCTTTGATTCGCGCGATCGAGCGAGCCCGCGCGTTCGCCGAGTCCGACGACCATTTCGCCCGGCTTGCGCTCGACGTAGTGATACACGCGCGCGTCCCACCAGCCGAAGTTGTACGCCTGCGTCTTGCGGTCGCTCATCGCGTGATGCCACGCTCCGCCGCGCAGGATCTGCCACGAACAGAAGCCGCCATCGAGCGCGACCGTCAGGCGAATCTGCGCGGTTTCGATGACGACACGCCCGGCATCGCCCGACAACGTGAACGGCGTGCGCGCGAAGCCGCTCGTATCGAAACGGTCGCGCCCTTCGAGCGGCACGTCTTCCTGTCCGGGCGCGATCGCCCATGTGCGAGGGCCGCGTAATTCGCCGTGCGGCAGCACCAGCACACGGATGATGTCGTCGGCGAGGACGAACAGTTCGATGCGCGCGCCATCGGCGGAACTTAGCGCGACACGGTTGTCCGCTCGCTCCGATATCGCGAATTGCGGACGATTCTTCATGTTGGCCATGATGTGTTTCCGGTTGATTCGATCTCAGGCGGCCCGATGCGCCGTTGCGGGCGGATTGGCGTCGCTTTTCACGCCGCGCATCAGTACGACGAGCAGCGCCGCGCCGATCAGATCGAATGCGCCGAGCGCGGCGAAGAGCGGCGTGTAGCCGACAGAATCCGCGAGCGCGCCCACGACGAGCGAAAAGCCCAGTCCGCCGATCCACGCCGCCATGCCCGCGAAGCCCGCGGCGGTGCCGACTTCGCCAGGCTCGAAGACATCGGCGGCGAGCGTGTTGACGAGCGCGGAGATCATCTGATGCGCGAAGCCGCCGACGCAAAACAACGCGATGGCTTCATACGGCGACGCGACCAGCCCGATGCACGCCGGCCCGATCATCATGAACGCGCCGAGCACGACGCCCGTGATCCGCGACGCGATGAGCGGCACGCGAAAACGCTTCATCAGGAACGGCGAAAGATAGCCGCCGAACAGTCCGCCGAGATCGGCGGCGAGAAACGGCAGCCACGCGAACATGGCGATCTGCTTGAGATCCATGTGACGTTCGGTCGCGAGATAGAGCGGAATCCAGAAGCTGAAGGTCTGCCACGCGGGTTCGGCGAAAAAGCGTGCCTGCGCGATGGCCCAGAATCGGCGCGTGCCGAGCACTTCGCGAATGCGCCGCTTCTCGCCCGAGCGGTTCGTGACGGGCGTCTGCCCTTCGACGATCGTGTTGTGCTCCTTCTCGCCGATCTTCGGATGCTGCCCCGGCGCGCGATACAGCCAGTACCAGAACGCGGCCCAGACGAAGCCCATCGCGCCGGTCACGACGAACGCGCTTTGCCAGCCGTAGCGCAAGGAAAGAAAGACGACGAGCGGCGGCGCGAAGAGCGAGCCGAGCGACGTCCCGGCGTTGAAATAGCCGACCGCGACCGACTTCTCGCGATTGGGAAACCATTCCGCGACGACCTTCATGCCCGCGGGAATCGCGACGGCTTCCGAGAGGCCCATGAGCCCGCGCAGCGCCGCGAGCGACATCCAGCCGGTGGCGAGCGCGTGGGCCATGCCCGTCGCCGACCAGAGGCACGCGAAGAGCGCGAAACCGAGCCGCAGCCCGACGATGTCGATGATGAGTCCGCAGACCGGCTGCATGATGGTGTAGCCGACCTGGAACGCGGCGACGACATACGAGTACTGCTGCGTGCTCATGTTCATGAGCGTTTTCAACTCGGCGGCCATGACGCCGAGCGCGTTGCGCGAAAGATAGTTGACGATCGTGCCCGCGCAGACGAGCGCGATGATCCACCAGCGCAAGCCGATGACTGTTTTCAAGATTGAGTCTCCGTTGTTCTCGGCGGGCGAGAAGCGGCGGCGCGCCGTGCCCGTTTTACCCAGAGTTCGCGATGATCGAATTCGAATATTCAAGCATCGTAAACCGTCATTTATCGTACTACTGAGCGGCGAAGTTATCGCGGATGCGACAAATAGTTTCGTTTATGTTCCGATATGTTCGTTTGCGCGCATCTCCGATCACGTGCGCTCACGAAGCTCAGGGAAACGCCTAGGCCCGATTTAGCCGGCCATTACCCTTTGCGCGCGAGGCTTCCTACACTTGTTTCAAGGAGGAGGCGCCCATGTCAAAGCTCATTCACACGATGATTCGCGTGCAGGATCTGCAACGTTCGCTCGATTTCTATCAGAAGGCTTTCGACCTCGGCGTCGCGCATCGGCTGGACTTTCCCGACTTCACGCTCGCCTATCTGCGCAACGACGAAACGAACGCCGAGCTCGAACTCACCTGGAACAAGGGGCGCGCGGAGCCGTACACGCACGGCGACGGCTATGGCCACGTCGCGGTGAGCGTGCCGGATGTGAAAGCGGAGCGCGAGCGTCTGATCGGCCTCGGTCTCACGCCGAACGACGTGCGCGAATTCAAGAACGACGACGGCTCGCTGATCGCGCGGTATTTCTTCATTCAGGATCCGGACGGTTACAAGGTCGAAGTACTCGAACGGCACGGACATTACGAGTAGTCGATGCATCGGGCGGGACCATATAAATAAGCTGTTGCAGTGCCCCACAAGGAGAGAGACATGCGAGACACGATCATTCCGATCGTCGCGCAGCGGCGCGCGCACGACGACGAACATCATCATCATCACGACCACGATGAAATCGCCGCCGCACCCCCGAAAATCGCACTGACACGGCGCGAATTCCTGCGCGGCACCGGCGTGCTGGTCGGCACGATCGCCGCGACGTCGATCTTCGCGAGCCTCGCGCCGAGCCGCGTCTGGGCGCTCGAAATGCAAGGTCTCGATACGCATCAGGGCGAAGTGCTGCTGCAGGTCACGCGGCAGATCTATCCGCACGCCACGCTCGATGACGCCGTGTACGCGCTCGTGGTGAAGGACTTGGACGCGAAAGCGAAAGCCGATCCCGCCGTGCGTCAGCAACTCGCCGATGGCGTCGCGCAACTCGACGCGAAGTCCGGCTCCGACTGGACCAAGCGCGGCGCGAACGACAAGGCGCAGGACGTCGCGGCGCTCGCGGGCACGCCGTTCTTCAACACCGTGCGCAGCACCGCCGTGGTGTCCCTGTACAGCAACGCGATGGCCTACGAGCACTTCGGCTATGGCGCGTCGAAAGGCGATGGCGGCTATCTCTATCAGGGCTTCAACAACCTGTCCTGGCTGCCCGATCCGCCCGCGGCCGACAGCGGCCCGATTCCGAAAGACAGCTAAACCAATCCAGCGATCCGACGGAAAACGGAGGCAGACATGTACACGGACAACAAGGTGCAGTTCAAACACAACGACGGTCACGTCGTGGTGATCATCGGATCGGGCGCGGGCGGCGGGACGCTCGCGAACGAGCTTGCGCAGAAGGGCGTCGACGTGGTCGTGCTCGAAGCCGGCGCGATGCACACGCAAGGCGATTTCGCGACGGAAGAGTGGAGCGCGTTCAAGCAACTGTCGTGGCTGGACAATCGCACGACATCGGGCACGTGGCGCGTCGCGAAAGACTTTCCGAATCTTCCCGCGTGGATTTGCAAGACCGTGGGCGGCACGACGGTTCACTGGGCGGGCGCGAGCCTGCGCATCCAGCCGCACGAGTTCAAGGCGAAGACGACATACGGCGACGTTCAGGGCGCCAATCTGCTCGACTGGCCGGTGACGCGCGCGGAACTCGACCCGTACTACGATCGCGCCGAAAAGAAGATGGGCGTGACGCGCACGAACGGCAATCCGGGCTTGCCGGGCAACAACAACTTCAAGGTGATGTCGGCGGGCGCGACGAAGATCGGCTACAAGGAGTGCAACACCGGCCATATGGCGATCAACAGCACGGTACGCGACGATCGCACGCACTGCTTCCAGCGCGGCTTCTGTTTTCAGGGCTGCCGCACGGGCGCGAAGTGGTCGACGCTCTATACCGAGCTGCCGCGCGCGCAGGCCACGGGCCGCATGGAATTGCGTCCGCAATCGCATGTGGTGAATATCGAGCACGATGCGCGCGGCAAGGCGACGGGCGTCGTCTATGTCGACAAGGACGGCAAGATGCAGCGGCAGAAGGCGCGCGTCGTCGCGGTGGCGGGCAATGCGATCGAGACGCCGCGCCTGTTGCTCAACTCGCATTCGAGCAAGTTCCCCGATGGCCTCGCGAACGGCTCGGGCCAGGTCGGCCGCAACTACATGCGGCATACCACCGGCTCGGTCTACGGCGTGTTCAACGACAAGGTCGAGATGTTCAAGGGCACGACGATGGCGGGCATCATCGAAGACGAATCCGTGTTCGATCCGAAGCGCGGCTTCGCGGGCGGCTATCACCTGGAGACGCTTTCGCTCGGGCTGCCGTTCTACGCGGCGTTCCTCGATCCCGGCTCGTGGGGGCCGAACTTCGCGGCGGCGATGGACCAGTATCAGTACACGGCGGGCATGTGGATCGTCGGCGAGGATATGCCGCGCGAATCGAACCGCATCACGCTCAATACCGACGTGAAGGATCAGTACGGATTGCCGGTGCCGAACGTCCACTTCGACGATCATCCGAACGACGAAGCGATGCGTCAGCACGCGTACAAGCAGGGCAGCGCGGTGTATGAAGCGGCGGGCGCGAAGGCGACGTATCTCGTGCCGCCGTATCCGTCGACGCACAATCTCGGCACCGCGCGCATGAGTGCGAAAGCCGGCGACGGCGTGTGCAACCCGCATGGCCAGACGCACGAAGTGTCGAACCTCTTCATCTCCGATGGCAGCCAGTTCACGACCGGCGCGGCGGAAAACCCGACGCTCACCATCGTCACGCTGGCGATCCGTCAGGCCGATTACATCGCGGGACAAATGAAGCAGCGCAGGGTTTGACGCGATTGCCGCTGAGCGCGTTGCGGAGTAGTTTTTTCGATCGGCCGTCGTGCGCGCGCATGACGGCCCGTTTCCTGGAGGCTGACGTCATGTGTCGGGTGTATATCAACGCCGATCCGATCCTCTACGAATCGCGCACGCGTTCGCTGCGCATTCATGGCGTGATCACCACGGTGCGGCTCGAAAATCTCTTCTGGGACGTGCTGCAGGAAATCGCCGGACGCGAGAATCTGACGACGAGCCAGTTCGCCGTCAAGCTCTACGACGAATTGATCGCGCTGCGCGGCGAGGCGCCGACCAATTTCGCGTCGTTTTTGCGCGTCTGCTGTCTGCGCTATCTGTCGATGCGCGAGGCGAAGCAGGGCGCGGAAGGCGAGGCGGCGGGCGCGTTGCCGTTGCGGGTGCTGAAGGCGGGGTAGCGCGGGCGGGCTCGGGGTATCTGCGAATTTTGCGCGTTGCTGGCACGATTTCCGTCACGCTGCTAGATTACCGTGCAACAGAATCGTTGATCGAGAGACTACGATGCCTGACAAATCCGCCTCCCCGCGTTCGCCCCTTCCCGCGCTGATCCTCATCGCGGCCATCGTCGTCGTGCTGGTCGCGGCCTTTGCCTACACGGCGGGCTGGCTCACGCCGAATCGCCTCACGCCGGCGAAGATCGTCGGCAGCCTTGCGCCGCCCGGCGGCGCGGTGCCGGGTTTCAGGCGCAATCACGCGAAGGGCATCTGCTTCAGCGGCGATTTCGAATCCAACGGCTCGGGCGCCGCGATCTCCAAAGCGAAGATGTTCATGCCGGGCACGTATCCGGTCACGGGACGCTTCAATCTCGCGACGCCGGACCCGAAAGCATCCGACGCGATGGCGCGCGTGCGCGGCCTGAGCCTGCGCATCACGATGCCCGACGGAAGCGAGTGGCGCTCCGCGATGATCGATGCCCCGTTCTTCCCCGTCGCGACGCCGCAGGCTTTCTACGAGCTGCAACGCGCGCTCGCCAACAAGAACGATCCCGAGTCGATGCAGAAGTTCGCCGCGGCGCATCCCGAGATCGCCGCGTTCGGCGCGTGGGCGGGCAGCGCGCCGTGGACGGGATCGTATGCGGAAGAGCGCTATAACAGCCTGAACAGCTTCGTCTTCACGAACGCGGATGGTCAGGACCAGACCGTGCGCTGGTCCTTCGTTCCGGCGGCGAAGCCCGAGAACCTGACGCCCGACGAGCTGAAGCAGAAGGGCGCGAATTTCCTCGATGCCGAGATCACGAAGCGCGTGCAAAGCGCGCCGCAGCGCTGGGCGATGGCCGTCACCGTCGCCAATCCAGGCGATGCCACCGCCGATCCGAGCAAGGCCTGGCCTGAAGACCGGCATACGATCGAAGTGGGGACGCTCGTCGTGAAGTCGATCGAGCCCGAGCCGGACGGACCGTGCCGCGATCTGAACTTCGATCCGACCGTGTTGCCCGCCGGCATGCGCGTATCCGACGATCCATTCCCTGCCGCGCGCTCGGCCGCGTATTCCGTATCGTTCAATCGACGCACCGCCGAGGACAAGGATTATCCGCACACGCCGTCGCAAGGAGCCCAGCAATGAACGCGATCAACGAGCGGTTCTCGCCGCTGCAACGCGCCCTGCACTGGATCATGGCGATCTGCATTCTCGCGATGTTGTTCATCGGCGTCGGCATGGTGTCGACGGTGAGGCCGGACTATCTGACGCTCGTGTCGATACACAAGCCGCTCGGCGTCGCGATACTCGTGCTCGCGCTGATTCGTCTCGTTGTGAGAATCACGCGCGGTGCGCCGCCCTTGCCCGCGGATATGCCCGAGCCGATGAAGCTCGCCGCGTATCTGTCGCACCTGGCGTTCTATGCGCTGATGATCGCGTTGCCGCTCCTCGGCTACGGCATGTTGTCCGCGGCCGACTATCCGATCGTGATATGCGGCCTTCGCTTGCCATCGCTTCTGCCGCACAGCAATTCATTGCACACGCTGCTCTGGAACGCGCACCGGTTCCTTGCGTTGTGCTTCTTCGCGCTGATCGTCGTGCATCTTGCGGCAGCGCTGTTTCATGCGCTCGTGCGGCGCGATGGCGTCTTTCACGCGATGGCGCCGTGGAAATAACCACGCTCGCTCAAGGACGCCGCTGCTGCACGACTTGAGCGAGCGCGCGCACGCCCGGCTCGATCAGCTCCGCGCGTATTGCGGAAAAGCCCATGCGGAAGCATCGCTGGCCATCGGCGGGATCGGCGAAGAACACGCTGCCCGGTTCGATGAGCACGCCGAGCGCTTGCGCGTCCTTCGCGAGACGCGTCGCATCGAGCCAGGGCGGCCCTTCGACCCAGCATGATGCGCCGCCCGTCACGTTCGATGCACGCAGCTCCGGCAGATGCGTGGCGAGCGCATCCATCAGCACTTCGGCGCGTTCCTTGTAGACGCGTCCGAGCTTGCGCAACAACGTGTCGTGATGACCGAGCGCGAGAAAGGTCGCGAACGCGCGTTGAATGTACGCGGCCGGATGCCGGATCATCAGGCGGCGCAACGCGCGCAACTCGCGTATCAGCTCGCGCGGCGCGACGATATAGCCGAGCCGCAAACCCGGCGCGAGCGTCTTCGACAACGAACCGATATACACGACGCGCTCCGCCGTATCGAGGCTTTTTAACGCGGGATGCGGCGTTCCGGAGAACGTGTTCTCGCTCTCGTAGTCATCTTCGACGACGATGAAATCGTGCTTCACCGACAGATCCAGCAAACGGCGGCGCCGCTCGATCGGCATCGTCACGGTTGTCGGACATTGATGGCTCGGCGTGACATACACGTAATCGCAAGGCGCGATCACGCTTTCATCGTCGATGACGGCGCCGTCTTCATCGACTTCGAGCGGCACGATATGCGCGTTGTGATGCTGGAAGATGTTGCGGGCATCCGGATAACCGGGGTTCTCCATGCCGACTTTCGTCTGCGCGCCGCACAACAACGCGCCGATCAGATACAGCGCCTGCTGGCAGCCGTTCGTGACGACGATCTCTTCGGGCATCGCGAACACGCCGCGGCGCGGCAGCACGCGCGTGCGTATCTGTTCGACGAGCGTTTCATCGTCGCGTTCGATGAGATCGGGTGCCCAGTTGCGGATCTCCATCACCGACAAGCCGTGCATGCAGCTCTCGCGCCAGTCGCTCGTCGGGAAGAGCTCGGTGTCGAATTGCCCGTAAATGAAGGGATATTCGTAGCTTTGCCAGTTCGACGGCTTGACGATATTGCGCTGATGCGACGGCGCATGTCTGATGCGCGCGCTCCAGTCGGGATGTCCTTGCTGCGTTTCGATGGTCGGCGTATCCGCGAGTCCTGCGGCGGTGAAGCCGCGCTGCAACTCGTCGTTGGCCGGATTCACGAAATGGCCGCTGCGTTCGCGCGACACGAGATAGCCTTCCTCGACCAGTTGCTGATACGCGAGCACGACGGTATTGCGCGACACGTTGAGCTGATCGGCGAGTTCGCGACTCGAAGGCAAGGCGGAATCGGGCGCGATATGACCGCTCAGGATCGCATTGACGATCATCTGGCGGATCTGGTTCTGCAGGCTCATCCCCGAGACCCGCGAGCGCTCGAAGAGCTGCGCCCAGAGCATGGCGGTGGGGCGGGTGGGCATGCATGTCTCCTGCAAAGTTATCGTGATCTCCAAATATTAACAGTTGAAAAATAGCTTGAGCGAAAGCAGGCGGATTTGTCCGCGGACTCATTCGCGGGGAGCGTCGAAGTAAAAAATGATCCCCGATTGAGGAGGCGGCGTAGCGATTGAATAGAATCGCTTGCGTTTCTTCGGATAAGAAAAATGAGGACGTTTAGCCCTTGAAAAAGCCGTTCGGTTCAATCGCTCTGCTTATTGATCTTCTCGTTGCCGGCCCATCCTTAGCACGCGCGACTGAAAGTTGTCCGGCTGCAAGTGCCAAGGCGCGGGATGTTCTTGTCGCACAGCACCTTCTGGCCAGTGCGACTGACGGTCGGGATCAGGATGGTGCTTCAGTCTCACTTCAGCAGCGCGACGGACTTCGCGGGTTCAAAGTGACGCGGATCCCTCATGCCAGGGCGGCGATCTGATGTCGCGGCGTTGAACTCGTCACCCGATGCGGCGGCACTCAATCGTTGCGGCCGAAGCCATTTCTAATAATCCCCTCATTAAGCTTTCCAATACCTATGCCCAAGGTTCTTGTTCTCAGCGTGAGCGCTGGCGCGGTTCATGTGCGTGCCGCAGAGGCGTTGTGTGCTTATGCGAAGGCTGATCCCGCAGGCGTGGAGGCCGTGCATCTCGACGTCATGGACTTCGTTCCGGCGAGCTTCAAAGCGCTCTACGCGGAGTTCTACATCGAACTCGTTGCTCGCCAGCCAGCCCTCTGGAGTTATCTCTATCAAAAGACGGACAGCGTTTCGCCGCGATCATTCGGCGAACGTATCCGGCGCGCGGTCGAGCGGCTCAACTGCCGGGCGCTGATAGCGGAGATCGAGCGGCATCGCGCCGATGCCATCATCTGCACGCATTTCCTGCCTGCGAAATTGCTCTCGCGTGAACGCCGTCTCGGCAATGTTCGAACGCCGGTGTGGGTGCAAGTCACGGACTTCGATCTTCATCGCATGTGGGTCGTGCCCGGCATGCAAGGTTATTTCGCCGCGAACGACGAAGTCGCGTGGCGCATGGTGAACCGTGGCATTCCCTCGGCATCGATTCACGTCGGCGGAATACCTGTGATGCCTGCCTTCAGCGAGCGTCCCGACCGCGCGACATGCGCGGCTCAATTCGGCCTGGACCCCGCGCGCAGGACGCTCCTGATGATGTCGGGCGGCGCGGGTGTTGGAGCGCTGGACGCGCTTGCCGAGCGACTGCTTAAGATGAACGGCGATTTTCAGTTGATCGCTTTGGCAGGACACAATGAAGCGATGCTCGCTGCGTTGCGAAAGTTGGGCGAATCCCATCCAGACCGTCTGCACGTTTCGGGCTTCACGCCCCACGTCGAGCGACTGATGGCCTGCTCCGATCTCGTCATCACGAAACCGGGCGGACTGACCACGTCCGAGTGTCTTGCAATGCACTTGCCGATGGTCGTCACTTCACCGATCCCCGGTCAGGAAGAGCGCAATGCGGACTACCTGCTTGAACAGGGCGTCGCGCTGAAGGCCGTCGATGCGGTAGCGCTGGAATATCGCATCCGCGCGCTGCTCGACGATCCCGCCCGCCTTCACGCGATGCGCGGCAGGATCGCCCCGATAGCGCGTCCATACGCAGCGCGCTTCGTCCTGGATACGGTGTGCGATGCACTCGGCAAGCAGCATAGCGAGGTGGCGGCATGAACGCGCGCGTCCTGGTGCCGTGTAAGCGAACGCTCGCGCTCGTCGCGTGGGTCGCCCTGCTGGGCTTCTGTTTTGCCAACGTCGAAATACAGATCGAAGGGAGCGCAGGCTGGGCCGCCAATCTGCCGACGTGGCGAGTCGAACATCACTGGCTGCTCGATATCTTCTGGGGCGGCCGACCGATGACGGGATACCACGCATGGGTCTTTCCGTTCGTCGCGTTGTTCTTTCATCTGCCCGTGATCTTTTTTGGTCGATGGTCATGGCGTATCGAAGCGCGCGTCGTCGCATGCGTCATGTCGTTCTGGCTCATCGAAGACTTTCTCTGGTTTGTTCTCAATCCGGCCTTTGGCATCGCCCGTTTCGATCCCGTCCACGTGCCTTGGCATAAACACTGGATCGGGTTCGCACCCACCGATTACTGGACCATGAGCGTGGCGGCGCTCGTGCTGTTTCAGCTTTCGCGTCTGCATGATCAAAGCGCGAGGCGCTCATCGCATGAATAAGCTTTTCAGGGTTCTCTTCTACGGCGCTGGACTATTGGTCGTGGCACATGTCGTTCAGTCGAAGGTGACTACCGCGCCCGTTGCGGCGACGGACGCGACGACGCCCGCATCGATGACGGCCGCGCGGCCGCTCAACTGGGCGGAACCGATCGTGAATGCGGGCGTCGACAATCTTCATCGCATCACGCCGTCGCTTTACCGGAGCGCGCAGATAACGGCGACCGACATTCCGAAGCTGCGCGCACTGGGCATTCGCAAGATCATCAGCTTCCGCTCCTTTCACTCCGACGAGGAGCTTCTGAAAGACAGCGGCATCGCGCTGGAGCGCATTCGCATCAATACATGGAGCATCAGGGACGAGGACATGATCGCCGCGCTCAAGGCGTTGCGCGATGTCGATCGCGATGGTCCGGTCCTTATCCATTGCCAGCACGGCGCGGATCGTACGGGGCTTGTTTCGGCGCTGTATCGCGTGGTGTATCAAGGATGGACGAAGCAGCAGGCCGAAGACGAGTTGCTGCACGGCGGATATGGATTCCATCCTGTCTGGACGAACATCAAAAGCTATCTGGACCACGTGGACGTCGAATGGTTGAAACGACAGCTGATTGCCGTCCCGAGGGCTGTCTGATGCGCGTCTCGAGAGTGCTGTATGTGGCCGGCGCGATCACGCTCTGCTGGCTCGTGGCTGCCGCGCTGATCTGTCTGCGAGGCGTCACGATGCCTTTCGATGGCGCCGATGTCGCCGTCGTCTTCGGCAATGCGCTCGCAGTTGACGGCACGCCGAAGCCCATTCTCGCGGCGCGTCTCGACACCGCCGTGAAGTGCCATCGTGCGGGTCTTTGTCCTGTGCTCTTCGTGAGCGGAAGCATCGACGGGCCGGGCTTGAACGAAGCGACGGCGATGCGGGCGTGGTTGATCGGTCATGGCGTGAAGCAAAACGCAATTGTCGTCGATGAGCATGGCGACAACACGCTCGCTTCGGCGCGCAATGCCGTTGCGTTCATGCGCGAGCATCGAATGACGCGCGTCATGCTCGTCACGCAGTATTACCACCTTCCTCGAGCCCGCCTCGCATTCGAGCGGGCGGGCGCCGCCGTCGTGCTGGGCGCCTTCCCGCATCGATTCCGCGCGATGGATGTGTATTCGAGTTGGCGCGAGGTGCCCGCATACGCCGTTTATTTCGCCCGGCTCGCGCTCGACGAGAACGCGAAGCCCGTGTCGTTCAGGCCGGTCAGGTTCTTGATGCGTCTCTTCTCGAAGTCTGAGTAAGGCCATATCCCCGCGATGAGCCGCAAGACGATAGGCAATCAACCCACCGAAAACGCCATCTCCCGCCGCTGCCGCATCCCGACCCACGCCGCCGACATCGCACTGATGATCCCCGCCGCGAGGCAATATCCCGCGATCATCCACGGATCGCCGCCATTGCGTTGCAGCAGCCACGTCGCGACGATCGGGCTGATGCCGCTCGCGAAAATCCCCGAGAACTGGTACACGAACGAAATGCCCGAGTAACGCACTTTCGCATCGAACAGCTCGGAGAAGAGCGCGGCTTCAGGACCATAGATCGATGCATAGACCACGCCCAGCGGAATCACGACGGCAAGCCATGCGAGCATCGTGTTGCCGCCGCTGTTCTTCATGAGCCAGAAGCCGAAGAACGCGGAAAGCCCCGTCGCGAGCGATCCCCAGAAGTAGATGCGCGCCCGCCCGATACGATCCGACAGCCGGCCGAAGAGCGGAATCGTGAAGATCATCACGAAGGCCGCGACCATCACGCCGAGCAGCGCATCCGTGCGTTGAAGATGCAGCGTGCCCGTCAGATAAGAAATCGAGAACACGCCGAACACGTTGAAGAACACGCCATCGATGAAGCGCGCGCCCATGCCCGCAATCGTGTTGCCGGGATACTTCGTGATCACGTCGACGATCGGCATGCGCGCTTCGCCGCCCGTCTTCTGAATACGCGTGAATTCCGGCGTTTCCATCACGTTCAGCCGGATATACATGCCGATGAGCACCAGCGCAAACGACAGGAAGAACGCGACACGCCAGCCCCACGCGAGGAACTGCGCATCGGTCAGCGTGAGCGACAGCGCCGCGACCACGCCCGACGACAGACACAAGCCGAGCGCGAGACCGATCTGCGGGATGCTCGCGTAAAAGCCGCGCTTGTTCTCAGGCGCATATTCGAACGCCATGAGCACAGCGCCGCCCCATTCGCCACCCAGACCGATGCCTTGCAGCACACGCAGCAACAGCAACAGTGTCGGCGCCCAGACGCCTATTTGCGCATACGTCGGCACCATGCCGATCAGCACCGTCGCGACGCCCATGATCGTCAGCGTCATCACGAGCATGCTCTTTCTGCCGACGCGATCGCCGAAGTGACCGAAGATCACGCCGCCCAGGGGCCGGCTGAGAAAGCCGACGGCGAAGGTGCCATAGGCGAGCATCGTCGAGATGAGCGGATCGCCGCTCGGAAAATAGAGCTTGTTGAAGACGATGCCGGCGACCACGCCGTATAGAAAGAAGTCGTACCACTCAATGGTCGCGCCAATCAAACTCGCGACGACCACCTTTCTCATCTGTTTGCCATCGGTTCGGGGCTGTGCGTTCATGGTTTGTCTCCGTGATGTGTGTGAGACTTGTGCTCAGTCTCTTTGGCCTGCATGGGCCATGGGCTTTTTCGCAACGACCTTGTGTCCGTCTTCCACGCGTGTGACGTGCTGATAGCGCTGGTCTTCGAGAATCATGTCGGCCGCTTTCTCCGCGATCATGATGACCGGCGCATTCGTGTTGCCCGATACGAGCTCCGGCATGATCGACGCATCGACCACGCGCAGGCGTCCGATGCCGCGCACTTTCAATCGTTCGTCGACGACCGCGAACGCATCGCTGCCCATCTTGCAGGTGCCCGCCGGGTGATAGATCGATTGACTGAACTTGCGCGCGACGTCGAGCAATTCGGCATCGGACTGATACTGCGAACCGGGAATGAACTCCGACACGATGTGCTTCGCGAGCGACGGCGCGGCAGCGATACGACGCGCTACTTTAATGCCGCCGATCACGACTGGATGATCGCGTTCGTCGGAAAGATAGTTCGCGTGAATCGCCGGATACTGCAGCGGATCGTTCGAGCGAATCTCGACGCTGCCACGGCTGTGCGGCCGCAACTGACACACCGAAGACGTGAATGCCGAAAACGGATGCGCACCCTGACCGGGCTTGTCGGCGGAAAGCGGCTGCATGTGAAACTGGATGTCGGGACGCGCGACGTCCGGCGACGAGCGCGTGAAGATCACCACCTGGCTCGCGGCAAGCGTGAGCGGTCCGGTGCGCGAGATCGCATATTGCAGGCCGACGAGCGCTTTCTTCAGCGGATTATTGACCTCGTCGTTCAAGGTGCGCTCGCTCGTCTTGAAGACGAGTCGCACTTGCAGATGGTCCTGCAAATTGCGGCCGACGCCGGGAAGCTCATGACGGACCTGCACGCCTGCATCGTTCAGCACGCTCGCAGGCCCGACGCCCGAATTCTGCAGGATCTGCGGCGAACCGATCGCGCCGGCCGCAAGAATCACTTCGACGCGCGCGCGAACCGTCTTCACGACGCCTTCATGCATGTACTCGATGCCAGTCGCTTCCTTGCCGTTGAACAGCACCTTCCGCGTCTGCGCACGCGTCTCCACGATCAGATTGCGCCGGTCGCGCACCGGCTTGAGAAAACCCTTCGCGGTGCTCCAGCGAAAACCCTTGTAGGCCGTCTGCTGAAAATAGCCGACGCCTTCCTGCGTCGCGCCGTTGTAATCGTCGTTGAACGGTATGCCGATTTCCTGCGCCGCCGCGATGAAGTGATCGGCAATGGGACGACGCAAGCGCAGGTCCGATACTTTCAAAGGCCCGCCCGCGCCGTGATATTCGCTCGCGCCGTGCTCCTGATCTTCCGATTTCCTGAAGTAGGGCAGCACGTCCTTGAAGCTCCAGCCCGCGTTGCCGAGTTCGGCCCAGCGATCGTAGTCCTCGTGCTGGCCGCGCACATACAGCAGACCATTGAGCGAGCTGGAACCGCCAAGCACCTTGCCGCGCGGCCAATCGATGCTGCGTCCCGCGACAGCATCGTCCGGCTCCGTGCGATAGCACCAGTCGAGCTCGGGATCGTGCATCGTCTTGAAGTAGCCGACGGGAATATGAATCCACGGGCTGGAGTCGGGGCCGCCGGCTTCCAGCAGCAACACGGTATTGGACGGATCGGCGCTCAGCCGGTTGGCGAGCACGCAACCTGCCGAGCCCGCACCGACGACGACATAATCGACTTCCTGCTGCATGACACCTGTCTCCTGAAGTCTTCTTTTGGAACGAATCGTTTCGTTTGCGTTTCGTTCAATGTGGAAGAAGCGGGCAAGGAAGCCAAGAGAAAAGCGCGGAAGCTCGCGAAAGTGAAACAGAAACTGCGAAATCCGATTCAGAAGCAGGAGCCGGATTCGGGTTGTCCCGGAGTCTGTTTTATTGATTCGGGATGCGAAATATTAATGTTGCGGTGCGTCAGAACGTAGCCGTCAGATCGGCGGCGGCTTCCTGCAAGCGCGGAACAAAAGTCAGCGCGCGCGACAACGCCATGCGCGATACCGGCGCGTGCACGGCGATGGCCGCGATGCATTTGCCGCGCGAATCCAGCACCGGCACGGCGACGCACGCGATGCCCAGCACGAATTCCTCGTTGTCGACGGCGATCCCTTTGTGCGCGATGCGATCCAGCTCCCCTTCGAGCAGATTCGGATCGTCGAGCGTATTGGGCGTGAAGCGTTCGAGCCGCATTGCGCGAACGAGTGCGCTGCGTTCGTCGCGCGGCATCATCGACAGAAGGAGCTTGCCGCTTGCGCTGCAATGCGCGGGGACGTGCGAACCGGGTTTGAGTTCGAGCCGCAACGCCCACGGCGATTCGCATCGGTCGAGATAAAGCACCTGCGTGTCGTGCAGCGTGCTGAGATTGCAGGTCTCGCCGAGATCGGCGACGAGACGTTCAAGAATGGCGTGGCGCTGGCGTCGCGCGCCGCTGTGTATCATCACGTCGACGCCGAGCCGTTCGAGACGCGGACCGATCACGTAGGCGTTTTTCTGGCCCGGCTCGCGCGCGACGAAGCCGCCCGCTTCGAGCGATTGCAACATGCGATGCAGCGACGCCTTCGGCTGCTCGATGATCGCGGCGAGTTCCGCGAGCGACAGCGCGCCCTTCGCCGCGACGAGATGTTCGAGCACGCTAAATGCGCGTAGCGTGGGCGTATCGGTGCGCGCGGCGCTTTCGACGAGCGGCGCGTTGTCCGTCGCTTCAGTCTGCGCGAATGCTTCTGTGTCGGCTCGCGTATCCATGATGCGCACTCATGCCGTGTGATGCCGCGCGGCCTGCGCCTGCACGCAGGTCACGGCGATCACGTGATAGATGTCGTCGGCGCTGCAACCGCGCGACAGATCGTTGGCGGGCTTCGCGAGCCCTTGCAGCAAGGGTCCGATGGCCTTCGCCCCACCGATGCGCTCCGCGAGCTTGTAGCCGATATTGCCCGCTTCCAGACTCGGGAAGATCAGCGTGTTCGCGTGTCCTTCGATTTGCGAGTGATGCACTTTTCGCATCGCGATTTCGGCGACGATCGCGGCGTCGAGCTGCACGTCGCCATCGATTGCGAGGCCCGGACGCGCTTCCTTCACGCGCCGCGTAGCATCGATAACCTTATCGACGGCCGCATGATGTGCGCTGCCGCTCGTCGAGAACGACAGCATCGCGACGCGCGCGTCCTCCATCAGCAGACTGCGCGCGCTGTCGGCGGCGGCCATCGCGATTTCGGCGAGCTGCTCGGCATTCGGTTCGACAACCAGCGCGCAATCGGAAAAGATGAGGCCGCCTTTCATCGTATGAAAGGGCTCGCAGAGCATCATCAAAAAGAAACTGGAAACGAGCTTGAATGAAGGGCGAATGCCGATGATCTGGATCGCGTTGCGTACGACGTCCGCCGTCGTATTGACCGCACCGGACACCGAGCCGTCAGCCTCGCCCGTGCGCACCATGAGATTGGCGAAGCACAGCGGATCGAGCACGGCGGCGCGCGCCTGATCGGCCGTCATGCCTTTCTTCTCGCGCAATGCGAAAAGCTCTTCTGCAAAGCGTTCGCCGAGCGTTGACTGAGACGGATCGATCACCTCGATGCCTTCGAGATCGATGCCCGCGCCATCCGCGACCTGATACGCACGCGCCTTCGCACCCACAAGCACGATGCGCGCGATGCCTTCCTCGTGCGCGCGTTGCGCAGCCTGAAGCACGCGCGTGTCTTCGGCTTCGGAGAGGACGATGCGCATCGGCAGGTCGCGAGCCTGATCGATGATGCGGTGCATGGCTTTCATGGCGGGCTCTTGGTGATCGGAAGAAAAACGCCGCTCTGGGGGCGCGGAGCGGCGTGGATAAGGACTTAGACGTAGTCCTTGTACTTGTCGAGCATGCGAACCGGCTTCGAGAGCGCATCGCGACGGAACGGATCGCCGAGCTCACGCGTACACATGATTTCGATGATCGTCGTCTTGCCGTGATTCATCTGCAGATCGATAGCCTTCTTCAGCGCCGGCCCCACATCTTCCAGCTTGTCGACGACGATGCCTTCCGCACCCATCGCCTTCGCGATCTCGGCGAAGCTTTGATTGTCGAGCTCGCCCGCGACGAAGCGGCGGTTGTAGAAGTCCACCTGATTCTTCTTCTCCGCGCCCCATTGACGGTTATGGAACACGACGGCCGTCACCGGAATGTTGTGGCGCACGCACGTCATGGTTTCCATCAGGCTCATGCCCCATGCGCCATCGCCCGCATACGAAACGGCCGGACGATGCGGCGCCGCCACCTTCGCACCGATGATCGTCGGGAACGCATAGCCGCAATTGCCCCAGCTCATCGCCGCGAAGAAGCTGCGCGGCTTGTTGAAGCGCAGATAGCTGTTCGCGACCGAGTTGATGTTGCCGATGTCCGTCGACACCATCACGTCTTCCGGCATCGCCTTTTCGAGTTCGCGCAACACCTGACGCGGATGCAGATACTGACCGCCGCTGAACGGCTTCTCGCCCTTCTGCTCTTCGATCATGTCGAGGCTGTATGCATCGCGCTCGTGGGTCCATTCATCGAGCTCCTTCTCCCACGCGGCCTTTTCATCGGCGATGGTTTTCGCGCGGGTATCCTTCGTCGCATCGCAATCGAGCTTGCGATCCGCGAGACGTTGCGTGAGCGCGATGGCGGTCGCTTTCGCATCGCCGCAAATGCCGACCGAAATCTTCTTCACGAGGCCGAGCATCTTGTGGTCCGCGTCGATCTGGATGACCTTCGCTTCCTTCGGCCAGTAGTCGAGACCGTGCTGCGGCAGCGTGCCGAACGGCCCGAGACGCGAGCCGAGCGCGATGACGACATCGGCTTGACTGAGCAGCTTCATCGCGGCCTTCGAGCCTTGATAGCCGAGCGGACCGCACCACAGCGGATGATTCGCAGGGAACGAGTCGTTATGCAGATAGCTGTTGACCACCGGTGCGCCCAGCCGCTCGGCGAGCGCCTTGCATTCCTCGATGGCATCGGACATGACGACGCCGCCGCCCGAGATGATGACGGGGAACTTGGCTTGCGCGAGCAGATCGGCGGCTTCGTTCAGGCTTTGATCGCCGCCGGGGCCGCGATCGAGACGCTGCGGCTTCGGGATTTCGACCTTGACCTGGCCGTAAAAGTAGTCGCGCGGAATGTTGAGCTGCGTTGGGCCCATCTCCGACATCGCACGGTCGAAGCAGCGCGCGGTGAATTCGGCCATGCGCGCCGGATGCGTCACGTGACCCTGATACTTCGTGAATTCCTGGAACATCGGCAGTTGCTTCGCTTCCTGGAAACCGCCGAGGCCGATGCCCATCGTGCCGGCTTCCGGCGTGACGATCACAACCGGGCTGTGCGCCCAGTACGCCGCCGCGATAGCCGTCACGGCATTGCTGATGCCGGGGCCGTTCTGACCGATCACGACGCCGTGACGGCCCGACACGCGCGAATAACCGTCGGCCATATGGCCCGCGCCTTGTTCGTGCACGACAGGAATCAGGCGGATGCCGGCGGGCGCGAAGATGTCCATCGCATCCATGAACGCCGAACCCATGATGCCGAACATCTCGGTCACGCCGTTGGCGGCGAGCGTTTCGACGAATGCTTCGGACGGGGTCATCGCCTGCGGACCGGCGGGCGCCGCTGCGGTGGCGGCGAGTGTGGTCTTGGAGGGACGTGCTTGGTCGTGCTCGCTCATGAGTGTCTCCGGATGAAAATAAAACGGAACGTTTGGTTCCGAAATCTGTATCGTGGACCTATCGTAGAGCGAGCCAGTTTCGGCGTCAACCTATTTTCCAAATAAACGGAATGAAACGTCTCTAAAAAAATCTGAACTTTAGGGGTGTCGAGACGATGAATCGCCGCCGCTGCCCGTGCGGCGGGCCTCGGCGCGAAGTTTGCGGAAAGGAAGGCGCTAGCGCGCGGCGGGACGATGACGCGACATGAGCGTCAGACCATCGGATGTATCGATGAGCGTGGCGAGTTTGACGGCCGTTTCGCGCAATTGCGGAACGGCCTGAAGCAGATCGTTCAGGTTCGCGCGGGCCGTGGGCGCATGCGCGGCGAGGCAGGCGAGCGCGCGTCCGGTCGCGGGGTCGATGATGGGTACCGCGGCCGCCACCATCCCCAGCACGAACTCTTCGTTATCGATGCCGATTCCGCGCGCGGCAAGCCGGTCGAGTTCGGCTTCCAGCAAGGACCGGTCGGTCAGCGTGCGGTTTGTCCTTTTCGTGAGCGTGAGGCGGCCGAGAATCTGGCGCCGCTCGGCGAGCGACATCTGCGACAGAAACAGCTTGCCGCTCGCGGTGCAGTGCAGCGGCACGCGCATGCCGGCTTGCATGTGCAGGCGCAGCGGCTCGGCTGTCTCGACGCGTTCTATATAAAGGACCGTATCGCCATCGAGCGCGGTGAGATTGCAGCTTTCGCCGATCACGTCGACGAGCGAGCGCAGAAGCGAGCGGCACGCGCGCGTGAACGAATTGTTGGCGAGCGTGGCGAGCGCAAGCTGGGCGGCGCGCGGCCCGAGTGCGATGCCGCGATCGGTGCCGCGCGAGTCGGGCATATGCGTGACATAGCCTTGCGCTTCGAGCGAATCGATCAGTCGAAGCAGCGTCGCCTTCGGAATGCGCACGCGCGCGGCGAGTTGCGACAGCGTGTACGCATGGCCGGCGGCGGCCAGTTGTTCGAGCACGGCAAGCGGACGAAGCGTCCGCGCTTCATCGCCGACATGCTCGGCGGGATCGAGATGTGTGACGTCGCGCATTAACCGGAATCGGAACAGTTGGTTTCGGATTACGGCTACTTTACGACGATAAGGCGCCGCTACGCCACAATTTTCGGAACGGGCGGTTGCGTTTTTATCCGGAATGGCGTCGCGCTATTCAGAATGTCTTGCCCAGCTCCGCCGCGGCTTCTTTCAGACGCGGCACCATTTCCAGCGCGCGTGAAAGCGGTGTGCGCGACACCGGCGCGTGAACCGCGATCGCCGCGATGCATGTGCCGTGCGCATCCGAAATCGGCGCCGCGGCGCATACGATGCCCTGCACGAACTCCTCGTTATCGATCGCCACGCCCTTCTTGGCGATGCGATCCAGCTCCGCCTCCAGCATCTCCGTGTCGGTGATCGTGTTGGCGGTGTAGCGCTCCAGCTTCATCGCACGAACGAGCGCATTGCGCTCCTCGCGCGGCTGCAAGGCGAGCAGCAGCTTGCCGCTCGCACTACACCACACGGGCACGTGCGAACCGGGTTTCAGGTCGAGGCGCAGCGGCCAGGGCGCTTCCACGCGATCGAGATACAACACTTCGTTCTCGTGCAGCATCGTGAGATTGCAGGTTTCGCCGAGATCGGAGACGAGCCGCGTGAGGATTGCGTGACGCAGCCGCCGCGCGCCCGCGTGCGTCATCACATTGAGTCCCAATTGGGCGAGGCGTGGGCCGACGACATACGCGTTTCTGTCGCCGGGCTCGCGGATCACGAGACCGCCCGCTTCGAGCGACGCGAGCATCCGGTGCAGCGAAGGCTTCGGCATGCCGATGTCGTCGGCCATGTCGGTCAGCGACACGGGAGTGCCCGCTTGCACCAGGTATTCCAGCAGTGCGAAGGCTCGCAGCGTAGGCGTGTCGGGCTTGTCCATCGGCATGATTTCCATATGAATTCGTTCGACATTATTTTAATTGAGGTACCGATCATCGCCCCATAGGCCGTTTGGATAAAAATAAGCGAAATGATTTGTTCCGGAAAAAGATAATTGCTATCCTGAGGGCAACGTTACAGGAGACGAAGCCTCATGATGCGCGAGCAATGGTTGGACGAGCCGGATCGGAAAGTGTCCGTGCGCACGCTTTTCGGAATCGATACGGATCTGGAGGTTTCCGCGTTCAGCACGCGCGATCCGCACGTTCCGGAAATCGACGAGGCGTATCGCTTCAATCCGGAGGTCACGCTGGCGATTCTCGCCGGCTTTGCGTTCAACCGGCGCGTGATGGTGCAGGGGCTGCACGGCACGGGCAAGTCGACGCACATCGAACAGGTGGCGGCGCGGCTGAACTGGCCCTGCATGCGCGTGAATCTCGACGGCCACGTGAGCCGGCTCGATCTCGTCGGCAAGGACGCGATCGTCGTACGCGACGACATGCAGGTCACGGAGTTTCAGGAAGGCATCGTGCCGTGGGCGCTGCAACGTCCGGTTGCGCTCGTCTTCGATGAATACGACGCCGGCCGCCCCGACGTGATGTTCGTGATTCAACGAATTCTGGAACGCGACGGCAGCTTCACGCTGCTCGACCAGAATCGCGTGATCCAGCCGCATCGCTTTTTTCGTCTGTTCGCGACGACGAACACGATCGGCCTCGGAAACCTGAACGGCATGTATCACGGCACGCAGATGCTGAACCATGCGCAGATCGACCGATGGAACGTCGTCGCGACGCTCAACTATCTGTCGCGCGAGGAAGAGGCGCGCATCGTGCTCGCGCGCGTGCCGCAACTCGACGACGATATGGGCCGCGCGCTCGTCGATTCGATGGTGAGCATGGCGGGACTCACGCGTCGCGGCTTCGAGGCGGGCGATCTGTCGACGCTGATGTCGCCGCGCACCGTCATCAGCTGGGCGGAAAATTGCGAAGTGTTCGGCGATGCGAAACTCGCGCTGCGTCTCACTTTTCTGAACAAATGCGACGAAGCGGAACGTCCTATCGTCGCGGAATATTTTCAGCGCGCGTTCGGCGATGAACTGGACACGCCGTCGCAATGGCATGACGAGTCGGCGAGATGAACGACTCGCGTGAACTCGCGCGGCGCGATGCGCTCTGCGCCGCGACCGTGCGCGCATTGACCGGCGACGACGCGTTGCATTATCGCGGCGGCAGACTGTATCGTCATTTGCGCCCGGTGCCGTTGCATGCGCCTCATCTGCGCGGCGAGCGCAGGGACGCGGAAGACATCGATTCCACACGCGGTGCCGCCGATGCGTCCGCGTTGCGCATCGCATATTCGGACGCCACGCTGCACCGCGAATATGCGCCCGACGATTCTGTCGCGCGCATGGTCTTCGACATGCTCGAACAATTGCGCTGCGAAACGCTTGCGCCGTCAGGCATGGAAGGCGTGACGCGTAATGTGCATCATCGATTCGATGCGTGGTCGCTTGCATGCTATGAATCCGGCTTGCTCGACAGCGATATCGGCCTGCTGATCTACACCGTTGCGCAAATGGCCGAATCGCGTCTTTCGGGCCGTGCCGTGCTCGAGCAAACCGAAGGTCTTATCGAAGCGACGCGTGCCGCGCTCGCGCCATCGCTTGGACATGCGCTTGCAGGCATGCGCCGGCATTGCGACGATCAGCGGGCATTCGCGCTTCATGCACTGGATATCGCGCGACAGATAGGCGAGAGGGTGCAGGAAGTGCGTCACGCTTTCGTCGAAAACGATTCATCCGACGACGACGACGATGAACAAGCCGCGCGCACGATGCTCGGCACGTGGTTCGATATCGAGGATGAAGAAGGCGACGTCGAACGGCTCGTGCTTACAGCCAGCGGCGAGAGCAGCGCGCGCGAGGCTTCGGGCGAGGACTATCGCGTGTTCACCACGCGTTACGACAAGACCATTCGCCCGGCGACGATGATTCGCGCCGCATTGCTGCGCGAATTTCGCGAGCGGCTGGACGATCTGATCGCCGCGCGGCATATCAACGTGCCACGTCTCGCGCGCATTCTGCAAGCATCGATCACGGTGCCGCGCCGCGATGGCTGGTCCTTCGGCGAGGAAGAGGGGCGCATCGACGGGCGTCGGCTTGCGCAAGTCGTAACGTCGCCGGATGAGCGGCGCGTCTTCAGGCGCGAGCGCGAACGTCCGCATGCGGATTGCGCGGTGAGCTTTCTCATCGACTGCTCGGGATCGATGAAGGCGAGCATCGAGCCGGTCGCGGTGATGATCGACGTGCTCGTGCGCGCGCTTGGCATGACGGGTGTCGCGACGGAAGTGCTCGGCTTCACGACCGGCGCATGGAATGGCGGACGCGCGAAGCTCGACTGGATCGCGAAGGGCAGGCTGAAGTATCCAGGCCGGCTCAATGAAGCGTGCAACATGATTTTCAAGGAAGGCGATGCGAGCTGGCGCGCGGCGCGAGGCGATATCGCGGCGCTATTCAAGGCCGATCTCTTTCGCGAAGGTATCGATGGCGAAGCCTTGGACTGGGCGTGTTCGCGGCTCTATGCGCGTAATGAAGCGCGCCGCATCGTCGTGGTCATCTCCGATGGCAGCCCGATGGACAGCGCCACCGCGCAAGCCAACGACCCGAACTATCTCGATCAGCACTTGAGAGAAGTCGTGGAGAAGCACGACGCGGCGGGAAGAGTGGAGGTGCTCGGACTTGGCGTCGGACTGGATTTGAGTCCGTACTATCGGCATCACTTCGCGGTGGATCTCTCCGTCCCGCCTGATATGACGCTATTCGCGAAGCTCGCTGCATGGCTCGGTGCGCGGCGCAGAGGCAGAACTTAATGCGCGATGGATGTCGTCGCGTTCAAATATGCCTATGAAGACGATGCTCGTTTCGATGAGATCACGGCATGGCGTTATATGCCAGCGCTTGCCGACGACATGAATCTCGGCACACGTCCCGTCGATGAATCGCACGAAGCCCTTCGCGCGCAGGAGCCGATCGCTGAATGACGCGCATGCCGCCTTCAGTGAACGCCGGTCGAAGCGATCATCGGAGTGAAATGAAAAACTAGTCAGCCCAGCCGGAAACTGATTCGCATACCTTAACGTATGTGGCGATTTCCTTTCGAGCAATGATGACTCATCGCCGAAGAAAAGCGCATTGGGCACCTCGCCCCGATCGCCTTCGAACACGATACGCGTATGCGCAATGTCCATCACGCGTGCTCGTGCAGTTCGAGCTCTTTCGCTGCCGAGAAGATCGGTCTTGGTCAGCACGATCGATGTCGCGCCTTCGATCTGCCGTAGCGCGATATCGCCGATATAGGCATCCGCGAGCGTCTCTTCGATGTTCTCCGCATCCACCGCAACGACGATACCCTGCAGCCGGAACGCACGATCGAGCATGCCGACCTGCGCGATGCGCACAGGATCGGATACGCCGCTCGCCTCGATCACGAGCAAGTCGGGGCGCACATCGCGCGCGCCGATCTCGATCAGCGTCTCCATCAGCTTGCCGCCGATCGAACAGCAGACGCAGCCGTTCTCCAGCCCGATTACATCGTCGGTGCGTTCACGAATCAGCGCGGCATCGATATTGATCGAACCAAAATCGTTGACGAGCACGGTGACGCGACGGCCATCGGTGTTGGTCAGGAGCGCGTTGATCATCGTCGTCTTGCCCGCGCCGAGATAGCCGCCGATGACGACGAGCGGGATCGGCGTCATCATGCCGGCGCCTGATATATGCGTCCGCCGAGAATCGTGCCCCACACGCGCAGTTCGCCGAGACGTTCGGCGGGAATGTTGCTGGGATCTTCATCGAGCACAGCGAAGTCGGCGAATTTACCTACTTCGATGCTGCCGATCACATCGTCCATGCCGATCGTATAAGCCGCGCCGAGCGTGATTGCGCGCAGCGCGGCGGGCACGCTCAAGCGCTCCGCTTCACCGAGCACACGCCCCGATGCAGTCTGACGTTGCACCGCGCACCACGCCGTGAACAGCGGATTGAGTTGCGTGATCGGCGCATCGGAATGCAGGCCGAACGTGATGCCGAGTTCGTCGGCCGTGCCCGCGGCGTTCATGCGGTTCGCGCGGTCGGCGCCCATCGTTTGCGCGTAGTGCGCGTCGCCCCAATAGTAGATGTGGTTCGAGAAGAAGTTCACGCACATGCCGAGGCGCGCGGCGCGTTCGAGTTGTCTTCTGTCGGCCATCTGGCAGTGCTGCAATGTATGCCGATGATCCGACCGCGGATGCTTGTTCAGAATGGTTTCGATGGCATCCAGTACGAGCTCCGTGGCTTCATCGCCGTTCGTGTGGATGTGCAGTTGCAGCCCCGCGAGATGAAAGGGCAGGAAAGTAACAACGAACTGCGCGGGCGGGATCAGCCATAAGCCGTTGGGCCGGCCGTTCACGTATCCTGGCCAGCGCAGGCGCGCGGTGAAGCCTTGGATCGAGCCATCGACGATGAACTTCACAGGACCAAAGCGCAGCTTGTCCGAGTTGAGCTCGATCGCATCGAGCACGCGCGAAGGTCCGCCTTCCGGATTGCGTTGCGGCCCGAACGCGGGCACGAGGCGAATCGGAAAGCGTGTATCGCGCGTCACTTCCACGAGATTGCGCATACCCGTGTCGGAGAGATCATTGAGCAAGTCGGTGGCCGTCGTGACGCCCGCGAGTTGCGCGACCTTGCCGAAGTCGCGAATGGCATCGGGGTTGTCGCTCGCAGAGAGCGAAAGCTTCGCGCCGATCACGCGATACACCGGGAACATCGCCGCGAACTCCTGCAACTCGCCCGTGAGCCTGCCGCTGTCGTCCTTCACGATGCCGTCGACGTCCGTATCTTCGTCGATGCCGGCGAGCGCGAGCATCGGCGTATTCACGTTCATCAGATGCACGCTTGCATGCAGGATCGCGATGGGGCGCGTCGCCGATACACGATCGAGTTGCGATACCGTGAGGCGCTCGCTGCCGAAGAAAATCGGATCGAAGCCCCAGGCAAGCAACGGCGCGTTGTCGTCGTCCAGTTTGCGTTCTGCTTCCTGCAAGCGTTCGATGACCGCATCGAGCGATTTCAGTCCCGGCCAGCGCGTGCCATCGGGTCCGCGACGCTCGTAATAGCCGACATAGACCGCGCTCCACATCGCGCCTTCCATCAGATGCGAATGGCCTTCGACAAGTCCAGGCATCAGCACCTTGTCGACGAAAGTCGTGTCGGGTTCGGCGCCGGTCCATTGGCGCATGTCGTCGAGCGTGCCGACCGAAAGAATCTTGCCGTCGCGAATCGCGACGTGTGTCGCGAGCGGCTCGCGCGGATTCATCGTCAGAATCTTGCGTGCGACGAGCACTTTCACTGCATGGTTGTCGGTCTGAGTCATGAGTCGTTCGAGTGGATCAGGTCAGCATGAACGTGCTTGCGGCCCGCGCTCGGATTGGCGAGAAACACGACCAGCACATTCACCGCGAGACAGATGAGGCCGATATTGATTCCGGCGATATCGACATGGAAGACGTACAGGATGACCGCGAGCACTTGTCCCACGAGCAGTCCCGATGCAATCGCACGCGCGCCCACGCGCAAGCCGAGCACGATCGCGATGACGCCCGGGAAGTACTTCGTCACGCCGTAATACGTCATGTTGATGAGCGTGAGCATGAGGTTGGGCGTGGCGAGCGTCATGCCGATGGAGAGCAGCAGATAAAGCCCGATCACCACTTTAGCGCTGGCCTTCTGACGCGTCTCCGGCATGTTCGGCAGCAGATTGCGCGTGACGACAGGCCCGATCGCGAGACAGATGCCCGCGAGCACGAGCAGGCCCGAAAGCGACGCGCCCGCTGCGACGAGGCCGACGAGCCATGACGGCAACAGATGCACGACGGCGGTAAAGAACGCTTCGTTAGGCGACGCGAGCGGCACGTTCTGCGCGATCGCGTAATACGACGCGACCACGAGAAACGGATACATCAGCATATAAAGCGGCATCACGACTTGCGACCGGCGGATCGTATTCGCGCTCTTCGCGGTGAAGAAGTTCTGAATCGCGAAGGGCATCACGTAGAAGCCGAGCGACTGAAAGAGCATCGTGCTCATCGAGAACGTGAGCTGATGCGCGCTCATCGCATTCGATACATGCTGGCTCGCGGCCCTGAAGACCGGTTCGACGCCCGCTTCCCACGCCACCGCGACGCCCGTGACCACGATTGCGGCGACCATCAGGATGTCCTTCAGAATCGCGATATACGCCGATGCCCGCACGCCCGCGATCGCGATATACGTGAACGCGAGCAGCGCGGAAATCATGATGAGAAACACGGGATTCAGGTTCCAGCCGAGACCTTTTAGTGCAGCGACGAGTCCGGTGAACTGCAACTGGCCCCACGGCAGCAGAAAGATCAGCGCGGAAATCGCTACGATCAGTTCGAGCGCGCGGCTCGAGAAATGTCCCTTGAAGAGATCGGGCAATGTGATCGCGTTATAGCGTTGACCCGCCTCCCAGATTTTCGGGCCGATGAAATAGCCGATCGGATACGCGAGCAGGATATAGCCGAGAAACCACACGCCATACGTCGGCCCTTTCGCATAAATGCCGCCGGGAAAGCCGACCATCGTGCCGATGCTGTAAATCTCGCCTGCCGCGAGAAAGAAGACGAGCCATGCGCCGAACTGACGCGACGCGACGAAGAAGTCGTGCACGCTTTGCGAGCCGCGCCCCTTGCCGGCCCGCAGCGCGAGCCACAGCGACAGCGCGATGAAACCCAGAAATACCGTGGAAGCCATGCCATGTCTCCTTATGCGCCGTGCGTATCGAGGCGTTCCGCTTTTTTATCGAAAAGCATCCAGCAAACCTGGAGACAGACCGAGGTCAGCACGAACCAGCCGAAAATCCACGCATAAATAAACGGAACGCCGAGCACATAAATGTCCTTGGACGCGGCCCACGGCAACAATCCGATGACGCCGGCAAAAGGCAAACCGAGTCCGATCAACAGCTTCAGCATGGCTTACTCCGTATGACGATTGGCCCGCGCGAGGCATGCGATGCGCGAGTGAAGAGAGGAATCTGCCCAGTATGACCAGACAAAATCCGCAGGTCGTAGTGCCAGAAAGGACCAATCGCTAGGGCCAGCGGGGACCGCGTTCTGGCACTAACGATGGTTCCGGCGTGGCTCTAAGCGGCGCATGAAGTTCGGTGCAGTATGAAGGTACTTTCCAAGGAGTTATCGGTGGCTACTCTCGACTACGTTGCGCCGGCCTTTCGTGGCGCGTGCGCCCCATACGATCCACTCTACGACCCGCTCGTTTCGCCCATCGGACGCCAGGCGATGGACTATGCGCCGACCTATTGGGTGGCCACCGCCGGCGAGCCGCCCGAAGACGACGGCCCCTTGCCCGGCGATGCCGATGTCGACGTGCTGATCGTCGGCTCGGGATTCACCGGTCTGTCGACGGCGCTCTTTCTGGCGCGGGAGCATGGCATTCGCGCGACCATCGTCGATGCGAATCGCACCGCGTGGGGCTGCACGAGCCGCAATGGCGGCCAGGGGCAGAATGCGAGCGGCCGGCTCTATCGCTCGCAATGGATCGAGCGTTGGGGAAAGCAGACCGCGCTCAAGCTCGACGCCGAAATCCGCGAAGGCTTCGACACGTTCAAGCAGCTGATCGGCGAGTTCGCATGCGATCCGCAACCGGGCGGGCATCTTTACATCGCGCATCGGGCACGCAAGATGGACTTTCTCGCGAACGAATGCAAGGTGATGCGCGATGTATTCGGCTACGACACGCGCATGCTGAGCGCGAAGGAAGTGGCGCAATCGTATGTCGACGATCGCGAAAGTTGCGGCGCGCTGCTGGAACCGGATGGCATCGGCGTTCATCCGCTCAAGCTCGCGTTCGGCTATATGCGCATGGCGCGCTCGCTCGGCGTGAAGGTGCATCCGAGCACGCCGGTGCTCAACGTCGAGACGATTCGCGGCGTGCATCACGTGCATACGCCACGTGGCGTGATTCGCGCGAAGGCAGTCGCATTCGCGACGGGCGGCTATACGCGCAACGACATGCATCGCGCGCTGTCCGCGAAGATCATGCCGATTCTGTCGAACTCGCTCGTCACGCGGCCGCTCACGCAGGAAGAACTCGCATCGACCAATTTCCTCTCGCGACAGGTCATCACCGATACGCGCACGTTGCGCTTCTACTATCGCCTGTTGCCGGACAACCGCGTGCAGATCGGCAGCCGCAGCGCGATCACCGGCGCGGATGCCGCGAATCCCCGTCACATGGAAGTGCTCATCGAGGGATTGCATCGCAAGTTCCCGTCGCTGAAGGGCATTCGCATCGATTACTCGTGGTGGGGCTGGGTCGATGTCAGTCACGACATGATGCCGCGCGTCGCGCAGCCCGATCCGCAGCAGAGCATCTTTTATGCAGTCGGTTACGGCGGCAATGGTGTGTCGTTCTCCGCGCATGCGGGGCGGCGCATGGCCGAGCGCGTCGCGGGAAAATGGCAACACAGTCGCGACGATCTGCCGATCTACGACTCCGCGCTCGAATATCCGAACGTCATGGGCATGGTTCGATGGAAAGGCTTCGCGCCGTTCCGTCGCGTCGGTCAGCGGTTTCTGTATCACAAGTATCTGGCGCAGGACGAAAAGCGCTGAACCCGGCTTCAACTCTTTAGCAACGCACTGAAAATATCGACACATGAGCACTCAAACGAATCAGGATTACATTGCCCTCTTGCAGACATTCAACGATGCATGGAATCGCCACGATATCGATGCATTGATGAATTGCATGGCGGAAGAATGCGTTTTTCACGGCGTGGCCGGACCCGATGCACTGGGCCGCACATTCAAGGGCCGCGACGAAGTGCGCAAGGGCTTCACGCTCGCGTGGGAAACGTTCCCGGACGCATCGTGGAATGAAGGCGAGCACTTCGTGAGCGGTGAACGCGGCGTATCGGAATCGACGTTTCGCGGCACCAAGGCGGACGGCTCGCGCATCGAGGCGCGCATGGTGGACGTCTTCACTTTCCGCGACGGCAAGATCGCGGTGAAGAACGCCTATCGCAAGGATCGTCCGGCGCTTTGAAGCATCATTGAACGAACGCCTCGACCCGCTGGCAACGAATCGGCGGGCGGCGCATCGATTTAGGAATCAGGAGACGACATGCAATCGAGTACGGAGCACAGCGATCTCAAGTGTGGCCTCAAGCAGCGCCACATGACGATGATCGCATTGGGCGGCGTCATAGGCGCCGGACTTTTCGTCGGTAGCGGTGTGGTGATCCAGCAGGCCGGTCCCGCCGCGATTCTTTCGTTCCTCATCACGGGCGGCCTCGTGGTTCTCGTCATGCGCATGCTCGGCGAGATGGCCTGCGCGATGCCCGCCGTCGGCTCGTTCTATGAATATGCGCGCCTCGCGTTCCAGACGCAGCGCGGGCCGGGCCGTCTCGCCGGCTTTCTGACGGGCTGGATGTACTGGTACTTCTGGGTCATCGTGATCGCGCTCGAAGCAGTGGCGGGCGCTAAGCTCGTGCAGTTCTGGATACCCGACGTGCCTGCCTGGATCATCAGTCTCGTATTGCTCGTCGTGCTCACGCTCACCAATCTCATTTCAGTAGGCAGCTACGGCGAGTTCGAGTTCTGGTTCTCGTCGATCAAGGTGGGCGCGATCATCGTCTTCCTGTTCCTCGGCGGCCTGTATGTGTGCGGCTTCTGGCCCGCATCGATGCACACGACCGATGTCGCCACCACGTTCCTCGGGCACGGCGGTTTCATGCCGAAGGGCATCGGACCGGTGATGACGGGCGCGGTCGCGGCGACTGGCTTCTACTTCGGCGCGGAGATCGTCACGATCGCGGCGGCGGAAGCGAAAGAACCGGCGAAGGCCGTCGCCAAGGCGACCAATTCGGTCATCACGCGGGTGCTCGTGTTCTATGTCGGCTCGGTGGCGCTCGTCGTTGCGCTCGTGCCGTGGAACTCGCATCAGATGGCGACGCCTTATGTCAGCGCGCTCGAAGTGATGGGCATGCCTGCCGCGGCCAACGTGATGAACGCGATCGTGCTGACCGCTGTATTGTCCGCGCTCAACTCGGGCCTTTACGCAGCATCGCGGATGCTGTTCGCACTGACGCGTCATGGCGATGCGCCGCTCGGTCTCGCGAAGGTCAACAAGCGCGGCGTGCCGACGCGCGCCATTCTGCTCGGCACCGTGTTCGGCTATGTGTCGGTGGTGATGTCGTATGTATCGCCGGATACGGTGTTCGCGTTCCTCGTCAATTCGTACGGCACGGTGGCAATCTTCGTGTACTTGCTCATCGCGTTCTCGCAACTGCGTCTGCGTGGCCGCATGACGAGCTTCGAAGTCGGTGACCTGCGCGTACGCATGTGGGGATTTCCCTATCTCACGTGGCTCGCGATCTTCGGGATGATGGCGATTCTTATCGCAATGGCGTTCATTCCCGATCAACGCAAGCCGCTGTGGCTCGGCGTAGCGAGCCTCGGCATTCTGATCGTCGCGTATATGGTGTTCAAGCGTGGCCGAAAGGAAGTCGACGTCGAAGAGCAGGAGCATTCGACGCAGCGTCTGCAAACCGTCGAACGATAAGCGTTGAAGATAAGGCCGGTTTGCTGCATCGCAAACCGGCTTTTCATTCCTTGAAGGTCTTGGCGGTTTCTTCCGCGGTGCGCCGCAGGTCGGGCTCGAATGCAAGCAACTGATCGAGCGCGACGCGTCCGACAGGCGCCTGAATCGCGATTGCCGCGCACGCGCGATTGCGATCGAGCATCACCGGCACCGCAATCGCAACGAGTCCCTGCAAATGCTCCTGGTTGTTGATGGCGAGCATGCGGCGGCGCGTCAATGCAAGCTCTTTGCGCAACGCATCACGATCGGTGATCGTGCGCTCCGAATAAGAGCGCAATGGTAGGCGCTCGATCATGCGCTCGCGCCGTTCCTTCGGTAAGAAACTCAACAACAGCTTGCCACTCGCGGAGCAATGCAGCGGCACATGTGAGCCGGGCTGCAAGTGCATGCGCAAGGGCCAGCCCGTTTCGACGCGATCCACATACACGACGTCGTTGCCCGCGAGCATCGTCAGATTGCAGGTCTCGCCGACGCGCGTGACCAGTTGTTCGAGCAGCGCATGACGCGCCGCAGCGGGCCCCGCGTGCATCAGCACGTTGATGGCGAGCGTACGCACGCGCGCCGAGCATTCATAGAGCTTGTCGCTGGCGCCACGCGTGACGAGCCATGCATCCATCAGTTGCACGAGGATGCGGTGCACGGTCTGCTTCGGCAGGCCCAGCGCATCGACGAGCTCGGTCATCGAGAGTGGACGATTCGCTTCGGCGAGCGTTTCGAGCACGCGGAACGCGCGCACGGCGGCGGCATTCGATTGGTTCGACGTCACGTTGCTTGTCTCCGTCTGCTTACTTTTCGCTTTGATTTCATTGTGCGTCGAAAACACCGGTTTTCGGGACTCTGGAAAGTCCCGAAAAGTTAAATTTCCGACGCTGGTGTTTTCGCTGCATGCGTTAGTCCAGAAAACGGGACCGCGCGAGGGACGCGGCTGACTAGATTGGATAGCAGATTCAATCTTCCAACAGCCGAGGTTTATCGCATGAATCACATGGCAAGCGGCGCAACGCTCGCGCGTCCCGGCGACAATGCGTCGAATACACCAGAACCCGATGTGGAGCGTACCGTCGCGGCGCTCGTGGCGCGGGCACGTGCCGCGCAGCAACGCTTCGAGCGGGCGGGGCAGGAGACGCTCGATACCGCTGCGGCGGCCGCGGCATGGGCCATCATGGAGCCGCAGCGCAACCGCCGACTCGCGGACCTGGCCGTGCACGACACGGGCCTCGGCAATGCCGACGACAAGTTCCGCAAGAACCATCGCAAGACGCTCGGCCTGCTGCGCGATCTTCACGGCGTCGCGACGACGGGCGTGATTGTGCGCGATGAGGAATACGGCATCGTTGAGATTGCGCGCGCTGTTGGCGTGGTGGCTGCGATCACGCCATCGACGAATCCGGCCGCGACGCCCGCCAACAAGATCATCAATGCGCTCAAGTGCGGCAATGCGGTCATCGTCGCGCCTTCGCCGAAGGGCTATTCGTCGTGCGCGTTGCTCATCGACTTCATTCACGCCGAATTCGCCAAGGCGGGTCTCGATCCCGATCTCGTGCAGATGCTGCCGCATCCGATCGGCAAAGCGGCTACCGCTGCGTTGATGAAACTCGCCGATCTCGTCGTCGCCACGGGCTCGCAGGCGAACGTGCGCATGGCTTATACGAGCGGCACGCCGGCATTCGGTGTGGGCGCGGGCAATGTCGCGTCGATCGTCACGGCGAACGCCAATGCCGATGACGCAGCGCGCAAGATCGCCGTGTCCAAGACCTTCGACAACGCGACGAGCTGTTCTTCGGAGAACAGCGTCGTGATCGATGAAGCGATCTACACGCGCATGCTCGATGCGTTGACGAGGCAAGGCGGCGTGCTGCTCGATGCCGCGCAAAAGGCGCAACTTCAGGCGGCGATGTGGCACGACGGCAAGCTCTCGGCGCGCTGCACCGCGCGTTCGGCTGCGGCTATCGCGGCTGAGGCCGGCCTCGACGATATCGCCGCGCGCGAGCCGAAGTTCCTGATGGTCGAAGAAATCGGCTACGGCGCCGAGCATCCGTTCTCCGGCGAGAAGCTTTCGCCCGTGTTGACGGTGTATCGCGCGCGCGGCATCGACGACGCTATCGATATCGTGCGCGGCATCTACGGCTACATGGGCGCGGGCCATTCGGTCGGCGTGCACGGCGCGGACGACGCGCTCGCCGTCACGCTCGGCACGCAATTGCCGGTGGCGCGCGTGATCGTCGATCAGGCGCATTGCCTGGCAACCGGCGGCAACTTCGACAACGGCCTGCCGTTCTCGCTTTCGATGGGCTGCGGCACGTGGGGCGGCAACAATTTCTCGTCGAATCTCGGGTATCGGCAATACCTGAATGTGACGCGCGTCGCGTACCCGATCGCGGAGCGCGTGCCGGACGTCGATTCGCTGCTCGGCGATTACTTCCGGAGGATCGGACGATGAGCGCGCTGCCCGATCGAATCGTTTCGTCCGATCGCGCGCCCTTCGATGCGTCGACGTTGCGCGCATTGATCGACGCGCGCGCCGAGCACGCGCCCGATAAGTCCTTTCTGTTGTCCGTCGCGGGAGACGATGTACTGACTTTCGGCGCATTGCGCGACGCATGTATCGCGCTGGAAGCACGTTTCGATGCAGCGGGTCTGCGCCCCGGCGATGTCGTGTCGGTTTTCATGGGCAACGGCATCCAGACGGCGCGGCTGTTGCTCGCGGCGATGTACAGCGGCCTCGTCGCGAATCCGTTGAATCTCTTGTGCCAGCCTTCCCAGGTGCGCTACATCGTCGAGCATTCGGAGACGCGCGCGATCTTCGTCGCGGACGATACGCACGACATCATCGTCGAAGCGATCGACGTGTTGCGTCGAGAAGGCATGGAGCGCGAGATCGCGGTGGTGCGCACATCGCCCGATGCAAACGAGTTGCCCGATATCCCGACGCTTTCTCCGCGCGCCATACCGCTCGTGCGCGATGAAACACCCGGCACGCATATCGTCGCGAGCGACGCGGGCGCGATGAATTCCGGCGATACCGCGCTGCTCATGTACACGTCGGGCACGACGGGCGCGCCCAAAGGCGTGCTGCTGAGTCATCGCAGCCTGCTCGCCAACATGCGCAACATCACTGCGGAACATCGGCTGTCCGGCGATGATCGCGTGCTTGTATCGCTGCCGCTTTATCACATCAACGGTCTCGTCGTCGCGTTGCTGACGCCGCTCTGGCACGGCGGTTCGGCGGTGATGGCGCCGCGCTTTTCGGCGCGCACGTTCTGGAACGAGGCATCGCAATCCGGATGCACGTGGATCAACGTGGTGCCGACGATCGTTGCTTATCTGCTGAATGGAGAGGCCACGCAGGGCTGCGATATCTCCGCGCTGAAGTTCTGCCGCAGCGCGTCGGCGGCTTTGCCTGCGGATCATCATCGCGCGTTCGAGGAGCGCTTCGGCATCGGCGTCATAGAAACGATGGGGATGACGGAGACTGCCGCGCCGATATTCAGTAATCCGTATGAACAATCGATGAGACGCATCGGCAGCATCGGCTTGCCTTCTGGCGGCGACGCGAAGATTGTCGACATCGACGGACGCGAATGTGCGCCCAACGAAACTGGCGAACTCGTGCTGCGCGGCGAGCAGGTGATGAGCGGCTATTTCAAGCGCCCGGAAGAAACGCGCAACGCCTTTACCGCGGATGGATGGCTGCGCACCGGCGATCTCGGCTATCGCGACGAGGCGGGCTTCTTTTACATCAACGGCCGCGCGAAGGAACTGATCATCAAGGGCGGCGAGAACATTGCGCCGCGCGAGATCGACGAAGCGCTGCTGCGTCATCCCGGCGTGCTCGAAGCGGCCGCGGTCGGCGTGCCCGATGCAGCGTATGGACAGGACATCGTCGCCTACATCGTGCCGGCGGGCGGCGCAGCGTCGCTCGATGTGGCCGAACTGCGCGCGCACTGTCTGCGCGAGCTGGGCCGTTACAAGACGCCGCGTGAATTCCGCTTCACCGATGCATTGCCGCGCGGTCCATCAGGCAAGGTGCAGCGCCTGAAGCTTGTGCAGAGTCCGCAACCTGCGGGATAAAGCGACGCGGGTTCGATGGGACAGCTTGATATTCCACATCAGATGGACATAGGAAGGAGACACCGTGAACAAGCAACGTCAGCGCGTGAAGACGCGCCATATCATTCTCGGCGTGATGTGCCTGATGTACTTCATCTCGTACATCGACCGGGTGAACATCGCCGTGGCGGGACCGCTGATTCGCCAGGAAATGGGTCTGACGTCCGTGCAACTCGGACTCGTGTTCTCCGCGTTCGCTTATCCGTATGCGGTGATGCAGATCGTCGGCGGATGGCTTGCGGATCGTTTCGGGCCGAAGCTCGTGCTCACCGTGCTCTCGCTCATCTGGGGCGCGGCGACGCTCGCGACGGGCTTCGCGGGCAGCATCGGCATGCTGGTGCTGATGCGTCTCGCGCTGGGCATCGGCGAGGGCGGCGCGTTTCCGACCGCAACGCGCGCATTCACGTTCTGGATGCCAGTGCAAGAACGCGGCTTCGCACAGGGCATCACGCATAGCTTTGCGCGGCTGGGCGGTGCGGTGACGCCGCCGCTCGTGCTTGCGGTGGTCGCGGCGAGCGGATGGCGCGAGGCGTTCATTCTGCTGGGCGTGGCGAGTCTTGCGTGGACGGTGTTGTATCTCTTCGTCTTCACCAATTCCCCTGATGAGAACCGCCGCGTGACGCCCGAGGAGACCGCTGAAATCGGCTATCGCGCGGGAGAATGTGCACGCGCGAGAAAGCAGGCGACGCCGTGGCGCATGCTGATTCGTCGCATGTGGCTCGTGACGTTCGTCGACTTCTGTTATGGCTGGCTGCTGTGGGTGTATCTGACGTGGCTGCCTTCGTATCTGAAGGAATCGCGCGGTTTCGATCTCAAGCACCTCGCGCTCTTCACTGCGTTGCCGCTGCTAGCCGGTGTGATCGGCGATACCTTGGGCGGCGTGCTGTCGGATCGCATCTACAGGATGACGGGACGGCTGCGTCTCGCGCGTTGCAGCATTCTGGTGGTCGGCATGGGCGGCTCGCTTGCCTTTCTTCTGCCGATGGTCAACGCGCCGAGCCCGATCATGGCAGTGTGGTTCCTGACGGCATCGTTCTTCTTTCTCGAGATCACGAATCCGGTGTTGTGGACCTTGCCGCTCGATATCGCGGGCAAGTATGCGGGCACGGCGGGCGGGATGATGAACACGGGCTTCGGCGTCGCGGGAATGGTGTCGCCGGTTGCGTTCGGCTATCTGATCCAGCAGACCGGCAGCTATAACGTGCCGTTCACGATCTCAGCGGGCTTGCTCGCGGTCGGCGCGGTCGCGGCGCTGTTCATCGATACGAGCAAGACAGTGGAAGCCGATGAAGCGCGCGCGGCGCAAAATCGCGAGGAGATGGGTGTGCCCGCGTTCGCGGGCGGCGCGGGGCCTTGGCAGAAGTAGGGTGTGCCGTGCAGCGAGGGGATGATCGGATCTTCCCCTCGCGCGCGTGCTTCAGACCGCGTCGTGGATCGCTTCGCCTTGGTCGACGAACTCGATCGTCAGATTGCCTTCGTCGGAATTCGCAAGACGAATCTGCGCGGGCGCGGCGCCGCTTGCCATGCGTGTCAGAAGTTCTCGTGAGACGGTCGGCAGAATGCGTTGATCGAGGAAGGCGTCGATGTTGCGGGCGCCCGAATCGCGCGAAAGACACACCTCGGCAAGCGATGCGATCAGCGATTCTTCGCACGTGAGCGAGACACTGTGCTGCCGCTTCAGGCGATCCGCGATCTTCGCGATCTTCAGCCGCACGATATTGCCGAGTGCGTTCGCATCGAGCGGACGATAGACGAGCGTCTGGAAACGCGCGAGCAGCGCGGGCTGAAAGTGCTTCACGAGCGGATCATGAATGGCGTCGAGCAACGCGGCGTGCGCGATATCGGGCGTGTCCGTCGTCGCATCGTGGATCAGTTCGGTGCCCAGGTTCGAGGTCATCAGTATCACGCAGTTGCGGAAGTCGATCTCGCGACCTTCGCCATCGCGCATCGAGCCGCGATCGAACACCTGATAGAACATGTCGAGCACATCGCGATGCGCCTTCTCGACTTCATCGAGCAACACGACGCTATACGGACGCTGACGTACCGCTTCGGTCAGAACGCCGCCGCGCCCGTAACCGACGTAACCCGGCGGCGAGCCCTTCAACTGCGAGACCGTGTGCGCTTCCTGATACTCCGACATGTTGATCGTCGTGAGCGCGGCCTGGCCGCCGAAGAGCACGTCGGCGAGCGCGAGCGCCGTCTCCGTTTTGCCGACGCCCGACGGTCCCGTCAGCAGGAACACGCCCAGTGGCGCGTGTTCGCTCTTGAGCCCCGCTTTCGCGGTGCGAAGGCTTTGCGCAAGCATGCCGAGCGCGTCACTTTGCGCGACCACGCGCTTTTCCAACTGGTCTTCGAGCGTGAGCAGATTCAGCAGTTCGTCTTCCACCAGACTGCCGACCGGCACGCCTGTCCATTCGGCAACCACGCGCGCGATGGCCTGTGCGTCGACATCGGCGTGGATCAGCGGCGTCTTGCCTTGTGCTTCGGCGAGTGCATGCTTCGCGGCGGCGAAGGCTTGCGCATCGGGCTTCGTCGCGCCGTCGCCGCGTTGTTCCAGTAGAGCGCGCACCAGCGACAGCTCGTGATCGTAACGCGTCTGAAGATCCGCGAGCTCCTGATTGGCCTGTGCGAGGGCACTATCCAGCGCTTCGTGGCGCATAGCGACATCGTCGACGCCAGCGCGCGCGTCGGCATCGATGGTCGTTCGCTCCAGTTCCAGCGCCGCCACGGTTGCGCGTGCGCGCTGCAATTCGGCGGGCGGCGTGTCGAGGCCCATACGCACGCGGGCGGCGGCGGTGTCGATGAGATCGACGGCCTTGTCCGGCAATTGACGCGCGGGGATGTAACGGCGCGACAGTCGCACCGCCGCGACGAGCGCCTCGTCGCGGATATGTACGCCATGATGCTTTGCGTAACGCGTTGCGAGGCCGCGCAACATGAGGCACGCGGCGTCATCACCGGGCTCTTCGACCTTGACCATCTGGAAGCGCCGCTCGAGCGCCGCATCGCGCTCGAAGTATTCCTTGTATTCCGACCACGTCGTCGCCGCGATGGTGCGCAGCTCGCCCCGCGCGAGCGCAGGCTTCAACAGATTGGCCGCGTCCGAGCCGCCGGCCGAATTGCCCGCGCCGATAAGCGTATGCGCTTCATCGATAAAGAGCACGATCGGCGTCGCCGATGCCTTCACTTCATCGATCACGTTCTTCAGGCGCTGCTCGATTTCCCCCTTCACGCCCGCGCCGGCTTGCAGCAGACCGAGGTCGAGCGTGAGGATGGACACCTCGCGCAAGAGCGAGGGAATGGTGCCTTCAGCAATCCGCAGCGCCAGCCCCTCGACGAGCGCCGTCTTTCCCACACCTGGCTCGCCCACGAGGATCGGATTGTTCTTGCGGCGGCGCACGAGCACGTCGATCATCTGCTGGATTTCACGATCGCGGCCGAACACCGGATCGATCTCGCCGCGCCGCGCCTTCTCCGTCAGATCGATGGCGAAGCGTTCGAGCGCCTGACCTTCGGTCGAGCGTGCGGCGTTCTGTTTCACTGGTGCTTGCGCGTCTGCGTGCGCGATGTCGGCGGGTTCATCGGCATCGTCTTCCTGCGCGGGTGCGTTCTCGCACGATGCCCGTCCGAGACGCGGCAGCAATCGCTCGATCTGCGCGCCGGACAGCGAAAAGAGTGGCCACGCGTCCTGCGTGCGCATCGCGTGCGGTGCGCCGATGATCGCGCGCAGCAGATGCGCCGAACGGATCGTGCCGTCGACATCCTCGCGCGATGCCAGATTCCACGCATCCTGCAGCACGCTCGCGAGCTGAATCGACAGCGATGGCATGCCACGCAAATTGCGCGGCAGACGATCGATCGCGCCGAGCAGCGCGGTCCAGATCGCATCGACATCGATTTCATAGTGACGCAGGATCGCCGGAATGTCCCCATCGTCCGCCTCGATGAACTTCAGCAGCCAGTGCTCGACGGTGATTTCGTCGGAAAGACGCGTCTGGCACAGGCTCGCGGCCGCTTCGAGCGTGCGGGCGCAGTGAGGATTGAGCCGGCGAAGCAGATGGGTGGAGTCGCGCATGGTCATATGAAGTCCGGTGAGGAGGGAATGAATAAGGCGTGGAGGCGATTGGCGGTGCAGAAGAACAACCAGCCCGCAGAGCGGGCCGGCTTCAACGACTCACGTTGTCATGAGCCGTTCAATCGAGTCGCTTACGCGCGCTCGTTCCACGTGTCCTTGTGGATGATGTTGCCGTCCTTGTACGACCAGGTGATCTGTTCGTAGCGCAGTTCGACTTCTTCCAGATGATTGTGCTTCTCGTAATCCGGATTCTTGATGTCGAGCATCTTCGGACGCACGGCGACGACCTTGACGTTGTCGAGCTTGGTGTTGAAGTATTCCTTCTCCTTGCCCGCGTCGTCGATCTTGTACCACTTGATCTCGACCGACTTCAGCGTCTGGCCGCTCGTCACCGCCTTGTACAGATACGGCGTCGACGAATCGGTTTCCTTGGTCAGCGTGACCGGCGCGTGCACGCGCGTGCCCGTAAGCTTGCCGGTGTTGCCATCGGTCGGAATATGCACGCCATGATCGAACGCGACGATTTCGACGCTGCCTTCGCGGCTTTGCACGGTGACGGAACCCTTGATGTCGGCGCCGCCGTCATCCTTGAGCCACATATATGCGGGAATTGCCATTTACTACTCCTCTTTGGTACTGCCAAGCAATGCTCAGAAATAGATTTCTCCGAGCGACAAGATCCCGGAAAGAGAACTCCGGGGATTCGATTCGCGATGTCAGTTCGTGTTGTTCGCGGTATCCGGCACCAGCGTGATTTCGACACGGCGATTCTTCGCGCGCCCGGCGGGGGTGTCATTCGGGACGATGGGGCGTGTGTCGCCGTAGCCTTGAACCGCGAACTGCGTCGCCGGAATGGCGGAGGCTTCGATGAGCCAGTCGCGTAACGCCGCGGCACGCGCGTTCGATAGTCGCAAGTTGCTTGCGGCGTCGCCCACATTGTCCGTATGGCCCGCGACCAGTATCCGTTTGCCGGGATTCGCCTTGATCATTTCGACCGCTTCGACGAGCACTCGCGCGGAACCCTGCTTCAGTTGCGCCTTGCCGCTGTCGAAGAGCGACATGCTGTCGAGTGTCACGACGGCGGGCGGAGGCGGCGGTGGCTGATAGCTCGCGATCGCCGCATTCAAGGGCGGCAATAATTGCGCGCCGTGATACAGCCCGAAGGACAGTTTGAGCGGGACGCCCGTTCGAGCGTAGCGGTCGAGCTCGTCCCGGTCGGCGACAAGCGCCCGCAACGCATCGCGGCGCGCGGCGTCGTGATCGGGCGTGATGGATACATAGCGATCCAGATCGGCATGCACGCGGTCGAGCAGCTTCGCGTTGTGACGGCCTGCGCCGATAAACGCTGCGCCCGCGAAGATCGCGATGATGCCGACGGCATGCGCCAAGGCGACGATGCGCGGCGACGTCGCGCGACGGCGTGGCATCGATTCGATCAGCGATTGCGGCAGCGGCCACGGTGCTGGCGTCGCATCGACGGTCGCGGGCGCGATGCACGTTTGCATCTGCACATCGCGCTCCCACGGTCGGGTTGCATCGCTCGCGGGGCCGCAATCGATCCACCCCGCGCCATGAAGCGCCCAGGGCGCGGCCGGCTGGCGTGGATCGGTGAGCGTGCCGAACACGGCGCGCTGCGTCCATCCGATGATCGATGCCAGCGCTGCAGCGTGAGCGGACGCGTAACGATCATCCGCGCGACGGCGCGCTTCGTCTTCCGCCGTCCGGACGATGGCGTCGAAGCGCTTTGCGTCGATGAACGGTACGCCTGCCGCCACGCTATACCACTGGCGCGCCGCGTTCGCATCGCGCGGTGCGAGGCGCGTCAGCCGCTGATATACGGCGATGTAACCCGGCAGGCGTGCACTCACGACGCGTGATGCATCCGCGAGTGCCTGGCGCGCCACGCGCAGACGTTGTGCGAGCGCGTCGGCATCGGCGTGGAACGCGGGCGCGATGCTCAACACGACGCCATCGGGCGGCAGGCCATCGCGCCACTGGTGCATCGCGAGCGCAATTTCGGGCAGATCCTGCGGACGATCCACGCGCAGCCAGATCGCGCCGTCGCCGATGAACACGAGACGCGGCCTGCTTGCACCGTGATCGAACAGCGAGGCGAGCGCATCGCCCGTCACGAGCACGAGCGGCATGCGGGTCCGCAGGTTCAGCGGAATGTCGACGGTCGCCGCGCCCAGCGCTTTCAGGATATGCGTGCTGCGTTCGCGCGCGCGCGACAACTGCCGCGTGCGCCAGCCGACGAGGCTCGCGGCGAAGACCAGAATGCAGACGGTGGAGAGCCAGATCCATTGCTTGCCGAAGGGTTGCACGACCCAGTGCACGGCGAGCGCGAGAAGCGCGGCGAAAACGATGATCGTGCGCGCCGGGTAGCCCAGTTTTTGCATGGCGCTCACGGTTTGACGGCTGTCGAAAGCAGCGCGGCGAGTTGCGCGTCGAGTGCGATGTGCCAGATGAACCACGTGACGAGTGCGACGGCGCAACCGATGCCGGCGATAGCCCACGGCGAGATGCGCCTAAGCCAGTCGCGCAAACGCCGGTCCCGCTGGTCGATGACGAATGAGCGCTCGCTTTGAGGCCGAAGTCGCTCGATCAGTGCATTCAGTTCCGCGATAAGTGCGCGCCGCTCGTTTTCGCCGTCGAGCGCGTATCGTCCGCGAAAGCCGAGCCCGAGAATCGCCGCAAAGCATTCGAGCAGATCGACTTGCGGTGAGCGCTCGCGCATGCGGAACTCGAGCCGCTCGAACACGCGTTCACCCGCATCGTGCTGCTTGAATTTCTCGACTTGCAAGGGCTGCGCGGACCACAGGGGTTTGTCGTCGCGGGAGAGATGATGCAGGGCCGTTTCATCGAGCAGTGCGCATTGCGCTTTCAACGCGTCATCGCGCACGTCGTCGGGATAGCCGCGGCGTTCGAGCGCGTTGCTGAAATCCGCGATCATCGACGCGCAGCGCGTCCGCAATGCAGCGAAATTTTCTGCGACGCCGCCCGTCGACAGATTCGTGACGAAGAGCGCGGTGTCGCGAAGCAGATCGCAAATACCGGCGATGGAGGATGCCGCGGCACCGGGCGATGCTTCGACGAGACGCGGTTGCGGCTGGGACGTGCGCAGCGGGTTACTGATCCCCATGAATGTATTTCGCGATGCTGATTGTTTATGTGGGGAGCGATTCTATCGTCGAGGGCATCATTCGTATACTCACGATATAGACAGGTTATAAATGGAACGACAAGGCGAAATGGGAGCGGAATCAGGTACTTGCTGGCGTGGCAGGGCAGGCGCGGATTGGGCGGAAAGAGCAGGCACAACACTGCGAACTGTCAATTAATGTGCCAAAAAAATTTATCGGCCGGAGGGGATTGAAAAAAAAGCCATTGTTTATCAATGGCAATCCGTATCCAAAAGCTGCGGATTGCTGAATAAGGCGGCAGACGTGAGATTCTTTTGGTTTGGTATGAAACCTGTTCTAATGTCTGCGAAAAATTGAACGAAATGTTCAGGCCGGGCGCTTGAAACCGATCATCGCCCTTCCGCATAGTGTCTCGGATTCGAGATGTGTTTGATTAATTTAGTAAGGATTATTGATGGATAGCTTCCAGAGAGAGATTCCCAAAAGTCGCGTTTCGATCACGCTCGATCTGCACACGGGTGGCGCTCAAAAGAAGGTCGAATTGCCGCTGAAGCTGCTGGTCGCGGGAGATTTCAGCGCGGGCCGTGAACAGGCGCCGCTTTCCGAGCGCAAGAAGGTCAACATCGACAAGAACAACTTCGACGCGGTTCTCGCCGACTACGCGCCGGATCTGAAGTTCGCCACGGAAAACACGCTCGCAAGCGACGGTTCCGAAATGCCGGTCAATCTTTCTTTCCGTTCGATGAAGGACTTCGAGCCGGAACAAGTAGCACGTCAGATTCCGGAACTTCAGGCGCTGCTCGCCGTGCGCAATCTGCTGCGAGATCTGAAGTCGAATCTGCTCGACAACGGCACGTTCCGTCGCGAGTTCGAAAAGATCCTGAAGAACAAGGAACTCTCTGACAAGCTGCGCGGCGAGCTCTCGCAGATCGCGACGGCCGCAACACAGCCTGAAGGCCACGCCTGAATCTCGTCAGCCTTCTTCACGCTTCAATCGACAAGCTTTCCAGACAGGACAATCAATGAGTAAGAAAGAAGTCCGCGCGAGCGCCGCTGGCGAAACCATTGTGCTCGACGCTCCGCAAGCGTCGTATGGCGACAGCGTCTATGCAGCGCTTTGCGACAAAATCAATCTGAGCCCGGTTGCAGAGGCCCGTCCGCTCGAAGCATTCCGCGATAACGACATGCTTTCCGAAGCGTCGGCCGACGAACGGCTCGCGCGCGGCATGGGCGCCTTCCTCGATCTCGTCGCGCAGACGAGCAAGCCGGTGGACCGTCTCGACAAGTCGCTGCTCGATTTCTTCATCGGTCAGCTCGACCGACAGATCAGCCGGCAGCTCGATTCGGTCATGCACAATCCCGAATTCCAGGCGCTGGAAGGCCGCTGGCGCGGTCTGAAGATGCTCGTGTCGCGCACGGATTTCCGCAAGAATGCGCGCATCGAAGTGCTGGATGTATCGAAGGACGCGCTGGTGCGCGATTTCGAGGACGCGCCGGAACTGATCCAGAGCGGCCTGTATCGCCTGACGTACATCGAGGAGTACGACACGCCGGGCGGCCAGCCGATCAGCGCGATGGTCAGCGATTTCGAGTTCGCCAACTCGCCGCAGGACGTGGCGTTGCTGCGCAACATCTCGAAGGTCGCGGCGGCGGCGCACATGCCGTTTATCGGTTCGGTGGGTGCGGCCTTCTTCGGCAAGAAGTCGATGGAAGAAGTCGCGGCGATTCAGGATATCGGCAACTATTTCGATCGCGCCGAATACATCAAGTGGAAGAGTTTCCGCGACACGGACGACGCGCGCTACGTCGGTCTCGTGATGCCGCGCGTGCTCGGTCGCCTGCCGTACGGCAAGGACACGACGCCCGTGCGCGGATTCAACTACGAAGAGCAGGTCAAGGGCCCGGACCATGATCGTTACCTGTGGGTGAACGCGTCGTTCGCGTTCGCGGCGAACATGTCGCGCAGCTTCGTAAATAACGGCTGGTGCGTGCAGATTCGCGGTCCGCAGGCAGGCGGCAAGGTCGAAGATCTCCCGGTGCATTTGTATGATCTCGGCACCGGCGTACAGCCGAAGATCCCGACGGAAGTGCTCATTCCGGAGACGCGTGAATTCGAGTTCGCGAACCTCGGCTTCATTCCGCTTTCGTTCTACAAGAACCACGATTTCGCGTGTTTCTTCTCGGCGAATTCGACGCAGAAGCCCGCGCTCTACGAGACGAAGGAAGCGACCGCGAACAGCCGTATCAACGCGCGTCTGCCGTATATCTTCTTGCTGTCGCGCATCGCGCATTATCTGAAGCTGATTCAGCGCGAGAACATCGGCACGACAAAGGACCGGCGTCTGCTCGAGTTGGAACTCAACAACTGGATCAAGGGCCTCGTCACCGAGATGAAGGATCCGGGCGATGAACTTCAGGCTTCGCATCCGTTGCGTGAGGCGAAGGTGACGGTCGAGGATATCGAGGATAACCCCGGCTTCTTCCGCATCAAGCTCTTCGTCGTGCCGCACTTCCAGGTGGAAGGCATGGATATCGGCTTGTCGCTGGTTTCGCAGATGCCGAAAGCGAAGAGCTGATTCTTCGCGATAGTGTGTGTAGACGCCGGAGCGCCCTTGCGGGACGCTCCGGCGTTTTCGTTTTCAACGAACCAACCCTCACACCTCCAACTGCTCCAGCACTTTCCCCTTCGTCTCGATCCCCATGAAATGCACCGCCACCGCCGCAACGACCGGCACCACCGCGAGCGCATAAAACGCGACGTTCATGTTCCCGCCCATCAGGGTCTTGCCGACGAGCGCGGGCGCGAAGATCGCGGCGATCTTGAGCCATGCGCCGCCTAAGCCGCATCCGAATGCGCGGATGCTGGTCGGATACAACTCCGGCGTATAGACATAAGCGGTGATAAAGCCGCAAGCCATGAAGCCGAGCGCCAGCGCGCAGAACGTCGCGACGACATACACGGACTGCGTGACGAACACGCCCGCGCATACCAGCGACACCGCGCACAACACGAACGACCAGTTGATGACCGGCTTGCGTCCGACCTTATCGACGATCAGCGCGCACGTCAGCGAGCCGATGACGCCGAGCACCGACGCCGCCACAGCAAGATTCAACGCGAGCTGCAACGGCGCGTGATAGACGGTCTTGTAAATCGTCGGCAGCCACGTCGAAAGACCGTACTGAAGCACGCCGCATGTCATCCACAACAGTGCGACGGCGATCGTGCGCTTCAGATACGCCGGCCCGATCAGATCGAGACGACGGCGCTTCGGATGCCGATTCGCCATCGCTTCGAATTCGGCGAGATTGCCGAGCGGCGGCAGCGGCTGCTTCACGGTCGCTTCGAAAGCGGAAAGCGCATCGCCTGCTTCATCCATGCGGCCGCGCTCACCGAGCCAGCGCGGCGACTCGGGCACCAGCGTGCGCAGCAGGAAGAACAGGACGAGCGGAATCCCGCCGATGAAATACATCGCTTCCCAGCCGAAGCGCGGCACGATCCACGCGCCTAGCGCATTCGATGCGAGCAGGCCGATGGGAAACACGATCTCGTAAAGGAGTACGAAACGTCCGCGTCCATGCGCGCGCGTGATCTCGTTGATGTACGTGGCCGCCACCGGCAACTCGCCGCCGAGACCCAGTCCCTGCACGATACGCAACGCGACGAACACCGCGAACGAAGGCGCGAACCCGCGTGCGATGCTCGTCAGTCCGATGATGCCCGAACTCCACGCAATCGAACGCACGCGCCCGAAGCGCTCGGCGAGCGACGGAAACAGGAACGCTCCGACTAGCTGCCCGATCGATCCCGACGCGATCAGAAAACCGACCTGCCCCGGCGTAAGCCCCCAGCTCTGGATGAGTAGCGGCAAGGTCGCCGCGATGACGATGACATCGAAGCCATCGAAGAACGTCGCCGCGCCGATCAGAATCCGCGCGCGCACTTGCATCGCGTTGGCGGGCAGCCGCTCGATGCGCGCGATGATCGATCCTTTCGTGACCGCGTGAGCGGCCGAAGCTGCGTCGGCGACTGTCGTGGCCGTGCCGCCGTGCTGAACGGCCGTGTTGCTCATGCTCCTCATGCCTGCTCCCGTCTGTACGTTTATGCGAGTGCTTTCGCGGTGTCCGCAAGCGCCGCGATGTCGACCGCGCGCCCCTGGCTCATCCATTTCTTCGCGACCTTCAGATCGCGCGTCGCGTTGATCGCGATTACGCCGCGCAATGCATCGCCATCGAAGAAGAAGAGCGATGCGCGACGTGCTTCCAGATCGCCACGCACGACGGGCGTCGCGCCGGGCGGAATGTCGCCGAGAATCTGCAGGTTCACGTCGTACTGATCCGACCAGAACCAGGGAATCTCCGCGTACGGCGTGCGCACGCCGAGCACCGCGCGCGCCGTCGCGATCGCCTGGTTCTGCGCGTTCGCCCACGATTCGAGACGCACGCGGCGCTTCAACCACGCATTCGGGTGATTGGCGACATCGCCGCAAGCGAACACGTCGGCATCATTGGTTGCGCCGAATTCATCGACGACGATGCCGTCATTCACCTCGATGCCCGCGCTTTCGGCGATCGCCGTATGCGGCGCGAGACCGATGCCCGCGACGGCGAATCCTGCGTCGAGCGTGGTGCCATCGGCGAGGCGAGCACGCACGCCGCATTCGCAGTCTTCGAGCGACACGAGCGACGCATCGAGCCGCACATCGACACCGTTATCGCGATGCAGCTTCAACAGAAACGCCGACACGCTCTCCGGCACCGAACGTCCGCACAAACGCGGCGCGCCTTCGATCACCGTGACATCGACGCCGAGCTTTCTCGCGGTCGCCGCGACCTCGAGGCCGATCCATCCGCCGCCTATCACGAGCAGACGCTTCGCGTGACTCTCGCGCAGACGCTTGCCGATGAGCACCGCATCGTCGAGCGTGCGCAGATAGGCGAGCTGCGAGGTCTTCACCATCGATGCCGGCAGACGCCGCGCTGCGCCGCCCGTCGCGATGACGAGCCGGTCGTACTGCACTTCGCGCCCGCTCGCAGTGCGCACGATGCGCGCATCGCGATCGATCGACGCCGCGCATTCCGGCTGCCACGCTTCGACGTTCAGCTCGGCGAATGCATCGTGATCGACGATGCGCACGGTGTCGATATCCGCTTCGCCCGCGAGCACGGCCTTCGACAACGGCGGCCGCTCATAGGGAAGATGAATCTCGTCGGCGATCATCACGAGGCGGCCGTCGAAGCCTTCCTTGCGCAACGTCTTGACGATCCAACCCGCCGCCTGTCCGCCGCCGATCACGACGACTGTCCGAATCTCAGCCATTTTTCCGCTCCGTCATGAACTTGCCTTCGGGCGCCTTCGCGTCCTTCTGACGACGCGTGTTGCCATCGAGACCGCCATCGACGGCCCATTCGGCGAACACGGTCGGACCCGGTTCGAAGTCGCGCGGCTGCCATTCGGGCGTGAGCACGTCTTCATCGGCGTAATACTCGATGAGGCCGCCCGCGGGATTCTTGAAGTACCAGAAGTACGCCGACGACACCGGATGACGTCCCGGCCCGAGTTGCGTGGTCCATCCGCAGCGGCTGATGTGCAGGCCGCCACCAAAGACTTCGTGGATATCGCGCACGGTGAACGCGACGTGATTCAAGCCGCGCTTGCCGTCGGGCAATTGCAGCAGAAACAGATCGTGGTGCCCGCCGTGCGGCGCGCAACGCATGAACGCGCCGCGTCCCGGATAGCGATCCGACGTCTCGAAGCCGAGCAGCTCGTGGTAGAACTTCTCCTGCTCCGCGACGCAGTTCGTGAAGAACACGACATGTCCCACTTCGACCGGCTCCGCGCGTTCATAGACGGGACTCGGCGTATCGACGCGCAAGGTTTGACCCCACACGTTCGACGGCGAACCCTTCACGTCGATGTCGCGCTTCTTCGTCACTTCGACGCGAATCGCCATGCCGTTCGGATCGATGCAACCGATTGCATCGTCCGTTTCGATGTGACCCGGCTGGCCCGCGAAGCGTCCGCGCAATGCATCGAGTTCGGCGCGCGTCGCAACGCACCACGTCACTTCGCGCAACGTCGGGCCGGCTTCGAATGCCGGTGGCAGTGCGGGATCATCGGATCGTGCGAGCAGCACTTCGCAACCGTTGAGGGTTTCGAAACGCGCGCGCGTCTCGTCGTGCGCGACTTCCTTCAAGCCCCAGTCGGCGAAGAAGCGCCGGCAGGTGTCGAGATCGGTCACGCCGTAGGTGATGCGTTCAATGCCAAGAATCGTCATGGCAACTCCTTCAGTTCGCCCACGGCAGCGGGGCATCGTTCAAGCCCCAGTACAGGCTCTTTTGCTGCATGTATTCGCGCAGACCGAGGCGGCCTTTCTCGCGTCCCATGCCGCTGTCCTTCCAGCCGCCGAACGGCGTCGAAATCGAAAACTGCTTGTACGTGTTGATCCACACCGTGCCCGTGTTCAACGCACGCGCGACGTTCCATGCGCGCTTGTAATCGCGCGTCCAGATGCCGGCGGCGAGGCCGAACACGCTGTCGTTCGCTTGTTGCAACAGCGGGGCTTCATCGTCGAAGGGCAGGGCGGCGAGCACCGGGCCGAAGATTTCTTCCTGGCACATGCGCGCATCGTTCGTGAGACCTTCGATGATCGTCGGCAGATAGAAGAAGCCTTTTTCGCGGCCCTCGCCCGTTGGACGTTCGCCGCCGCACAACAACGTGCCGCCTTCTTCGAGACCGAGCGCGACATAGCGTTCGATGCTCTCCCGATGCTGCGATGTAATCAGCGGGCCCATCTGCGTGTTCTCGCGCGCGGGATCGCCGATGCGCAGTTTGCGCGCACCATCGACGAGACGCGCGATGAACTCACCATACACCTTGCGCTCGACGAAGAGCCGCGAACCCGCGATGCACGACTCGCCCGATGAACTGAAGATGCCGTACAGCACGCCGTTCACTGCGTGATCGAGATCGGCGTCGGCATACACGATGGTCGGCGACTTGCCGCCCAGTTCGAGCGATACGGGCATCAGCTTCTCCGCCGCGAGTCGCGCGATGCCGCGGCCCACTTCCGTGCCGCCTGTGAACGCGACCTTCTTCACGAGGGGATGACGCACGAGCGCATCGCCGATCACGGAGCCCTTGCCTGGCAACACGCTGACGACGCCCTTCGGCACGCCCGCTTCCTCGCAGATGCGCGCGAGCGCGAGCGATGCGAGCGGCGTCACTTCGGCGGGCTTCAACACGACCGCATTGCCTGCGGCGAGCGCGGGCGCAAGCTTTTGCGCATCGGAAGCGATCGGCGAATTCCACGGCGTGATGGCCGCGATGACGCCGAGCGGTTCATGGACGCTCATCGTCAGATAGTCGCCGCGCGCGGGCGTGAGTTCTTCTTCGAGCGTTTCGAGGCACGCTGCGAAGTAGCGGAACGTGCTGGCCGCGCTCGTCACCAAAGCGCGCGTTTCGCTGATCGGCTTGCCGTTGTCGCGACGCTGCAATCGCGCGAGCGCTTCATGACGCGCTTCGATCAGATTCGCGATGCGATGCAGGACGGCGGCGCGCTGATGCGGCTTCAATCCGGCCCAATCGGCCTTTCTGAACGCACGATCCGCGATCTCGACGGCTTCGCGCGCGTCGTCGGCATTGGCGGTGCTGATCTCCGCGTTCACCGATTGATCGGCGGGATAGATGCTCGCGTACTGATTGCCGCGCCCTTTGCGCCACTCGCCGCCGATATAGATATCGCCGGACGTCACGAGCGAAGTGTCGGGATGATTCATCGTCCAAAAGCTCCTTAGATGACGCAACGCGCGGCGCGATTGCGCAACGCACGGATCGCGCTGAATGCAGTGAGCGCCGATGTCTTGGGATTCGACGGCAACGGCTTGCCGCACATTTCCAGCGACATTTCACCGAATGCGCCGCGCGCGACGATGCGATGCACGTTGCGCTCGACCGCTGGATCGGCGATCAGACGCACGCGCGTGCCATCGAGTCCGAGGCCGGCCAAAGCGATCGTCGCTGCGACATTCGCGTTCTTCGGATAGAGACGCGCGGCATCGCGGGCGCTGCCTTCGAAGATGACCTTCTCTTCAGTCAGCGACTTCAGATCGCACAGCATGTCGGCGGGCGTGCCGAGCCAGCCACGCGGCGGCTTGCGGCCGGTGTATTGCACGTCGTCGAGGCCGCCTTCCTTCGCGGCGGCGAGTGCATCGACGCCGCCGATCGCGCCCGACAGCAGCGTGATCGTGGCCGCGCCTTCATCGGCGGCATCGGAAAGCGCATCGAGCAAACCGGCTTCCGACAGCGCGCCGATCGATGCAACGGCGCAGTCCGTGCCCGACTTCAGCAGCGGCACGACGTGATCCACGAGTGCAGCATGTCCCGCGCATTCGAGCGCGAACTCGGGATGACTCGCGAGCGCATCGACACGCGATACGACATCGACCGTATCGCCGAGCACCGAGCGCACGTGATCGCGATCGCGCTCCGGCACGATCACATGCGAGATGCGCACGAGCGGATCGTTGTCGAGCGCGCGAAACACCGCCGAGCCGATCGCGCCGAAGCCGATCATCGCAATGTCGATCGCATGCTGTGCATGACGGGGATCACGCATATTCCGGCTCCTTCGGCTCTTCCTTCTTCACGGGCGGCCCGGCGAACGCGGTGGCGAACGAGCCGACCGACAGCATGTCGACTTCGACCAGAACCGGTCCGTCTATCAGGAGTCCTTCCTGAACGATGTCGTCGGCCTGCTCGAGCGACGTGATGCGGCGATGCGCAAGCCCGAGACTCGCGCAGAACTGCGCAAAATCCGGCTGATGCAGATCGACGAACATGCGGCGGCCGCCATAGTTCGCGTCCTGAATGTTGCGGATCACGCCATAGCATTGATCGTTCATCAGCACGATCATCACGTTGGCTTTTTCCTGCACGGCCGTCGCGAGTTCGCCGACATTGACCATCAAGCCGCCATCGCCGACGAGCGCGACGGTCTTCTTCGCCGCGCCCGAAAGCGCCGCGCCGATCGCCATCTGCATGCCCTGGCCGATGCCGCCGCCGAGCGCATGCACGCCCGCGCGCGGATTGAAGATCTTCAGGAGGCGATTGCCCCACGTGCTGTTCGAGATCGTGACGTCGCGCACCCAGTTGTAATCGCGGCCCACGGCGCGTTGCAGCGAATCGACGAGTCGCTTGTACGGTCCCAGTCCCTTCGATACTTCCGCGACCGCCGTTTCGCGCGCGGCAGCGAGATCCCCCGCGAATGCAGCATCGATGCGGATGCGGCCCTCAAGCAGCGTCGCGAGTTCATCGAGCACGCGTGATGCATCGCCATGCACGAAGAGATCGTTGCGATAGCCGCGATTGTCGGCGAGAGCGTCGGCGTCGATGCGATAGAGCGGTTGCGGCAGCGCAAGTTTGTACTTCAGCGTTTCGTTGCCACGCAGACGCGAGCCGACGACGACGAGCGCATCGCACGTCTTGTAGAACGCTTCGACGGACGGATGCACGTTGAACGCGCCGAGCGTCGCCGGATGATCTTCGGGCAGCACGCCACGGCCTTGCACGCTCGTCACGACGCCGAAGCCCAGTTTCACGAGACGCTCGACCGCGCCGCGCGCATGACGCGTGCCGCCGCCGAGCCACAGCAACGGACGCTTTGCGTGCGTGAGTGCATCGGCGAGCTGCTTCACGCGCAGGCTGTCATGCGTGAGCGTGTTCACATGCGGCGCGGCGAGATCGGCAGGCCATTCGATTTCGGCCGCCTGGATGTCGATGGGAATCTCCACACTTACCGGACCCGCGGGCGCGGTCAGCGCGACGCGCACGGCTTCGCGGATCGTCGGCAATGCGGTGTCGACGGTGCGCACGCGGAACGCGGCCTTCGAGATCGATTGCAGCATCGACAATTGATCCGGCGCTTCGTGGATATACGCGAGGTCCTGATCGAGATACTCGGTTTCGATCTGCCCGGTGATGTGCAGCAGCGCCGTGCCCGCGGTCAATGCTTCGACCATCGCGCCCGCTGCGTTGCCGGCAGCCGTGCCCGTCGACGTGAACGCAACGCCGAGTTCGCCGGAGACGCGCGCGAGGCCATCGGCCATGTTCAGCGCGCCCGCTTCGCCGCGTGCGCCGACATAGCGGATGTTGCCGCGACGTCCGATCGCATCGAGGATCGGCATGTTGTGGATCGAGATCACGCCGAACGCCGTGCGCACGCCGCATTGTTCGAGGAACGCGGCGATCAGTTCGCCGACCGTGGTTTTTTCAGACATGACGAGCAAAGCCTCCGGAAACATCGATATGGCTGCCGGTCGTGTACGACGACAGCGTTGTTGCGAGATAAAAGAGCGCCTGCGCCGCTTCTTCGGGCAAGCCGAAGCGGCCGAGCGGAATGTTCTTCTTGCGCGCGAGCTCGCCGGTCCATTGCGCCCAGCTTTGACGCGGCTCCTGCGCGTGTTGGAGATAGTCCTGATAACGCCGCTTCCATTGCCCCGATTCGACGATGCCGATCAGAATCGAATTCACGCGGATGCGCTGCGGCGCGAGTTCCGTCGCGAGCGATTTCACGAGGCTCAACACGCCCGCCCGAGCGGATGAAGTCGCGACCATATGCGGCTCGGGCTGCAATGCGAGCAACGAATTCACGCAGACGATCGCGGGTGAGGGCGTGTCTTTCAGCATCGGCAGGAAGGCGCGCGTCGGACGGATGATGCTGAAGTACTTCAATTCCAGCTCGTCGCGCCATGCGTCGTCGGTGGTATCGGCGAAGGTGGATACGCGGCCTTGGCCCGCGTTGTTCACCAGCATGTCGACGCGGCCGAAGCGCGCCATCACTTGCGATGCGAACGCGTTCACCTGATCTGCGTCGAGCACATCGCAACGCGCTGCGAACAACGAGGCTTGTGGGAATTCGTTTGCGAGCGAGGCTTGCGCGTCATCGAGACGTTCGCTATCGCGCCCGCAAATAGCCACCGATGCGCCCGCCTGCAAGAACAATTTGGCCGTCGCGAATCCGATACCCGACGAACCGCCAGTAACCACAGCGACCTGTCCTGTGAGATCGATTTGAATCATTGCAACCCCAGAGATTTCATATAACGGTTCGATGCCGAAGCTCGCGCGGCCGGGCGATAGTTGAGCCGCATCGAGAGCGCATCGGCCGCTTCGCGAACCTTGTCGATGAGGCCGGTGCCGAGCAATGCGGCATCGATCTCGGGACGCGGGATCGTCGTGGTGATGACAGCGACGATGCGCCCCGTATCGTTGCGCACCGGCGCGGTGACGACCGAAATGCCGCGCTCGAACGACGACTGGCTCGTTGCGTAGCCGCGCTCGGCGTCTTCCTTCACGCGTTCATAAAGCTCTTCCACTGTTTCGGGCGTGGACTTCGTGAAGCGTTCGAGAGGCGCTTCCGGATAGAGCGCGCGCAATTCATCGAGCGAAAGATCGCCCATCAAAACGTGACCGTGTGTCGTCGCATGCGCGGGCAGGCGCGTGCCGACGTTCACTTTCACCGAGCTGAAGATGGGTGCGTGACTCTGCGCTTTCGCGACGAACACGACATCGCGGCCATCGCGAATGAGAATGTGACTCGTGAGACCGGTCGCATCGCGCAATGCTTCGATAATGGGCAGGCCGAGATCGGTCAGTTCGAGCGAGCTTAGGTATTCGAAGCCGAGACGCAGCACGGCAACGCCCAAACGATAGTTGCGATCCTTGTCCGCGCGCTCGAGAAAGCCGAGCGATTCGAGCGTTTGCAGCAGGCGGAAAACCGTCGTGCGCGGAATCCCCAGGCGCCGCGATAACTCGGGCGCACCGAGCACCGGTTCACGCGGCGAGAACTCGGTGAGAATCTTCAATCCGCGTTCGAGGCCCGGCACGATATAACTGGTTTCGCCCTTGTCGGCTTCTTCGGTGACGAGGGATGTCATTGCGGTACTCCGTCTCTCATGTGACATTCGATGCTCTGGCAAAACGCGTCGATCAGCGCCGTGTATGCAGCGGGCGATTCGGCGTACCCTGCATGGCCCGCACGCGGCATCACTTGCAGGCTCACGTGCGCCGCCTGCGCGATGCGCTCGCATGCGGCGGGCGGCGTGATCGCGTCTTCCGCGCCGACCGCAACCGCGATGCGTCCATGAAAGCGCGCGATGTCCGCGGCGAGATCGGCGTTCGCGAGCAGATGTGTCGCTTGCGCGTAGCCTTCGGGAATCACGCGCGCCATGTTCCAGCGGACCCATTCGCGCGCTTCGTCATCGGCGTATGGCGAGAGCATGTTGGCGCTGCGCTCGCGTGCGAGTCCTTGCGGGCCGAGTTCGTTCAGCATCTTCAAACGTGCATCCCGCTTCGCTTCACGCACGTCCTTCGATGCAGCGCCATAACCCGCCGCGGGCGATATCAGCAGCAGACCCGCGACGCGCTCCGGCGCATGCATTGCGAACGAACCCGCGACGATCGCGCCGAGCGAATGACCGACGAGAATGCATCGCGTGATATCGATTGCATCGAGCCATGCGCGTAACGCATTCGCATAGTCGGCGGCAACGGGCGCTTCAGCGATGACCGGCGTGGACACGCCATACCCCGGCGCATCCCACGCGAGCACGCGACGCTTCGCGCCGAGCGCAGCGAGCTGCCGAACCCACGACGCCGCGCCCGACCCGATCCCGTGCAGCAGCACGACCGGCAGGGTGCGCAGAGGCATCGCACCTGCTTCGCGATAACCCGTGATGCCATGTGCGGTATCGATATGCATGTCCGGAAAGCGCGCGAGCGTCTCGATGTTCATGACAGCCTCAGCGCTTCAGCTTCGCCAGCGGCGAATCCGGCGGATACGTCGGCGTGATGGGCTTCGATGCGCCCAGCATCACGCACATCAAGGCGTCTTCCTCGCCGATGTTGATCTCAGTGCGATACACGCCCGGCGGCACGGAAATGAGATCGCGCTCGCCGAGCACGGCTTCCCACGTCTGCCCGTCCTTCTCGCAGATGACCTTCATCTTTCCGCGCAGCACAAAAAAAATCTCTTCGACGTCGACATGGATATGGCTCGGCCCGATGTTGCCGGCGGGAATGACCATCGTCGAAAAGGTGAAGCTGCCTGCGGGAATCGTGTTCATGTCCTTCGCGACGCCCGTGCCGCCGGTGCCGACATAACGCATTTGCGCGCGGCGATACTTCGGGTCGTAATCGGCCTGGAACTTGAGTGCGTCCCAGTCATAGCGGCGCGTTTCGAGGCGCGCCACACGCGAGTCCATCCATTGTTCGAAGCTCGCTTCGGCGGGCTGATCCCACGACGTGCGTTCGATGTCTGCATCGGCCATTGCTTTCTCCAGATTTTATATAAGGTATGCGAATCAATTCATCACGAAGCCGCCGTTCACCGGCAGCAACTGGCCCGTCACGAAGCGCGCTGCATCCGAGAGCAGGAACAGCACGGGGCCGTTCACGTCGTCGGGCACTTGCGCGCGCGTCAGTGCGCGGCCTTTGAGGTAGTACTCGTGGCGCTCGGCGGGCACATACGCGGTGGCTTCCACTTCGGTGAGACCGGGCGCGATCGCGTTCACGGTCACGTTGTCCGCGCCGAACTCGCGCGCGAGCGAACGTGTCATCGCGATCACCGCGCCCTTGCTCGCGACGTAGGCGAGCAGCTTCGGCGCGCCCCACAAAGCCGTATCGGATGCGATGTTCACGATCGCGCCGCGTCCCGATGCCTTCAGATGCGGCAGGCACGCGACGCTCATCAGCCATGTGCCGCGCACGTTGACGTTCATCACCGCATCCCACGTTTGCGGCGTGAGTTCATCGGCGGACCTGCCGCCCGAGTTGGTGATCGCGGCGTTGTTGATGAGCGCATCGAGACCGCCCAGCACGTGCACGCTTTGCGCGACGAACTCGGTGATGCTTCGCGGATCGTTGAGATCGAGCGGGACGAAGTGTGCATCGCGCAGTTCACGCGCAAGCGCTGCGCCTTCTTCATGCAGCACATCGCCGAACGCGACGCGCGCGCCTGCTTGGACGAGCGCGCGAACGAACGCCGCGCCGAGTCCGCGAGCGCCGCCCGTCACGAGCACGCGACGGCCGTCGAGCGCCTTCGACGCATCACGCATGAGCGTGCTCCGTGTTCTTCGGCAATGCTTCGAGTGCAGCGAGATGCTGCTGCGCGCGTTGCTTCAACATGCGACGCACGCGCGTCATGCCGACATCGTGCTGATAGAGGAATTCGTGATCGCGCGCATTCGGCGCGAGGCTTTCGAGCACATAGCGATCTTGTTCGAGCACGGCCCAATGCAGCCCTTCAAGGCGATTGCGATACAGGAAGCGCCATGCATCGCGCTGCCATCCGGAGACCTTGCGCGTGCGCCAGAAGTAGACCTGGCAGTTGTCGTTATCGACCGGAGTCGCAAAGCCGACGATCCCGAAGTTGCCGCCCGGGCCGAACTTCTTCTTGTATGGAATCGCGAGACGCATCCACAGGCAGCCGGTTTCGCCGAGCTCGACCCAGTCGAAGTTCACGTCGCGCTGATTCACCTTCTCGAACATGAGGCCGGTGTCGGTCTTGCGCACGCGCATGTCGGCCTGCTTGTCGCCTTCGGCCATCGAGTGCGAGGTCGCATGGAGATACGCGCCGTGCATCGGGTCCATCACGTTGTCGATCGCGTACTGGTAATTGCACTTCCAGTGCGACATGCAGAGGAAGCTCGCGTATTCATCGCCGACGAGTTCTTCGGGCAGCACGAGCGGCGCGGGTTCCTTGTTGGCGTCATCGCCGAACCAGAGAAAGATCGCGCCCGCGTGTTCTTCGACGGGATACGACTTCACGCACTTCTGGCCTTCGAGCGGACACGCTGAAACGGCCGGCACTTTCTGCACGGTTCCGCTGCCATCCACTTCGATGCCGTGATACCAGCACGCGACGCTGCCGCCAAGATTCCAGCCGAGCGACAGACGCGCGCCGCGATGCGGGCAGCGGTCTTCGAGCGCGTGGACTTTGCCTTCGTTGTCGCGCCAGAGCACGATCTGATCGCCGAGACGCGTCAGGCCGATGGGCGCGTTCGCCACTTGCCAGCTCGGTGCAACGGGATACCAGTAATTGCGCAAGCCGCGATCGAGATAAGCCTGAACGGGATCGGCGGCGATGGATGTGGATTGCTGAGGGGACGTCATGGGAAAAGTGCTCCTTCTTTATTCGGCGAGCGTGCGCAGTTCGGCGGCGAGGCGATCGGCGGTCCATGCGGTGCCTTCCGGCGTGCGGAAGCCGTCCTTGTTCAGGCCCGCGACCACTTGCTCCAGCTCAAGCGCGCCCGCTTCGAAAACGCGTTCGAGTGCATCGCCGAAGTCGTTTTCGTATTGCGTCGGCTCGGCCTTGCGCGTCTGCCAGATGAAGTTTTCGGTCTCGCCCGGCTTCTCGATCACGCCCTTGCCCGCGACGTTGTTCGGCTGCGGCGCGAGCCACGGCTTGAGATGCGGGTTGAAAGTCACGACTTTTTCCATGTCACGCCACCTTGATCTGGATTTCCTCGCCGGCGAGGCGCACCGAATACGTCTTCAGGTCGCGGCCGCCGGGCTCTTTCAGGCATTTGCCCGTGGGGATGTGAAACACCGCTTCATGCAGCGGGCATTCGACGGTGTCGCCATCGACGAAGCCTTGCGTCAGCAGCGCATATGCGTGCGGGCAGACGTTCTCGAGCGCATATAGCTCGTCGCCCACTTTGTAGATACCGATTTCCGCGCCGTCATCGAGCTTGAATTCGATCGGTGCGTCTTCCGACAGATCGCCGGCATGTCCGGCGCAGCGCCATTGTTCAGACATCTTTCACCCTTTTCTCCGGTTCCTCTGTGTTCCACTAAAGGAACAACAGTTCGTGTATGGACATTATAAGAGCCGTCCGAGTGGGGGAAAATAAAAATGTGGATCTCTAGGTGAAAACACTGAACCCGGCGCGTTTAAAAGTCTGGGTCTGATGTAAGAACGCCCGTTCGACATTGATTTGTAAGCTTTTTTTGGCGAAAACGTTCCGTATTTTTGATGCCTCAGGGTCTACCCGACCTCGTCTCAAATTTATTGTTTTGGCGCAGGAAACCTCACTATACTTTCCATAGGCAGTACGTTGATCCATAGATGGAACATAACGATAGATCAACGAAATGCCGATGGGAAGCGCAATCACTGAGACAAGGCGGGACAGGCAAGCGGGCAGCGCCCGCCCTCGAACCATACGGTTAGGAGAACGAAGGGTGAAGCACATCATTGCAGCGGGGCTCATCGGAGCCGGGGTCGCGACCGGTGCGGCCGCGCAAAGCACGGTCACGCTTTACGGCAGCCTCGATGCCGGCATTGCATATATCAACAACGTCGGCGGGCATCCGAAGTGGATGGAGGAACAAGGCAACATGCAGCCGGACCGCTGGGGCTTTCGTATCGTCGAGGATCTGGGCGGCGGGCTGAAGACGGTCGCGCAACTGGAGAACGGGTTCTATACCAATACTGGCAACTTCGCGAAGGCCGGCACGCTATGGAATCGCCAGGCGTATCTCGGGCTGGATCAGGAGAATGTCGGCACGATTACGCTGGGTCATCAGACGCCGTTCAGCTTCGACATGCTCGGACCGCTGTCGACCGCGTATCTGGCGGCGAGCTGGTACGCGTTCCATCCGGGCAATATCGATCAGCTTGCGGACACGGGCGTCGTGCCGTACGACAACTCGGTCAAGTTCCGCTCGGCGAGTTTCTACGGCTTTTCCGCCGGCGCGATGATGGGCCTCGGCAACACGACGAACTTCTCGACGGGACGCAATTACGGCTTCGGGATCTCGTATGCGAATGGCCCGTTCAAGGCGGCGGCCACGTATTCGAACGAGCACAATCGCACGCCTGCAATCGCGACGATGGGCTTCTCTACGTTTCAGGGACAGCCCGCTGCGACGTACATGGCGGACAAGCAAGAAGAGATGGGGGCGGGCGCGTCGTATGAGATCGGCAAGTTCGTCGTGCATGGGCTTTATACGCGGGTGAAGCTGCAATCGAATGGACAGTCGGATACTTACCAGACGTACGATGCGGGGCTGACTTTCAAGCCGGTTGCGTGGAACTGGATTGCCGGTGGCGCGGCGACCACGACTTTCGTCGGCGGGAGATGGACGCAGTTCGAAATCGGCGATATCTATATGTTGTCGAAATCGACGCAGCTTTATGTTAATGCGCTCTATGAGCATGCTACGGGTGGGGCGAAGGCTGCGTTCTTTACCGCGGGAGTGTCGAGCACGGCGAATCAAGTCATCGTGCTTGCGGGGATTCATCACTCGTTCTGATTTTGGGTTTTTTGGTTTCGCCGGATCCCGTTTTCTTTTTGGTTTATTAGCGCTGCCCCTGTGCGGGGCGGCAGTTACTTTCTTTGCTGCTGCAAAGAAAGTAACCAAAGAAAGCAGCTTTTGAGGCCCGCGGTCACACGTAGTTTGGGTAGTTCTCTCGTCCTCGGCGGCCCTCGCCTAAAGAGTGCCCTCGAAGGACTAACCGGGCTTGGATGGCGCACGGTCTGACTAGCTAGTACTTTAAGAAGACTGGTTCAGCACGAAAGAGTTCCGGCACTGCGCTCCGCGCTGCCGTTTGGTCGGCAAGGGAAACCAACGGGTGGCAGATGCAGTGAGATGGAAGTATTAGCAAGGAAGCACGCGCGGCCCCGATGGACCCATCGGCCGCGCAGCGGGCCGGAGCTATTTGGTGCTGAACCAGCAAGTAAAGCGGCGCGATGTGACAGACCGTGCGCGATCCAAGCCCGGTGATTGTGATGAGGGCACTCTTTAGGCGAGTGCCACCGAGGACGAGAGAACTACCCAACGTGCGTGTGACCGCGGGCCTGAACGAGCTGCTTTCTTTGGTTACTTTCTTTGCAGCAGCAAAGAAAGTGACTGCCGCCCCGCACAGGGGCAGAGCCAATAGACCAATACAAAATCGGGATCCGCCGACAAAAAAACTCAAGCAAGCGCAGCAGTCCGATCCCCCGCCGAAGGGCGATAATTCAATCGCATAGAAAGCTCGACAGCCGCAGCGCAGACCGCCTGAACGAGTTGTCCTTTGTCAACATCAGCCCCGATATCCGACCGCGGCACGGTTGCCGCCACCGCCGCGACAATCGCGCCGGACTGATCGCGCACAGGCGCCGTGACCACCGATATCCCACGCTCGAACGATGCCTCGCTCAATCCATAACCGAGCGCCGCGCATTCCTGCACACGTTCATAAAGCTCATCGACAGTCCCAGGCGTGCGCTCCGTATACTTCTCCAGTTGCGCCTCGGGATAGAGCGCCTTGAGCGCAGCCATAGAGAGATCGCCCATCAACACATGACCATGCACGGTTGCATGAGCGGGCAGCCGCGTGCCGACATGCACTTTCACCGAGCTGAACATCGGCTCATGACTTTGCGCCTTCGCGACGAACACCACATCGCGCTGATCGCGGATCAGCAAATGCGTGGAAAGACCGGTTGCATCGCGCAGCCGTTCGAGAATCGGCGTGCCGAAATCGGTCAGTTCGAGCGAGTTCACATATTCGAAACCGAGCCGCAGCACCGCAACGCCCAGCCTGAAATTGCGATCGCCGTTCACGCGTTCCAGAAAACCGAGCGCTTCGAGCGTTTGCAGCAGACGAAACGTCGTCGTGCGCGGAATGCCGATACGCCGCGACAACTCCGGCGCACCCAGCACCGGCTCGCGCGCCGAAAACTCGGCAAGGATGCGCAAGCCGCGTTCGAGACCCGGCACGAGATAGCTGGACCCGCCGCCCGATGACGCATCTTCGTCCGTGGTGTCGAGGGTCTCCGCCTGATTGTCTTCCTGTTTGCTTCGTCGGGCCATGATCGGCTGTAGTTGTCGTCGTACGATGAGGAATCATAGCGCGAGAGCGCCCAGCCCCGACTTTTGCTACTCGTTATGACATGTTATATTAATGACTCTCCGATCTATCTTTGAGGCTGAAACGATGAGCTTCGAAGCCACATTCTGGCTCTTCTGCACGGGCCTCGCCGCAAGCGCGGCGGGCGGCATGCTGGGCATGGCGAGCGGTCTTTTCATCGTGCCCATTCTCACGATGTTCTTCCATATCGACATGCACGCGGCCATCGGCACGAGCATCGTCTCGGTGATCGCGTGTTCGTGCGGCGGCGCGGCCGCGTTTCTGCGCGGCGGTCTGACCAACGTGCGGCTCGCCGTCGTGCTCGAAACGGGCACCACGCTCGGCGCGCTCACGGGCGTGCTCGTCGCGGGCATCATTCCCGTGGCCGCGCTCGACTTTCTGTTTGCCGGCGTGTTGATGGTGTCGGCGTGGCAGATGTTCATCCGCCGCGAAGATCCCTCGGACAGGGCGCGGCCGATTCCATCGAAAGGACTCGCGGCCGCACTCGATCTCCATTCGAGCTATCCCGACACCACGCTGCGCCGCGAAATTCCCTACGAAGTGCGGCGCGTGCCCGCCGGTCTCTCGTTGATGTACGTGGCGGGCCTCGTGTCGGCGCTGCTCGGCATCGGCAGCGGCATCCTGAAGATTCCGGCGATGGACAACGCACTGCGTCTGCCGATCAAGGTATCGACCGCGACGTCGAACTTCATGATCGGCGTGACGGCCGCCGCCAGCGCGAGCGCGTATTTTCTGCGCGGCGAGATCGTGAGCGCGATCGCAGGACCGGTCGCGCTCGGCTCGGTGATCGGCGCGATCCTGGGCGCGCGCGTGCTCATGAAAGTGCGCAGCGAACGCCTGCGCCTATTGTTCCTTTCGATGCTGCTGCTCGTCGCGTGTCAGATGCTCATGCAAGGTTTCGGCATCGATCTGCTGCGATGAAAAACGCCATGCCTAGAACGCTCGATCGTCTGCTCGCAAGCTTTCTTCAGTGCGGCACATGGGCCGCGTGCGCGCTGATCGGCGCGGGACTCTTCGTCGGCACGAAGGTGCTGACGGCAGGCGTCGCGCTCTTCATCCTGCTGCCCGTTCTGCGCGTCGTCCTGATGCTCGCCGTCTTCGCACGTCGACGCGACTATCTCTACGTGACGATCGCCGCGACGGTGCTCGCCGTGATCGCGGCGGGCTGCGTGATCGGCATACGCCTCGGGCCGCTCGCGGGCTGAAATCGCGGACCGAGCAGCGAAGTCTGCACAAGCGCACACGCAGCGGTTATTCTGCCTGACGTCCAGTCGATGACATTCGCCGGTTTCCTCAGGAGAAGTCGCATCATGTTCGATACGACCGATGTGCTGATTGCCGGTGCGGGCCCCGTCGGCCTGATGCTCGCCACCGAACTGCGCCGCGATGGCGTGAACGTACGCATCATCGATGCACACGACGAGCGCGTGTTCTTCGTGAAGGCGCTGGGCGTCACGGCGCGCACGCTGGAGATTTTCGAGGACATTGGCATCGCGCGCGACGCAATCGAGGCAGGCGTATGGCTCACCGGCGCCGACACGTTCCAGGACGGCGCGCCAGCGTTCAGCGCGGAAGTGCCGCGCGCGGGACTGCCATACGGCGCGCTCTCGCTCGCGCAGTTCGAGACCGAGCGCATTCTCGAAGCAGCGCTCGCGCGCAACGGCGGCCACGTCGAATACGGCGCGACGCTCGTCGATTTCACCGAATCCGGCGATTTCATCGACGCATGCGTACAGGATGCATGCGGCGAGAGCCGCACGGTTCGCTGCCGCTGGCTCGTCGGTTGCGACGGCGCGCGCAGCACGGTGCGACGTCATCTGAACGTCGCATACGAAGGCGATCAGTATCCGCAGACCTTCATGCTCGCCGATGTCGATGTCGACTGGAATCTGCCGCGTGGGCGCATGGTTCGCTTCAACGTGTCGGGCGAGGGCGGCGCGGGATCGACCACGCTCGCCGCGTTGCCCGTGCGCGGTTCGGCGCGCCGCTATCGCCTCTCGATGGTCCTCCTTCCCGACGATGCCGCGCGCCACACGCTGAATTCCGCACCTGATTTCGACGAGATCACGCGCATCATGCTGCCGATCCTGCCGCAAGGCACGCGCCTTTCATCAATGCGCTGGTCGTCGGTGTATCGCGTGAGTCATCGAATCGCCCAGCACTATGCGCGCGGGCGCGTGTTTCTCGCGGGCGATGCCGCGCACATTCATCCGCCTGTCGGCGGGCAAGGCATGAACACGGGCTTGCAGGACGTGCATAACCTCGCGTGGAAGCTCACGCTCGCATCGCGGGGCCTCGCGAACGAGGCGCTGCTAGACAGCTACGAAGCGGAGCGGCGGCCGGTCGGACTCGATGTCGTCGAATCGACGAGCCGCGCGTTGAACACCGTCCTCGCGCACGGCGAGATCAAGCCCGCGATGCGCGAGACGCAATTGCTCGTGGGCTATCGCGGCAGCAGTCCGATCATCGCGGACGAATGCGCCGGCATGTCGCCCGAGTCGCCCGCGCCCGGCGATCGCGCGCCGCAAGCGGGCGGTCTCGTGGAGGCGTTCATCGGTCATGCGCAGCGGCTGCAGGATCATCTCGGACGCGGCCGTCATACGCTCATCGGCTATATCGACGATGATGCCGACGGCGCGCGCATCGCGGCGTTCAACGATGCCGTCGATGCATGGCGCACCGCGCTCGGCACGGCTGCAAGCGCGGTGCTGATCGTGTCGCCGCAGTTTGCAAAGGGCGCGTCGTTCGTGCCGGCGTGCGAGGAATATCGGACGTTGAGCGACAACGCAGGCCAGTTCGTCGATACATACGGCGCGAAGAACGGCATGGCGTGGGTCGTGCGGCCGGACGGGCATATCGGCTATAGAAGCGCGTCGTGCTCATCGGATGCGCTGATCGCGTGGCTCGAACGCTTCAGCACTGCACGGCGATGACATGCGCCTGAATCTTTCCATCGATATCGATGGAGCCGAAGCGCGCCGCGATGGCTTCGGCGCACATCGATGTCGCTTCATCGAGACTCGCGCCTGTGCGTGATTCGATTTCGTTGCGCAACGGCGTGCCCTGACAATACGCAATGGCCGCTGCATTCGCCGACGACGCACGGCTGCGTTGCGCGATGGTTTCGATGCGCGGTGTCGAGTCGAAGCCCGCGCATGCGAGGTCGTGCGAGATCGCGTGCCGATCGAAATAGCCGTGCGGCGTGCGTTTCATGAAGAGCGGCGGATCGTCGGGAAAGAGGCGGCCGAGCGCACCAGTGACGATGCAGGCAAACTCGTTTTCCTCGATACGATCCCACACATTGAACAGCAGCACGCCTCCGGGCCGCAGCACGCGATGCGCTTCCGCGAAAGCCGCCGTCTTGTCGGGAAAGAACATCGCGCCGAATTGACAGATGACGATATCGAAGCTTGCATCGTCGAAAGGCAACTGCAACGCGTTCGCCTGCCGCCACGTCACGGCGCGTTCGATGGGCGTCTGCGCGGCGCGATCGAGCATCGCCTGGTTCAGGTCCGTCGCGACGATCTCGACGTGCGCGGGCAACACATGCGCCAGCGCGCGCGTGACCGCGCCGGTGCCCGCCGCCGTTTCCAGTACGCGCGACGGTTCGAGCGCCGAAGCGCGAAATGCGATATCGGTGGCGTAGGGCGCGAAGAGCATCGGCACGAGAAGCTGCTCGTATAGCGCGGGAATCTGGCCGGCAAAATGGCTGTCCGTGCGAGGCATATTCGTGGTCATGCGTGGCCTCCGATCGATTATTCGCCTCAGCCCTCAAGTCTTTTCACTCTACGCTGCTTTATCGCCTTCGCAGAGATGACTACATTCACTGCCACGACGCCGGTTTCGCGGCACGCAAGACCGGCATACCTCTGCATTTAAATAACTTCTTCAAGGAATAGATCATGAGCAAACTCATTGGCAAGGTGGCGGTCGTCACGGGCGCATCGAAAGGTATCGGCGCGGCGATTGCGAAGGCGCTGGCGGCGGAAGGCGCATCGGTCGTCGTGAACTATGCGAGCAGCAAGGCGGGCGCAGATGCAGTCGTCGCGGAGATCACGGCATCGAAGGGCAAGGCGATCGCAGTCGGCGGTGATGTGTCGAAAGCAGCCGATGCGCAAGGGATCATCAAGGCGGCGATCGAAACGTATGGACGCCTCGACGTGCTGGTCAACAACTCGGGCGTCTACGAGTTCGCCGCGCTCGAAGAGATCACGGAAGAGCATTTCCACCGGCAGTTCAATATCAACGTGCTCGGCACGCTGCTCACCACGCAGGCCGCCGCGAAGCATCTGGGCGAAGGCGCGAGCATCATCAACGTGAGTTCGGTCGTGACGCGCATCACGCCGCCGACGAGCGCCGTTTATAGCGGCACGAAAGGCGCTGTCGATGCGATCACCGGCGTGCTCGCACGCGAACTCGGCGCGCGCAAGATCCGCGTCAACTCGATCAATCCGGGCGTCGTGGTGACCGAAGGCACGCACACCGCGGGCATCATCGATTCCGATTTCGACAAGGCCGCGCTCGCGCAAACGCCGCTCGGACGCCTCGGCCAGCCGGACGATATCGCATCGATCGCGGTGTTCCTCGCATCCGACGACGCGCGCTGGATGACCGGCGAAAGTCTCATCGCCAGCGGCGGCATGCGTTAAGCAAGTGTATCGACGGGCGACGCCGGTTCTGTATCTGGCGTCGCCGTGCATCGGCGGCGAGAATGCATCGATATTTTTATCGCCGGAGCCCGTACGATGCCTCACACGCCGCAACTGCTCGCATTCGGTCTCGTCGCACTCGGCATGGCGCTCACGCCAGGGCCGAACATGGTCTACCTGATTTCGCGTTCGATCTGCCAGGGCCGCACGGCGGGGCTCATCTCGCTTGGCGGCGTCGCGCTCGGCTTCGTGTTCTACATGTTGTGCGCGGCGTTCGGCATCACGGCGCTTCTCGTCGCCATTCCCTTTGCTTACGACGCGCTGCGTTTCGGCGGCGCGCTGTATCTGCTCTATCTCGCGTGGCAGGCCGTGAAGCCGGGCGGGCGCTCGCCGTTTCAGGTGCGCGATCTGCCTGTCGACAGCCCGCGCAAGCTCTTCACGATGGGCTTCGTCACCAATCTGTTGAATCCGAAGATCGCGGTGCTGTATCTGTCGCTGTTGCCGCAGTTCATCGATCCGTCGCATGGCGTGCTCGGTCAATCGCTCGTGCTCGGCGTCGTGCAGATCATGCTCAGCATCACCGTCAATTCGATGGTCGCCATGACCGCCGGATCGATCGCGCTCTTTCTCGCGCGCAGGCCCACGTGGCTGCTGATTCAACGCTGGCTGATGGGCACCGTGCTCGCCGGCCTCGCGATGAGAATGGCGACCGAAGCGCGGCGCTGATTCCCGTCCATCCACGCCACGCGCACTAGAATCAAGATAACCGTGGCGCCGGGCGAGGACGATGGACATCGCACAATGGTTGAGCGGGCTCGCGCTCGGGCAATACGCACGAACGTTCGCCGACAACGACATCGACGCCGCCATGCTGCCCGCGCTCACCGACGCGGACCTGAAGGAACTCGGCGTGCAGTCGCTCGGACATCGCAAGCGGCTGCTCGCGGCGATCGGGGCGCTCGCAGCCGCTACGCCTGCCGACGAACCCGCGCCGCCCGACGATCGCAGGCAAGTCACGGTTCTCTTCGCCGACCTCTGCGGCTACACGGCGCTCTCGCAAACAGTCGATGCTGAAGAGTTGCGCGAACTCGTGGGCTGCTTCACGGGCATCGTCGACGGAATCGTGCTCGCGTATGGCGGGACGGTCGATAAACATATCGGCGATGCGGTCATGGCGCTCTTCGGCGCACCGCGCGCGCACGAGACGGATTCGCTGCGCGCGGCCCGCGCGGCGCTCGATATCCACACGGCGCTCGCCGACTTCAGCGCGACGAGCACGCATCCGCTGAAGGCGCATATCGGCATCGCGAGCGGCGAAGTGGTGGCGGGCACGCTCGGGACGGCGGGCGCGCGCGAATACACCGTGCACGGCGATTCGGTGAATCTCGCTGCGCGCCTCGTCGCGGCGGCAAGCGGCGGTCAGACGCTCTTGTCCGATGGCGTGCATCGCGCGCTCGGCGATGGCGCGGTCTGCGAGTTCATCGGCGAAATGCGCTTCAAGGGCATCGATCTGCCCACGCGCGTCTGGTGTCTGCACAGCGCGGCGCGCGAACCGGTGCAGGCGAACCGCGGCCGTTTCGTCGGACGGCAGGTCGAGCTGGAACAGTTTCGCGTCATCGCGCGTGCGTGCGTCGCGCAGCGCGCGGGCCATGTCGTGTATGTGCGCGGCGCGGCGGGGATCGGCAAGACGCGTCTCGTCGAGGAAATGCGCGCGTTCGGGCTGACGCTCGGCTTTACGGTGCATCGCGGTCTGGTGCTCGATTTCGGCGTCGGCAAGGGACAGGATCCGGTGCGCGCGATCATCGGCGGTCTGCTCGGCCTGGCATCGTCCGCCGATGACGAAGCACGCGCCGCCGCCGATGGCTGCGTGAGCGCGCATGTCATCGAGCCGGAACAGCGCATGTTCCTGCACGATCTGCTCGATGTGCCGCAAACCGCCGAATGGCGCTCGCGCTACGACGCGATGGATCACGCCGCGCGCAAATGCGGCAAGGAAGCCGTCGTCGCCGCGCTGACCGCGCACGCATGCCGCCGCGCGCCGCCGATGATCGTCGTCGAAGACCTGCATTGGGCCGATGCGCAACTGCTCGGCTATCTCGCGGCATTCGCATCGGGCGTCGCCGATGGCGCGGGTTTGCTCGTGATGACCTCACGCGTCGAAGGCGATCCGCTCGATGCCGCATGGCGCGCGCGCCTGCACGACCGGCCGCTCGCGACGATCGATCTCGGTCCGCTGCGCCGCGAGGAATCGCTGTCGCTCGCGAGCCATTTCATCGACGCGACTCAGCGCGTCGCGCACGCATGCATCGAGCGCGCGGCCGGCAATCCGCTCTTTCTCGAACAGTTGCTGCATAACGTGGAGGAAGGCAGCGGCGACATGATTCCGCCGTCGATCCAGAGTCTCGTGCTCGCGCGCATGGACCGGCTCGCGGCGCGCGACCGGGCGGCGTTTCGCGCGGCATCGGTGATCGGGCAGCGTTTCGATGCGGCGCTCGTGCGGCATCTGATCGACGATCCCGGCTACGACTGCGGCGTGCTCGTCGCGAATGCGCTGATCGTGCCGGAAGGCGACAACTTTCTTTTCGCGCATGCGCTGATTCAGGAGAGCGCCTATTCGACGCTCCTGAGCGGCGCGCGGCGCGAGTTGCATCGGCGCGCGGCCGAGTGGTTCGGCAGGCGCGATCCGGTGCTTCACGCGCAGCATCTGGATCGCGCGGAAGACGAGCGCGCGCCGCGGGCATTGCTCGTGGCAGCCATCGCGCAACGTGCGGGACACTTCACGGAATCGGCGCTGCAACTCGTCGCGCGCGGGCTCGAGATCGCGCGCACGCCGCGCGAGCGTCATGCGCTGATGTGCTTCAAGGGCGAGTTGCAACGCGATCTCGGCGATATCGCGGCATCGATCGATACGTATCGCGCGGCCGTTGCGCAATCGCCCGACGACGCGTGTCTCTGCGACGCCCGGCTCGGGCTCGCCGAAGGCCTGCGCGTGAACGAAGGCCTCGCCGAAGCGCTTACGCTCATCGACGCCGCGCAGGAATCGGCGCAACGCGACGACCGCGTGAGCGAGCTTGCGCGTTTGCATCATCTGCGCGGCAACATTCTGTTTCCGCTGGGACGTATCGACGAATGCAGGATCGAGCACGAGCGCGGACTCGCGTATGCGAAGCGTCTGAACGCGCCCGAAGCAGAAGCGCGCGCGCTCGGCGGAGTCGCCGACGCCGCCTATGCGCAAGGCCGCATGAAGAGCGCGTTCGCGCATTTCAGCGGCGCGGTCGCGCTGGCGCGCGAGCATGGTTTCGGCCGCATCGAAGTGGCGAATCGCTCGATGATGGGCTTCAGCCGCATGTATCTCGACGAAGCCCGCGAAGCGCGCGCGGATGCCGTCGACGGTTCGCGCGAGGCGGCGCTCATCGGCCAGCCGCGCGCGCAATTGCTCTGCGAGACGCTCGGCGTGTTCGCCTGCTACGAACTGGGCGATGCCCACGCGATGCGCCTTCATCTCGACCGTGAACGCGCGCTTATCCGGCAGCTCGGCGCCCGCCGTTTCGAGGCGCAAAGCATGGAGATGCAAGGACGCCTGCTGCTCGACGACGGCGATCGCAAGGAAGCCGTGCGGATGCTGCGCGCGTCGCTTGCGCTGTGCCGCGAGGTCGGCATGCAGTTCAGCGCGCCGAAGACGCTGGGCGCGCTCAGTCTCGCCGTCGACGACGATGCCGAACGCGTTCGTCTGCTCGATGAAGGCGCGGACCTGTTGCGGCGCGGCGCGGTCGGTCACAACCACTTGTGGTTTCATCGCGATGCCATCGACGCGATGCTCGCCTGCAACGACACGGCGAGCGCGATGCGTCACGTCGAAGCGCTCGAACGCTACACGCAGGCCGAGCCGCTGCCGTGGTCGCAACTCTTCGCCGCACGCGGGCGCGCGCTCGCGGCGTGGTCCGCGAAACGCGACGAGGAAGCCGTCGCCCGCGAGCTTCGGCGCGTGAGAGAAGCGCTGGCGCAGGCCGGTTATGCACGGCATCTCGTCGCCGTCGATGCAGCGCTCGCGAGAGGCAGTCAGCCGGGATGATCGGTGTAGACGCGTCCGAGCAGGTCGTCGTATTCGTCGCAGCGCGCGGCGCAAATCGCCCTCAGCATGCGGAGAAAGGCGTTGCCATCCTCGAAATGGGCCACGAGCACGCGCGCCGTGCGCAGCGAGATGGATTCGAGCATCGGCCGGGACTCGTCGTCCTCGATCCTGAAGTTGAAGCGATGCACCTCCACGGACGAGGCATCGGACGGTTTTTCGTGAGACAGAATGGTGGCCCGCATCGGCGCTTCCTTCGTCGTTATTGTTATCGGCCTCGAAAGGGAATTCGCGCGTGGGGCGTCAGTCTTCCGGTTCCGGCGCCTGTGGCCTGCGGCGGAGCAAAGGACGCATGGGTTGCAGTGACATGGCCGCTCCGGACCGAACGTGTTGTCGTTCGCAGCAATGGCCATGCCGACGGTCGCGGCGCCAGGGCGCAGGCCGTCCGCGCAAGGGGCGGATTACGTACGGGGTCATCGCACGTTCGATAGCACACAATGAATCATCGACACAAAAAACGGTGATCCCGGTGAATGAATTGAGTGGCAAGCGCCCGAAGCTGGTCCTCTTCCCCACGCGCACGATGACGCCGACGCCGGGAACGAGCGAGAACGACTTCCAGATTTACGCTTCGTACCGGGGCAGCAGCGCGAGCGGTTTTTTCGGCACGCTGAAAGTCGTACGCAAGACCGACGGAAAACTGCTCTTTCCATTCGACGGCGCGGACACCATCGGTCCGTATCCGACGAAAGCCGCCGCAGTCGCCGCCGCGCTGGATCGTGGCGATCACGTCGTGAAGGGAGACATCGCGCGTCCGGAGTTGTGAACGTACGGTCGTTCCTTCTTTTGGGAACGTTTTCGGACGGGATTTGTTGCTGGTTTTCCCTAGTCGCCGGCCTATTCTTCTGATGGACAATTTGCGCATAGCCAAGGGCGGTCCGCACTGCCCAAAAGAGCGATCGTCGGATAAGAGAGAGGGCGCCATGAATCAGCCTCAGTTCACGTACCGCAGTTTCGTCATCATGCCGATGGCCGCGTTCGACGGCGGTCTGTACGCGGCGATGGCGATAGTCTGCGACAGCACCGGCCTGCAGCGCGCAACCGGCGTGCTTGGACATTTCGCCACCGCCGACGAAGCCCGCGCCTTTGCGCTGATGGCCGGCAAGGACGAAGTGGATCGCCGCATGTGGCATTCGACGGCCGCTGCCTGACAGCAACCTTGCGCACGTAGGGAATCCGCCCTGTACGCGACGCATCATGTGCGAAATGCACGGGTTCCGTACGTTGAAGGGGCTTCTTGCGCTGTCATACTTCATCCATCCGTGCGTCTTGCCCGCCGGGACATACGCACGATCTCCGCATTGAAAAAAAGGTCAAGGCCGATGGCGACTGTCGTATATGTCTTCGAAGAAAGCAGAGGCGTTCCGACGCACGAACGCGATTTGTTGGAAATAGATGCGGCAGGCTATTTCGTCGACATGAGCGCGGTCTTCGTCGAGCGTTGCAGTTGCACGATTCCCGCGGTCTCGCGTCCCGCGTTTCAGCGCGCCCTTCGCCGGCTGCAGACGGGCGACACGCTGATCACGACGCGACTCTGGTGCCTCGGTAACAGCGTGCAGGACGTTGTCGCCACGATCAACATGCTCGAGCGGCGCGGCGTCGCGACGGTTTGCCTCGCATACGGCAAGAGCGATCTGTGTTCGAAAGAAGGTTTTGCGTTCGTGGAAGCGCTGCGGCTCGCCGAAGAACTCGAGCGCGTCACACGTCGCAGCCGTGCCCGCGAGGCGGCAAGCGCCGCGAAGGAGCGAGGCGTCGCGCAAGGCCGCCCGAGTTCGCTCTCGCCGGCACAACAGCATCAGGCGATGCTCGGACTCGACGCCGGCCTCACGGTGACCGAGATCGCCCGCTCGCTCAATACGTCGCGCCAGACCATCATGCGGCTGCGCAATGCCCACGCGCAGCAATCTCAGGAAACCGCCATGCATGCGGTGATCCAGGCTCCGTCAGGGCCGGAACCGCTCGCCGCCAACGATTCGAAATAGGCTGATCGCGCGCTCATCCGGTCTGTCCGCCTGACTTCTTTCCCTGCGCGCGTGGCGCGTAGCGGCCGGTCCACGTCTCCTCGCTTCGGCGGCGCGTAAGAAATGCGTCGTGTCGATATCCGACCGCCGAATGCCCGCGTTGCATACACTACAATTCGATGCCGCACGAAGCGCGGCTGGCTCGCGGCGCAGCAACCCCGGTACGAACGACATGACAGCACGGCTGGCATGAGGGCTCACGAGTGAACTCAAAACAAATGCGTGACGATGGGAGAGAAAGGATGAACCCAGAGGAATCGGAGACATGACCAGCAGTCGATCGAAGGCGGCGGCTTCCGAAAATTTCGAAGCCCTGCCTTTCGCCGTAGTCGGGATGGGCGCGTCCGCGGGCGGCATCGAAGCGTTGCTCAATTTCTTCGATAACGCCCCGGCCGAAATGGACATGGCGTTCGTGGTGATCGTGCATCTGCCGGCGGATCATCTGAGCCGTGCGGACGAAGTCCTGCAACGGGTGACGGACATGCCCGTCACGCAGGTGTCCACGACGACGGCCATCGAGAAGAACCATATCTACATCAATGCGCCGGACAAGCATCTCGAAATGTCGGGCGGCTATCTCCAGGCCGTGGACCGCGCGGCCAGCGGATCGCCCACGACCATCGATCACTTTTTCGCCACGCTGGCGACGGCGCACGGCACGCGCTCGGTCGGCATCGTGATGTCGGGCTCGGGCTCGGACGGCGCGGCGGGACTGTCGCGCATCAAGGAAATGGGCGGCATCACGGTGGCGCAGAAGCCGGAAGATGCGCATTTCGCCGAAATGCCCCAGCACGCGATCACCACGCGCCAGGTCGATTTCATCCTGCCCGCGGCGGAGATGCCCGAGAAGCTGCACGATCTCTGGAACAACGCGAAGAAAATCTCTCTGCCGATCAGCGAAGGCGGCGAGGCGACAGAGAAGGAAGCGCCGCCCACGGCGGGCAGCGCCGAACGCGCGCTCGCCGACATCCTCATGCAACTGCGCGTGCGCACCGGGCACGATTTCCGCCACTACAAGCGCGCGACCATCCTGCGGCGCATCGAGCGGCGCATGCAGGTGAACGGGCTGCGCGACATCGGCGCGTATCGCGACTTTCTGCGCGCGAATCCGGACGAAACCACGTCATTGCTCGCCGACATGCTGATCGGCGTAACGCAGTTCTTCCGCGATCGCGATGCTTTCGACGCGCTGCGCCGCGATGTCGTGCCTCAATTGCTCGACGCGTCGAAGGGCGAGACGCAGATTCGCGTCTGGGTGCCCGGCTGCTCGACGGGCGAGGAAGCCTATTCGCTTGCGATCATGCTGGCGCAGGCGCGCGAAGTCGCCGGTTTCGAGACGACGTATCAAATTTTCGCCACCGATATCGACGAGCCCGCCATCGCGCAGGCGCGCAGCGGTTCCTATCTCGGCTCGATCTCGAGCGATATCTCCGCCGACCTTTTACGCCGCTATTTCAAGCAGGAAGGCGGCCGCTATCAGATCGTGAAGTCGGTACGCGAGCGGATTCTTTTCGCGGCGCACAGTCTGCTGCGCGATCCGCCGTTCTCGCATCTCGATCTGATTTCATGCCGCAACGTGCTGATCTATCTCGATCGCGCCGTGCAGCGGCAAGTGCTCGAACTCTTTCACTTCGCGCTGCGGGCGGGCGGCTATCTCTTTCTCGGCACGGCGGAATCGGCCGATACCGCCGACGATCTCTTCACCATCGTCGACAAGAAGAGCCGTATCTATCGCGCGCGCACGGTATTGAATCGCGTGAAACCGCCGGTTTCGTTTCCGTCGCTTAGTCCTGCGATGGGACCGCGCGAGGAACTCGCGGCCGCCGCCGCGCCGGTCAGCATGAACGCGGGGCCCGAAACGCCGGAGCGCCGCAGCTTCTCCTTCGCGGCGCTGCATCAGCGCGTGCTGGAAGAATATGCGCCGCCGAGCGTGGTCGTCGATCGCGATTCGAACATCGTGCATCTGTCCACGACAGCCGGGCGTTTCCTGCGTCACGGCGGCGGCGAACTGTCGTCGAACATCATGGCGCTCGTGCTGCCCGAGCTGAGGCTCGACCTGCGCACGACGCTCTTTCGCGCGCATCAGACGGGCGGCAGCGTGGAGGCGCGGCGCGTCAAGCTGAGTCAGGATGGCCGCGCCGTGTGGGTCAACATGACGGTGCGCCCGTTCCACGACAACGGCGTCAACGCCGACTTTTTCCTCGTGCTGTTCGATGAAGTGCAAGAGCACATGGCGGACGAAGGACTGCCGGAGCAACGCGGCCAGGACCCGCTCTTGTTGCAGCTCGAACGCGAACTGCAGCACACGCGCGAACAGCTCGCGACGACCATCGAGCAGCATGAGACGACCGTCGAGGAGCTGAAGGCGTCCAACGAGGAATTGCAGGCGATCAACGAAGAGTTGCGCTCCGCGACCGAAGAGCTGGAAAGCAGCAAGGAAGAGCTGCAATCGGTGAACGAAGAACTGACCACGGTCAACGCCGAGTTGCAAGCGCGTGTCGAGGACACGGCAAAGGCCAACGACGATCTGCAGAACATCATTGCGGCGACGGAAATCGCCACCGTGTTCGTCGACAAGCAGATTCGCGTCAAGCGCTTCACGACGAGCGCGACGCGCGTGTTCAAGCTGATCGATGTCGATATCGGCCGCTCGCTTTTCGACATCACGCATTCGCTGCGTTATTCCTCGCTCGCCGACGACGTGAAGCAGGCATTCGAAACGCTCAAGCTGATCGAGCGCGAAGTCGAAAGCTCGGACGGCAGGTGGTATCTGATGCGCCTTCTGCCTTACCGTACGGCCGATGACCGCATCGACGGCGCGGTCCTCACGCTTATCGACGTGACGGCGCGGCACGTGGCTGAAGAAACGGCGCGCATCGGCGAGGAGCGTCTGCGGCTCGTCGCGCAGTCGACTAACGATTACGCGATCATCGTGCAGGACCCGAACGGCACGATTGTCACGTGGAACGCGGGCGCGGAGCGTATTTTCGGCTTCAGCGAGAAGGAAGTGGTCGGCAGGAACATCGCGCTCATTTACCCGCCGGAAGACCGCAAGGCGAACGTGCCGGCGAACGAGCGCGAAGTCGCCGCACGCGAAGGCCGCGCCGACGACGAACGCTGGCACATCACGCGCGACGACCGCCGCGTGTATTGCACCGGCGTGGTGACGCCGATTTCCGATCCGTCCTTCACGGGCTTCGCCAAGATCGCGCGCGATCTGACCGAGCGCAAGATGCGCGAAGACGCGAACCGCGACGCGCTCGCGCACGAGCATGCCGAGCGCGAGAAAGCGTCGCTGTCGAATCAGCTCAAGGACGACTTCATCGCGATGCTGTCGCACGAACTCAAGCATCCGCTGAATCTCATCGGCATGAAGGCGGAGATTCTGCCGCGCCTGCCCGAGACGCGCGGCATCGAAGTGGTGCAGGAAACCGCGGATTCCATCCGCCGTGCGGTGCGCGGCCAGGCGCAGATCATCGACGATCTGCTGGATCTGTCGCGCGTGCGCACCGGCAAGCTCGCGTTGAGCATCGTGCCGGTGGACGTCGCGGCCGTGCTCGCGCGTATCGCCGATGCGAGCGAGAGTGAAGCCGCGCAACGCGAAATCACGTTGCGCGCGGGCGGCCGCGCCGTGCCGATCCACGCCTTTGCCGACGCCGTGCGCTGCGAGCAAATCCTGTGGAATCTCGTCTCCAACGCGTTGAAGTTCACGGATCGCGGCGGCTCGGTCGATCTGCGCATCGCGCGCGAGGGCGCGATGGTGCGCATCGATGTCATCGATACGGGGCAGGGCATCGAGGCATCCGCGCTGCCGCATATCTTCGACATGTACCGGCAAAGCGGACGCAATCCCACTTCGGCGGGACTCGGCATCGGACTCGCGCTCGCGAAGCAGCTCGTCGAAATGCATGGCGGGCGCATCGAAGCGCGTTCCGAAGGTCTGGGCCGTGGCACGACGCTGTCGGTCTGGCTGCCGGCCGCGGCTTCGCACGAAGCCGAGCCGTCGCGCAGCGCGGGGCGTGTGCGGCCCGTGACGGGGGCGCGTCTGCTGCTCGTCGATAACGACGTCGAAGCAACCGCGTCGTTCGCCGCGCTGCTCGAACTGGAGCAGGCGTCGGTGCGGATTGCATCGAGCGCGGAGCAGGGGCTCGAACTGCTCGCGCAGGGCGCGGTGGATGCCGTGATCTCCGATATCCAGCTGCCCGGCATGGACGGCTACGAACTCATCCGGCGCGTGCGTGCCGATGCGTCGCTCGCGGGCCTGAAGACGATCGCGCTCACCGCGTTCGGCCGCGACGAGGACAGGCACGCTGCGCGTCAGGCGGGCTTCGACGCGCATCTCACCAAGCCGGTCGATTTCCCCGAACTGCTCCATACGCTAGACGTGCTGCTCGAGCCGGGGCGGTCGAAGGAGCCCGCCGCATAAACCAGCCAGGTTCCGGTCCACGGATTGCTGCCGTAAGAGGACAGGAGGCGCTATGCGCTCACGGGACATCGTGGTGATCGGAGCATCAAGAGGCGGTTTTCAGGGATTGAAGGTGCTCGTGAGCCAGCTTCCCGCGGATCTGCCGGCGGCGCTTTTCATCGTGCTGCACATCGGCCGGCATGCGAGCGTGCTTCCCGAACTCCTCACGAGCTGGGGTCCGCTCGCCGCGCGTTACGCGACGCACGGCGAGAAGGTCGAGCGCGGCATCATCCTTGTCGCGCCGCCGGACCGGCATCTGGTGCTGGCGGAAGGGCGCGTGTGGCTCAACGAAGGCGCGAAGGAAAACTTCGCGCGACCCGCCGCCGATCCGCTCTTTCGCAGCGCGGCGATGGAATACGGCGCGCGTGTCGTCGGCGTCGTGATGAGCGGCGATCTCGACGATGGCGCCGCGGGTCTCGCCAATATCCGCTCGCAACGCGGCTTCACCATCGTCCAGGATCCGGACGATTGCGAGGCGCCCAGCATGCCGCGCGCCGCGCTCGGTTCATGCGGCGCCGATCTGCTGTGCGTGGAACGCGAACTGTCGCGCTGCATTCTGGCGGCGGTCGGAGGCATGTCGGCCACGGCAGGTTTCGAGGGAACGCAGATGAGCAGGCAAGTGTTCGAGCAGGAAGCGCGTATCGCCGTGAACGGGCTGTCGAGCATCGAGGCGCTCGACGAAGTGGGCGAGCGTTCTGCGCTGACCTGTCCTGATTGCGGCGGCGCGCTCTGGCGCATCAAGGACGATCATCCGATGCGTTATCGCTGTCACACGGGCCACGCGTTCACCGGGCTCTCGCTGGAGGACGGCATCGCATCGAATTCGGAGGAGGCGGTGTGGTCGGCGATACGCGCGGTGCATGAGCGTGTGATCTTCGCGAAAGAGCGGCAGCGCTGGGCCGAGCGGTCGGGCAACGCGGACCAGATCGAGATCGAACAGGCGCGCATCGACGAAGCGCAACGGCTCGTCGAATTGTTGCGCGAAGCGACGAAGTTGGCGCCCTCACCCGCGAAGTGAGCGCAAACGGAGGATTCGATGACGCTGGAAACTGAAAGCCTGGCGCTCGTTCGCGCCGATCGCGATATCGACAGCGGCAAGGCGCGCATCGAACGTCAACGCGCGCTCGTCGTGCATATGCGCACCAACGGTCGCGACACGAAAGCTGCGCTCGCGCTGCTCGGAACGCTCGAAGACACGCTCGTGGTCATGCTGCGGTTTCGCTCTCTGCTCGTGTCCCGCCTCGCACAGTTGAAGCGCGGCGTCTGAGCGTCATGCGTGATGCAGGCACGGCACGCGATGCCCGCCGCCGATGACGCGGCGCGCAGACGCCACGGCACAGGCATGCGGCGATGCACTCGCGCATGCGCGCCACGACGAGCGCATTCACACCCGGCGAGCGCGCCGCGCGGACTCTGCGCCGCGGCTCCTGATACAGCGACGCGCGCACGCCGTGAACGAATCGCTGCAATGCGTCCGCCGAACCGCTGACGCTCATGTAGGCCTGCTGTCCGATCCTGCCGTCGAGCAGAATGGTCATGCCGGATTCCTGGGCCATCTTCAACACATCGGATTGCATGATTTGACGGGCTGACATCGCCCTCTCTTCGGGCCGGTTTCGCGCGAATTTGTGCGAAGCCTTCATGCTTTGTCTTTAGCATTTGCCATGCCGTGAATGCGGTAAAGCGATCAGCTATACGTGCCGTCGACCTCTTTCGCCACCGTCTTGCGGAGCTGATAGAGCGCGCGAAAACTGGCAAGGAGATTCGTCAACAGCATCTCCGAATCTTCGGCGTCGCCGCCGCTGTGCCTGATCGATTCGACGCGCAACCGCTGCTCGGCGATGCGCTGCCCGCAAAACACGATATGCGTGTCGAGCCTTTCGAGCTCATCTAACGCTTTCCAGTTGGACATGACGTCGCTCGCGATCGATTGAACCATCTGCCGTGATCGAGGCAATGCGCTTCGATGAGTCATGGTACAACGCGCCGCTGCTTCAGGGTGACGTGTTCTTCGACACTGCATCGCGCATGATTTTGACGTCGCGCGTCGTGACGGGCGACGCATCGTTGCCCCATGCGGAGCGAACGAACGTCAGCACGCGGGCGACCTCCGTGTCGGTGAGCTTGTCGGCGAATGGGGGCATCTTTTTCGGCTGCGGCCCGTGTTCCGTCGATGGCGGGCGTCCGCCCTGCAACACCATCCGCACGAGCGAATCCGGCTTCTCCGAAAGCACTGCCGGATTGCCCGCAAGACGCGGAAATTTCAGTTCTTCGCCTTCACCGTTGCTCTTATGGCAACGCGCGCAGGCGCTTTGATAGAGACCCGCGCCGGGGCGTTCGTCGTCGCCGGTGTGCAACGCGGCCACGCTTTGTTGCGCTAAACGCGAGTGAGCGTCGTAGGCGCCGCCGTTTTCGCTCGCGGGCAGGCTCTTCAGATACGACGCGATCGCAAGCAGATCCTGATCGTCGAGATACTGCGTGCTGTCTTCGACGACCTGAACCATGCTGCCGAACGTCGCGAGGCCCGCGCCGTGTCCGGTCTTGAGAAACGCTGCGATGTCGCCGGGCGACAGACGGCCGAGCCCCGCGCCCTGCGCGCCGGTCAGGTTCGGTGCATACCAGTGGTCGTTCGTGCCGCCCGTGAGGTACGCGCGCGATGATTCGGTGAAGCCGCGTTCGTTGTAAGCAGGCCCGCGCGGCGTATGGCACGCGCCGCAATGCCCGAGCGATTGCACGAGATACGCGCCGCGGTTCCATTGCGCGTCGCGTTTGGGATCGGGCGTGAAGGGTTTGCTGGGCGCGAATGCGAAATTCCAGAATGCGAGCGCCCAGCGCTGACTGAATGGAAACGGCAGATGCGTTTCGGGTGCGGCCTGCGCAACGGGTTCCACGCCATGCATGAAATACGCGTAGAGCGCGCGCATGTCGTCGTCATCGATCTTCGAGAACGATGGATAAGGCATCGCCGGATAAAGATGCTTGCCGCCCGGCGCGACGCCTTCGCGCAACGCACGCGCGAAGTCCTCGTAGCTGTATCGTCCGATGCCATGTTGCGGGTCCGGCGTGATGTTGCTCGACCAGATCGTGCCGAAGGGCGAGCCCATCGGCAGGCCGCCCGCGAACGGATGCGGCTGCGGTTTGCCGGGCGCGGGCGGCGCGGTGTGACAGCCCGCGCAATCGGCGGCTTTCGCGAGATACGCGCCGCGCGTGACGAGATCGGACGTTTGTGCATGAACGAACGGCATCGTTGCAATCGATGCAAAAGCCAAGCACAGCACGCGGCGCCGGAGGGTCGTCACGATCATCGTCCTCCGCATGGCGACACGAGCATCCACGCGAGATCCGTCGCGATCAGCGCGAACACGAAGAGCACGCTCGCGAGCGCGCCCGCCCGCGCGATGAATGCATCGCGGGCTGCGTATCTGTCGATGGTTCCGTGCTCCTTCAGCATCGACGCGAGCGCGCTCGTGCGCCGCCAATTGCGCCATGCGATGGCTGCGCCCGCGAGACCGAGCAGCAACGTAACGAGCCCGAGTATGACGATGCCGTGTTCGAGCCAGGGCATCGCGGGCGCATTCATCGGGCGCTCGTGCGGAAAGCAGCCCCACGCGGCGATGGTCTGCGCGAGCGTCGTCTGCGTCATCCATGCGGCGGGCGCGAGCAGCAGGCCGATCAAGAGCGCCATGCCGCGCGGCTGCGCCGGATGCCGCTTCTCGTCGATGGGCGATGCGTCGTTCATCTCATCTCGCCAGCACATAGGGCGACAGATACAACGTCGCGAAGATGAAGAGCCACACGACATCGACGAAATGCCAGTACAAACCGCCGATGGTCAATGCTGCCGAACGCGCCCGGTCGAAGTAGCCGAGCGCCGTCCACAACAACAGGAACGCGAGCACGACGAGGCCGACGAGCACGTGCATCATGTGAAAGCCGGTGATCGTGAAGTACAGCGAGCCATAGAGATGCGTCGTCAGGCCATAGGGATGATCGGCCCATTCCTTGAGTTGTATGCCGACGAAAGTCACGCCGAGCGCAATCGCGATCGCGAGCATCAGCACGCCCATGCCGCGCTTGCCGCGCCGCACGAAGCGCTCGCTGCCCCACACGAACACGCTGCTCGACAACAGAATGCAGGTGTTCGCGATACCCAGCCCGAGCTTCGGCAAGCCTTCGGGCGGCCAGCGTTCGGTCGTCTGCGACGCGAGATAGAGATACGAAAAGATCAGATAGCCGAAGAGCGCGGCTTCGGTGGCGACGAGCGTGAGACATCCCCACCATCCGCCCGAACGTTCGCCCGGACTGCCGACAGGCAAACTCGCGCGCTCGGGCAGCGCTTTCGCGAGATCGCTCATGATGTCGCTCCGGATTCGCGCGGCTCTGCGCTGTCGTCGCGCTGGCCGAGTTCGCGGCGCGGCCACAACCATACGACGATGGCCGCGCCGCAGCCGATCAGCCCGAGCGCCGCGAGCCACCACGCGGTCAATGCGAGACCTGCGAAGAACACCAGCGACGCGACGCCCAGCCAGAAGGGCGCATACGAGTCCTCGGGCATCTTGAGTATCACGTCGGGGTCGCCGTCGAGCGCGGTGGTGCCGAGCGCCTCGCGTCCTTTGTCGAGCACATAGCCTTCGGTGAGACGCGAGCGCATCGTGCCGGAGGTGCGTGCTTCCCACAGCGGATGACGGCTCGCGATGCGCGGCGCGACCGCGAAGTTATACGGCGGCGGCGGTGATGAGGTCGACCATTCGAGCGTGGGCGCGTCCCAGGGGTTATCGCCCGCTACAGGACCGCGCCGCAGGCTGTAGACGAAGTCCCACATGAATACGAGCACGCCGAACGCGAACAGAAACGCGCCGATCGACGTGATCATGTTCACCGTGTTCCAGCCCATGTCGGGCGCATACGTGTAGATGCGTCGCGGCATGCCGAGCAAGCCCGCGATATGCATCGGAAAGAAGGCGATATTGAAGCCCGCGAACAGAATCCAGAATCCGATGCGCCCGATCTTCTCGCTCATCATGCGTCCCGTGAATTTCGGAAACCAGAAGTAGATCCCGCCGATGACCGGAAACACGTTGATGCCGAGCAACACGTAATGCAGATGCGCGACGACGAAGTAGGTGTCCGTGAGTTGCCAGTCGAAAGGCACGGCAGCCGTGAGTACACCCGATAATCCACCGATCACGAAGAGGAACACGAAACCGGCGAAATACAGGAAAGGCACGCGAAACACGGGCCTGCCGGTCCAGATCGTCGCGATCCACGCGAAGGTCGCCACCGCGCTCGGTATCGCGATCACCATGCTCGCCGCGCCGAAGAACGAGAGCGCGAGCGCGGGAATGCCCGTCGCGAACATGTGATGGATCCATACGACGAAGCCGACGACCATCGTCGCGACCGTCGACAATGCGACCGGCAGATAGCCGACGAGCGGCCGGCGGCAGAACACCGGCAGTGCATCGGAGACGATGCCCATCGCGGGCAGCACGACGGCATACACCCACGGATGCGCGAAGATCCAGAAGAGATGCTGCCAGAGCATCGCCCGGCCGCCGTTGACGACATCGAAGAAATGCGTGCCGATGCGCCGGTCGAGCCACAACAGGAAGAACGCAAGACTCACCGAGGGCACCGCGAGCAGATTTCCGCCCGACGCGGTGAGCGTGCCCCACACGAGCACCGGCACGCGATCGAGCGACATGCCCGGCGCGCGCATGCGCAGAAACGTGACGACGAAGTTCATCGATCCGACTGTCGTCGAGATGCCGAGCAGCACCATGCCGAGCGCATAGACATCGATGTTCGGCCCCGTGTTGTAGGTGAGTCCCGCAAGCGGCGCGTAGTTGAACCAGCCCGCGTTGGGCGCTTCGCCGAACGGAAAGCTTGCGTAGAGAAAGAGACCGGCGAAGAGAAAGATCCAGTACGACAGCGCGTTCAGGCGCGGAAACGCCATGTCGCGTGCGCCGAGTATCAGCGGCCACAGGTAGTTGGAGAAGCCGGACAGCACGGGCAGCGCGTAGAGGAAGATCATCGTCACGCCGTGCATCGTGAAGAGCTGGTTGTATTGCTCGGGCGTGAGCAGCGTCGCGTTCGGGCGCGCGAGTTGCACGCGCATGATGAGCGCCTCGATGCCGCCCGCGATCAGAAACGCGAACGCCGTGACGAGATAACGCAGGCCGATGCGCTTATGATCGACCGTCGAGAGCCAGCCACGCCAGCCCGGCGGTGTCTCCCATAGCTCGCGCAGATTGCGTTCCTGATCGCTGCCCGATTCGATGCGGCCGATAGTCAGCGTGCGTTGCAGCGGCGGCGGAGACGTGGCGTGTTCGGTCATTGCAGTGTCCGGAGATAGGCGGAAAGGGCGGCCGCTTCCGCTGTCGAGAGTGCGATGGACGGCATCAGTGCATCCGGCTTGATGCGCTGCGCATGCTGTATCCAGTCGAGCTGATTCGCCGCCGTGTTCGGCAGCACGCCAGCCGCGATGAGCCTGCGCGAATTCAGATGCGTGAGATCGGGCGCCTGCGCGCCGTTCGCATCGCTGCCGCGCACGGTGTGACAGCCTGCGCATCGATCGAGAAAGAGCTTCTCTCCGGTCCTCACGTTCGCGCTCGTATCCGACGCATGCGGCCGCGCTTGCGCTGCGTACCAGGCATCGAATTGCGCGCGCGGCTCCGCGATCACTTCGAAAGCCATGTGCGCGTGCTGCGCGCCGCAGAACTGCGAGCATTGCCCGCGATACACGCCCGCGCGATCCGCCTCGATCCATTGTTCATTGACGACACCCGGTATCGTCTGCGTCTTGCCCGCGAGACGCGGCACCCAGAATGCATGGATGACATCGGCGCTGCGCAGCTCGACCTTCACCGGTTCGCCCACGGGTATGTGAATCTCGTTGGCCGTGGTCACGCCCGCATCGCCGTCATTCGCGCGCGCATAGTCGATCTTCCACCACCAGTCGTAGGCCGTGACCGCGATGGTCAGCGCAGGCTCCCTGCGCGGCGACGCGACCGATTCGAGCGTGACGAGCACATAAGCGAGCGTTGCAAAGAGCGCCGCCGACGAGATACCGGTGCCGATCCACACCCAGTGCAATCCGCCGCCTTCGCCCTGCACGTGCGACGCGTCGCGCGCCGTGGGCGGTGGACGCCTGCGCACGATCGCTCCGACAAGCAGCACGCTGACGATCAGCGCGACGACGACAGTCAATGCCGCGAGCGCCCAGCCGAGGTGCATGGTCGGCGTGGCGGCAGGACCGTCGGCCTGAAGGAAATAGTTCAGCGGCGCATCGGCGTGTGCATTTGCGTGAAGGACAAGCGCGACGAAAGCAGCGATCACGGCGCGCGTGCTTCGCCTGGCACAATCGATCGCTCTGTGCGTGGCAAGCATCCGCATGAGTCTCCGCAAGGTAATGGGCTGTACGCGCGCAAGGCATTCCATGCAAAGCAATCCACGGTCCCAACGATAGGCTTACGAACAAACCCGGTTTTAGTGCTTTATTTCGCAGGTGGTTTTCATCAGTGGAATAAGCGCTATTGAATCGATATTTGATTTCGTTGATTTGTCCGCCATGCTTGAATAAGCCGGCACTAACGTTATGATGTGCTAACGTATTCGTGACAGGCATTATCGAATGCGTGTTCACGTCTTTTAGTCATTTCCGATTTTCCTCTCACACGCGCTCGTTCGATCGAGGCGTGAAGATTGTCTCGTGGCGTCCGTGCCTGAGCCATCGCGTTGTTTCGCGCATCGGCTATCGGGATGCTCCGCTATGTCCATATCGAAGCGAGGTTGCGTTCGTTCGACGCGCCTGCTCTCGTCGATTGTGTCGATGCGCGATGCGGGTGTTTCATTTCCGGCAATGAAGCAGACGCTCGATAGCATTTTTAATATTCCGAACCAGCCACGACGATGAATATTTCCATTTCATCCATAGCCCGCAAATTACTTTCGTTATTGTCGAGTTTCACGATCGTATTGATATTGTCGGCATGCGGTGCCGGCGGTAGCGATGGAAATGGCAGCGCAAGCACGACAGGCGGTTCGCAATCGACACCTTCGGGTGCGTCGAGTCCTTCTCCGGCATCAAGTCCTTCACCGGCTTCGAGTCCATCGGCGGCCTCGAGTCCTTCGGATGGCGGTGCGTCGGTGCCTTCGGCTGCATCGAGCCCGACGCCCGCGAGCGGCGGCGCGAGCACGGTAAAGCCCGTGATTACATCGGCAGGCAGCATCTTTTATGGCATGAACGGTCACGTCACCTGGCCCGGTCCATACTGGAATTCGACGCCGACGCAACAACTCGCGCAACTGAAGGATCTCAACGTCACGCTATATCGCAATGACGTTTCCAACGTGGCCGGCGCACAGACGCTCGCGAGCATCGCCAGGATGATGGCCAAGTCCGGCGTGACGGTGTATCCGGTGATCCTGCAGAACCTCGACTTCGCCGACGAGAACACGGCGTATCAGGCGAGCTATACGCTCGCGCAACAGATCGTGAATGTGCAGCACTATCCCTATTACGAAGTCACCAACGAGCTCGCGCCGACCTGTCTCGTCGGCTATGTCGATGGCGTGAACACGACCGACTACAAGAACGATTGCTTCATGCTCGCGCGCGGCGTGATTCGCGGTTTGATCGCGGGAATCAAGTCGGTCGATCCAGCCGGCAAGATCATCATCGGCGCCAATACCTGGATGCATCTCGGACTCGACACGATGCTCGCGAACGGCACGCAACCCGACGGCACAAGCGGGCATCCGGTTGTCACATGGGACATCACCGCGTGGCACTGGTACTCGGAGCAGGGCGATATCACGCACGCATGCGGCACGCTTTGCTATAACGTCATCGGCACGCTGCAATCGTTCGGCAAGCCGATCTGGATCAACGAAGTGGGCATTCGGCCGACCTTCCCCGGCACGGCCGATCAGGTAGCGACGTTCATGTCGAACAACATGCTGGGCGCGTTGCTCGCGATTGCGCCGCAGTACAACATCCAGTCGCTTCAGGTCTACGAGCTGTACGACGATCCGCCCACCGGTGAGGGCCCGTACGGCATCGTCCTCGACGATGGCGTGACGAAGAAGCCCGTCTATACGGCGATCAAGAATTTCATCGCGACGAATCCGCGATAAATGGCCAAAGCTGTTCGCCGAGGAAACCGGGCAGGCCCGCAGCCGCATCGCTGCGAGCGAGATCGAGCGCGCGTTCTAGCAAGGCATCGAATTGCGTGTCGTCGACGGGGTGTGGCAACTGCGCGCGAAAGAAATTCGCCCAGCGGAAATCGGCCAATGGCACATCGGTTTTTTCATAGCCGCCTGCATCGCGCACGAACGCTGCAAGACTGCGGAACGCGTCGTCCACGGCATCCCACATGTGCACGGGCATATCCTTGAAGGCAATGCGCCGCCCGTTCTCGTCATAGGGATAAACCCAAGCTTCGTTCTCCAGCGTCAGCCAGAAATTCGCGCGCGACATCGAGGATAAATCACGTAGAAGTACGAACGGAAGGTCCTGCACGTCGATTCGAGCCAGCGCGCAAGCGACATGATGATGGTCGATCACGTACGGCTCGCATGCCGGCCCAAGCACGATGGCGATCGGCTTTGCCGCGATCGCCATGTCCAACTCATGCGCGTTCAGCGCGCGATAGTCTGCCACCTTCTGCCGTATCTGACGCTCTCCGTGCGTCACTTGCGTCGGATGCAGATGATCGATGCGCAGCCTGTTCATGACGCTTTCCTTCGTCGATGATCACTTGTCCCTGTGCCCCGGCAGCACCGCGCCGAGCACCTGCTTCGCCGTATCGACGATGACGTGAGTCTGGCTCGGATCGCCCTTCATGAGCGTGGTCGCGAAAGCCTTCGCCTGCTGGATCGTGATATGCGGCGGCAGCGGCGGCACGTTCGGATCGGCCTTCACTTCGATCACGACGGGACGATCCGCCGCGAGCGCTTCGTCCCACACGGCGGCCATGCGCTCGGCATCGTCGACATAGATACCCTTCAGGCCGATCAGCTCCGCGAACTTGTGATAAGGCACCGATGGAATGTCCTGCGATGCCTCGAATTTCGGATCGCCTTCCATCACGCGCTGCTCCCACGTGACCTGATTCAGGTCTTCGTTATTGAGCACCATGCAGATCCAGCGCGGATCGGTCCATTGCTTCCAGTACTTCGCGACCGTGATGAGCTCGGCCATGTTGTTCATCTGCATGGCGCCATCGCCGACGAGCGCGATCACCGGCCGCTCCGGATGCGCGAACTTCGCCGCAATCGCATAAGGCACGGCCGCGCCCATCGATGCGAGTCCGCCCGAGAGCGAGCACATCATGCCGCGCTTCACCTTCAGATCGCGCGCAAACCAGTTCGCGACCGAACCGGAATCGCTCGTGACGATCGCATTCGCGGGCACACGCGGCGAGAGCTCCCATATCGTGCGCTGTGGATTGACGCCGGTTTTTGCGGGTTCTATCGCGCGTTTTTCGAGCTTCTTCCACCAGTCGCCGAGCCAGCCTTCGATGTCCTCGCGCCATGCGCCATCCGTCTTCTGTTGCAAGAGCGGCAGCAGCGCACGCAAAGTCTCGGCGCTGTCGCCGACGAGATTCACTTCCATCGGATAGCGGATGGAAAGCATGTCGGCCTTGATGTCGATCTGCACGCCGCGCGCCGCGCCTTCATTCGGCAGAAACTCGGAATAAGGGAAGCCCGAGCCGATCATGAGCAGCGTGTCGCATTCGGTCATCAACTTGTAGCTCGGCTCGGTGCCGAGCAGGCCGATCGAACCGGTGACGAAGGGCAGATCGTCCGGCAGCGCGGCTTTTCCGAGCAGCGCCTTCGCGACGCCCGCGCCGAGTTTGTCCGCGACGGCGATGACTTCATCGGTCGCCTGCAGCGCGCCAGCGCCGACGAGAATCGCGACCTTCTTGCCCGCATTGAGCACATCGGCGGCTTGTTGCAGATCGTCGGCATAAGGCACCGTCTTAGGCGCGCGATAACCGACGCCTGAATGCAGCGTGCCATGCTTGCGTCCCGGCGGCTCGTATTCGAGGTCCTGCAAGTCGTTGGGCAGAATGAGCGCCGTCACCTTGCGCTCGGATAGCGCGATACGCACGGCGCGATCGACGAGATGTCGCATCTGTGAGGGCACGCTCGCCTGCTGCACGAAAGCGCCGGCGACGTCCTTGAACATTGCGGGCAGATCGACTTCCTGCTGATAGTGACCGCCGAGTGCTGCGCGCGCCTGCTGGCCTGAAATCGCGAGAACGGGCATGTGATCGAGGCGCGCATCGTAAAGACCGGTGAGCAGATGCGCCGCGCCCGGTCCCGATGTCGCGATGCATACGCCCAGCTCGCCGGTGAACTTTGCATGCGCGGACGCCATGAAGGCGGCCATCTCTTCATGGCGTGCCTGAATGAATTCGATTTTGCCTTTGGCGCGATTGAGCGCGCCGAATACACCGTTGATGCCGTCGCCGGGATAGCCGTAAATGCGGCGCACGCCCCAGGCATGCAGCCGGTCGATCAGGAAATTGCCGACGGTGATAGCCATGATTGAAGTCTCCGGATAGCAGATCGAAAGGAACCGCGCTGCCGGCGCGCTCAGGCGACGCAAAGGCGGCTTCGCATGCGAGCCGTGCGCAATGCCCATGCCGCTCTCTTTTAATGGCCGCCAGCGCCCGGGATTGACGATTGCTATAACGCGCTCGAAAGCACCCGAATTGCAGAACGCCGGATTACTGAGGAAGGGAAACGCGTGCTACGGAAACACTCGAATTTCGAGGTCACTGCTGTGGCAGCTTAATGGAAGGGTTGGATGGTATGGAGAAATGCGTTGAGGTAAGGCGCAGAACCGTTTAGTCGCGCCCAAAAGGCGTGCGTAAAGAACAATTGGCTGTATTCCCGTTTTGGCATATAAACCAATTATTATTCGAATGAAAATTCGGGAGTGCAGATGCTTATACGCTGTGTATCTTGCAACAAGCTCATTTACTCGGATGACGCTCTCCAAGACGGTACGTGCCCTGCATGCGGGTCCACGAATACTGAGCAGATCGCAATGGGCTTCGTCTTCGATCAGACGGTGACTATGCCGGTTCGGCCGGGCAAGGCGATGGAACGGCTCGATCCGCCCGATACGATTCGTAGGAAGGCTCCATAGCCTGTACGAAACGGATAGCTTTGAACGTGCGCTGCGACCCCCTCTCGTTAAAGCGCATTTTGCCCGCCTTTGCAGGCGGGTTTTTCTTTGTGCGCGTTCAGAAGAACGAGGGGACCGCGTCGGTCAATTCGACAGCACGACCTGCGCGATGACGCCCGATGTTACCGCGACGAGCAGATAATCGGCGCCGACGCCGACCCACTGATAACCGCGCGGCGGCTGACGCAGGCCGTGGCCGTGCCAGTCGTCCACGACATACTGGCGATTGCGATAGTCCTCCGAGAGCCGCTGGCCCTTGCGCCAGTCGGAGTGGCGCGGCTCGTTGAACGCGTGCTCGGGCGGGCGCGGGCCGCTGTGGTCGTTCATTTCAGGACCGTGACCGGGACCGCCGGGGCCGCCTTGCACACGGGGACCACCTTGAGCGCCGGGACCGCCAGGGCCGCCGGGTGCGCCATGCGAATCGCGGTAACCATCCGGACCACCCGGTGCGGGCTGGGCGAAGACCGCACCCGCTGTCAGTCCAATGCTCGCGCAAACCAGCGCGGCGACGATTCGACTCTTCTTCATTTTCTTTCCTCTCAAAGTTGGCAAAGAGATGTTTTCGATGCCGGGACTTTACGCACTGAGAGGAGGAAATGGCGTGAGCATGTGTAAGCAACGCTTACCTTAAATTACGCGATAAGGGCCGCACGGAATGCGCCTTGCTAAGCGATCGGAACGGCATACCGGAGATGCACAGTCGCATGACATCGACATCGAACGATGCTCGTGAGCATCACGCCCCGCGCCCCGCGCGCGATGACGTACCTGCCCAGCCAGCAGCGCCGAAGAAAGCGCTGACGGGCCTCATGCTGGGTGCGCTCGGTGTCGTGTTCGGCGATATCGGCACGAGCCCGGTCTACGCGCTCAGACAGGCCGTGAGCGAGACGGGCACCGTCGACGCATCGATCGTGATGGGCATACTGTCGATGATCGTATGGGCCGTGGTCATCGTCGTGATGGGCAAGTACGTGTGCTACGTGATGCGCGCGGACAACGAAGGCGAGGGCGGCATCGTCGCTTTGACGGCACTCGCGCGCTCGGGCTACGAGCAGCAGGGGCGGCGCGTACCGCATCCGTTGCTGATGGCCGGACTGTTCGGCGCGGCGATGTTCTACGGCGATTCGATGATCACGCCCGCCGTGTCCGTGCTGTCCGCCGTCGAAGGTCTGGGTCAGGTGAGCGCGAAGTTCGAGCCGTTCATCGTGCCGCTCGCGGTGGCGATTCTCGTCGCGCTCTTCCTGTTTCAGTCGCGCGGCACGGCGGTCGTCGGCAAGTCGTTCGGGCCCGTGATGCTGGTGTGGTTCGTGTATCTCGCAGCGGTGGGCGTCTATCGGATCGTCGAGCATCCGGATGTGTTGCGCGCGCTTTCACCCGGCTATGCATGGTCGCTCGTGCTCACGCATGCGGCGCTCGCGTTCACCATACTCGGCGCCGTGATTCTCGCGTTGACGGGCGCCGAAGCGCTCTATGCCGACATCGGTCACTTCGGCCGGCCCGCGATCCGGCTCGCGTGGCTCGTCGTCGTGTTTCCATCGATCATCATCGGGTACTTCGGGCAGGCCGCGACGATCCTGCATCAGCCGGGATCGGCGAAGCAGCCGTTCTTTTTCGCCGCACCTTCGTGGGCGCTGATCCCGACCGTTCTGATCGCGATGATCGCCACTGTGATTGCGTCGCAGGCCGTGATTTCAGGCGCTTTCTCGATGACGAGCCAGGCGATCGAACTCGGCTTCCTGCCGCGTCTGCGCGTGATCGAAACATCGGCGTCGCACCGCGGGCAGGTGTATGTGCCCGCCGTGAACGCGGTCCTGTTCGCGGCCGTGATATTCCTCGTGATCGCATTCCGCAGCTCGGACCGGTTGACGTCCGCGTATGGCATCGCGGTCGGCCTCACGATGCTCATCACGACCGTGCAGATGGTCAGCGTCACGCGCAACATCTGGCGCTGGCCGTGGCGCGCGGTTGCGGCGCTCAACGTGCCGCTTATCGCAATCGACGTGCTGCTCGTCGCGGCGAACGTGCGCAAGATTCCGCAAGGCGGCTGGTTTCCGGTCGCGATCGGCATCGTGCTTTTCGTGTCGATGGCGACGTGGCGGCGCGGCCTTGAACTCGCGCAACTGCATTCATCGCACGCGCCGCCACTCGCCGATTTTCTGCGCGATGTGCTCGAAGGTCCCGATCCGCCCGCGCGCGTTCGCGGCACTGCCGTCTATCCGGGCGGCACGCCGGGCGCGACGCCTTCCGCACTCACGAGCAATGTGCGCCATAACCGCGTGCTGCATCAGACCACGGTGATCTTCGCGAATCGCTCGGAATCCGCGCCGCGCGTGGATGAGCACACGCGCATCGAAGTGCGCGATCTTGGCGCGGGCTGCTATGAGGTGATTTCGCGTCATGGTTTCGTCGAGCGGCCGAATCTGCCGCGCCTGCTTGCATCGCTCGATGGACAACTTGGCTCATGGCGATTCGATCCGAAGCACACGACGTTCTTCCTGCCGCGCGACGAGGCGATGCCCGGCTGCTCGCACGGACAGATGGCGCGCTGGCGCGAGCGCCTTTTTGGTGCGATGTCGTTCCATTCGGCATCGAGCGCGGAATATTATGGATTGCGAAGTGAAGATTTCGTAGAACTCGGCGTTCAGGTCGTGCTCTGATTTTCATTCTGCGACGTCGCCTGCCGGCAGCATGTCGGCCTTGGCGTTCGCGTGAGTCTTAGCCGCCTGCATCGCGGATTCCGCGCTTTCTACAGGACGATCGCGCATTTCGGTGAAGCCGTCCGCATCGATGGTGTAAGACCAGGTGCATTGTCCTGTCGGATCGGAATCGATCGTGATCTCGACATGGTGCCCGTTGCGAACATAAGTCTCGGTAGACATGATGTGATCTCTCGTTGAGTGACAGGCGCGCGGTCGTTCACGTCTTGCTGGAATCGGGCGGGACGGGATTCTTATCCTGCGACGAAGGCAATGCGTTTTCCGACGCTTCGTGTTCACGCTTGTCGCGTTCGTCGAGCTGACCTTGCTTCGTGTCCCCGACGGGTTCGTCCATGTCGTCGGCGGTGGCGTGCGGGACGGGCTTGTATTGCGCCATGATGGCCTCCGGATTCGTGATGTGACAGATCGGACGCAGCAAGTGCCGGACCTGTTCGCATCGCATCGGCGGGTGCGCGGCTTGCTGCGCGATACATCGCAAAAGCATTCAGGAGAGAGGGATGAAAAGTGCCGATCAGATTCAGCGCATGGAGGAATTGCAACAGGCCTTGTCGGACGCATTCGAAGGCCCCAAGAATCCGGCCGTGGGCGCGCTCGACGACGGCGACGATGTCGTGGCCAACGTGTCGTGGGTCGTCGAGACGGGTCGCGACACCACACTCGATTCGCGTTGCAGCGCATCGGTGCGCTTCGCCGCGCGTCAGATCGAACGATATGCGGCGATGGACACTGCCCAGCGCATCATCGTGCAGGATCGCATGATCACGCGCGTGCGCGATGCGTTCGACAATTCGCGCGCGGGCCGGACGGACGCGAACGAATGCTCGCTCGCGATCCTCGCCGACGACGACTGGTTCGACGTGCCCGCCACGCTTTGACGCGCGATGCGTTATTCGAGCCCTTCGTGCTCGAACGCGAGCTTCACGGCGGGCCGTTCGCGCATGCGCTTGTAAAAAGCCTGAAGTTCGGCGGGCGCGTCGACGCTCATCTTTTGCGCCCACATCAGCATCGTGAAGAGGTAGGCATCCGCGACGCTGACTTTATCGCCGAAAAGGTAATCGCCGCGCATCGTCTTCGCAAGGAGCGCAAAACGCTGGCCGATTTTCTCGCGCGCCGCGGTGGCTTCCGCATCGGATGTCGGGCGGAAAACGCGTCCAAACTGCTTGTGAATTTCGGTCGATATGAACGCGAGCATTTCCAGCAAGCGCATACTGCCGTCGTCGCCGGAAGGGCCAAGCGATGGCGCTTTCTGCGCGACCCACGAAAGAATGGCGATGTTCTCGGTCAGCCGCTTGCCGTCGTCGAATTCGACGACGGGCACGTAACCCTTCGGATTGATGTCGCCAAACGGCGTGCCGTCTTCGGTGAGCTTCGCCTTGAGGTCGACTTTCACGCGATCGAAATTCAGGCCTGCTTCATGCATCGCGATGTGATCGGCGAGACTGCACGCTCCGGGCGCGTAGTACAGTTTCATGATGCGTGTCTCCTTTGTGAGAGCGGTGGCTGGAACGTCATCCGGCGAGCAAAGGACATGCCGCAACCTAAAGTTTCGCCAGCCGCGTGCCGATGATTAGAAAGTGCCGTTTTCGCAGCGGTCGAAGGCGAAAGGTATGATACGGCCGTTTGCCGCCAAGCTCGGTTCGCCTTCTATGACAGCCGATGTCCGGCCATCGCATGTGGCGGACTTTTCCATGTTCCACACACCTGACACTGAAACCCTGCGCCTTTGCAGCGTGCTCGCGAGCACGGCGTTCGGGCTCGTCTTCGCTCTGGTGCGCTTCGGACGGCGCGTCGAGCCGCATTTCGCGCACTGGTCGGCGAGCGCGTTTCTCTACGCAGCCACGCTGACCGGTTTCGAGCCCGCGCGAGGCAACGCGGCTTTGATCGGACTGCTGCTCGGCGCGCTCGCGGCCAGCAACATGTTGATCGTTTCCGGCTTGCGCGCGTTCGACGGCAAGCCGCCATTCCCTTCGTGGATGCTCGCGCCGGTTTTGATCTGCGTCGGCGCGCATGTTTTGCCGATATGGATCGGCGGCCACGGCCCGATCGCGTCGATGTTCACGCACGCAGGCGACACCATCAGCGTCGCGATATCGGCGGCGATCACCGGCGCGATGCTGTGGTCGAGCGGCAAGCGCGAGCAAAGCCGCGCGCGGCGCATCGCGGGCCTCGCGATGCTCGCGTATCTGCCGGGCTATGCGGTGACGCTTGCGGCGTACGCATCGACGGCGCCGGGCATCAATTACCTCGCGTTGATCCCGATGCTTTCAGATCAATTGCTGCTGGGCGTGCTCAATCTCGGCCTGCTGGCGATTCCTGCCGAGCGCGCGCAACAGCGTCTGCGTGACGCCGCGCTGCGCGATCCGCTCACGGGCGTATGGAATCGCGCCGGTTTCGACGCGCACGCAAAGCGTCTCGCTGCGCCCGGTGCCGCCGTGCTGGCCATCGATCTCGATCACTTCAAGCAGATCAACGACCGGCACGGTCATCTCGCCGGCGACAATGTGCTGATCGAGCTTGCGCGGCTCGCGGGCGCGGAAGTCGCATCGCTGGGCGGCGAGTTCGGGCGGCTCGGCGGCGACGAGTTCGTCGCGATCCTGCCGGCGTCGCGCGCATCGGATGCGCAGGTCTGCGCGAACCAGATTCACGCTGCGTGCCGCACCTACACGGCAGGCATGCCGGAATGGACGACGAGTATCGGCGTGTCGCAGATCGGCGCTTACGAGGAGAGTCATCACGACGCATTGCAGCGGGCGGACGTCGCGCTATATCGCGCGAAGCTCGCAGGCCGCAATACGCTGACCGTCTGAAGCCAAAGCCCGATCACGCCGACGCGCGCAACGCATGCGCGGCCGCGACCATGTTGCGCAGCGCCGGAATCACTTCATCCCATTGACGCGTCTTGAGCCCGCAGTCGGGATTCACCCAAAGACGCTCGCCCGGAATACGCTCCGCGGCTTTTTTCATCAGCGCGACGATATGCGCTTCGCTCGGGATATTGGGCGAATGAATGTCATACACGCCCGGACCGATCTGGTTCGGATAGTTGAAATTGTCGAAGGCATCGAGCAATTCCATGTCGGAGCGCGATGTTTCGATCGTGATGACATCGGCGTCCATGTCGGCAATCGACGCGATGATGTCGTTGAACTCCGAATAGCACATGTGCGTGTGAATCTGCGTTTCGTCCCGCACGCCGTTCGCCGTGATGCGAAACGCTTCAACCGCCCAGCGCAGATAATCGTGCCATTGCGCGCGGCGCAGCGGCAGCCCTTCGCGCAATGCAGCCTCGTCGATCTGGATCACGCGCACGCCGGCCTTTTCCAGATCGAGCACTTCCTCGCGGATCGCGAGCGCGAGTTGCTGGCACGACACCGAACGCGGTTGATCGTCGCGCACGAAAGACCAGTTCAGGATCGTGACGGGACCGGTCAGCATGCCTTTCATCGGCTTCGTCGTTTGCGCTTGCGCGTATTCGATCCATTCGACGGTCATCGCCTTCGGGCGGCTGATGTCGCCGAAGAGAATCGGTGGCTTCACGCAGCGCGATCCATACGACTGCACCCAGCCGAACTCGCTGAACGCGTAGCCGTCGAGTCGTTCGCCGAAGTATTCGACCATGTCGTTGCGTTCGACTTCGCCATGCACGAGTACATCGAGACCGAGCGCTTCCTGTTCTTTGACGGCGCGCGTGATTTCGCGTTCCATCGCGGCCCTGTAGGCGGATTCATCGAGTTGACCGTTCTTGAACTGACTGCGCGCGTGGCGGATTTCGTTCGTCTGCGGAAACGAGCCGATGGTCGTCGTCGGATAAGCGGGCAGATCGAGCAGCGCGGCCTGCTTTTGCGCGCGGGTTTCATAGGTGCTTGCGCGCTGGCCGAGGGTCGCGTCGATCTTCGCGATTGCGGCTTTCACCGAAGGGTTATGCACGCGCGATGAAGCGCGGCGGCTCTCGATGGCGGCCGCGTTGTGCGCGAGCGCATCGGCGACGGAAGCGCGGCCTTCGTTCAACGCGCGCGCCAGCACATGCAGTTCATCGAGCTTTTGCAGCGCGAACGCGAGCCACGATTTGATTTCGGCATCGAGCTTCGTCTCGCTGGCGAGATCGACCGGCGTATGCAGCAGCGAGCACGAAGGCGCAATCCATAGCCGGTCACCGAGCGATGCATGCAGCGGTTCGAGCCAGTCGAGCGCGGCGTTCAGATCGGTCTTCCAGATATTGCGGCCATTGATCGCGCCGACCGACAGCACCGACGCATCCGGCAGCAGCGAAGCCGCGGCGCTCGCTTCATCGCGTGTATTGATCGCATCGATATGCAAGCCATCCACCGGCAGCTTGCAGGCGAGTTCCAGATTCTCCTGCAACTGGCCGAAGTAAGTCGCGAGCAGGAGACGCACGCGCCGCGCGGAAAGTGCGTCGTAGGCGGTGACGAATGCATCGCGCCATCGCGTATCGAGTTCGGTGACGAGCGCGGGTTCATCGATCTGCACCCACTCGATGCCGAGCGCCGCGAAGTGATCGAGCAGCGCCGCGTAGACGGGCAGCAGACGCGGCAGAAGGGCGAGCTTGTCCGAGTCGTCCTTCGCTTTGCCGAGCCACAGATACGTCACCGGCCCGATGATGACGGGCTTCACGTTCACGCCGAGCGCGCGTGCTTCACCGAGCTGCTCGACGAGACGCGACGTATCGAGCGTGAAATGCGTGGCTGCATCGAACTCGGGGACGATGTAGTGGTAGTTGGTATCGAACCACTTCGTCATTTCTCCGGCCGCGACGCCGCCACAGCAAGCGGCGTGCTCCTCCGCGCCTTCGCACGAACGCCCGCGCGCGACGCGGAAGGTGTTGTCGAGCGTATCGCCATGAAAGCCGCGCACGCGCTCAGGCAGATTGCCGAGCGTGAAACTCATGTCGAGCACCTGATCGTAGAACGCGAAATCGCCGGCCGGCACGAGATCGAGGCGCGACTGATGCTTCCAGTGCCGCGCGCGAAGTTGTGCGCCAACCGCCTTCAGTTCGTCGCGCGACGATTGATTCTTCCAGTATTTCTCAAGGGCGAACTTCAGTTCGCGTTTCGCGCCGATGCGCGGAAAACCAAGATTGTGTGTCGTGACCATCGTGCGTGTTCTCGTCGAAATGAGCATGAGTTGCAGCGATGATAGAATTTTCGATGCATGAATAAAAATGGTTTAATTTCATGCATCGATTAACTTTGTTCATGGAGAAATACCGATGCTCGAACGCGCGCATCTGATGGTCGTGAGAGAAGTCGAGCGGCAAGGCTCGTTGACCGCCGCCGCGGACGTGCTCAATCTCACGCAGTCCGCGTTGAGTCACACGGTAAAGAAGCTGGAGCAGCAATTGGGCACGCCGCTGTGGACGCGCGAAGGGCGCAGCATGCGGCTCACGCAGGCGGGGCAGTATCTGCTCGGTCTCGCGAATCGCATGCTGCCGCAATTCGAACTGGCCGAAGCGCGCATGAAGCAATATGCCGATGGCGAACGCGGCACGCTGCGCATCGGCATGGAATGTCATCCGTGCTATCAGTGGCTGCTCAAGGTCGTGTCGCCGTATCTTGCGCGCTGGCCCGATGTCGATGTCGACGTGAAGCAGCGCTTTCAGTTTGGCGGCATCGGCGCGCTGTTCGGTTACGACATCGACGTGCTCGTCACGCCCGATCCGATGAAGAAGCCGGGCTTGCGCTTCACGCCTGTGTTCGACTACGAGCAGGTGCTCGTCGTGCCCGAAGCGCACGCGCTCGCGGCTGCCACGCATGTCACGCCGGAGCAGGTCTCGCAGGAAGTGCTTATCACGTATCCGGTCGAGACCGATCGCCTCGACGTCTACACGCAGTTCCTCACGCCCGCGAATGTCGTGCCGCGCAGGCACAAGACGATCGAAACGACTGACATCATGATGCAGATGGTCGCGAGCGGACGCGGCGTCGCGGCGCTGCCGCGCTGGCTCGCGGAAGAGTACGCGGACCGCATGCCGCTCGCCGTGCTCAAGCTCGGCAGAAGGGGCATTGCGAAGCGGATCTTTCTCGGCACGCGTGAGGCCGATGCCGGCATCGATTATCTGTCGGCGTTCATCGCGCTTGCGAAGAAGGCGGACTGGGCGAAGGCGCGCGTGTCGCGTTGATGTTCAGCCTCGCGTATCGAGCGCGTAACGGATGGTGCGTGCGAGGTCGTCGATGGTGAAGGGCTTCCTCAGCAGCACGACGCCTTCGTCGAGCCGCCCTTCGTGAAAGATGATGTCGCGCGTATAGCCCGATGCAAAGACCACGGCCGCGTTATATGGCGGCGCGCTGGCGATCTTCGCAAGCGCGTTCGGACGGATCGTGCCGGGCATCACCACGTCGCTGAAGAGCAGATCGACGTTGCCGTTCTTCTGCAGGACCGCGAGCGCCGCCTCCCCGTCCTGCGCGGACAGCACCTTGTAGCCGAGTTGCGCGAGCATGTCGATGGTGGCGAGGCGCACGTCGGCATCGTCCTCGACGACGAGCACCACTTCGCCGCCACGCGCGGCGCGTGGCCGTGCGGTGCCCGCGTCGGCCGGCTCCGCCTGCGTGCAGCGTGGAAAGTACAACGCGACGGACGTGCCTTCGTCGACCCGCGTCTTCACGTCCACGCAGCCCGCGCTCTGCGATACGAAGCCGAACACCATGCTCAAACCCAGCCCCGTGCCCTGGCCTTCTGCTTTCGTCGAATAGAACGGCTTGAACATGCGCGCCTTCACGTTCTCGGCCATGCCGGCGCCGTCATCGGTGACCACGAACTTCACGTAATCGCCCGCGGGCAATGCGAGGCCAGTCGTGTGCTCATCGCCGAGGGTTGCGTTCTCGATTTCGATCAGAATGTTGCCGCCGTCGTGAATCGCGTCGCGCGAGTTGATGACGAGATTGAGCAGCGCGTTTTCAAGCTGATGCCGATCGACGAACAGGTTCCACGTCTCGCATGAAACCGATGTCTTCAGCTTGATCGATTCGGGCAGCGCGCGCTGCAGGAACTCGCACATATCCGCGACGAGTTTCGCCGGATTGACGACCGCAGGATTGAGCGGCTGACGCCGCGCGAAGGCGAGCATTTGCGCGGCGAGTTTGCCGCCGCGCGCGACGGCTTCGCTCATCACGTGCAGCCTGCGCGCGAGATCGGGTTTATCGCGCGTGGCGAGCTGGATGAGCTGCAAGTTCGCCGAAATGATCTGCAAGACGTTATTGAAGTCGTGCGCGACGCCGCCTGTGAGATTGCCGATCGCCTCGAGCTTCTGCACCTGGCGAAAGCGCTCCTCGGCCTCGACGCGCGCGGTGACCGCTTCGGCGACGCGTTCCTCGAGCGTCTGCGTGAACTTGAGCAGCTTCTCTTCGGCGAGCACCTTGCGCGTCGTTTCGACGACGATGGCGATCACGCCGGCCGGATGACCGTCGTCTTCGGCGACAGGGCTGTAATGCAAATCCATCCATACGTCTTCGGGCTGGCCGTTGCGATGCAGCGTCAGACGCTTGTCGGAATAAGACAGCGTCGCGCCCGACAAACAGGTGTCCACGACATGACGATTGAACGCAGCGATCTCCGGCCATCCGTCTTCAACAGGCTTGCCGAGCAGGAACGGATGACGGCCGCCGGCGAAGTCCGCGTAGGCGTCGTTGTAGATCATCGTGCCGGGCTGGCCCCAGAGCATGACGAGCGGCACCGGCGAGGCGAGTAGCAGTTGCACGGCTGCGCGCAGGCTTTTCGACCATTGATCGATCGGGCCCATCGCCGTGTGCGACCAGTCGAAACTCGCTATGCGCGAAGCCATCTCGCCGCGCCAGCCATCGCATTCGAAAGATTGCTCGGGCCAGGCCGTTTCGGATTTCATAGGATGAACGATACTTGAAGGTGCCGCTGCGCTTCGGGGGAAGTCGCAGGTGTTGTCCTGAGGCGGAGGCTACATCTTAGTTCAAGCGTGCCGCGAAACTCCATACTGGACGTGGATTTGCGGCCGTTGCGTGACTTAAAGGCATGGGTATTGAACACATTTGGGCAGCTATCCGGACGGAACGTGGACATGTTTCAAGGTAAAGTCAGCGGCGTCGATAGAATCGGGAGTCGCGGATGAAAGGCAAGCGCATCGCGGCGGCGCTGTTAGTGCTGCTGTCGTGGACGGCTTGTGTGCCGGCAGAAGAGCCGCCGCTATCGGATGAACAAATGCTCGGCGTTGTTTTCGTCGCCAATCAGGCGGAGATCGCCGCGGCGAATCTGGCATTGCGCAAGACGCGCTCCAGCAGCTTGCAGGTCTTCGCAAAACGGATCGTATCGGAGCATGCACAGGTGAATCAGGAGATCTTCACGCTAACGCAGAGATTCGGCACGCAGCCGCAACGCAGCGCAACCAGCGATGCATTGATGAAGCAGAGTACCGACGACATCGCCGAGCTCGACGAAACCAGCACTTACGATTTCGACGAAGCGTATCTCGAACACGAAGTGGCCTTCCTGCAGAAGCTGGTGAATACCGTCAACGGCTACATTCGCACGGCGCGCAGCGCGGACGCGCGGACCTTGCTGATTCGTTCGCGCCCGTCGTTCATCTTTCATCTCGATCAGGCTCAACGGCTGCAGATCACGATAGGCAGTCCGGGCCTCATTCGCTGACGTCGCTAAAGAACAAGAATGGAGAAGCGCATGAATGCATCGGAACGAATCGACGAATTGATCGCGGGCATCCCCGATTGGCGCGGCGCGACCTTCGCCAGGATGCGCGAGATCATCCTCGCGGCGGATGGCGGCATCGTGGAGGAATGGAAGTACATGGGCAGCCCGGTCTGGTATCGCGACGGCATGATCGCGGTCGCCAATGCGCATAAGGGAAAAGTGAAGCTCACCTTCGCACACGGCGCGAGCCTGCCCGATCCCGAGAAGCTCTTCAACGCGGGACTCGAAGGCAATGCGCGGCGCGCGATCGATTTCTTCGAAGGCGACGAGATCAACGCGCGTGCGTTGCAAGATCTCGTGCGCGCTGCAATCGAGTTGAATCAGACGAAATCGAAGAAGAAAGCGACGCGCTAAATCACACGCGCCCATGCGCCGATGAAAGCGGGCGGCTGCATGACGCCATCGAGCGCGACGATCTCAGCGCGCAGACGCTCGGCGAAAGTATCGATACCGACCGCATCCGCCTTCACGATGCCAAAGCGTTCCGCGAGCGGCAGCAGCGTGCGCAATACCTCGGCCAGATACTGATACGCGAACGAATCGGGACCGCCTTCGAACCGCGCGGAAAGCAGCATGCGCGGGCCGGGCAGGCCTGCGCGGCGAAACGTCGAATACAGCTTCGATCCCATGTCGGTCTCGACACCGGCGCGCGCGAACGTTTCCAGGATCAAGTGCAGACCTTGCGTGCATAGCGGCGATTCGGGCATCGAGCGCGCCGTGCTCATGTCCATCTCGTGAAAAACGAAGAGCGTGTCCGCGCCCGCTTGTGCGGCGAGGCGGCGCAAGGTCGCGGCGGGATCGGGCAGATGCAGCAGGATGAGCCGGCCGACGATCGCGTCGACGGATTCGGCGAGATCGAAATCCGCGACGCTCGCGACCTGAAACCGCACGTTGTCGAGGCCCGCGTGCCGCGCCCGCTCGCGCGCTTTCTCGATGATGCCCGGCGCCTGATCGATACCGAGCACCGATCCGTTCGGCCCCACGAGCGATGCGGCCAGAAACGAGACATCGCCTGCGCCGCAGCCCAGATCGAGCACGCGCATGCCGGGCGCAAGACCCGCGCGACGCAGGATGTCTTCCGTCAGATCGGCGACGAAACGCGCCTGATTTTCCAGACGCTGCACTTCCGGATCGGAATGGCCGAGCACGTAGCCGCCGGCCGAAGTGGGGGAAGGATTCATGGGCGCGACCTCGCCATGTTCGGCCGGTTCCCGGGCGGGCGGCCTCTTTCATGGTAGTGCGTCCGCGAAAGGACTCGCCGGCCTGTCCGCATTATTCAGCGGATCGACGTCGTTTCCTGTGCAAAAGTCTCGAATCACTCCTTTACAAATACAAAACGTCCCGTCAAAATGCGCACGCAAATAATAACGAGTCGCATTCACGCACGCAGCAATATTCAAGAGAAATGAGCATGAAATCAGGTATGACGAGCCCGGTCGCGATGCGGCCCTTGAAACTGGCTGCCTTGCTGCTGTTCGCGGTGGCGCCGCTTGCCTACGCGCAATCGGCGGACGCGCCGTCGGGCGCATCGGCGCCGTCGGCGTCAGCGTCGAACGCGCCGGCCGAAAGCACGCTGCCCGCCGTGAAAGTCACGGCGCAGAACGTCGACGAACCGTATGGTCCGACGAAAGGCTACGTCGCGAAGGAATCGACCGCGCTCAAGACCGGCACGTCGCTGCTCGAGACGCCGCAGTCGGTCTCCGTCGTCACGCGCGAGCAGATGGATCAGCAGCATGCGCAGACGCTCAACGCGGCCGTGCGCTATGTGTCGGGTGTGACGCCCGAAACGCGCGGCGGGATCGCGACGCGCTACGACATGCTCAAAGTGCGCGGCTTCGACGCCGACAAATACTGGAACGGCCTCAAGCTGCTCGACAACGGCTGGTACGCGGTGCCGCAGATCGACCCGTATCTGATGGAGCGCGTCGAAGTGCTCAAGGGGCCGGTCTCCGTGCTCTACGGTCAGGCGGCGGCGGGCGGCCTGCTCGATCAGGAAAGCAAGATGCCGACGGTCGTGCCGCTGCACGAAGTGGGCATCGAGTTCGGCAACTACGCGCACAAGTCGGCCAAATTCGATTTCTCCGGACCGATAGCGGGCGATGATCGCTATCTGTTCCGCATCACCGGTATCGCGCGCTCGGAAGACGGGCAGGTGCAATCGACGTACAACAAGCGCATCGCGATTGCGCCGTCGTTCACGTGGCGGCCGGACAACAAGACATCGCTCACGCTGTACGGGCTGTATCAGCACGATCCCGACAGCACGTCGTATGGCAGCGTGCCGCCGCAGGGCACGGTGCTCTACAACCCGAACGGCAAGCTGCCGAGTGATTTCTACGACGGCGATCACAACTTCGAGAGCTTCAATCGCGTGCAGGAAGCGATCGGCTACAAGTTCGATCGCAAGCTCAACAACGCGTGGACCTTCCGCTCGAACGGCCGTCTGCTGCATCTCGCGCAGGACTACAAGAGCGTCTATGCTAGCCAGCTCGAAGACGATTTGCGCACGCTGGATCGCGGCACGGCGGCGTCGAAGGACAACCTGAACACCGTCCAGCTCGACAACCAGATCGAAGGCAATATCTCGACGGGGCCGATCGATCACACGGTGCTGTTCGGCTTCGACTACCAGCATTACGCGAGCAACTTCGATGCGGGCTTCGGCACCGCGCCGTCGCTCGACATGTTCGCGCCGAACTACAACCAGGCGATTACGCCGCCGGACCGCTATCACCAGATTCTGAGCGGCACGCAATACGGCGTGTACGCGCAGGATCAGGCGCGCTGGGGCAACGTGATCCTCACGCTCGGCGGACGCGAGGACTGGGCAAGCAGCGATTCGAACAACACGACGTACGGCATCGTGTCGCATCAGTTCGATCGCGCGTTCACGGGCCGCGCGGGCCTCACGTATGTGTTCGACAACGGCATCGCGCCGTATGTCAGCTACACCGAATCGTTCACGCCGCAAGCGGGCACGGACATCAACGGCAATCAGTTTTCGCCCGAGAAGGGGCGTCAGTATGAAGTCGGCGTGAAGTTCCAGCCGAAGGGCTACAACGCGTTCTTCTCCGCCGCGCTGTTCGATCTGACGCGCAAGAACCTTCTGACGGTCAACGCGGCCAACCCGAACTTCCAGTCGGCGGTCGGCGAAGCGCGTTCGCTCGGCGTCGAACTCGAAGCGAAGGCGAGCCTCACGGATTCGTTGAACGTCACGGCGAGCTATACGTATCTCAACACGAAGTACACCAAGGACAACAGCGGTCTCGAAGGCAAGTTCCTGCCCGCGATTCCGCAGAATCAGGCTTCGTTGTGGGCGTATTACACGGTCAATCGCGGACCGCTCGCCGGTCTCTCGATGGGCGCGGGCGGGCGCTACACCGGTACGACGTATAGCAGCGACAACAGCTTCAAGGTGTCGAGCTTTTTCCTCGTCGATGCCACGCTCAACTATGACCTCGGCCGCGCCATGCCGCAGTTCAAGGGCGTCGATCTTTACGTGAACGCGCAGAACCTCTTCAACAAGGAATATGTCGCGTCGTGCTACTACGGCAGCTGGTGTGCGTTCGGTTACGGACGTCAGGTGTTCGCCGGCATGAACTATCACTGGTAAGCACGTTTCATCGCACTGCGGCTTGATTCTCGCGCGGTGCATCGAATCGTCGTGAGCGCCTCCCCGGCGCTTATCGCGAACGAAGCTATCCGTATCGGGATTTCTTCGTTCGCGTGTGAGGAAGCGGCGAGTACATTGGTTGCTCGCCGCGCTTCCACGATATCCCCGCACTCGAAAGCGCTGTCTATCTATTCCATATAAGAAGGAATGCGAAATGAATGCCGTTGCTATCGAGAACGAAGCGGAATTGGCGATCAACCCGTTGTCGGCGCATATCGGCGCGGAGATTGGCGGCGTCGATCTCACGCGTCCTTTGTCTTCCGCGCAAGTCAGTGCGATTCGTGCCGCGCTGCTCAAATGGCGCGTGATCTTCTTCCGTGAGCAATTCCTGAGTCACGAGCAGCACATCGCATTTTCGGCGCAGTTCGGCGAGCTCACGGTAGGGCATCCGGTGTTCGGGCACGTCGACGGGCATCCGGAGATCTACTCGATCTCGAAGTTTCGCAAGGCCACGCGCTTCGCAGGACAGTCAGTGCTGCGTCCGTGGACCGGCTGGCACACGGATGTGACGGCCGCGGTTAATCCGCCGTTTGCATCGATTCTGCGCGGCGTGACCATTCCGCCATACGGCGGCGATACGCAATGGACCAATCTCGTGATCGCCTACGAGAAGCTCTCCGCGCCGTTGCGCACTTTCGTCGATGGTCTGCGCGGTGTGCATCGCTTCGCGCCGCCACAAGGCGCAAGCGGCACCGATGCATTCACGAAGGCCGTGACGGATCACACGCTCGTGAGCGAGCATCCGCTCGTGCGCGTGCATCCGGAGACTGGCGAGCGCGCGCTGTATGTGAGCCCGGGCTTTCTCAAGCACATCGCGGGACTGGCGCCGCGTGAAAGTCAGGTGTTGCTCGAACTGCTCTGGGAGCATGTGACGCGGCCTGAATTCTCGGTGAGATTCAAGTGGGAGCCCGGCAGCATCGCGTTCTGGGACAACCGTTCGACTGCGCATCTCGCACCGACGGATATCTTCGATCTCGACTTCGATCGCCAGTTGTATCGCACGACGCTCGTCGGGGATGTGCCGGTCGGACCCGACGGACAAAAGTCAGTGTCGATCGAAGGAACGCCCGTCGGCGCGGCGGCTGCGGTGGCGTTGAATTGATCGGCGTTCATGCGGTCGACGGATGAAGCGATTCCGCGCGCGTCACGAAAACCAGAATCACCAAAAACGTGATGAAGAAGCGGAACGCACTGTCGATTCCGTTCCATTGCTGCGACTGCCACATGTCGAACCATTCGCCGCCGATCGTCATGAAGCAGACCTGCCAGGTGAGATAGCCGAGCGTGAGACCCGCGATCGCTGAGCGCTTCGCTCGCGCGAACGCGGCGTTGTCTTGCCGCAGCGCGCGCCCCATCGCGATAACGCCGATCCAGCACAGCAAGGCGGTCAGCGTCTCGAGAAAGATGATCACGTCATAGCCGAGATGCTGCAGCAGCGGCGACGTGATCGCGCGATACATATTGGCGTTGCCGGGAAACGTCGTGTCCATGCGCAGGACGTGCTCGACGAATTGCAGATTCGTGCCGTAGTCCGTCAGGTTGCCGAAGCTGACGAGCGAGGCCAGCAGGGCCATCGAAGCCACGACGAGAATCTTCGCGAGTCGTTCGATCATCTTCGTTCTCCGGACGCGTTGTGCACGTGATTCTCCAATAAAAGGATCGGGCAAGCATGACGTTTCGTAGCAACTAACGGTCATGTTTTGCCGCGTCGGCCGGACAACGGAGAGCGAACCGTATAATCCCTGCCTCGCATACGTTTGCGTGTCCATGAATGCACGCCCGCCAGCGTCGAATGACGTTGGTTAATTAACATTTGGAAGGCCTGTTCGTGGCAGGCTGAAGCAAGAAAGGAACGCCCCGCGTGGAAAGTCTCTTCCAGTCCGTGAATGCATTGTTTGCCTGCATTGCGCCCGTCTCGGATTTCTTGTGGGATTTCCCCACTAATTTCAAGGCTTATTCGCAAATCCCGGTGCTCGGGAAGTTTTCGTTTGCGATTCTCTTGCTCGTCGGCGTCGGTATTCATTTCACCATTCGCACGCGTTTCATTCAGACGATGAACGTCGGCAGGATCGTGCGCATGATGCTGCGCAGGCAGTCGTCGAAAACCGGCGTCAGCGCGCTCGCATCGTTCATGCTGGGACTGGCGATGCGTGCAGGGCCAGGCAACATCGTCGGCATTACGGGCGCGATTTCCGTCGGCGGGCCGGGCGCGTTGTTCTGGATGTGGGTCGCCGCGTTCTTCGGCATGGCGACCGCGTTCATGGAATCGACGCTCGCGCAGCTCTTCAAGGAGAAGAAGCACGACGAATTCGTCGGCGGTCTGCCGTTCTATGGGCGGCGCGTTCTCGGCGACAGGCGCATCGTCGGCACGTTTCTGTCGCTCGTGTTCATCGTCTATGCGCTTTTCAATGTGCCGCCGCAAACATTCAACGTGTTCACCGCAATCGGCACGATTGCCGATACGGTCACCGGCACGCATCTCGCACGTCAGTCGACGGTGTATTACGTCATCGCGGCCGTGCTCGTCACGGCGTGCTCGTTCATCATCATGGGCGGCATTCGCCGCGTGACCGCTTATACCGATGTGCTCGTGCCGATCAAGGCGACGCTCTTCTGTGTGATGTCGCTCGTTATCATCGTCATCAATCTGCCGCTGATTCCGTACTTCTTTCATGAAGTGATCGTCGGTGCATTGGCGCCGCATGCGTTGTTCGGCGGCGCAATCGGCACCGCGCTCGCGCAGGGCGTCAAGCGCGGGCTGATGTCGAACGAAGCGGGGCAGGGCACCATCACGATGGCCGCCGCGATCGCCGACAACGATCACCCCTGCGAACAAGGCTTCGTGCAAAGCCTCGGCGTGTTCTTCGACACGATGGTCATCTGCACGATGACCGGCTTCATCGTCGTGATGGCGCACGTGTGGACCGGCACGGTGGACGGGCAGGCGTGGGAATCGGTGAGGGCATCGAAGATCACGGTCTATCTCGCATCGGTTGAAACGCTCGTGCCGGTGTCCGTCGCGCATGTCGTCAAGATCGTCATGTGCGTGTGCTACGGGCTCTTCGCGTTCACCACGCTGCTCGGCATGATTTCGTTTGCTGAAATATCGGCTAACTTTATTTCGCGCAGCAAAGGTTTCATTACCGGCATTCGCGTGGTCGGCTCGCTCGTGTTCGTGCCGTTCGGCGCGCTCACCGTGCTCGCAGGGCTCGAATTGCCGAATCTGTGGGCGCTGTCCGATCTGATGAATATCGTGATGGTGCTGCTCAACGTGCCGATCCTGCTCATCGGGCAAGGGCTCGTGTACAAGGCGCTCGCGAACTATCGGGCGGCACGCGGCGGCCCGTTCGTGTCGGAGGATATTGGCGTGCGGACCGCGTACTGGTCGGCGAAACGCGATGCCGTCGCAAAGACAGAAGACGTTCGCGAACGCGTCGAAAGCTAAGTCAGGAAATGAAGAATTCCACGGCGCCCGTGCTGATGTCGTACATCGCGCCGGCAATCTTGATCGCGTGCTGGCTTTCCAGTTCCTTGAGCACGGCGCTGTCGCGGCGGATATTCGCGAGCGTCAGTTCGACGTTCTTGCGCGCGACTTTATCGACGAACGGATAGTTGGTGGCGGTGCGTTCGCCGTCGTATTGCGTGGCATCGACAGCCGGTTTGATGCGCGCGAGCAGTCCCGTGAGATTGCCGAGTTCGACATTGGAAATCGCGCCTTTGATCGCACCGCACGACGTGTGCCCCATCACGAGCACGACCTTCGCGCCCATCACCTTGGTGGCGAATTCCATGCTGCCGAGGATGTCGGCATTCTCGATATTGCCCGCGACGCGGCAATTGAAGATATCGCCGATGCCGAGATCCATGATCACTTCGGCAGGCGCGCGCGAGTCGATGCAACTGAGCAGCACGGCCGCGGGATATTGTCCCTTCGCACTCGCTTTCTGTTCCGCCAGATAATTGCGCGCTTTGCGTTCGCCTCGGCGGAAGCGTTCGTTGCCGCGCTTCATCGCTTCGATGATCTGTTCGGGCGACATGGCGTCGCGCTGCGCATGCGTCAATGCGTCGGCATGTGCGGATGTCATGAAGAGCGGCGGCGCGGCGAGACCGGCGATAGTCGCACATGCAACTGACTTGAGAAAACCCCGGCGGCACGCGGGCGTGCATTGCAGCGGATGCTTCATTTCTTCGCGCATGACCTGGCTCCTCCATCTGATCCGACGGGATTCGGCCTTCTCGACGCTCTTCTTGCGAAATGAAGTGTTGGACGAAAATTCGTCGAATGCAATGCGCGCTTGTTCTGATGACAATGTCAGGTCGATGACGTAACGACTTGCTTGGCGATGTCGAGAAAGTTGGCGTTCTTCGCGGCGGTCGCATCGATGCGCGATGCCAGCGCGAGACGAATGCTGATGGCGCTGCCGAGTGCATCGACGTAGGCGACGCCATCGACCTGAATCTGACACACCGACGCCGGCACCAGCGACACGCCGAATTCCGCCGCGACCAGATTGACGACCGATGAAAGCTGCGGCGCCTGCTGTCCGGCGATCGGCTCGAATCCGGCCTCACGGCACGCACCGATGATGACATCGTGCAGCGTCGGGCTCGCTTCGCGCGGAAGCATCACGAAAGGATCGTCGGCCAGCGCCGCGAGTTGCACCTTGCGCTTCCTCGCGAGCTTGTGCGTGGCGGGCAGCACGATTTTCATCGGCTCGATCGCGATGTGATTGATCTGCACGCCGGCGGGCGACTGACTGCCGAGCCGAACGAACGCGACATCGACGCGGCCGGCGTCGAGATGCGCGAGCAGTTGCGCGGTGTTGCCTTCGGTAAGCGTAAGCGTGACGTTCGGATAAGCCTGCCGATAAGACCGTATGAGCTTCGACACGACAGGATTGAAAGCCGCCGATCCCGTGAAGCCGATATTGAGCTGCCCGATCTCCCCGCGCCCCGCACTCTGCGCCTTTTCGACGGCGAGACGCGCGTCGTCCAGAAGACGTTTCGCATCGACGGCGAACGTCTCGCCGGCTTCCGTCAGCACGACGCCATGCCCCGTGCGGCGAAAAAGCCGCACGCCGAGCTCGTTCTCCAGTGCGTGGATCTGCTGACTGAGCGGCGGCTGGCCGATGCCGAGCCGTTCGGCGGCGCGCGTCACGTTGCGTTCCTCGGCAACCGCCAGAAAGTAACGGATATGGCGCAGTTCCATGCGATAGTCTGTGAGAGCTATATCAGAAAGACGAGATAGATATTGGACAGTATATCAATCGCGCGACAAAATACCGCTATCGCGCAGTGCGCGGGCTAGAACTATCCCCGAATACATCGCCGATCGCTCGAGAAGCGAGTCAGGCAGGACGGGTCGCGCCCGTGTCGAGCATGTGTCGTGCATCGGCGGCGCGCGAATCGTCAATCAGTTTGGGAAGGGGTCTAGCATGGCTGAAGCCGTAAAAAAACCAAGGCCGGAATACCGGAACATCGGGATCGGCGAGATCGCGAAGT
>NZ_FCOI02000011.1 GCF_001544795.2 Caballeronia temeraria | reverse complement strand
TGTGACCGCGGGCGTATCGAGCTGCTTTCTTTGGTTACTTTCTTTGCAGCAGCAAAGAAAGTGACTGCCGCCCCGCATAGGGGCAGCGCAAATAGACCGACACGAATTCAAGCTTCCCGCAAAAAAACCCAAAAACGAAACAAACCCCGGAGTGAACCAAACCGTGAGCACCCTGAACATCAAGAAAGTCGCCGTGCTCGGCGCGGGCGTGATGGGCGCGCAGATCGCCGCGCATCTGATCAACGCCCGCGTCCCGGTCATGCTCTTCGACCTTCCAGCCAAGGAAGGTCCGAAGAACGGCATCGCGCTGAAGGCCATCGAGAACCTGAAGAAGCTGTCGCCCGCACCGTTCGGCGTGAAGGACGACGCGCAATTCATCGAGCCCGCGAACTACGACGACGACATCGAGAAGCTGAAGGAATGCGATCTCGTCATCGAAGCCATCGCCGAGCGCATGGACTGGAAGCACGATCTCTACAAAAAAGTCTCGCCGCACATCGCGCCGCACGCGATCTTCGCCAGCAACACGTCGGGTCTGTCGATCACGGAACTGTCGAACGGCTTCTCCGATGAACTGAAGTCGCGCTTCTGCGGCGTGCACTTCTTCAATCCGCCGCGCTACATGCATCTGGTCGAACTGATCCCGACCTCGGCCACGAAGCCCGAAATCCTCGATCAACTCGAAACGTTCCTGACGAGCGTGATCGGCAAAGGCGTCGTGCGGGCGAAAGACACGCCCAACTTCATCGCGAATCGCGTCGGCGTGTTTTCGATTCTCGCCGTGATCGCCGAAGCCGAAAAGTTCGGCCTGCGCTTCGACGAAGTCGACGATCTCACCGGCGCGCGTCTCGGCCGCGCCAAGTCGGCGACGTTCCGCACAGCCGATGTCGTCGGTCTCGACACCATGGCGCACGTCATCAAGACGATGCAGGACAACCTGCCCGACGATCCGTTCTTCTCCGTCTACAAGACGCCCCCGGTGCTCGAAGCACTGGTCAAGAACGGCGCGCTGGGCCAGAAGACGGGCGCGGGCTTTTATCGCAAGGAAGGCAAGGCGATCAAGGTTCTCGATGCGAAGACCGCTTCCTATGTCGATGGCGGCGCGAAGGCCGACGAACTCATCGGCCGCATTCTGAAGCGTCCGCCCGCCGAGCGCTTCAAGCTGCTGCGCGAAACCGATAACAAACAGGCGCAGTTCCTCTGGGCAATCTTCCGCGACGTGTTCCATTACATCGCGGTGCATCTCGAATCGATCGCGGACAACGCGCGCGACGTCGATCTCGCTATCCGCTGGGGCTTCGGCTGGAATCAGGGTCCGTTCGAGAGCTGGCAGGCCGCGGGCTGGCAACAGATCGCAAAGTGGGTGCAGGAAGATATCGATGCAGGCAAGACGCTCTCGAACGCGCCGCTGCCCGCGTGGGTGCTCGACGGTCCCGTCGCCGAGAAGAACGGCGTGCACACGAACGAAGGCTCGTGGTCGCCTTCCGCGCGCCGCTTCGAACCGCGCTCGACGTTGCCCGTGTATCAGAAGCAGGTGTTCCGCGCGCCGCTCGTCGGTGAGACGGGCGCCGATCCCAAGACCTACGGCAAGACGCTCTTCGAAACCGAGAACGTGCGCGCGTGGCTCGACGACGATCAAGGCGATGTCGTGATCGTCTCGTTCAAGTCGAAGATGAACACCATCGGTCCGGGTGTCATCGACGGCCTCACGCAAGCCATCGAGCTCGCGGAGAAGGAATACCGCGGCGTCGTGATCTGGCAGCCGACCTCGCTGCAACTCGGCGCGCCGGGCGGCCCGTTCTCGGCGGGCGCGAATCTCGAAGAAGCCATGCCCGCCTTCATGATGGGCGGGGCGAAAGGCATCGAGCCGTTCGTGAAGACATTCCAGCAAGGCATGATGCGCGTGAAGTACGCGAACGTGCCGGTCGTGTCGGCGGTGTCGGGCATCGCGCTCGGCGGCGGCTGCGAATTGCTGCTGCATTCGGCCAAACGCGTCGCGCATGTCGAGAGCTATATCGGTCTCGTCGAAGTGGGCGTCGGTCTCGTGCCGGCGGGCGGCGGTCTTAAGGAAGCGGCACTGCGCGCGGCGGAAGCGGCGAGCGCCGTCAACGCCACCAGCGATCTGCTCAAGTTCCTGCAGAAACCGTTCGAAAACGCGGCGATGGCGAAAGTCTCGTCCTCCGCATTCGATGCCCGCGCGATGGGCTATCTGAAGCCATCCGACACGATCGTCTTCAACGTGCACGAACTGCTCGACATCGCGAAGAAGGAAGCGCGCGCGCTCGCCGCATCGGGATATCGGCCGCCGTTGCGCGTGAAGCAGGTGCCGGTCGCGGGCCGCTCGGCGATCTCGACGATCAAGGCGTCGCTCGTCAACATGCGCGACGGTCGCTTCATCAGCGATCACGATTTCCTGATCGCGAGCCGTATCGCCGAAGCAGTGTGCGGCGGGGATGTCGAAGCAGGCAGTCTCGTCGATGAAGAATGGCTGCTCGCCCTCGAGCGCCGCGCGTTCGTCGAACTGCTCGGCACGCAAAAGACGCAGGAACGGATCATGGGCATGCTGCAAACGGGCAAACCGGTGCGCAACTGAGGACCATCAAATGACAAAGCAACTTCAAGACGCATACATCGTCGCCGCGAGCCGCGCGCCGATCGGCAAGGCGCCGCGCGGTGTCTTCAGGAACACGCGCCCGGACGAACTGCTCGTCCACGCGATTAGATCGGCGGTCGCGCAAGTGCCGGGACTCGACACGAGCGTGATCGAAGACGCGATCGTCGGCTGCGCGATCCCCGAAGCCGAGCAAGGGCTGAACGTCGCGCGCATGGGCGCGTTGCTCGCGGGCTTGCCGAATACCGTCGGCGGCGTCACGGTGAACCGCTTCTGCGCATCGGGACTGACGGCGCTCGCGATGGCGGCGGACCGCATCCGCGTCGGTGAAGCCGATGCGATGATCGCGGGCGGCTGCGAATCGATGAGCATGGTGCCGATGATGGGCAACAAGCCGTCGCTGTCGCCGCACATCTTCGATCGCAATGAGGATGTCGGCATCGCATACGGCATGGGGCTGACGGCGGAGCGCGTCGCGGAGCGCTGGAAAGTGAGCCGCGAGGCGCAGGACGCGTTCGCGGCGGAATCGCATCGCCGTGCGCTCGCGGCGCAACAGGCGGGCGAATTCGCCGATGAAATCGCGGCGTTCACGCTCAACGAGCGCTTTCCCGATCTCGCATCGGGCGAAGTGCGCGTGAATGCGCGCGAGATCGCGTTCGACGAAGGTCCGCGCGCGGAGACGTCCGTCGAAGGTCTCGCGAAGCTGCGTCCCGTGTTCGCGAACAAAGGCTCGGTGACGGCGGGCAACAGCTCGCAGACGTCGGACGGCGCGGGCGCGTTGATCGTCGTGTCGGAAAAGATCCTGAAGCAGTTCAACCTCACGCCGCTCGCGCGCTTCGTGAGCTTCGCGGTGCGCGGCGTGCCGCCGGAAATCATGGGCATCGGGCCGAAGGAAGCGATTCCGGCCGCGTTGAAAGCCGCCGGGCTGAAGCAGGACGATCTCGACTGGATCGAGCTGAACGAAGCGTTCGCGGCGCAAGCGCTCGCGGTGATCGGCGATCTCGGACTCGATACGTCCAAGGTCAATCCGCTCGGCGGCGCGATCGCGCTCGGCCATCCGCTCGGCGCGACGGGCGCGATCCGCGCATCGACGGTCGTGCACGGCTTGCGTCGTCGCAATCTCAAGTACGGCATGGTCACGATGTGCGTCGGCACAGGCATGGGCGCGGCGGGCATCATCGAGCGGCTTTGATCGAACGCGTCCGCGCGTCGTGACGGCGTGCGGACGCGAACACAAGGAGACAGCGGATGGAGATTCAGATCGAACGCGCGGACGGCGTGTTGAGCATCGTGCTCAATCGTCCGGAAAAGAAGAACGCGATCACCGCGGCGATGTATCAGGAAATGGCCGACGGCCTCTACGAAGCCGAGATGGACGCGACCGTGCGCGCGGTGCTGATTCGCGCCGTCGGCACGACGTTCAGCGCAGGCAACGATCTCGAGGACTTCCTGAACGATCCGCCAAAGGGACTCGACGCGCCCGTGTTCCAGTTTCTGCGGCGCATCAGCGCGTTTCCGAAGCCGATCGTCGCGGCGGTCGCGGGCACGGCGGTCGGCATCGGCACGACCATGCTCCTGCATTGCGACATCGTCTACGCGAGCCCGAACGCGAAGTTCTCGCTGCCGTTCTCGCAGCTGGGCTTGTGTCCGGAAGCGGCATCGAGTTTGCTGCTGCCGCGCACGGCGGGTTATCAGCGCGCGGCGGAAAAGCTGCTGCTCGGCGAAGCGTTCGACGTGACCGAAGCGATCGGCATGGGCTTCGTCAACGGCGCGATCGATGCCGCCGAACTCGACGCCCACGCGTTCGACAAGGCGAAACGGCTCGCGCTTCTGCCGGCGTCGTCGCTGCGCGTGACCAAGTCGCTGATGAAGGGCGGAGAGGCGCATGAAGTGGGCGCGCGGATGGAAGACGAAGCCGCGCACTTTTCTCGGATGCTCGTCGCGCCCGAAGCGCGCGAGGCGTTTCAGGCGTTCTTCGAGAAGCGCAAGCCGGACTTCAGCAAGTTCGAATGAGCGGCGTCAATCGACGTCGTATTCGACGAAGCTGTTTTCGCGCGCGAAGCTGACGAGCCGCAAGGCCGCCTGCTTCGCGATCGCGATGGCGAGCGAGGTCGGCGCGGAGATCGTCGCGATCATCGGCACGCCGACGCGCGCGGACTTGCGCACGAGTTCATAGCTCGCGCGGCTCGACAGGAACACGAAGCCTTGCGTCGTGTCTTCGCGGCGCAGAATCAACTGGCCGATGAGTTTGTCGAGCGCGTTATGCCGTCCGACATCCTCAAAGGCGTAGCGCACGGCGCCGGTTTCGTCGCACCATGCGGCAGCGTGCAGGCCGCCCGTGAGCTTCGTCAATTGCTGATGCGCGGGCAGTTCGCGCGCGGCGCGCTCGATCGCATCGGGCGCGAGGCGATTCAGAAAGCCCGTGTCCGGCACGCGTTCGGGCTGAAGATCCAGCAAGTCGATGCTTTCGATGCCGCACACGCCGCAACCCGTGCGCCCGGCGAGCGCGCGCCGCTTGCCCTTCAGCGCCATGAACGCCTGCTGCACGACCTGCAGATGCACTTCGGCATGCGGCAGCGCGACGCCGTCATCGCGGAAATAGACTTCGATATCGTGGATATCGCTGCCACGCCCGACGATGCCTTCCGTCAGCGAGAAGCCCACCGCGAACGCTTCGAGATCGCGGGGCGTGCACATCATCACCGCGTGCGAGATGCCGTTGAACACGAGCGCGACGGGCCATTCCTGACCGACGTTATCCGCGGCGATCGCGACTTCGTTCCTGCGATGCCGGCGTACGTGTCGCTCGACGAAGCCGGGTTGATCGTCGGTTTCGAGTTGATCCACTTCAATGCTCCTGACCGCTCACTTCGAGTAAAGTCGGGTATGTGATTTGCTGCCTATCGTTGCTGTTCGCACGCTTCGCGGCGCGAACAGCGGCTAGATTGCAATGGTTCCAGCCAGATCCAAGGCCCTACAATAACTTAAGCGGGCGATGCGCGTCGCGCACTCCCTCTTCAATCCAACGAGGCTTCGCTATGGGACTTTACGACGCCGCGCGTCTCTTCGGATTCGAAGTCGAATCCTCTGACAATCTGCGCTTCATCCCGCTTGCCGTGCGCTTCAATCTCGACCGTTTCGGCATGCGCATCTCGCTTGACGAGTGGCAGCAGCTTCCTTACGAAGATCGCGCGTTGCTGGCGCGTTTTCCGATCGAAGAAGAAGCCGAGCTCGAAAAGAACTTCGATCTCGCGCTCGAAGAGATGCTGAAGACGCACGCGAATGCCGCGCCCGAGAAGATCGAACGCGACCCCGATCCGGTCTGGATGCACGCGGACGCCGTGCCCGAAACCGTGATCCGGCAGAGCAGCCTGTCCGGCGTCAGCGCGCCGAGTCTGGACCGCTGGGGCAAGCTCGATCGCTTTCAGCGTTACGCGCTCGCGAAGCTCTCGCGCAACACGGACAAGGTCAATCACGACTTCCTCCCGGCCATGAAAGAGTTCGGCCTCGCGGAGTGAGCGGGTGGCCCGCAAACGTTAAGCGGGCGCTTTAGTCGGATTATTTGCGGGTTAGCCCTAAATGTGGGGCGAGCGGTGCCGTTAATGGGCGTTATCCATTAATCGGGCGTGGAGCCGTTTTGCCACGCCGCGCCTCGCTCCGATGTGCGCCCAGCGCGCATCAAAGGGATAAGCCCGCCGCTCATGACTCGACTCCTCTCCAGAGGTCTGCTCGTCAATATTGCCGTGGTACTGGCCGCACTCGGCGCGAACGCGTTCGTCGCCTGCGAGCGGATCGGCGGGCTGCGCGAAAGCGACGCGCGCACGCTGCGCTCGATGAGCCTGCTGCGCGATCTCGCGGCGTATCGCAGCACGCTCGGTGAATCGCTGACGCAACTGAGCCGCTTCGAAGCGACCGGCGTCGCGGATACCGACGCGGGGCATCAGGAACGCGTGGCGCATCTCGACGCGCTCGAAAGCGGCCTGCGCGCGCAATTCGCGATGGAGCCCGGCATGACCGGCTCGTTCGATGCGCTTGCCGCCCGCGCCGCCGTGATGCGCCACGACGCCGATCTTGCCTTCGCCCGCACGAAGAACGCGCGTCCCGGCGAATCCCGCGCCTGGGCCGACGCCACGTTCGTCACGCTCGGCGAAGACCAGCAGGGCGTCGACGAAGAGCTTGCGGCCATGCGCGCGCGCATCGACAACGCGACGATCGGCGCGCTCGACCAGTCCGCGCAGGCATCGAGCGGCGCGATGCTGCTGCTCGTCTTCACGATGCTCGCCGGCAGCGCCGTGCTGATCTATCTGTTCGCGAGCCACGAGCGGCAATCGCGCGAGAAGCTCGGCGTCGTGCGCGCGAGACAGCGCAGCAACGAGCGCTTTCGCGGCATGTTCGAGGCGCATCCGGTGCCGATGTGGATCGTCGATCGCGAGACGATGCGCTTCGTCGCGGTGAATCAGGCCGCGATCGAGCACTTCGGCTTCAACGAGCCGGAGTTCATGAACATGACGCTGCGCGATCTGCACCATGCCGACGACTTCGACAGCTTCGCGGCGCGGCTCGCGCGCAGCGGAGGCGAAGGCGGCGAGCGGGGCGAGCGTGCGGCGTCGCGGCAGGGATCGGCGGGCGTGTGGCGCTATCGCTGCAAGGACGGATCGATCGTCGGCGCGGACGTGTCGCATCACTCGCTCAACTATTCGAACCGGCCAGGCATCTTCATGCTGGCGAACGACGTGACCGACCGCATCCACGCCGAAGCCGAAGCGCGCCGGTCGAACGAGATGCTCGAAGCGGTCATCGACAACATTCCGCAGCGCGTGTTCTGGAAGGACCGCGAGCTGCGCTATCTCGGCTGCAACAACGCGTTCGCGCGCGATGCGGGTCTCGCGTACAACGAACAGGTGATCGGCAAGACGGACTATGAGCTGCCGTGGGGCGGGCTCGCGGATGTCGTGCGCGCGGACGACGAAGAGGTCATCGTCACGACCGTGCCGAAGATGCACTACGAACGCGACATCGTGATGGGCGACCAGTTGCGCACCGTCGTCACGAGCAAGCTGCCGTTGCTCGACGGCGAAGGGCAGACCATCGGCGTGCTGGGTTCGTATCACGACGTCACCGATCGCAAGCGCGCCGAACTCGCGCTGCGTCTGCAAAGCCGCGCGCTCGACGCGAGCGTGAACGCGATTCTGATCACCGGCGTGGTCGATGGCGCGAACGTGATCGAGTACGCGAATGCGGCGTTCAAGCGCATCACGGGTTACGACCCGAGCGAGGTGATCGGCCAGGATTGCCGCTTCCTGCACGGCCCGGACGGCGATCAGGAAGGGCTCACGTCGATCCGCCGCGCGCTCGCCGCGAACATGGAGGCGAGCGTCGTGGTGCGCAACTATCGCAAGGACGGCGCGCTCTTCTGGAACCAGCTTTTCGTCGCGCCGGTGCCGGACGCGCAAGGCATGACGACGCATCACATCGGTATCATCAATGACGTGACCGATCTCATGCGGTATCAGGAAGAGCTCGAATATCAGGCGAATTACGACACGCTCACGCGCCTGCCGAACCGCAATCTGCTGAAGGACCGTCTGCAACATGCGATCGAGACGGCGCGGCGGCGCGAGTCGAAGATCGCCGTCGTGTTCATGGATCTCGACGGCTTCAAGAACGTCAACGACAGTCTCGGCCACAGCGTCGGCGACCGTCTGCTCGCGGTGATCGGCGAGCGGCTCGCGCGTTCGGCGCGTTCGAGCGATACGGTCGCGCGTCACGGCGGCGACGAGTTCGTCGTCGTGCTGACGGATATCACCGACGAAGCCGGTCTCATCGTGTGGATGGAGCGCACGCGCGCGGCGATCTCCGAACCCGTATGGCTCGACGATACCGAGTTGTACGTCGGGTGCAGCATGGGCGCGAGTCTCTATCCGCAAGACGGCGACGATGCCGAAACCGTGATGAAGAAGGCCGACCTCGCGATGTATCGCGCGAAGGACATGGGCCGCAACAACTATCAGTTCTATCAGCCGGAGATGAACGCGAGCGTCGGCGCGCGCATGAATCTCGAGCGGCGTTTGCGGCGCGCGCTGCGCGACGGCGAATTCCTGCTGCACTATCAGCCGCAGGTCGACATGTCGACGCGCCAGATCGTCGGCATCGAGGCGCTCGTGCGCTGGCACGATCCGGAGCAAGGACTCGTGTCACCGGCGTCGTTCATTCCGGTGGCGGAGGAGAGCGGGCTGATCGGGCCGCTGTCGGAGTGGGTGCTGCGCGAAGCGTGCCGGCAGAACAAGGCGTGGCAGGATGCCGGACTGCCGCCGGCGCGCGTGTCGGTGAATCTGTCGGCGCGGCATTTCCAGCAGCGCGACATCGCCCGGCTCGTGACGTCCGTGCTCGACGAGACCGGGCTTGCGCCGCGCTATCTCGAACTCGAACTCACCGAAAGCGCGATCATGCGCAACGCCGAGGAAGCGATCACGATGCTCTCGGAGCTATCGGCGCTCGGCATCGGCATTGCGATCGACGACTTCGGCACCGGCTATTCGAGCCTGTCGTATCTCAAGCGCTTTCCGGTGCATCGGCTGAAGATCGATCGCTCGTTCGTGGCGGATATCGGTTCATCGGGCGACGATGAAACCATCACGTCGGCGATCATCGCGCTCGCGCATTCGCTGGAGTTGCAGGTGATCGCCGAGGGCGTCGAAACGCACGCGCAGCACGACTTCCTGCGCGAGCGCGACTGCGACGAAATGCAGGGCTATCTCTTCTCGCGCCCGATGCCGCACGAGGCGATCCCCGGCCTCCTGCAGCAGGGCGTGCTGCCTCACTGAGCCGATGAATGAGCCGATGAATGAGCCGATGAATGAGCCGATGAATGAGCCGATGAATGAGCCGATGAATGAGCCGATGAACGCGCGCCGTCAGTCGATCGACGGCAGCACGCGCGGGCGGCGGTCGCGGTCGGTCGCGACATAGGTGAGCGTCGCTTCCGTCACCTTGACGACTTCTTCGGCGAGGTTCATGCGCTGCGCCCAGACTTCGACCGCGACGGTGACGGACGTATTGCCCGTCTTGACGATATCGGCGTAAAAACTCAGCAGGTCGCCGACGAACACCGGATGCTTGAACAGGAACGAATTCACCGCGACGGTCGCGACGCGGCCGTTCGCGCGGCGGCTCGCAGGAATGGAGCCGGCGATATCGACCTGCGCCATGATCCATCCGCCGAAGACGTCGCCGTGGACGTTGGCGTCGGCGGGCTGCGGCACGACGCGCAGCGCGACGTGTTTCTCGGGAAGATTGGGATGGTCTGTCATGGGAGGCGTTCCGGTTCGCAAGGCGGCGGAAGGCTGGCGGGCGCGAGCGGCCCCTTGAACCTTCTGCGACAATGCATATTTATGAATGAGCCCAGTCGCGCGAGGCAAAGACCTCGATCACGCCGGGGCTTGCAGTAAATTGTACGGGAAAGCAGGCACGCAGACCTGCGCCCGTGTCCACGATAAAAACATCCCCACGCCGCGCCCGACTCCGTTCGCGCGACGCGCTCGAACGATACGAACTCATGCGCCGCTTCCCCAATGCAGAGCCCGGGCCCGCGCAGCACGGCCCGCGCAACGACTGGCAGACGATCCGCTCGCTGCTGCCTTATCTCACCACGTACAAATGGCGCGTCGCGTTCGCGCTGACGTGTCTCATCGGCGCGAAGGTGGCGAATCTCGGCGTGCCGATCGTGATGAAGCGCATCGTCGACGGACTCGCCTCCGTGCAGCATCTCACCGCGCTCGGACGCGCCAACGATGCGCCGGGCGTCGTGCTGATCGGCGGCATCGGGCTGCTCGTCGTCGCGTATGCGGTCGTGCGGCTGTCGACATCGCTCTTCACCGAATTGCGCGAGCTGCTTTTCGCGAAGGTCACCGAGAGCGCGGTGCGGCAACTCGCGCTGCAAGTGTTCCGGCATCTGCATTCGCTGTCGCTGCGCTTTCATCTGGAGCGGCAGACGGGCGGCATGTCGCGCGATATCGAACGCGGCACGCGCGGCATCCAGCAGCTCGTGTCGTATTCGCTCTACAGCATCCTGCCGACGCTCGTCGAGGTCGGGCTCGTGCTTGCGTTCTTCGTGACCAGGTACGAGGCGTATTACGCGATCGTCACGTTCGTTGCGCTCGTCACGTATATCGTGTTCACGGTGAAGGTGACGGAGTGGCGCACGCACTTTCGCCGCACGATGAACGAGCTCGATTCGAAGGCGAATTCGCGCGCGATCGATTCGCTGCTCAACTACGAGACCGTGAAGTACTTCGGCAACGAAGAGTGGGAAACGCGCCGTTACGATGAAAACCTCAAGCGATATCGCGCGGCCGCGATCAAGTCGCAGCGCTCGTTGTCGATGCTGAACTTCGGGCAGCAGACGATCATCGGCGTCGGGCTCGTTTTCATTCTGTGGCGCGCGACGCAGGGCGTGATGGCGGGGCGTCTCACGCTCGGCGATCTCGTGCTCATCAATACGTTCATGCTGCAGCTCTACATTCCGCTGAATTTTCTGGGCGTGGTGTATCGGGAGCTGAAGCAGGCGCTCACCGACATGGACCGCATGTTCACGCTGCTCGGCGCGGGCCGCGAAGTGCCCGATGCGCCGAATGCGCCGGCGCTCGCGGTGCGCGGCGGCGAAGTGCGCTTCGAGAACGTGAGCTTCTCGTACGAGAAGGCGCGGCAGATTCTCCACGGCGTCGATTTCACGATTCCCGCGGGCACGACGACGGCGGTCGTCGGGCATAGCGGTTCGGGCAAGTCGACGCTCGGCCGTCTGCTCTTTCGCTTCTACGATCTCGATCGCGCGCAGGGCGGCGGCATTCGCATCGACGGGCAGGACATTCGCGATGTGACGCAGGATTCGTTGCGCGCGGCGATCGGCATCGTGCCGCAGGACACCGTGCTCTTCAACGATTCGATCTACTACAACATCGCGTACGGCCGTCCTTCCGCGAGCCGCGAGGAAGTGATCGCGGCGGCACGCGCGGCGCATATTCACGACTTCATCGAGGCGTTGCCGGCGGGCTATGACACGCCGGTCGGCGAGCGCGGGCTGAAGTTGTCGGGCGGCGAGAAGCAGCGCGTCGCGATCGCGCGCACGCTGTTGAAGAACCCGCCGATCCTGATCTTCGACGAAGCCACGTCCGCGCTCGATTCGAAATCCGAACGCGCCATTCAGCACGAGCTGGATTCGATCGCGCGCGAGAGGACGACGCTCATCATCGCGCATCGGCTGTCGACCGTCGTGCATGCGCAGCAGATCATCGTGATGGATCACGGGCGCATCGTGGAGCGCGGCACGCATGCGGAGCTGCTGCGCGCGGGCGGGTTGTTCTCGCAGATGTGGGCGTTGCAGCAGCAGCGGGCCGCCAGTTCCAGCGAGGGTGAGACGGCGCTGGCGGCACTGGGCGAATGACGCGCCGCCTCACTCCATCGCGTGCGCGCCGCCGATCGCGACGCCATCATGCGATTGCGAAGCCGTCGACGACCAGCTCAGCCACTGTCCGCGCAGCACGAACAACGCGCCAAACGCGCAGGTCGCGAGCACGCCGAAGGTCGCGAAGCCCATCTGATAGCTGCCGGTGCTTTCCTTCGCAATGCCCATGATCACCGGCAGATAGAACCCGCCAATGCCGCCCGCAGCACCCACGATTCCCGACAGCAGTCCCGTCTTGCCCTTCCAGCGATGCGGCACGAGCTGGAACGTCGAGCCATTGCCGAGGCCGAACGCGAGATAGAGGCAAACCAGAATCGCGACGCCGCCGGCGACCGGCGGCATCCAGATCGCGAACGCGAAGTCGCCGATGGCGATCACCGCGAGCAGCACGAGCAGCGCCCGCACGCCAGTGATGCGATCGGCGACATAACCGCCGAACGGCCGCACGATCGCGCCGAGAAACGCGAGCAGCGACATGAAGAGACCCGCTTCGAGCTTCGGCATCTGATACAGCGACGTGAGCAGCAGCGTCACATACGACGACATGCCGACGAAGCCGCCGAACGTGATGCTGTAGATCAGCATGATGACCCACGTATCGCGCTCGCCGAGCACCGACCGATAGCGCCGCGGCAGCACCGCGATCGCGATCAGCGCGCCGATCACCGGCAAGAGCAGCACGCCCGCCTTGCCGCCGCCGAACAGGCCGGCATTCACCGCGAGCACGAGCACGATCAGGCTCGCGAGCGTCACCACGAAGCTCGACAGCGCGCGCATCGCGCTGCCGGTTTTCTCGCCCGCATCGGAGGCCCACGCAAAGAGCGCGACGCCCGTGATCGCGAGCAAGGGCAGCGCGGCGGCGGTCGACATCTGCCAGCCGAAGGCATCGGCGAGATGCGGGAACAGGAAGCCGTCGAGCACCGCGCCGATGTTGCCCGCCGCAGCCAGACCCAGCACGAGGCCCTGCACCTTCGGCGGATAGTTGCTGCCGGCCATCGGCAGCGCGACCGCGAAGCTCGCGCCGCCCATGCCGAGGAACACGCCGAGCACGAGCAGCAACGCATACGACGGCACGCCGGGCAGAAGCGGCAGCACGATCGACGGAATCGACGAGAGCACGACGCCCATCAACGCGACGCGCCGTCCATCGGTCGATTGATACAGGTTGCCGAGCGTCACGCGCAGGATCGCCGCCGCCAGCACCGGCACCGCGACGAGAAAGCCTTGCTGCGCGGCCGACATCGTCACGTCGCGCCCGATGAACGGCGCGAGCGGCCCGTACAGCACCCAGACGGTGAACCCCGTATCGAAGTAAAGGAAACAGGCCAGCAGCGAGCGCCAGTTCCCGCTCTTGAGCGATGCGATCAGATTGGACATTGTGGGTTCCGTTTTAGGCACGCGTCCTCGATGAGCGCGCGACGGCCCGGAAAACTGCAAGCATCATGCCAATGGAATGCATGTTTATTCGATGCATCGCGTAGAGCGCGCGTGGACGCGGGATTCGAGCGCGCGTGACGTCCGCCGTCCCCGAAAGCGCCGGCACCGCGCCCGTGCGCGTTTCGCATGCGAATGGTGCGGCGCGCCTTCGCGGGGTTCATGCGCCCGCTAGAATGCGTTCTTTGCCGAAAAGCGCCGCGCGCGCCCGACATCGCATGGAACTGAAATGGCTGGAAGACTTCGTGTCGCTCGCGGAGACGCGCAGCTTCAGTCGCTCGGCTGAACTGAGGCACATCACGCAGCCCGCGTTTTCGCGCCGCATTCAGGCGCTCGAAGCGTGGCTCGGCACGGAGCTTATCGACCGGTCCGTCTATCCGACGCGGCTCACGCAAGCCGGCAATGTGTTCTACGAGCAGGCGCTCGCGATGCTCTCGCAGTTCCACGAAGCGCGCACGCTGTTGCGCGGGCAGGGCGGCGTGCCGTCGGCGACCATCGAGTTCGCGGTGCCGCATACGCTCTCGCTCACATACTTTCCGCGCTGGCTCGAACACATCGAGGCGCGGCTCGGGCGCATCCGCACGCGGCTGCGCGCGCTCAATGTGCACGATGCGGTGCTCTCGCTCGTCGAAGGCGGTGTCGATCTCGTGATGGGCTATCACCATCCGAGTCATCCGGTCGCGCTCGATCCCGCGCGCTACGACATGCTCACGCTCGGCGCCGAGCCGATCAGCCCGTTCTCCGCCGTCACCAAAGGCGGACGCGCGCGCTTTTCGTTGTCCGCGACGGCCGAGTCGCCGGTGCCGTATCTGTCGTACACGCCTAATGCGTATCTCGGGCGCATGACGGAAGTCATCATCGCGACCGCGCCGGCGCGCCTGCATCTCGACAAGGTCTATGAAACCGACATGGCCGAAGGACTGAAGGCGATGGCGCTCGCCGGTCATGGCATCGCGTTCCTGCCGCACAGCGCCGTCGAGGATGCGGTGGAGGAAGGGCGGCTCGTGCGCCTCGATCGCGGCACGCGGGGCACGCCCGCCGGCCAGTTCACGCTGACAATGGAAATCCGCCTCTATCGCGACAAGCTCGCCGCGCAAGGCGAAGAGCCGCGTCAGGCATTGATGCGCGCGCTCTGGGACGCGGTCAGCGAAGAGTTGCTGAAGGCATCGACGGGGAAGCCCGCCGCTTAACGCTCCCCAACGTTATGCAAGATTTGCATGATGGGATAAGGAAACGGCATTGGATTTGGAAACGGCGTTTTTCGACAATGAGCGCATTCCTTCACCGCTGGAGCATCAATGTCTGCCTCGAAGCAACCTGTGCAAGCGCCGGACGCAAAACACGCTATCCCGTCGTATCTCCATGCCGATGATCTCGGTCCCTGGGGAAACTATCTGCAGCAGGTCGATCGTGTTGCCCCGTATCTCGGTTCTCTCTCCCGCTGGCTCGAAACCCTCAAGCGCCCGAAGCGCATTCTCATCGTCGACTGCCCGATCGAACTCGATAACGGCACCGTCGCGCACTTTGAAGGCTATCGCGTGCAGCACAACACGTCGCGCGGTCCCGGCAAGGGCGGCGTGCGTTATCACCAGGACGTGACGCTCTCCGAAGTGATGGCGCTGTCCGCGTGGATGTCGGTGAAGAACGCGGCGGTGAACGTGCCGTACGGCGGCGCGAAGGGCGGCATCCGCGTGGATCCGCGCACGTTGTCGCGCGGCGAACTGGAGCGCGTGACGCGTCGCTATACCAGCGAAATCGGCATCATCATCGGGCCGAACACGGACATTCCCGCGCCGGACGTGAACACGAACGAGCAGATCATGGCGTGGATGATGGACACCTACTCCATGAACCAGGGCCAGACGGCGACCGGCGTCGTGACCGGCAAGCCGATCTCGCTCGGCGGCTCGCTCGGCCGCAAGGAAGCGACGGGGCGCGGCGTGTTCGTCGTCGGCACGGAAGCGGCGCGGCGCATCGGCATGGAGATCGAAGGCGCACGTATCGCGGTGCAGGGCTTCGGCAACGTGGGCGGCATCGCGGCCAAGCTGTTCCAGGAAGCGGGCGCGAAGGTCATCGCCGTGCAGGATCACACGGGCACGATTCATAACTCGAAGGGTCTCGACACCGTTGCGCTGCTCGATCACGTCGCGAAGAACGGCGGCGTGGGCGGCTTCGCGGGCGCGGACCCGGTGCAGGCGGAAGAATTCTGGATGATCGAAAGCGACATCCTGATTCCGGCCGCGCTGGAAAACCAGATCACCGAGAAGAACGCGGCCAAGATCCGCACGAAGATCGTCGTCGAAGGCGCGAACGGCCCGACCACGACCGCGGCGGACGACATCCTGACGGACAAGGGCATCCTCGTGATTCCCGACGTGATCGCCAACGCGGGCGGCGTGACCGTGTCGTACTTCGAATGGGTGCAGGACTTCTCGAGCTTCTTCTGGACCGAGGACGAAATCAACCAGCGACTGGAGCGCGTGATGCGCGAAGCGTTCGCGGGCGTCTGGCAGGTCGCGAGCGAGCATCAGGTGTCGGTGCGCACGGCGGCGTTCATCGTCGCGTGTACGCGGATTCTGCAGGCGCGCGAAATGCGCGGGCTGTATCCCTGATCGGCGGCGACGGCGCGCGAGTGCCGTTTGAATGACTGCGGGCGGCATTTCTTCGGAAATGCCGCCCGCATTTGCATGAAAACTACAAGTCGGCCGAGTAGTTGTATTCGGTCAAGCATCTGCCCGAAAACGCCAGTAATATGCGCGGTCGCAACCGGGTTGCGCTGCGGCTCGGACGGCGTCTCGGAAATAAGACGGTCGTGGGTTAACAATCATTCTTTCAGAATAATTACCCTGCTAAACTTGCCCCGGTTTTTCGCCACAGGAGATCGAACACATGAAGGTTAAAAAGGCTGCGCTGCTCGTCGCCGCGCTCGGGTTTCTCGCCACCGGCGCGTACGCTCAGGACGCGGGCACGCTGAAGAAAATCAAGGACACGGGCGTGATCTCGCTGGGGCATCGCGAATCGTCCATTCCGTTTTCCTACTATGACGACAAGCAGAACGTCGTCGGCTACTCGCACGAATTCGCGCTGAAGGTCGTGGAAGCGGTCAAGCAGAAGCTCGGCATGCAGGACCTGAAGGTGAAGCTCACGCCGGTCACGTCGCAGAACCGTATTCCGCTCGTGCAGAACGGCACCGTCGACCTCGAATGCGGCTCGACCACGAACAACGCCGAACGCCAGCAGCAAGTGGCCTTCTCGAACACGATCTTCGTGATCGGCACGCGTCTCATGACCAAGAAGGATTCGGGCGTGAAGGACTGGGCCGACCTGAAGGGCAAGACTGTCGTGACGACCGCCGGCACGACCTCCGAGCGCCTGCTTCGCAAGATGAATCAGGAAAAGAACATGGGCATGAACATCATCAGCGCGAAGGACCACGGCGAGTCGTTCCTGACGCTGTCGACGGGCCGCGCCGTCGCGTTCATGATGGACGACGCACTGCTCGCCGGCGAGCGCGCCAAGTCGAACAACCCGAACGATTTCGTGATCGTCGGGGCGCCGCAGTCGCATGAAGCGTACGGCTGCATGATGCGCAAGAACGACCCCGAGTTCAAGAAGGTCGTCGACGACGCGATCGCCAAGGTCGAAACGTCGGGCGATGCGGACAAGATCTACAAGAAGTGGTTCGAAAGCCCGATCCCGCCGAAGGGTCTCAACCTCAACTTCCCGGAAAGTGACGACATCAAGGCTCTCTACAAGAGCCCGAATGACAAGGCAATCGACTAACCGGTTCGAGTCTCGAACGAACGAAACGGAAGGAGCTTGCTTCTTCCGTTTCTTTTTGGAGTGAGTCTATGTCTTATCACTGGAACTGGGGCATCCTGCTGAGTCCGGTTTCGACCGGCGAGCCCACCACCTATCTCGGCTGGCTGATCTCCGGCTTCTGGGTGACGATCACCGTGTCGCTCGCGGCCTGGGTGATCGCGCTCGTGGTCGGCTCGTTGTTCGGCATCTTGCGCACGGTCCCGAATCGCACGCTGGCGGGCATCGGCACCGTCTATGTCGCGATCTTCCGCAACATCCCGCTGATCGTGCAGTTCTTCGTCTGGTATCTCGTGATACCGGAGCTGCTGCCGCCTTCCTTGGGCAACTGGTTCAAGCAACTGCCGCCCTCGGCGCAGTTCTTTTCGTCGTCGATCATCTGTCTCGGGCTTTTCACCGGCGCGCGCGTGTGCGAGCAGGTGCGCTCGGGCATCAACGCGCTGCCGCGCGGACAGCGCAACGCGGGTCTCGCGATGGGCTTCACGCAATGGCAGACGTACCGCTATGTGCTGATGCCGGTCGCGTACCGGATCATCGTGCCGCCGCTCACGTCGGAGTTTCTGAACGTGTTCAAGAACTCGGCGGTGGCGTCGACCATCGGTCTGCTGGATCTGTCCGCTCAGGCGCGCCAGCTCGTCGACTACACGGCGCAGACGTATGAATCGTTCATCGCGGTGACGCTCGCCTACATGCTCATCAACCTCGTCGTGATGCAGTTGATGCGCTGGGTCGAAGCGAAGACGCGGCTGCCTGGCTACATCGGAGGCAAGTAATGCATCAGTTCAACTGGAGTGGTGTGCTCGCGTCGTGGCCCACGTTGATGACGGGCGCGAAGATCACGCTGCAGATCACCGTGCTCGCCATCGTGGTCGGCATCATCTGGGGCACCATTCTCGCGCTGTTCCGCCTCTCGGGCGTGAAGCCGCTCCAATGGTTCGCGAGCACGTACGTCACGCTGTTCCGCTCGATCCCGCTCGTGATGGTGCTGCTGTGGTTCTTCCTGATCGTGCCGCAGGTGCTGCAGAACGTGCTCGGGCTGTCGGCGGATATCGACATTCGTCTCGCCTCGGCGATGGTCGCGTTCTCGCTCTTCGAAGCCGCGTACTATTCGGAAATCATCCGCGCCGGCATTCAGGCGGTGCCGCGCGGGCAGGTGAACGCGGCGTTCGCGCTCGGCATGACCTACGCGCAGGCGATGAAGCTCGTCGTGCTGCCGCAGGCGTTTCGCGCGATGGTGCCGCTCTTGCTCACGCAGGCGATCGTCCTGTTTCAGGATACGTCGCTCGTCTACGTCATCAGTCTCGCGGACTTCTTCCGCACGGCGACGAATATCGGGGATCGCGACGGCACGACCGTCGAAATGGTCCTGTTCGCGGGCGCATGCTATTTCGTGATTTGCGTGGTGGCGTCGGCCCTCGTCAAAAGTCTTCAGAAAAAGGTCGCAAGATGATCTCTATCAAGAATGTTTCCAAGTGGTACGGGCAGTTCCAGGTGCTCACCGACTGCACGACCGAAGTGAAGAAGGGCGAGGTCGTCGTGGTGTGCGGCCCGTCGGGCTCGGGCAAGTCGACGCTCATCAAGACCGTGAACGGCCTCGAACCGTTCCAGAAGGGCGAGATCTCGATCAACGGCCAGTCGCTGACGGACAAGAAGACGAATCTGTCGAAGCTGCGTTCGAAGGTCGGCATGGTGTTCCAGCACTTCGAGCTGTTTCCGCATCTGACCATCACGCAGAACCTGACGCTCGCGCAGATCAAGGTGCTCGGCCGCTCGAACGACGAAGCCATGCAAAAGGGTTTGAAGCTGCTGGATCGCGTCGGCCTGCGCGCGCATGCGGACAAGTTTCCGGGCCAGTTGTCGGGCGGTCAGCAGCAGCGCGTGGCGATTGCGCGCGCGCTGTCGATGGACCCGATCGCGATGCTCTTCGACGAGCCGACTTCCGCGCTCGACCCGGAGATGATCAACGAAGTGCTCGACGTGATGGTCGAACTCGCGCAGGAAGGCATGACCATGATGTGCGTGACGCACGAAATGGGCTTCGCGAAGAAGGTGGCGAACCGCGTGATCTTCATGGATCGCGGGCTCATCGTCGAGGACGATCAGAAGGAAGCGTTCTTCGCGAATCCGAAGTCGGATCGTGCAAAGGACTTCCTCGCGAAAATCCTGCACTGATCGCTTCACCGCTTTAGTAAAAAGAAACGCGGCGCTTCCGCAAGGAGCGCCGCGTTTTTTTGTGCGAAGCGGTTTCAGGTATTGTCGACGACCGTCGCATCCGGCGCGTTGTGCTTCACCGATTCGATCCCGTGATCGCGCGCCGCGATGCCGCTGTAGCCTTCGCTCACGCCGATCACTTCGTGATTCGCGGCCTTCAGCGTGAACATCGGTTCGCCTTTCCTGTTGGATTTGCGCTCGTAGCGCTCGTCGTGCGGCGCGTTCTTGCGCACGGATTCGATGCCGTTTTCCGCCGACGCCTTCGCCTTGTACATCTCGCTCGTCAGGATGATTTCGCCGTTTCCGGCGCGAAGGTTGAAGTAGTACTGGCCGTCGCGCGCACGGTCGATGACGAATTTTCCACTCATGGCCCTTTCTCTCGTTATTGTTGAAGGAGAGGCCAGTCTAGAGTTCGCGCGAGCGCGCAAAACGGATGCGGCGAATTATTACGTTTATTCGATCCCGAGTTCCGATTCCATCGCCGCCGTCGACCGGATCTCGTCGATCCTGAGCGCCGACCCGACGCACGCCTTCGCAAGCGGCTCCGCCGCTTTCTTCGCGACTTCCTCCGGCACGGGAATATTCACCGTGCGGGACAGCGCGCCGCACTGGAACATCGCGAGATCGCCGGGGGCGAAGCGCGTCCAGACTTCGTTGTCGGTGAGCGGCGACGTGGCGATGACGGCGACGCGGTCTTCCGGCGTCGTGTACTTGGCGAAGTCGATCGACATGTCCGCGTCGATCAGATGCGCCGTCGAGAACGGCCAGCTGCGCACCAGATAGTACAAATGCGTCGAGCAGTGCGAGAAGAGCGCCTGTCCGTTCGACATCAGGAAGTTGAAGACGCCGTATTGCGTGATGTCGCGGGTGAGCACGGCGAGCGCGTCGAAGAGTTCGTCGAGCGGCGGCTGCGAGCACGGAAACGCGCGCCGCAGGCCTTGCAGCAGCGCGCAGAACGCGAGCTCGCTGTCCGTCGTGCCGACCGGCTGATACACGCCGGTGAGTTCAGGCGCGTGGCCTTTGAGATCGCCGTTGTGCGCGAAGATCCAGTGCCGGCCCCACAGTTCGCGCATGAACGGATGGCAGTTTTCGAGCAGGATATGCCCCTGCGTCGCCTTGCGGATATGCGCGATGGTGTTCTTCGACTTGATCGGATAGCGCTTCACCATGTCCGCGAGCGGCGAGCTGGCGGACGACTGATGATCGATGAACAGCCGACAGGCCTTGTCCTCGAAGAACGCGATGCCCCAGCCGTCGGCATGATGATCCGTGACGCCGCCGCGCGCCGCGAAACCGGTGAACGAGAACGTCACGTCGGTCGGTTCAGCGCAGTTCATTCCGAGAAGTTGGCACATGATGCTTGAGGCGGGCGGCTTTGAGCCTGTTGTTACAATACGTCCGACAAGCATATCACCGAGGTCGAGCCGAAAAAATCGCGCAAGCGCTCGCGAATGCGCGCGTTGTGGATTTTCCACGGCGTTTTTTTCCTGTCCTTGCGTGGACGTGCGCCATTCCAACGTTCCCCGTCATCACGCCATGTCCGCTACCTCATCCTCGCCCAATTCGCTTACGATCGCGCGTCCCGACGACTGGCATCTGCACGTGCGCGACGGCGCGACGCTCGCCGCCGTCCTGCCGCACACCGCGCGCCAGTTCGGCCGCGCGATCATCATGCCGAACCTGAAGCCGCCCGTGACGACGACGGAAATGGCCGCGGCATACCGCGAGCGCATCCTGGCCGCGCTGCCGAAAGAGGGCGCGGGCGCGCGCTTCGAGCCACTGATGACGCTCTATCTCACCGACAACACACCGCCCGACGAAATCCGCCGCGCGAAGGAAAGCGGCTTCGTGCACGGCGTGAAGCTGTATCCGGCGGGCGCGACGACCAATTCCGACGCGGGCGTGACGGATCTGCTCGGCAAATGCGCGAAAACGCTCGAAGCGATGCAGGAAGTCGGCATGCCCTTGCTGACGCACGGCGAAGTGACCGATAGCGACATCGACGTGTTCGATCGCGAGAAGGTGTTCATCGATCGCGTGATGACGCCGCTGCGCCGCGATTTTCCGGCGCTGAAGGTCGTGTTCGAGCACATCACGACGAAGGACGCCGCCGAGTACGTGCGCGACGCGGAAGGCCAGATCGGTGCGACGATCACCGCGCATCACTTGCTGTTCAACCGCAACATCATGCTGGTCGGCGGGATGCGGCCGCACTATTACTGTCTGCCGGTGCTGAAGCGCGAGACGCATCGGGTGGCGCTGGTCGAAGCGGCGACGTCGGGCAATCCGCGCTTTTTCCTCGGCACGGACAGCGCGCCGCATCCGAAGGGCCTGAAGGAGCACGCGTGCGGCTGCGCGGGCTGTTACACGGCGTTGCACGCGCTCGAGCTGTACGCTGAATCTTTCGACAAGGCCGGCGCGCTCGACAAGCTCGAAGGCTTCGCGAGCTTCCACGGCGCGGACTTCTACGGTCTGCCGCGCAGCAAGGAAACGGTGACGATCGAACGCGGATCGTGGACGCTGCCCGCCGAATTCACCGTCGGCGATTCGACCGTCGTGCCTTTGCGCGGCGGCGAGTCGATCGGCTGGCGCTTCGTGGACGCGCATTAAGCAGCAGAACGTGAGCACGGGTTTCGCCGATATCGACTGGGCGCGGCCCTGGCTCGCGTCTATCGAAGCGCGCGGCAGGCGCTGGCAGACGGCGGCGCTCGCCGGCTACGGCGAATATCTCGCGACGCTGAACGAAGACGCGGCGGCGGCCTCGTGCGTCACGGGCCGCGGCAAGCCGTTGGCGTTCATCGCGCAGGACGAGTTGCCGGACGGCGCGTCCTACGAAGGTCACATCGCCGAGACGGGCTGCGTGCCGACGCGCCACAATCTCCACGATTTCTTCAACGCTTCGATGTGGTTCGCGTATCCGCGCATCAAGGCGGCGCTGAACGCGCGGCAGGCGGAACAGATCGATGCGCTCGGCATCGGTCCGACGCGCGGCGGCGTGCGCGACGCACTCACGCTCTTCGATGAAAACGCCGTGCTTTTCGTCTGCGCCGATGCCTCGCTCGCCAATGCCCTGCGCGGCTTCGGCTGGCGCACGCTTTTCGCCGGCGAGCGCGCCGCGTGGGGCACGCGCTGCGAGGCGCGCATCTTCGGGCATGCGTTGCTGGAAAAGCTCGTCGCGCCGTACAAGGCGTGCACGGGACACGCGTGGATCGTCGACGTCCCCGCCGGCTATTTCTCGCTCGACGATGCCGCTCGCCGCGCGCTCGTCGACGAACGCGTGGCGCAGCGCCTGAACGCCGGCCCGCTCGACAGCCGCGCATTCGCGCCGTTGCCGGTGCTGGGCGTGCCGGGCTGGTGGGACGCGAATACATCGCCCGCTTTCTACGATGACGTTTCCGTATTCCGCCCGGGCCGACGTTCCCGCTGATGTTAAAATCAACAACTGCAAAGCGGGCCAGGCAATCGCGGCCTCGACGGTTTCGGCCGAAGAGGGCGAGGAAAGTCCGGACTCCACAGGGCAGGGTGATGGCTAACGGCCATCCGTGGCAACACGCGGAACAGGGCAACAGAAAGCAAACCGCCGATGGCTCCGGGCGCAAGTCCGGAGATCAGGTAAGGGTGAAACGGTGCGGTAAGAGCGCACCGCGGGCGTCGCGAGACGTTCCGGCACGGTAACCTCCACCCGGAGCAATTCCAAATAGGCAGGCAAGCATCTTCGCGATGCAGGACGGGGCCCCCGTTCGTCTGCGGGTAGGAAGCTTGAGCGCGTCAGCAATGGCGCGTCTAGAGGAATGATTGCCACGCGCGTCTGCCTTCGGGCGGCGTGTGCACAGAATCCGGCTTATCGGCCCGCTTTGTCGTCATTCAAAAGAGAAGAGCCGGCGTCTCGCGACGCCGGCTCTTTTCGTTTCTGCGTCCGATGAGACTTACGCTTCGACGATCTCGAACGAATGCGTGAGCTCCGCCGACTTCGCCAGCATGATCGACGCCGAGCAGTACTTGTCGTGCGACAGGTTGATCGCGCGCTCGACGGTCGCCGGATTCAGGTTCTTGCCCGTGACGGTGAAGTGGAAGTGGATCTTCGTGAAGACTTTCGGGTCTTCGCTCGCGCGGTCGGCCTTGAGCGTGACCGAGCAGCCCTGGATTTCCTGGCGGCTCTTCTTGAGGATCATCACGACGTCATAGGCGGTGCAGCCGCCGGTGCCGAGCAGCACCATTTCCATCGGGCGCGGCGCGAGATTGCGGCCGCCGCCTTCCGGCGCGCCATCCATGTTCACGAGATGGCCGCTTCCCGTTTCGGCGGCGAAGGCCATGCCGTCCAGTCCCATCCAGCTAACTTTGCATTCCATGCTCTGACTCCAGCCGCGCGCGTTGTTACAAAGGCTACATTGTAGCGGTTCAGTGAATTCCAACAGGCCGCTGCTTAGGAGCATCTACCGGTTGACGAGGGGCAAATTCTTGCTTCGGCTCTGTCGTCGGCGGCAGCGGCTTCGATCGAGGATGGACTCTAAATCGCGTTTTAGCTCTGGCGCTTGAAGCGAGATTCCATAAGTGCATGAATTGATTGATAAACATTTCTTCTCGCACGCCTTATCTGAATTTCGAATTATGAAATTCATTTTCACAATGCAAATCTTCTTGCTTTGCAGCATGACCGTGCCTATACTCGTTTCTGTCTCCTCCACCTCCTCCTTGGTGGATTAAACCCGAGCCCAAGCTGCTCGGGTTTTTTTTCGTCCTCACGCCGCCCGACGCAAATCTTTGACGCGGCAGCCGAATTCCCTTTATAATTCAAAGTTCTCTTCGCCACACGCCCGCGGAGAGAGGCTTGTGAGAGCCTGCACGCGCCGGGTTTCAACGCCTGAGCGCTCACATATAAGCAGGGCCGAACAAGAACACAGTTCAAGGGCAGATCAATTTTTTGGATCGATCATGAAGACGTTTTCCGCAAAAGCCGAAGAGGTGACGCGCGAATGGTACGTGATTGACGCGACGGATAAGGTTCTCGGCCGTGTCGCCAGCGAAGTGGCACGCCGTCTTCGCGGCAAGCACAAGCCTGAATTCACTCCGCACGTCGACACCGGTGATTTCATCATCGTCGTCAATGCCGGCAAGCTGAAGGTCACCGGCAACAAGACCACGGACAAGAAGTACTATCGTCACTCGGGTTACCCGGGCGGCATCTACGAAACGACGTTCGGCAAGATGCAAGAGCGTTTCCCGGGCCGCGCGCTCGAGAAGGCTGTCAAGGGCATGCTTCCGAAGGGTCCGCTCGGCTACGCGATGATCAAGAAGCTGAAGGTCTACGCCGAAGCAACGCATCCGCACACGGCTCAACAGCCTAAAGCGCTCGAGATCTAAGGGGAGCCCACATGATCGGTAACTGGAACTACGGTACGGGCCGCCGCAAGAGCGCCGTCGCTCGCGTCTTCATCAAGTCGGGCAAGGGCGAGATCGTCGTCAACGGCAAGCCCATCGCCGACTACTTCTCGCGTGAAACGTCGCTGATGATCGTGCGCCAGCCGCTCGAACTCACGAACCACGCCACCACGTTCGACATCAAGGTCAACGTGACGGGCGGCGGCGAGACGGGTCAGGCCGGTGCGGTTCGCCACGGCATCACCCGCGCGCTGATGGACTACGACGCAACGCTGAAGTCGCAACTGTCGAACGCAGGCTTCGTCACCCGTGACGCGCGTGAAGTGGAACGTAAGAAGGTCGGTTTCCACAAGGCACGCCGCCGGAAGCAGTTCTCGAAGCGTTAAGCGCTTCTCGCCGGACTCGTTCCGGCGAAGCTGCGAAAGCCGCCCGCACTCTGGTGCCGGCGGCTTTCTTGTTTTTGGCGCGCGCTGGCGCAAACATGTCGAATTTCCATATAGCCCATTGATTCCATGGACATTCGGCACGATATTGAGATCAGCCCTACAATAGCGGTTAGAAGCCTAATTGGAGAGTTCGAATGAGCGCTGTCAGCGATACCCCCACGACCGAAATGCCGATGCCGTTCGTCTTCACCGACGCGGCTGCGGACAAGGTCAAGCAATTGATCGACGAAGAAGGCAATCCGGATCTGAAGCTGCGCGTGTTCGTGCAAGGCGGCGGATGCTCGGGTTTCCAGTACGGTTTCACGTTCGACGAAGAAGTGAACGAAGACGACACCGTGATGGACAAGGCGGGCGTGCAGTTGCTCGTCGACTCGATGAGCTATCAGTATCTCGTCGGCGCGGAAATCGACTACAAGGACGATATCAACGGCGCCCAGTTCGTCATCAAGAATCCGAACGCCACCACGACGTGCGGTTGCGGTTCGTCGTTCTCGGTTTAAGCGCGCGTTTCTGGCGCTGAAGAAAAAACGGAGCCGCAGCGGCTCCGTTTTTCGTTAACGCGGATAGATCGCGCCGAGCACGCGTTCGCCCGCCGCGCCCGTGACCGCGGGCAGATTGCCCGGTTCGCGCGCGACACAGCGCATCGCGAGCCACGCGAACGCGAGCGCTTCCACTTGCTGGGGCGGCACGCCGAGCGCTTCGGTCGTCATGACCGGCACGCCTGCCACGCCACCGTCATCGAGCGCCTGCTGAAGCATCTTCATCAGGACGGGATTGCGCGCGCCGCCGCCGCATACGTACACGGCGCGCGTATCCGGCGCATGCCGCGCGATCTCGCGCGCGACGGTCGTCGCGGTGAGCGCGGTCAGTGTTGCCTGGACATCGGCGGGAGCGAGGCTCGCGAAGGCGGCGAGTTTCGCGTCCATCCACGCCGGATTGAACAGATCGCGGCCCGTGCTCTTGGGCGGCGCGAGATCGAAGAACGGTTCGTCGAGCAGCGCGTTCAGGAGCAGCGAGTCGATCCGGCCTTGAGCCGCGAACTGGCCGCCATCGTCGTAGGCGCGCTGCGTGTGGCGCAAAGCCCATTCGTCGATCAGCGCGTTGGCCGGGCCGCAATCGAATCCGCGCACTTCGCCGTTCGCCGCGAGAATCGTGATGTTGCTGATGCCGCCGAGATTGCACACGACGCGCGTCTCGTTCTTCTCGCCGAATACGGTGGCGTGAAACGCCGGCACGAGCGGCGCGCCCTGGCCGCCCGCGGCGACATCGCGGCTGCGGAAATCGGCGATCACATCGATATTGGTCATCTCCGCGAGCAGCGCCGGATTGTTGATCTGCCGCGTATAACCCTTCTCCGGCCGATGCCGCACCGTCTGCCCGTGCACGCCGATCGCGCGAACCTTCGTGGCCGAGCAGCCGCTCATGCTCTGCAGTTCGTGGCAGCAGACGGCGTAACGCGTCGCGAGCGCGTTCGCCGCGAGCGCCTCGCGTTCGAGTTCGTTGTCGCCGGGCGATTGCAGTTCGAAGAGCGCATCGCGCAAGCCTTTCGAAAAGGACACGTGCGCTTCGCCGATCACGACCGGCGGCTTGCCCGTCGCGAACTGCACGGCGACGCCATCGACGCCGTCCATGCTGGTTCCGGACATCAAACCGAAGTACACGCCGTCCGCCTTGCCGGTTTCGATTGCTTCGGTCTTCTTTCCCACGCTGCTCTCCTCGTCGATGCTCGCTCGATAAGCCGCGATTATCCGCGTTACGGACCGAATCGTTAAGCTGCGTGTGGTCCCCACGCTCGCCGCGCGGCCGGCCGAAAGCCGCGTAAAACAGCGCGATCAGACACGAAACGGCGCGAGCGGCCCTGTCATCGCGTAAAATCCTCAGTCTGAACAGGCAATTGCGCGCGATTTCGTCATTTTTCGCGCGCCACTTCTCGACGCGGCATCTGCACCGGCCACGCCGCCGCGCCGCCAGTCATCGAACCCTTTTGATTCCACAAGCCGCAAGCATGACCACTGATTCCAACGCGCCCACCTTTCCGATCACCGACGATGTGAAAAGCGCGCTCGCCATCGCCAAGCGCGGCTGCGACGAATTGCTGATCGAAGACGAATTCGCGCAGAAGCTCGCGCGGAGCGCCGCGACGGGCAAGCCGCTGCGCATCAAACTGGGTCTCGATCCGACAGCGCCGGACATTCACATCGGCCATACGGTCGTGCTGAACAAGATGCGCCAGTTGCAGGACCTCGGCCATCAGGTCATCTTCCTGATCGGCGATTTCACTTCGTTGATCGGCGATCCGTCCGGCCGCAACGCGACGCGTCCGCCGCTCACGCGCGAGCAGATCGAAACCAACGCGAAGACGTATTTCGAGCAGGCGGCGCTCGTGCTCGATCGCGAAAAGACCGAAATCCGCTACAACAGCGAATGGTCGATGCCGCTCGGCGCCGACGGCATGATCAAGCTCGCATCGCGCTACACGGTCGCGCGCATTCTGGAGCGCGAGGACTTCACCAAGCGCTTCCAGGGCGGCGTACCCATTTCGATTCACGAGTTCCTCTACCCGCTGATGCAGGGCTACGACTCCGTCGCACTGAACGCGGATCTCGAACTCGGCGGCACCGACCAGAAGTTCAACTTGCTCGTCGGCCGGGAACTGCAGAAGCAGTACGGCCAGGAACAGCAGTGCATTTTGACGATGCCGCTGCTCGAAGGCCTCGACGGCGTCGAGAAGATGTCGAAGTCGAAGAACAACTACGTCGGCATCAGTGAGAAGCCGACCGACATGTTCGGCAAGCTGATGAGCATCTCCGACGTGCTCATGTGGCGTTACTTCGAACTGCTTTCCTTCCGTCCGATGAGCGAAGTCGAAGGCTACCGGCGCGAAGCCGAAGCCGGCCGCAATCCGCGCGACTTCAAGGTCATGCTCGCGCAGGAAATCGTCGCGCGCTTCCACTCGCCGGCGGATGCGGAGCGCGCGCTCGACGACTTCAACCATCGTGCGAAGGGCGGTGTGCCGGACGACATTCCGTCGGTGACGCTGGCGGGCGCGCCGATCGCGATCGGCCAGTTGCTCAAGCAGGCGGGCCTCGTGCCGTCGACGAGCGAAGCGCTGCGCAACATCGAGCAGGGCGGCGTGAAGATCGACGGCGCGACGGTCTCCGACAAGGCGCTGAAGGTCGAAGCGGGCGAGTTCGTCGTGCAGGTGGGCAAGCGCCGCTTCGCGCGCGTCACGCTGACCGCCTGAGCCGATGATCGCGCTCATCCAGCGTGTGAAGCGCGCCGACGTGCGCGTAGGCGAGCGCGTGACCGGCGCGATCGATGCGGGCCTGCTCGCGCTGGTCTGTGCCGAGCGCGGCGACAACGAAGCCGCCGCCGACAAACTGCTCGCGAAGATGCTCGGTTATCGCGTGTTCAGCGATGCCGCGGGCAAGATGAATCTCTCGGTGCAGGGCGTCGACGGCGGTCTGCTGCTCGTGTCGCAATTCACGCTCGCCGCCGACACGAACAGCGGTCTGCGCCCAAGCTTCACGCCCGCCGCGCCGCCCGACGAAGGCAAACGGCTCTTCGATTATTTCGTGGCGCAGGCGCGCGCGAAGCATCCGGTCGTCGAGACGGGTGAGTTCGGCGCGGAAATGCAGGTGTCGCTCGTGAACGACGGGCCGGTGACCTTTTGGCTTCAGGTGCGTCCATGACGACTCAGGTTCTCTTTATCCGGCACGGCGAAACTGACTGGAACCGCATCAAGCGCATCCAGGGGCATATCGACATTCCCTTGTCCGAGCACGGTTTTCTACAAGCGGAACAGCTCGGGCAGCGTCTCGCGCGCGACGGGCGCATCGATGCGGTCTATTCGAGCGATCTGCTGCGGGCACAGCAGACGGCGCGTCCTTTCGCGGAGGCGCTCCGGTTGGACGTGCGCTTGTCGGAGAGATTGCGCGAGCGCTTTTACGGCGCGTTTCAAGGCCACGACAGCGACGAGATCAACGACAAGTTTCCTGCCGAATACGTCGAATGGCAGACGCGCGATCCCGGCTTCGCGCCGCCCGGCGACGGCGAATCGCAGCGCGTGTTCTATCACCGCGTCGTGCATGCGATGGAGCCGATCGTCGCCGCGCACGCGGGCGGCCGTATCGCGGTTGTCGCGCATGGCGGCGTGCTGGATTGCGTCTATAGGTTCGCGATGAAGCGGTCGCTGCAGGAGCCGCGCAACTGGCCGCTGCTCAATTGCAGCGTCAATGTGGTGGATTATGGGGATGGTGGCGCGAAGGTCGTGTCGTGGGGCGATATCGCGCATCTTTCGACCGATACCGACGACGATAATCTCCGCAAGCGCGCCTAGCCGTTGTTCGCATCCCAAAGATCCCGTATCGGCCCGCCATCCGGCGCTGCAATGCCGAAGTGCCGATACGTCAGCATCGTCGCCACCCGGCCGCGCGGCGTGCGCTGCAGGAAACCCTGCTGAATCAGATACGGCTCCAGCACGTCTTCAATCGTATCGCGCTCCTCACCGATGGCCGCAGCGAGATTGTCCACGCCGACCGGCCCGCCGTCGAACTTGTGCAGAATTGCTTCGAGCAGCTTGCGGTCCATCAGATCGAAGCCCACGGGATCGACGTCGAGCATCTTCAGCGCTTTATCGGCGACATCGGCGGTGATCATGCCGTCCGCTTTCACCTCGGCGTAATCGCGCACACGCCGCAGCAAGCGGTTCGCGATACGCGGCGTGCCGCGCGCGCGCTTCGCGATCTCCAGCGCGCCCTCGTTCACGATATCCGCCTTCAATAGCGACGCCGAGCGCGCCACGATGCGCGCCAGTTCGCTCGCGTTATAAAACTCCAGCCGCGACACGATACCGAAGCGATCGCGCAGCGGATTCGTCAGCATGCCCGCGCGCGTGGTCGCGCCGACGAGCGTGAACGGCTGCAGATCCAGTTTCACGCTGCGCGCGGCCGGTCCTTCGCCGATCATGATGTCGATCTGATAATCCTCCAGCGCCGGATACAGAATTTCTTCGACGACCGGCGAAAGCCGATGAATCTCGTCGATGAACAACACGTCGTTCGCTTCGAGATTGGTGAGCAGCGCGGCGAGGTCGCCCGCGCGTTCGAGCACCGGTCCCGACGTCTGCCGCAGATTCACGCCCATTTCCCGCGCGATGATATGCGCGAGCGTCGTCTTGCCGAGACCCGGCGGTCCGAACAGCAGCACGTGATCGAGCGCTTCGGAACGCCGCTTGGCCGCTTCGATGAAAATTTCGAGCTGGCCGCGCGCCTTTTCCTGCCCGATGTATTCATCGAGCTTATGCGGACGCAGCGCGCGCTCGAACGCTTCCTCGTTCGGCGAGACGGGCGAGGCCGAGATGACGCGTTCGGCGGCGAGTTTGTCGGTTTCGATCATTTTTCGATTGTACAGCGAGCGATTCCGCGGCGAATCTGGCCGAACGGGATAAGCCGATTCTCAACGATCACGCCTTCGACAGCGCCTTCAGCGCCAGCTTGATGCCCTCGGACACGCCCGTTCCCGCCGGCACGTTCTTGACCGCGGCGAGCGCTTCCTTCTCGGAATAGCCGAGCGCGAGCAGCGCATTGAGAATATCGGACGCGTGATCCGACTGCGACACTGTGCCCGCGATCGCTCCGAGATCCGCGCCGAGCTTGCCCTTCAGTTCCAGCAGCAAACGCTCCGCCGTCTTCTTGCCGATGCCCGGCACGCGCGTGAGCCGCGCCGCATCCTGCGTCGTCACGGTCTGCGAGAGTTCGTGCACGCTCATGCCCGAGAGCACCGCCAGCGCCATCCGCGCGCCGATCCCGCTGATCTTCAGCAGTTCGCGGAACGTCGAGCGCTCCTGCGCGGTGAGAAAGCCGTACAGCAGATGCGCGTCCTCGCGCACGATCAACTGCGTGAGCAGCACGACTTTTTCGCCCGCATTCGGCAGGTTGTAGAACGTGCTCATCGGCACGTCGATTTCGTAGCCGACGCCATTGCAGTCGACGAGCAAATGCGGCGGATTTTTTTCCAGCAGAACGCCGGCGATGCGACCGATCATGTTTGAGTATTCGTAGAGAAAATTAGCCGATAAGCCGGCCGCGCCGCACGCGCAGGCCCTTCTTCGCAAGCCCCGGCGCGATGCCGCCCAGCGTTGCGAGGCCCGTGCCGCCGTGCGCGTGACAGATCGCCATGCCGAGCGCGTCGGCGGCGTCGGTGCTGGGCACGCCTGACAGGCTCAGAAGTCGCACGACCATCTGCTGCATCTGTTCCTTGGTCGCGCGTCCATAGCCGACAACGGCCTGCTTCAGTTGCAGCGCGGTGTATTCGGCAACCGGCACGCCGCTCGCGACGAGCCCGCATATCGCGGCGCCGCGCGCCTGCCCGAGCAGCAGCGTCGATTGCGGATTCACGTTGACGAAGACCTTTTCGATCGCCGCCTGATCCGGGTGGTGCTGCGCGATGAGCGTCGAGATGCCGCTGAATATGGTGTTGAGACGCGAAGGCAGATCCGCATCGGCCGTCTTGATGACGCCGCTCGTCACGTAGTTGAGCGTGTGCCCCGTCTTGTCGATGATGCCGAAGCCCGTCACGCGCAGGCCGGGGTCGATGCCAAGGATTCTCATTCGTTCGCGTTCTGCGGCTCGTTGAAACTAAAAAGGCCTGCCTGCGCCGTTCATTGCGCAAACAGGCCAATCTTAAATGAAGCCGTGATGCTTAATGGCGGAAATGACGCGTGCCGGTGAAGATCATCGCGATATTGTGCTCGTCGGCGGCGGCGATCACTTCGTCGTCGCGCATCGAGCCGCCCGGCTGGATCACGCAGGTCGCGCCCGCGTTCACGACGACGTCGAGACCGTCGCGGAACGGGAAGAACGCATCCGATGCCACGGCCGAGCCGTTCAGCGTCAGGCCGGCGTTCTGCGCCTTGATGCCCGCGATGCGCGCCGAATCCACGCGGCTCATCTGGCCCGCGCCGACGCCCATCGTCATGCCGTTCGCGCAGAACACGATCGCGTTCGACTTCACGTACTTCGCCACGCGCCACGCGAACATCAGATCGTCCATTTCCTTCGGCGTCGGATGGCGCTTCGTCACGACGCGCAGTTCGTGCGGCTGCACGTTCTTTGCATCGAGCGATTGCACGAGCAGACCGCCGCCGACGCGCTTCAGATCGAACGTGTTGTGACCGTTGCCGAGCGCGATCTCCAGGAGACGCACGTTCTGCTTCGCCGCGAACACGGCGCGCGCCGCTTCGCTGAACGAAGGCGCGATCAGCACTTCGACGAACTGCTTCGCGACGGCCTGCGCCGCGGCTTCGTCGACTTCACGATTGAACGCGATGATGCCGCCGAACGCCGACGTCGGGTCAGTCTGGAATGCCTTCGCATACGCTTCGGCCGCGTTCGCGCCGACCGCCACGCCGCACGGATTCGCGTGCTTGATGATGACGCAGGCGGGCGCGTCGAACGTCTTCACGCATTCCCACGCGGCATCCGAATCGGCGATGTTGTTGTACGACAGTTCCTTGCCCTGCAACTGCTCGTAGTTCGCGAGCGCGCCGGCCGGCACGGACAGATCGCGGTAGAACGCCGCGCTCTGATGCGGATTCTCGCCATAGCGCAGACCCTGCACCTTCTCGAACGCGAGGTTGAATGTTGCCGGATACGTCTTGCGGCTCGAATGCTGCAACTCTTCGGTCAGGCTCGTCAGATAGTTCGTGATCGCGCCGTCGTACTGCGCGGTGTGCGCGAAAACCTTCGTCGCGAGACGGAAGTTCGTCTTGTAGCCGACGCTGTTGCCGTTCGCGCGCATTTCGTCGAGCACGGCGGCGTAGTCGGCCGGATCGACGACGACCGTCACATCGCGATGATTCTTCGCCGCCGAACGCAGCATGGTCGGGCCGCCGATATCGATGTTCTCGATCGCGTCTTCCAGCGAGCACTCTTCCTTCGAGACCGTCTGCACGAACGGATACAGATTCACGACCAGCAGATCGATGGTCGGAATGTCGTGCTTCTCGAGCGCCGCCATGTGCTCGGGCAGGTCACGGCGCGCGAGAATGCCGCCGTGAACCTTCGGATGCAGCGTCTTCACGCGCCCGTCGAGCATTTCCGGAAAGCCGGTGTAGTCGGCGACCTCGGTCACGGGCAGGCCCGCGTCGGCGAGCAGTTTCGCCGTGCCGCCGGTCGAGAGGAGCTTGACGCCGAGTTCCGACAGCGATTTCGCGAAATCGACGATGCCGGATTTATCGGAGACTGAGAGGAGCGCTTGCTTGATCATGATGAACACTGAAACCGAAGAGGGAAACCAGGCCGGACCAAGGCGCTCGCCTCAGTCCGATGAATCAAATCAATCCGTGCTGCTGAAGCTTCTTGCGTAAGGTGTTGCGGTTGATGCCGAGATACTCGGCAGCGAGCGATTGGTTACCGCCCGCCTGCTCGAGCACCACTTCGAGCAGGGGTTTTTCCACGCATGAAATCACCATGTCGTAGACGTCGTGTGGGTTCGAGCCGTCCAGATCCTGAAAATAGTTGTCGAGGCTCTGGCGGACGCATTGTTCGATGTTATGTCTGCTCATGCGGCAATCAGTCGGTCTTTCGTATTGTTGAGCCCGCCACACGATTCTTCTTCGGCCGCGTCGTCTGCGTCGCCGGCCTCGTCGACATAGACGAGACGGTCGGACAACGCCTTTTGCGCGTCGAAGAATTCGTTGACAGCGAGCAATTGTTCTTTGGTCGTGTCCAGCGTATTCATCCGGTGCCGGAAGGTGTTGGCGCCGGAAAGGCCGCGAGTGTACCAGCCGATATGCTTGCGCGCAGTCCGAACGCCCGTGAATTCCCCGTAAAAGGCGTAGTGATCTTCGAGGTGCTCGTTCATCACCTGCTGGATCTCGTCGATGCGCGGCGGCGGCAGTTTCTCGCCGGTCGTCAGAAAATGTTCGATCTCGCGAAAGAGCCACGGACGGCCCTGCGCCGCGCGGCCGATCATGATGGCGTCGGCGCCGGTTGCGGCGAGCACGTCGCGGGCTTTTTCGGGCGTGGTGATGTCGCCGTTCGCGACCACCGGAATCTTCGCCGACGCCTTCACCGCCGCGATGGTTTCGTATTCCGCGTCGCCCTTGTAGAGATCGGCGCGCGTGCGGCCGTGGACGGTGAGCATGGAAATGCCGGCTTCCTGCGCGATCCGCGCGATAGTCAGCGCGTTCTTGTTCTCACGATTCCACCCCGTGCGAATCTTGAGCGTGACCGGCACCGCGTCCGGACCCACGCCGACCGCCTGCACCACGGCTTCCACAATGCGCGCGACCAGTGGTTCGTTCTGCAGCAGCGCGGACCCGGCGGCCACGTTGCACACTTTCTTCGCCGGGCAGCCCATATTGATGTCGATGATCTGCGCGCCGTTCGCGACGTTGTGGCGCGCGGCTTCCGCGAGCATCTGCGGATCGGCGCCCGCGATCTGCACCGAGATCGGCTCGACTTCGCCCGCGTGGTTGGCGCGGCGCATGGTCTTCTCGCTTTTCCACAACTGCGCGTTCGACGCGACCATCTCCGACACCGCGTAGCCCGCGCCCATGCGCTTGCAGAGCTGCCGGAACGGGCGGTCGGTGACACCTGCCATCGGGGCGACGAACAGGTTATTGCGCAGGACGTGTGAACCGATGGTGGGCATGAAGGCTAAACGATCCGCGCTGTCGATCTCGGCAAAAGCCGCGTCAGGCGGATGCAACGTTGCTGAAGGGGAAACGCCTATTTTAACGCGAAGCGCGTGCTGAAATTAAGAGCAATCGCGTGCAAGTCATTAAATCTTCTATGAAAGAACGGGCGTTCATAGAGGATAAGTGCCTGAGCTCTGCGTAGACGATTGCCCTTTTTTCGTGCCTGGTCAGCGCCGCTGGCCGAACATCATCTGACGGGCGAGGGCGGTTTTCACCGGTGGAAGGAACTCGAGCGCGGTCAGCGCGAGGCCGCGCATCGCTGCGAGCGGCGGGAAATCGACGGTGAAAATGCGCGCGAGCGTGTCGGTCGCGCCGATCGTCAGACGCCGGTCGAGCGCGCGTCGTTGCGCGAAGCGAGCGAGCGCGAGCGGGCGCGGGCCGTCGGCGGAAAGCGCGTCGGTGAGCGCGAGCGCGTCGCGCAGGCCGAGATTCAGGCCTTGGCCCGCCACGGGATGCAGCGTCTGCGCCGCGTTGCCGATCGCGACCGTGCGTCTGTCGACGAGCACGTCGAGCGCGGTCAGCCCGAGCGGGAACGCAGCCCGCGACGCGATCTTCGTGAACCGGCCCATGCGCGTGCCGAACGCGGCGCCGAGTTCGGCGAGGAAAGCGTCGTCGTCGAGTTGCACGCGGCGCGCGGCTTCGTCGGGCGAGCAGCACCAGACGAGCGAATAATCTGCATGGCGCGGGCCGCCGCAGGGCAACAGGGCGATTGGCCCCTCTTTCGTGAAGCGCTCCCACGCGACGTTCGCGCGCGGATCGGACACGCTCACCGTCCCGACGATCGCCGTCTGGCCGTAATCGCGTGCGCGGCGCTCATCGGACGGATCGCCCTTCTGATACAGGCCGCCTTCCGCATTCACGAGCACTTTCGCGCGGATCGTGCGCTCGCCGCTCGCGGATTGCAGCGGCAAGGTGACGCCGTCGTTATCCTGCAACGGCGCGAGCGCGGACGTGTCGGTGAGCCAGTCGACCTTCGTTGCGCGCACCGCATCGGCGAGCGTGCCGACGAGCGAGCCGTAGCGCACCACATAGCCCAGTTCGGGCAGCTCGTGCTCGTCGTGCTCGATCAGCGTGCGGCCGAAGTGCCCGCGCTGCGAGACGTGGATGCGGCGGATCGGGGTGGCGTCACCGGGAAAGCCGAGCGGCTGGAGCATCACGCGGCTGCCGTGCGACAGCGCGAGCGAGCGCGGATCGTTGCTGGCGGCTTCGGGCGTGCGCGCGTCGATCAGCGCGATGGACAGCCGCGACGTCGCGCTGCGGCGTGCGAGCCAGCCGGCGAGCGCCAGCCCGACCGGCCCCGCGCCGACGATGGCGATGTCGTAATCGAAATGCGGTTCGATGCCTGGAACGTCGCTCATGATCAGTTTGCGTTTGATTCGCGCATCAGCGCTTCGATTTCATCGGCGGCGACGGGCACTTCCCGCGTGATCAGCTCGCAGCCGTTTTCCGTGACGATGGCGTCGTCTTCGATGCGAATGCCGATGTTCCAATACTGTTCCGGCACGTCTTCGGCGGCGCGCACGTAGAGACCCGGCTCAATGGTGAGCGCCATGCCGGGAACCAGGTTGCGCCAGGCGCGCGCGCCTTGCTCGTCGAGCGGGCCGCCGGCTTCGCGATATTCGCCCGCGTCGTGCACGTCCATGCCGATCCAGTGTCCCGTGCGATGCATGTAGAAGCGCGCGTAGGCGCGTTGCGCGAGAACGTCGTCGACGCTGCCGAACTTGGCTTTATCGAGGATTCCGGTGTCGAGCAAGCCCTGCGACAGCACTTTCAACGCGGCCTGATGCGGCGCGTCGAAGCTGACGCCTGCGCGCGTTGCATCGACGGCGGCGGCTTGCGCGGCAAGCACGATGTCGTAGAGTTCGCGCTGCGCCGGCGTGAAGCGGCCGCTTGCGGGAAAGGTGCGCGTGATGTCGGATGCGTAGCCGTCGAGCTCGCACGCGGCGTCGATGAGAATCAGGTCGCCGTCTCGCGCGATTGCGTTGCCGGCCGGGTAGTGCAGCACGCACGCGTTCGCGCCCGCCGCGACGATCGATCCGTACGCCGGCGCCTGCGCGCCGTGGCGACGGAACGTGTAGAGCAGTTCGGCTTCGATCTCGTACTCGCGCATGCCGGGGCGGCACGCGCGCATGGCGCGACGGTGCGCTTCGGCGGAAATCGATGCCGCGCGGCGCATGATCGAGATTTCGTGCGCGTCTTTCACGAGGCGCATCTCGTCCAGAACGGGCAGCAGATTCTCCGCTTTCGTTGGCGCGCGCACGCCGGTGCGGCTTTGCGCGCGCACGGCGGCGAGCCAGTCGCGCACGCGGCCATCGAGGTCCGCAGACGTGCCGAGCGCGTAATGCAGCGCGGGTTTGTCGGCGATCAGGCGCGGCATTTCTTCGTCAAGCGCGTCGATGGGCAGCGCGGCGTCGAAACCGAACGCGTCGCGCGCGGCGTCGGGGCCGAAGCGAAAGCCTTCCCACGTTTCGCGATCCGCGTTTTTTTCGCGGCAGAAGAGGATCGACGCGGCCTCGCCGTCCTTCGCGCTCGCGTTCAGCACGAGCGTTGCCTCGGGTTCGTTGAAGCCCGTCAGATAGTAGAAGTAGCTGTCGTGACGGAAAGGGTAGTCCGTGTCGCGGTTGCGCATGACTTCCGGCGCGGTCGGCACGATGGCGACGCCGCCGCCTTGCGCACGCAGCGCGGCGAGCACGCGCTCGCGACGCGCACGGTAGATGTCGACGGCGATGGGACTGGCGAGTTCGGTCGGTGAGTTCATGCGCCGATTGTAGCGCCGGCTTCGCGATGCCGGCACTCGGCCATTCGGCATAGGCCGAAACGACAGCGAGGCGATTTGGCCTATGCCATTCGGCCTAGTGGCGCGGTACGCGACCGCGCCGGATACTCATTCGTCAGCGGGACGATTGCGCACGCTGCCCGCGATCAGGTCGAAACGGAACAGGCGGCATTCCAGCGCGCCGTTGAAGAGCGGCGTTTTCGTCGATTCGCGCAGCCGCAGCAGGCCCGGCAGCTTGCGGTCGGACGTGAGCACGTAGGCGCGCCATCCGGGAAAGCGTTGCTTGAGCGCGTTGCCGAAGGAGATGAAGAACTCGGTGTCGGCCGGATCGGGCTGGGCGCGGGCGAAGGCGTCGTCGTCCTCGCGGCGCGAGCGTGGCGTATCGCGACTCTCGCCGCGCGGGCCGCGTCCGCGCACTTCGATACGTTCGCCGTACGGTGGATTGGCGAGCAGGATGCCGGGCGCGTCGGTCGGCGGCACCATGTTGCGGGCGTCGACCTGTTTGAGCGAGAGATCGGTGATGCCCGCGCGGGTCAGGTTCGCGCGCGCTTTTTCGAGCATGTCGCCGGAAATGTCGCTGCCGAAGATGCTCAGCTCGGCCTGCGACGCGCGCGCGGCGCGGCGCTGTTCGAGCGCGGCCGTCTTGAGCTTCTGCCACATGCCCGCATGAAACGGCTTCAGCTTTTCGAAGCCGAAACGCCGATCGTTGCCCGGCGCGATGTTGAGCGCCGTTTGCGCCGCTTCGGCGAGGAAGGTGCCGCTGCCGCACATCGGATCGAAAAGCGGCGTGCCGGGCGTCCAGCCGGTGAGGCGCAGAATGCCCGCCGCGAGATTTTCGCGCAGCGGCGCGGCGCCTTTATCCAGACGCCAGCCGCGCTTGAAGAGCGGTTCGCCGGATGTATCGAGATAGAGCGTGCATTCGTTCATCGTGAGGAACGCGAACACGCGCACATCGGGCTGGGCGGTGTCGATGCTGGGGCGCGCGCCGGCGACGTCGCGCAGGCGGTCGCAGACGGCGTCCTTCACGCGCAGCGTCGTGAATTCGAGGCTCTTCACCGGCGATTTGATCGCGGTGAGGTCGACGCGCATCGTCTGGCTCGGCGTGAACCATTGCTCCCAGCGTTGCCGATGCGTGAGTTCGTAGATATCTTGCTCGTTGCGATACGGGCCTTGCGCGACCTTCAGCAGCACGCGGCTCGCGATGCGCGAATGCAGGTTCGCCCCCATGCCCGCGACCCAGCCGCCTCGAAAGTGCACGCCGCCGGGCACTTGCGCGCCGACGACGAGTGATCCGCCGCCTGAAAGAGGCGCGCTTTCCACGTGCCGCTCCCCGATCTCCGTGAGCTCGGCGGCGAGCGGCGCTTCGAGACCGCGCGGGCAGGGGACAAACCAGTCGAAGAGAGGGGAGGACATGAGCTGCTTTTTCGGACGAGTAAAGGCGGTATTGTACGCGGGCGGTCCGTCCGGCATGCGGCGCACGTTCGCCGCCAGAAAAAGAAAGCGCCGGCGCTCCGAGGGAGGCCGGCGCTACGGTGCACCGCGTTCGAGCCGGTGTGACGCTTACTCCACCGCCTTCATCATCTCCTCGACGACCTTCTTCGCGTCCCCGAACACCATCATCGTCTTGTCCATATAGAACAGTTCGTTGTCGAGCCCGGCATAACCCGCCGCCATCGAGCGCTTGTTCACGATGATCGTCCGCGCCTTGTACGCCTCCAGAATCGGCATACCCGCGATCGGCGATTTCGGATCGGTCTTCGCGGCCGGATTCACGACGTCGTTGGCGCCGAGCACGAGCACCACGTCCGTCTGGCCGAACTCGCTGTTGATGTCCTCCATCTCCTGAACCATCTCGTACGGCACTTCCGCTTCAGCCAGCAGCACGTTCATATGCCCAGGCATGCGCCCCGCGACGGGATGAATCGCGTACCGCACGTCGATGCCTTTCTCCACGAGCTTGTCCGTCAGCTCCTTCAACGCATGCTGCGCGCGCGCGACGGCCAGCCCATAGCCCGGCACGATCACCACGCTTTCGGCATTGCCGAGCATGAACGCGGCGTCATCGGCGGAACCGGATTTGACGGGACGCTGCTCCGTCGCGCCTCCCGCCGCCGCGCCGCCCGCTTCGCCGCCGAAGCCGCCGAGAATCACGTTGAAGAACGACCGGTTCATCGCCTTGCACATGATGTACGACAGAATCGCACCCGACGAGCCCACGAGCGAACCGGCGATGATCAGCATCGGATTGTTCAGCGAGAAGCCGATGCCCGCCGCCGCCCAGCCCGAGTACGAGTTCAGCATCGACACGACCACCGGCATGTCGGCGCCGCCGATCGGAATGATGATCAGCACGCCCAGCGCGAACGCGATGATCGTCATGATGATGAACGGCAGCCACGATTCGGTGAGCATGAAGATCACGCCGAAGCCGACCATCGCAATCGCCAGCAGGAGGTTGATCAGATGCTGGCCCGAGTACGTGACCGGCGCGCCCTGAAACAGCCGGAACTTGTACTTGCCCGACAGTTTCCCGAACGCGATGACCGAACCCGAAAACGTGATCGCGCCGACGAACGTGCCGATGAACAACTCGACGCGATTGCCGTACGGAATCGGCTCGCCGAGCGGCGCGAGCCCGAACGCCGCCGGTTCCGCGACCACGCCGTAGGCGATACACACCGCCGCGAGACCGATCAGCGAGTGCATCGCCGCGACGAGCTCGGGCATCTTCGTCATCTCGACTTTCGCCGCGATGTACGCGCCCGCGCCGCCGCCGATGATCAGCGCGACGAACAGCAGCGACAGCCCGAGCGCGAGATTCGCTTCGAGATACGCGGCCTGCTTAACGATCAGCGCGAGCGTGGTGAGAATGGCGATTGCCATGCCCGCCATGCCGAACGTGTTGCCGATGCGCGCGGTCTTCGGATTCGACAAGCCCTTCAGCGCCTGGATGAAGCACACCGAGGCGACGAGATACAGGAGAGTAACGACGTTCAGGCTCATTACGCACCCTCCTTGACCGGCAGCTTCTTCGGCTCTTTCTTCTTGAACATTTCCAGCATTCGCCGCGTGACGAGAAAGCCGCCGAACACGTTCACCGCCGCGAGCAGCACGGCGAGCGTGCCGAAAAACTTGCCCGCGACACCGACGGTCAGGCCGACCGCGAGCATCGCGCCGACGATCACGATCGCCGAAATCGCGTTGGTCACGGCCATGAGCGGCGTATGCAGCGCAGGCGTGACGTTCCACACCACGTGGTAGCCAACGTAGATGGCCAGCACGAAGATGATGAGGTTGATCACCGTGTGATTGATGACATCCATGTGCGTCTCCGTGTTCAGGCCGTGGCGCGGGCAAGCTGTCCGTCGCGGCACTGGAGCGTGGCCGCGACGATATCGTCCGCGAGATCGATGTTGAGCGTCCCTTCCTTGGTGATGATGAGTTTCAGGAAGTCGAGGAGATTGCGGGCGTAGAGCGCGGAGGCATCGGCGCCGACCATCGACGCGAGATTCGTATGGCCGACGATATGCACGCCGTGCTTCATCACCACCGTGTCGACTTCCGTCAACGGGCAGTTGCCGCCTTTCTTGCCCTCGAACTCGGGACCGCGGCCGGCGGCGAGATCGACGATCACGGAGCCGGGCTTCATGTGCTTGACCGTTTCGACGGAAATCAGCGTCGGTGCGGGACGGCCTGGAATCAGCGCCGTCGAGATGACGATGTCCGCCGCCTTCGCACGCTCGTGCACCTGCGCCGCCTGCCGCGCGAGCCAGCTCGGCGGCATCGGGCGGGCGTAACCGCCGACGCCGACCGCGGCCTCGCGTTCCTCGTCGGTTTCGAACGGCACGTCGACGAACTTCCCGCCGAGCGATTCGATCTGCTCCTTGACCGCAGGACGCACATCGGACGCTTCGACGACGGCGCCCAGACGCTTGGCCGTTGCGATCGCCTGCAAACCGGCGACGCCCGCGCCCAGCACCAGCACGCGCGCGGCTTTCACGGTGCCCGCGGCGGTCATGAGCATCGGCATGAAGCGCTGGTAATACTGGCAGGCCATGAGCACCGCCTTGTATCCGGCGATGTTCGCCTGCGACGACAGCACGTCGAGACTTTGCGCGCGCGTCGTGCGCGGCGCGGCTTCGAGCGCGAACGCCGTCACGCCCGCCGACGCGAGCCGCGCGGTGTTCTCGGTGTTGAAAGGATCGAGCATGCCGATCAGCACGGCGCCCGGTTTGAGCATCGCCAATTCGCTTTCGCTCGGCGACTGGACCTTGAGGACGATCTCGGCGGAAAAGGCCGTGGCGGCATCGACGAGATCGGCGCCCGCCTGGGCGAACGCATCGTCGATATAGCTTGCCGGCAAGCCCGCGCCGCTCTGGACGGAAACGCGATGTCCTTGCGTGACGAGCTTTTTGACCGTTTCGGGCGTGGCGGCGACGCGCGCCTCGTTCGCCCGCGTTTCTGCAGGCACTCCAATGTGCATCTTGCAATCCTCCTGTCTTTGTTGCCTCCGTCACCTGGGGAAGGATTAGGAAGGCTTAAGGCTGAGTTTTATTTCAAATGCTGGAACCGACGGCTATCGCAACTGTAACCGAAGATTGCGCGCGCAAGAATCCGATCAGGCACTCGTTATGCATGCCGGCCGTCAGCGCTTACCCTTAGGACGCTCGCGCGCGATCGCGGCCGGGGCGGTAAAATATCTCACCATGAAATCAGATACTTGGGCCCCCCACGTTACGGTGGCTGCGATCGTCGAAAGAGACGGTCGTTTCCTCGTCATCGAAGAGCACACATCCGCAGGGCTGCGAATCAACCAACCGGCCGGTCACCTCGAAGCGGGCGAAACGCTCGTCGAAGCGGTGATCCGCGAAACCTTCGAGGAAACGGCGCATCGCTTCGAGCCGGAGGCGCTCGTCGGCGCCTATATGACGCACTTCGCGCGGCCGGGACGCGATGTCACGTATCTGCGCTTCACGTTTTGCGGCAAGTCGCTCGGCGAAGAGACCGGCCGTTCGCTCGACGAAGGCATCGTGCGCGCGATGTGGCTCAGCGCCGACGAGCTTCGTGCATCCGTCGACCGGCACAGAACGCCGCTCGTGATGAAATGTGTCGACGATTATTTATCCGGGCGGCGCGTGCCGCTCGATTTCATTCATACGCATTCGGTCGCGCCGGTGGTGCGGGCGTGATATCCCTATGAGCAAGCAGAAAGTGGTGGTGGGCATGTCGGGTGGCGTGGATTCGTCCGTGACGGCATGGCTCCTGAAGGAACAGGGCTACGACGTCGTGGGCCTTTTCATGAAGAACTGGGAAGACGACGACGACGGCGAATACTGCTCGACCCGGCAGGACTGGATCGACGTGGTGTCGGTCGCGGATCTGATCGGCATCGATGTCGAGGCGGTCAATTTCGCCGCCGAATACAAGGACCGCGTGTTCGCGGAATTCCTGCGCGAGTATTCGGCGGGCCGCACGCCCAATCCCGACGTGCTCTGCAACGCCGAAATCAAGTTCAAGGCGTTTCTCGATCATGCGATGTCGCTCGGTGCGGAAACCATCGCGACGGGCCATTACGCGCGCGTGCGCGAGCAGGACGGGCTGTTCCAGTTGCTCAAGGCGACGGATTCGACCAAGGATCAGTCGTACTTCCTGCATCGGCTGAACCAGGCGCAGTTGTCGAAGACGCTCTTTCCGCTCGGCGAGATTCCGAAGACGAAAGTGCGCGAGATCGCCGCGCAGATCGGTCTGCCGAACGCGAAGAAGAAGGATTCGACCGGCATCTGCTTCATCGGCGAACGGCCGTTCCGCGAGTTCCTCAACCGCTATCTGCCAACCAAGCCCGGTCCGATGAAAACGGCCGAAGGCAAGATCGTCGGCGAGCATATCGGGCTCGCGTTCTATACGTTCGGGCAGAGAAAGGGCATCGGCATCGGCGGGGCGAAGGACGGCAGCGGCGAGCCGTGGTTCGTCGCCGGCAAGGACATGGCGACGAACACGCTCTATGTCGTGCAGGGGCACGATCATCCGTGGCTGCTGTCGGCGACACTCGTCGCGGGCAATACGAGCTGGGTCGCCGGATTCGCGCCGGACGAGGGCGCGGCGTGCGGTGCGAAGACGCGCTATCGGCAACAGGATGCGGCTTGCCGTTTCGCCGATGCGCACGATGGCCGCTTCGCGCTCCATTTCGACGATGCGCAATGGGCCGTGACGCCGGGCCAATCCGCCGTGCTGTATCAGGGCGATGTGTGTCTGGGCGGCGGCATCATCGAGCAGGCGGCGGCGCAGGAGTCGCCGCAAGCCGCGGTGCTCGCGGCGGCGCGTTAGTACCGACGAGCCCTGACTCCGGTCAGGGCTTTTTCATATCGATCCGACAAAAACTTTTTTGAAACAGGCGCTTGACCGTCTATCTAGTGATAGATAAATTACGCACATCGCATGCAGGGATAATCGGACCATTGGCCGAATGGACAAGAACACGGTGCGCGAAGCGCTGCTGGACCACGCCCAGACGCTCCTGATGACGCGCGGCTACAACGGTTTCAGCTACCGCGATCTGTCGGCGCTGGTCGGCGTGAAGACGTCGAGCATCCACTACTACTTTCCGACCAAGGAAGATCTCGCGCTCGAAGCCGTGAATGCGTACAGCGCGGACGTGATGTCGTCGATCTACGCAATCGACAGTTCCGCCCCGGCCGACAAGAAGCTCGACCGCTATACGAAGCTGTTCGGGCGGATCATCGGCGACGGCAGGCAGATCTGCCTGTGCGGGATGCTCGCATCGGACATCGAGTCGCTGCCGGAGAAGGTTCGCCATGCGGTGCAATCGTTCTACAAGGCAAACGAGAACTGGCTGATGAAGGTGCTTGCCGAAGGCGAGGCACAGGATACGCTCGATGCCGGCGGCAAGCCCGAAGCCGCCGCGCGCACTTTGTACGCCGCGTTCCAGGGCAGTCTGCTCGCGTGCCGCCTGTTTCAGACGCGCGCGCGGCTGGAAGAAGTCACGGACGCATTCCGGCGGTAGATAAGCCTGTGGATAACCTTGTGAAAAACGCGTGAATTGACGTTCGATTATCTACCGTCGAGTAGATAGATTTTGGCGGCATATGTCGGCGTTTTGACCCGTGTCGCGCGTACATCGGTTCATAGGGTGAGAGACCGGCCGATTTCCGGGAATCTGGCGCCGGCATTGGACTTCACGAGATGTCATCGCTCGAGCGTTTCTATCTAGCGATAGATAAACTCTCGACGTGGCATCAAAACGCTCCCGCACGAGCGGGAGCGCCAGCGGACGCGAATCAAACTGGTGCAGTGTCGATGAACGACTGCCGCTGCGAGACGCGCGCGTAGTACTTGTCGAGATTCGGATGCGCCTCGCGCCAGTTCAGATCGGGCATGCGGAAATCGAGGTAGCCGAGCGCGCAGCAGCACGCGATATCCGCGAGCGTGAAGCGATTCGCCGAGCACCATTGCTTCGAGCCGAGGCCGCGCGCCATCGCGCGCAAACCGTCTTCGATCTTGTGACGCTGACGCGCAACCCACTTCTCGCTGCGATGCTCTTCCTCGCGCAACACGCCTTCGAGCCGCACGAGCACGGCGGCATCGAGCATGCCGTCGGCGAGCGCTTCCCAGCAGCGCACTTCGGTGCGTTCGCGGCGCTCCTGCGGCAACAGCTTGCCGACGGGCGTGAGCGTGTCCACGTACTCGCAGATGACGCGCGAATCGAATACCGCTTCGCCGTCGTCGAGAATGAGGCACGGCACTTTGCCGAGCGGATTGAAATCGTGGATCTTCGAATCGGATGCCCAGACGTCTTCGAGCACCAGTTCGCAGTCGATCTTCTTTTCCGCCATGACGATCCGCACCTTGCGGACGAATGGGCTGGGGTGCGAACCGATCAGTTTCATCATCTAATGTTCACGGTGGATCCGGAATACGGGCGTCGACGATCTTAACCGGGCGAACGTGATCGATCGGCAAATTCGAGATGAACGCCCGCCGACTTGTCGCCTGCCGACAACAGGAAGCGCGCCCCGCGCGCTGCTGGCCGGACGAATCACTGCGCGCTGGCAGTCGCCGCCGCGCTCGCCGACGGGCACGGCAGAACCGGCGGGGCAGCGGGTTTCGTGGTCACGACGCCTTTGCCCTTTGCCGAAGCGGAAGGCGCGCCGGCCGTCGCGCGCGGCAACGAACCGAGGCTGCGCATGCCCGCGGAGATCGCGGAGGCGAGTTCGCCGACCGCCTTGCGATGACCTTCGACGAGCGCGTCGTAACCCGCGTCCACCTGCTCCTGCGCGACCGTCCGGCACGTCAGGACGGTATCGGAACCGGCGGCGCGCACGCTCCACACGGCGTCGATGACGGCCTGCGAGCCCGGCCACGATTCGAAGCGCTGCACGTTCACCTTCACGCGGTACACCGGCACGGACTCCGGATGCGGCGTGCCGTAGACGTCGATCGCGCCGAGCTGCTGCGTGAGATCGGAGGAGAGCGCGCGGCGCACTTCGTCGCCGGGCAGCGAGGCCCAGCGTTCTTCCTCCAGCACGCGCACCTGCGCGGGACTCGTCTGCACCACCAACTGATTCTTCGCGACCTGCTGCGGCATGTCGACGGGCGCAAGCTCGAAGTAGAACGACGCCTGCGTCGACGGCACGGGCCGCGCGCCGCTGCCGCCGAGCGTGTAGAAACGGCTCGTCGGCGAGGCGCAGGCGGCGAGCAGCGCCGCTGCGCCCAGAGTCAACATCAACGAGCCGACCTTCATGGTTTGTCTCCCGATTTTCCGCGCACGAGCGATTCCGGATGGCGCTCCAGATAATCCGCGAGCGAGTTGAGCGATTGAAGCGTGCGCGTGAGTTCCTGCAACGCCTGATGCACGTCCGACTGGAGCGGCGAGTCCGATTGCAACGTCGATTGCGCCTGGCCGAAGGTGTTCTTTGCCTGCGTGAGCGTGTCGCGCATTTCCGGCAGCACCTCCTTGTCGAGCTTGTCGAAGAGCGCGTTGGCGTTCTTGAGCGAGCCGTTCAGATTCGTGCCGATCTCGTCGAACGGAATCTTGTCGACCTTGCGCGCGATGTCCGCGATCTGCAATTGCAGCTCGTCGAGCGTGTTCGGCACGGTAGGCAGCTCGATCGGATCGTTGTTGGCATTCACTTGCGCAGGCGCCGCCTTCGGGAAGAAGTCGAGCGCGACGTACAACTGGCTCGTCAGCAGGTTGCCGGTGCGCAACTGGCCGCGCAGGCCGCGCTTCACGAGCAGTTGCAGCATGTCCTGGCTCGCCGTCGAACCTTGTTCGGGCAGCGCCTGCTTCGCGCGCCGGCCGAGGCGGTCGGGGTAGAGATCGATCGTGACCGGCATCATGAACGAATGCGATTTCTGATCGTATTGCACCCCGATGCCCGTCACCTGCCCCAGCACGATGCCGCGGAAATCGACCGGCGCGCCGACCGACAAGCCCCGCAGCGACTGGTTGAAGTTCATCACGACGTGCACGGCCTGACCGTCGGGATCGCGCATCGCGTCGGACTGATCGCCGGCCAGACGGAAGGTCGCGTTGTTCTGCGCCTGCGGGCCGGACTGCTGGTTCGGCGGCGTCTGGAACGCGATGCCGCCGAGCACGACCGTCGCGAGCGATTGCGTGTTGAGCGTGAAGCCGCTCGAATCGAGCCGCAGATCGACGCCGCTCGCATGCCACCAGCGCGAATTGGTGCCGACGTACTGATCGTAGGGCGCAGTCACGAACACCTGCAGCGTGACGCCGGTGCCGTCCTTGTCGAGCGAAAACGCGACCACTTGCCCGACCTGCACGCGCCGGTAGTAGACGGGCGAGCCGATATCGAGCGAGCCGAGCGATTCGCCGTGCAGCGTGAAGGTGTGGCCTTTCTGGTCGCCGGTGACGGCGGGCGGCGTTTCGAGTCCGACGAAATACGACTGATCGTCGGTGGATTTGCCTGCATCGACGCCGATATACGCGCCCGACAGCAGAGTGGACAGCCCGGTCACGCCGCTTGCCGCGACGCGCGGACGCACGACCCAGAAGCGCGTGTCTTTGACGGCGAAATCGGTGGCTTCCTTGGTGAGCTGCACATCGACGAGCACGCGCGAATGATCCTTCGACAACGTGATGGTCTTGACCGTGCCGATATCGACATCCTTGAACTTCACCTTCGTCTTGCCCGGTTCGAGACCTTCCGCCGACACGAAGCTGATGGTCACGGTCGGCCCGCGGCTCGACACCGTCTTCACGACGAGAATCACGCCGATCAGCGCCGCGACGAGCGGAATGACCCACACGAGCGACGGCAGCCAGCGGCTGCGCGGCTCGATCACGGGATCGGGCAGGTTCGGCGGCAGGCCGCCGCCTTTGCCCGGGCCGCCGTTGCGGCTGTCATCGGCGGGCGGCGCGGGCTGCTTCGGGTCGTTCGGACCTTGGGCACTAGTCATGTCTCTTTCCTGACGGGTCGATGTTGTCCCAGATGAGGCGCGGGTCGAATTGCATAGAGGCGATCATCGTCAGCACGACGACCGACGCGAACGCGAGCGCGCCCGGCCCCGGCGTGATGACGGCGAGCGACTTGAAGCGCACGAGCGCGACGGTGAGCGTGATCACGAAGACATCGAGCATCGACCAGCGGCCGATGCCCTCGACGATGCGAAAGAGCGTCGTGCGCTGACGCGGCTGCCATGTGGAGCGCCGCTGCACGCTGATGGTGAGAAAGCCGAGCGTGACGAGCTTCAGCATCGGCACGAGAATGCTGGCGACGAAGATCACCGCCGCGAGCGGATAGTCGCCGTCGTTCCAGAAGAGCGCGACGCCGCTCATGATGGTGTCGTCTTCGGAACCGAGAATCGACGACGTATGCATGATCGGAAACAGGTTCGCGGGGATATAGAGGATCGCCGCGCTGATCAGAAGCGCCCACGTGCGCGCGATGCTATCCGGATGACGCCGGTGCACGACCGCATCGCAGCGCGTGCAGCGTTGCTTCTCGATGGTATGCGCGAGCGGCTGCACGAGCCCGCACGCATGACAGCCGACGACCTTCGCCTCCGACGCCGTGGTGTAGAGCGTTTCGCGCGCGGCTTCGCCCGTGTTCGGATCGATGGAATCACTCACGATTTCTGCCTCGCTTCGGTTGCGATGCGCTTCGGTTCGCGCGTGCCGAGCCGGCTCGCGATGTCCCACAGCGCGCGCGGATCGAAGCTCACGACGACCGCGAACATGAGCGTCAGTGCGCCGAACGCGAAGAGCGCCGCTTCGGGAATCACGCGCGCGATGCTTACCATCTTCACGAGCGTGACGAGCACGCCGAGCATGAAGACTTCGATCATGCCCCACGGACGCACGAGCTGAATGCCGCGCAGAAGTGCGTTGAAGCCCGGCGGAACGTAGCCGGAACGCAGCGGGAGCAGCACATATAACAGCGCGAGCAGTTCGCACAGCGGAAACAGGATGGTCGAGCAGAAGACGAGCACGGCCATGATTTCCATCTGCTCGTTCCACAACGCGATGATTGCGCCGATGAGCGTCGTCTCCGACGTGAGCCCGTTCGCGTCCAGCTCGACGATGGGAAAGCCCTGCGCGATCACGAACGTGACGAGCGCGGCGAGCGTCATTGCGCAGATCTTGTCGAGGTTCGACGAGATGCTCCGATACAGCAGCGATCCGCAGCGCGGACATTTCGCCGAAGTGCGATGAGGCAGGGCACGTTTATGAAAGAGCGCGTCGCATTCGTGACACGCGATCAGATCATCCGGTTCGTTCGCGTTCATGGTCGAGGCCCGAGGCGTGTCGAGCGTTATGGTCGGGCGCCGCGAGGACCGGCTCCGAGAGGGCATAGCAAACAGCGGGCCAGCGAAATTGGTAGCAGCATGGTATCAAATGGCGACGAGCAGTCACATTTGGCCGGAAAGCCTCTTCAGGCGCGGAATTAATCCGCCGGGTCGTTCGTTAATGCGTTGATGCCGGAATCCGCCGGGGTTCGCGCCGCTTGTTCGCGTCTTCATCGACCGTTGCACGCGTGAAATAGTTCGTTGCACGCGCGCGGCTCGAAACCCCGCAAAGTCATGCCCGGATTGGGTTTGCGGCTGTCGCGCGGAGCGCCTCGCGCGCTGGCGTTTCGTTATTGTTGAGGTAGCATGGCGGCCGTGAATGCTTGTCGTCGTTGGCGACCGGCCGGGCAACATCGAAAACATGGGTGAAAGCAATATGGAAAGTACCGCTCGCATCGCGGCGACAGTACCGGCGCAACGTTACAGCGCAACGGCGATCGGCCTGCACTGGCTGATCGCGTTGCTGATCGTGGGCGGCTTCTGGCTCGGCTGGATCATGACCGATATCCCGGGCATCACGCCGACCAAGCTCAAGTACTTCTCGTGGCACAAGTGGATCGGCGTGACGGTGTTCGCGCTCGCGCTCTTGCGCCTCGTCTGGCGCGCGACGCACCCGGCGCCGTCGATGCCCGAAGGCATGCCGCGCTGGCAGCAGGGCGCCGCGCATCTCACGCATGTCCTGCTCTATGTGCTGATGCTGGTCATTCCCGCTTCCGGTTATCTCTACAGCTCGGCGGCGGGCATTCAGGTGGTGTATCTCGGCGTGCTGCCGCTGCCGACGATCATCGGGCCGGACAAGGCGCTGAAGGCGACGCTGCGCATCGTGCATGTCGCGTTGAATTACACCTTGCTGTTCTTCGTCGTCATGCACGTGCTCGCTGCGCTGAAGCACCATTTCGTCGATCGCGACGGCTTGCTCGCACGCATGCTGCCGTTTCTCAGATAAGCGCGTCGCATTGTTTCTTCGCCGTTGGCAGGGCGTTTCCCGGCGGCTGATTGTTATCGCGTTCTTATGATTTCCAATACCGGTTTGTTCGATCGAACCGTTTGAATAGGGCACACATGAAAGTGAAACTCAATCGTTGGATGCTGGCCGGGGCGGCATCGCTCGCCTTCGTCGCGCTCGCGCATGCGCAGGTGGACACGAGCAAGAGCACGGTGACCGCCACGTCGAAGCAGATGAATGTGCCGACCGACGGCAAGTTCAACAAGTTCAGCGCGCAGATCGCGTTCGATCCGGCCAAGCCGACGGCGGGCACGGCGAACATCACGATCGACACCGGCAGCTACGACCTCGGCGACGACGACTACAACAAGCAGGTGCGCGGCGCCGAATGGTTCGATGCGGGAAAGTATCCGACCGCGACGTTCGTCTCGAGCGCGATCGCGCCGGCGGGCGGCAACAAGTACAACGTGACCGGCAAGATCACGATCAAGGGCAAGTCGCAGACGGTCACGGTTCCGGTGACGGTCACGCAGCAGGGCGCGACGGAAACCTTCGACGGCGCGCTGCCGATCAAGCGCACCCAGTTCGATGTCGGGACGGGCGAATGGAAGGATACGTCGATCGTCGCGGACGATGTCGTCATCAAGTTTCACATCGTTGCCGCGAAGAAGTGAGCGGTATTTTTGTTATACACGACGCATATCAGCGTTTTTAATGAGTAGGAGAAGAACTTGAAAAAGCTTTCGATCATCGCTGCGGGCGCGCTCGCATTGGGTATGTCGTTCGGCGCGATGGCCGCCGACACGTACAAGCTTGACCCGAACCACACCTATCCGAGCTTCGAGGCCGATCACTTCGGTGGCGTGTCGACGTGGCGCGGCAAGTTCAACAAGAGCAGCGGCGAAGTGACGCTCGATCGCGCGGCGAAGACCGGCACGGTGAACGTGACGATCGACATCGCTTCGGTCAACACCGGCAATGCGAAGCTGGACGAGCATCTGCAAAAGGCCGAGTTCTTCGATGTCGCGAAGTATCCGACGGCGGAGTACAAGGGCACGTCGATCAAGTTCGACGGCGACAAGCCCTCGGAAGTGATCGGCACGCTGACGATGCACGGCGTGACGAAGCCGATCAACCTGAAGATCGACAGCTTCAAGTGCTTCATGAACCCGATGATGAAGAAGGAAGTGTGCGGCGTTGAAGCGACGACGACCTTCGATCGCGGCGACTTCGGCATGGACTACGGCAAGTCGTATGGTTTCAGCCTGAAGACGGTGCTGCATATCCAGGCTGAGGGCGTGAAGCAGTAAGTCTCGACGCCTCAAAAGCAAAGCGGCCGGTCTCTGAAGACCGGCCGCTTTTTTTACGCCCTTGCGATGCGCGTGACGCTCAAACCTGCGCGCCCGCGTTCGGATCGTTCGGATCGAACTTGTCTTTCTTGTCCTTCACGAGATCCTCGCGCTTCACGCCGAACCACATGGCGAGCGCCGCCGCGACGAACACCGACGAATAGATACCGAACAGAATACCGACGGTCAGCGCCAGCGCGAAGTAATGCAGCGTCGGTCCGCCGAAGAAGAACATCGACAGCACCATCATTTCGGTACAGCCGTGCGTGATGATGGTTCGCGACATCGTGCTCGTGATTGCGTGGTCGATCACTTCCTTCACGCTCATCTTGCGTTGCTTGCGGAAGGTTTCGCGAATCCGGTCGAAGATAACCACCGACTCGTTCACCGAATAGCCGAGCACCGCGAGAATCGCCGCCAGCACGGACAGCGAGAACTCCCACTGGAAGAACGCGAAGAAGCCGAGAATGATCACCACGTCGTGCAAGTTCGCGATGATGCCCGCCACCGCGTACTTCCACTCGAAGCGGAACGACAGATAGATCACGATGCCGATCACCACGCACGCGAGCGCGAGCAGGCCATTGGTCACGAGCTCCTTGCCGACCTGCGGACCGACGAACTCGACGCGTTGCAGCTTCACGTCGGCGTTGTCGGCCTTGAGCGCGGTCATCACCTGATCGCTCTGCTGCGCGGACGTCAGACCCTGCTTGAGCGGCAGGCGAATCAGCACGTCCTGCGACGTGCCGAAGTTCTGCACCTGCGCGTCGGCATAGCCGAGTCGCGACATCGACGCGCGCACCGGCTCGAGCTGCGCGGCTTGCGGATACTGCACCTCGACGACCGTGCCGCCGGTGAACTCCACCGACAGATGCAGGCCGCGATGCACCAGGAAGAACACAGCCACGAGGAACGTCACGAACGAAATCACGTTGAATATCAACGCGCGTTCCATGAACGGCAAATCGCGGCGAATGCGGAAGAATTCCATAGTCTATTTCTCCGGACTCAGCGGATTCAGCGGGACTCGCCCGGTTTCTGTTGATCGACGCCCGGGCCCGAACGACGGCGCACCGTCGGCTTGCCCGTGCGCGCTTGCGCCTGATTCGCGGCGCGCGGCGCGGCTGCGGGCGCGGGCGCGGCGGTCTTCGTCTTGCCCTTCGCGGTCTTCACGATTTCGTCGACGGGCGATTCGTCGCCGCGCTGCGCCGCGAGATACGCCGCTGCCGCCGCTTCGGCGTTCGTGCCTTCCGGACGCCACACCTGACCGATCGCCAGCGACTTCAGCTTCTTCTTGCCGCCGTACCAAAGGTTCACGAGACCGCGCGAGAAGAACACCGCCGAGAACATCGACGTCAGAATGCCGATACAGTGCACGACCGCGAAGCCGCGCACCGGGCCCGAACCGAACGCGAGCAGCGCCAGACCGGCGATCAGCGTCGTGACGTTCGAGTCGAGAATCGTCGCCCAGGCGTGCTTGAAGCCTTCCTGGATCGCGGTCTGCGGCGGCGCGCCGTTACGCAGTTCTTCGCGGATACGTTCGTTGATCAGCACGTTCGCGTCGATCGCCATACCGAGCGCGAGCGCGATAGCCGCAATACCCGGCAAGGTCAGCGTCGCCTGCAGGAGCGAGAGCACGGCGACCAGCAACAGCAGGTTCACCGACAGCGCCAGCATGGAGAACACGCCGAACAGCAGGTAGTACGCGATCATGAAGACGGCGATCGCGGCGAAACCGTACTGCACCGAATCGAAGCCCTTCTTGATGTTGTCCGCGCCGAGGCTCGGGCCGACCGTGCGTTCCTCGATGATGTCCATCGGCGCCGCGAGCGAACCGGCGCGCAGGAGCAGCGCGAGATCGGTTGCGGCCTGCGGCGTCGGCTGGCCGGTGATCGAGAAGCGGTCGCCGAGTTCGGACTGAATGGTCGCGACCGTCAGCACTTCGCCCTTGCCCTTTTCGAACAGGACCATCGCCATCGGCTTGCCGATGTTGTCGCGCGACACCGCCGACACCGAGCGGCCGCCCGCCGAATCCAGACGGATGTTGACCGACGGACGCTGATGATCGTCGAAGCCCGCCGACGCGTCGATGATGCGGTCGCCGGTGAAGATCACCTGCTTGCGCACCAGCACGAGGCGGTCGCCCTGCTTGAACGCTTCGTCGCCCGGAGGCACGGCGTCGTTCGGGCCGATATAGGTGTTGACCGGATCGGCGAGGCGCGCTTCGAGCGTCGCCGTGCGGCCGATGATGTCCTTCGCCTTCGCCGTGTCCTGCACGCCCGGCAGCTCGACCACGATACGGTCGGAGCCTTGCTGCTGGATCACCGGCTCCGCGACGCCGAGTTCGTTCACGCGGTTATGCAGCGTGGTGATGTTCTGCTTGAGCGCGCCGTCTTCGACGATTTTCTGCGCGGACGGCGAGAACGTGCCGACGACCTGGACGCCGTCCCCGCTCTGGCGCGTGGTCCATTGCAGTTCGGACACGCCCGTCTGGAGCAGGGTACGCGCGTTGTCCGCGCTCGACTGATCGGAGAAGCTGACGACGACCGATTGCCCGACGCGGTTCACGCCGCCGTCGCGGATATTGCGGTCGCGCAGATAGGTGCGCGCGTCGGCGGCGTCGGAGTCGAGCTTCTTGTTGAGCGCGCCGGCCATGTCGACCTGCAGCAGGAAGTGCACGCCGCCGCGCAGGTCGAGACCGAGGTACATCGGCAGCGCGTGCAGGGCCGTCAGCCAGCGCGGCGAGGCGCTCTGCAGATTCAGCGCGACGATGTACTGCGGATCGCCCGGATCGGTGTTCAGCGTCTTCGACAACAGGTCCTTCACGTGCAGCTGCGTGTCGGTGTCCTTCAGGCGCACACGGATGTTCGCGTTCAGCTGCGAGTTGTCGAAGGTGACTTCGTCGGCCTTGATATTGCTCGCGGCGAGCGCGGCTTCGACATTCGAGAGCGTGGTCGAGTCGAGCTTGACCGTTGCCTTGCCGCTCGACACCTGAACTGCGGGCGCCTCGCCGAAGAAGTTGGGGAGCGTGTACACGAGGCCGATGACGAGCGCCACCAGCATCACGACATACTTCCAGAGGGGATAACGATTCATGGGGATGGCCGACCGGAAAGTTGGCTTCGGAGGAGAGAGCGTCCGGCGTCAAGCGCGCCGAGGAGTGGACACGGATGGCTCGGTGAGCGAGGCCGCGCCGGACGCGATGGAACGCGTGGCCTTACAGCGACTTGATGGTGCCCTTCGGGAGAATGGTCGTCACGGCTGCCTTCTGGATGGTGATTTCCGTGCCTTCGGCGATTTCCACGCCCACGTATGCGTCCGTCACCTTCGTGATCTTGCCGACGATGCCGCCGTTCGTCACCACTTCATCGCCCTTGGCCATGGCGGCGAGCATGTTGCGATGCTCCTTCTGACGCTTCATCTGCGGACGGATCATGATGAAGTACAGCACCGCGAACATCAGGATCAGCGGCAGGAAGCTCATCAGGCTCGATTCCGCGCCACCGGTTGTGCCTTGTGCAAAGGCATTGGAAATGAACGACACGTTGGTCTCTCCGTTAAAACGTCACAAATACGTTCGAAAAACTCGAATAGAAATTAGCCCGCTATTCTACCACTCGCCCATGCCGCGAGACTCCGGGAATGCGCTTTGTCATCAAGCCGTTACGACGCACATTCCCAAATTCCGGCAGCATTTCGCGAAGCGATAGAAAGGCGATTGTAATGCTGGATCGGCTGTTTCGACGCCGAAATCAATCGACGCCGCGCGCGCGATTCTCCGCAAAAGTCTTGCGGAACGCTTCGAACGTGTGCGTTTCGATCGATTCGCGCACTTCGCCGATCAGTTGCAGGTAGTAGTGCAGGTTGTGGATCGTATTCAGCTGCGCGCCGAGAATCTCGCCCACGCGATGCAGGTGATGCAAATAGCCGCGCGTGAAGTTCTGGCACGTGTAGCAGGTGCAGGATCCGTCGAGCGGTTTCATCGAGTTCTTGTGCGTCGCGTTCTTGATCTTGAGATCGCCGAAACGCGTGAAGAGCCAGCCGTTGCGCGCGTTGCGCGTGGGCATCACGCAGTCGAACATGTCGACGCCCGCCGCCACGCCCGCGACGAGATCCTCCGGCGTGCCGACGCCCATCAGGTAATGCGGCTTGTCGGCGGGCAGCTTCGGGCCGATGTGATTCAGCACGCGCATCATGTCTTCCTTCGGTTCGCCGACCGACAGGCCGCCGATCGCGAGGCCATGAAAACCGATCTCCGAAAGTCCCGCGAGCGACTCGTCGCGCAGGTCTTCGAACATGCCGCCCTGCACGATGCCGAACAGCGCATTCGGATTGCCGAGCCCGTTGAATTCGTCGATGGAACGCTTCGCCCAGCGCATCGACATGCGCATGGAATCGGCGGCGTCCTTGTGCGAGGTCGGGATGCCGTTGGTCGAGTAGGGCGTGCATTCGTCGAACTGCATGACGATGTCGGAATTCAGCACTTTCTGAATCTGCATCGACACTTCGGGCGACAGGAAAAGCCGGTCGCCATTGATCGGCGATGCGAACGTGACGCCTTCTTCCGTGATCTTGCGCAGTTCTCCGAGCGAAAACACCTGAAAGCCGCCCGAGTCGGTCAGAATCGGCCGGTTCCAGCCCATGAACTTGTGCAGACCGCCATGCGCGCCGATGACTTCCAGCCCAGGCCGCAGCCAAAGGTGAAACGTGTTGCCGAGGATGATCTGCGCGCGAACCTCTTCCAGCTCGCGCGGCTGGATCGCCTTGACGGTGCCGTAAGTGCCGACCGGCATGAAGATCGGCGTTTCGACGACGCCGTGATTGAGCGTGAGGCGGCCGCGGCGCGCTTGGCCGTCGGTCGTCAGCAGTTCGAACTTGAGCCCGTTGTCGGGCGGAGTGTGGGTCGTTGTCATGTGAGTTCCTGCCACTGGAAAACAGTCCAGCGCATCGGTTGAAAAAACTAGTCGCGGCGCGTCAGCAACATGGCGTCGCCGTAACTGAAGAAACGGTATTTTTGCTCGATCGCGTGACGATACGCGTCGCGGATCGTGTCCATGCCGGCGAACGCGGAGACGAGCATCAGCAACGTCGACTTCGGCAGATGGAAGTTCGTCACGAGCCGGTCGACGACGCGAAACGCGTATCCCGGCGTGATGAAGATATCGGTTTCGGCTTGTGTCGCGGAGAGCGGCCGGCCCGCTTCGGCGGCGTCGCGGGCGGCGGCTTCGAGCGCGCGCATCGACGTCGTGCCGACCGCGATCACCTTGTTGCCGCGCGCCTTCACCGCGGCGATGCGGTCGACGAGCGATTGCGGCAGGTCGTACCACTCGCTGTGCATCTTGTGCTCGGCGATGTTCTCGACGCGCACCGGCTGGAACGTGCCCGCGCCGACATGCAGCGTGAGCGTCGCGCGCTCCACGCCGCGCTTTTCCAGTTCCGCGAAGAGCGCGTCGTCGAAATGCAGGCCGGCGGTCGGCGCGGCCACTGCGCCCGGATTCGCCGCATAGACGGTCTGATAGCGCGTTTCGTCGTAGGCGTCGGCGTCGTGCTCGATGTACGGCGGCAGCGGCAGGCGGCCGTACTGCTCGATCAGCGTCAGGCATTCGGCCGGAAAGTGCAGCGTGTAGAACGGCTCGACGCGCTCGCCCACGGTCACGTCGAACGCATCGGCGAGACGGATCGTGGTGCCTTCGACGGGACTTTTACTCGCGCGGATCTGCGCGAGCGCCGTGGTCGCGCCGGTCAGCCGTTCGACCAGCACCTCGACGCGTCCACCGCTGGCCTTCTGGCCGAAGAAGCGCGCCTTCAGGACTTTGGTATCGTTGAACACCAGCAGATCGCCGGCGTCGATGAGACCCGGCAGCTCGGAGAAACGGCGGTCGACGAGCGTGCCGCCGGTCACTTCGAGCAGACGGCTGGCGCTGCGCTCGGCGAGCGCGCTCTGCGCGATCAGCTCGGGCGGCAGATTAAAATCGAAATCAGAAAGCGTGAACATGGCTTGAACGTAGCGCGATCAGGCGCGAACGAAGTGCAATCGCGCTGAACAAACCCCATATTGTACTTGCGAAGAGAGTCAATGCCCTTGTCCGACCGCCGCGTAGCCGCCTCGACCGATCCGCTGACCGTGGAGGATAGCGAAGCGCCGCGCGCCGCCGCGCCGGCGAAAAAGAAGGCGAAGGCGGATGCAAAGCCGAAACCGGTCGTCAAGACAGCGGACAAGCTCGCCAGGCTCGGCCTGAAATCCGACATCGATCTCGTGCTTCATCTGCCGATGCGCTACGAGGACGAAACGCAGCTCACGCCCATCGGCGAGCTGATTCCGGGCGATATCGCGCAGACCGAAGGCGTCGTGTTCGACAACGAAATCGCGTATCGGCCGCGCCGCCAGTTGCTCGTGAAAATCCATGACGACGCCGGCGACGAGCTCACGCTGCGCTTTCTCAATTTCTACGGCTCGCAGGTCAAGCAAATGGCGATCGGCGTGCGTCTGCGCGTGCGCGGCGACGTGCGCGGCGGTTTCTTCGGATTGGAGATGGTGCATCCGGCGGTGCGACCCGTCGATGACGGCACGCCGCTGCCGCAAGCGCTGACGCCGGTTTATCCGTCGACGGCGGGCATTTCGCAGGCGTATTTGCGCAAGGCGATCGACAACGCGATCACGCGCGTCGATTTGCCGGAACTGCTGCCGGCGCCGATTGCTGAAACGCATCTGAAGCCGCTGAACGTGCCCGGCTTGCTCGATGCCGTCAGGACGCTGCACCATCCGCACGCCGATTCCGACGAATCCGCGCTCATCGACGGCACGCATCCGGCTTGGACGCGCATCAAGTTCGAGGAGTTGCTCGCGCAGCAGTTGTCGCTCAAACGCGCGCACGAAGAGCGGCGCACGCGCGCCGCGCCCGCGATGCCGCGCCGCGCGCCCGACGACGACGCGTCGCTCGTCGTGCGTCTTTTGCGCGCGCTGCCGTTCGCGTTGACCGGCGCGCAGCAACGCGTGGTCGCGGAAATCGCGGGCGAACTGACGCTCGCGCATCCGATGCAGCGTCTGCTGCAAGGCGATGTCGGCAGCGGCAAGACGATCGTCGCGGCGCTCGCGGCGGCGCAGGCCATCGACGCCGGTTATCAGGCCGCGCTCATGGCGCCGACCGAAATTCTCGCCGAGCAGCACGCGCGCAAGCTGCGCGGCTGGCTGGAGCCGCTCGGCGTCACGGTCGCGTGGCTCGCGGGCAGTCTGAAGGCGAAGGAGAAACGCGCCGCGCTCGAAGCGGCGGCGCTCGGCACGGCGAAGCTCATCATCGGCACGCACGCGATCATCCAGGACGCGGTGGAGTTCGCGCGCCTCGGGCTCGTCATCGTCGACGAGCAGCATCGCTTCGGCGTTGCGCAGCGGCTCGCGTTGCGCGCGAAGGCGCTGAACGCGGCGGACGGAAAGCAGGACTTCCAGCCGCATCAACTGATGATGTCCGCGACGCCGATCCCGCGCACGCTCGCGATGACCTATTACGCCGATCTCGACGTCTCGACCATCGACGAACTCCCGCCCGGCCGCACGCCGATTCTCACCAAAGTCGTCTCGGACGGACGGCGCGACGAGATCATCGGCCGCGTGCGCGAGGCGGCGCTGACCGGAAGGCAGGTGTATTGGGTGTGCCCGTTGATCGAAGAAAGCGAGACACTTCAGCTTCAGACCGCCGTCGAAACGTACGAGACGCTCGTCGCGGCGCTGCCGGAATTGCGCGTCGGGCTGGTTCATGGCCGGCTCGCGCCTGCCGAGAAAGCCGCCGTGATGGACGCGTTCTCGCGCAACGAAGTGCAACTGCTCGTCGCGACGACGGTGATCGAAGTCGGCGTCGATGTGCCGAACGCATCGCTGATGGTGATCGAGCATGCCGAGCGCTTCGGCCTCGCGCAGCTGCATCAGTTGCGCGGGCGCGTGGGGCGGGGCAGCACGGCGTCGGTGTGCGTGCTGATGTACGCGAATCCGCTGTCGCAGACGGCGCGCGCGCGCCTCTCAACGATGCGCGAAACCACCGATGGCTTCGAGATCGCCCGGCGCGACCTCGAAATCCGCGGTCCCGGCGAATTTCTCGGCGCGCGGCAATCGGGCGAAGCGATGCTGCGTTTCGCCAGTCTCGAAAACGATGGCTGGCTGATCGAACCGGCGCGGGAAGCCGCCGATCAGATGCTCGCGCGCTTTCCCGACGCCGTGACGCGCCATCTCGCGCGCTGGCTCGGCGCGCGGGAGCACTATTTGAAGGCGTGACTGAACTCGCGCGGGCTATGTCGGTCCCTATTTAACCTGTGCGGACCGGCGACTCGGCAGAAGTTGTCGAACGGCGTCCGGCGGGTGTATAACTCAAACCTATCGAATCAATGTATTTCATTGGCCTCCAATGACCCTCACTGAACTGAAGTACATCGTCGCGGTCGCGCGTGAACGGCATTTCGGCCGCGCGGCCGAGGCGTGCTTCGTCAGCCAGCCGACTTTGTCGGTGGCCATCAAGAAGCTCGAAGACGAACTCAACGTGCAGATCTTCGAGCGCGGTACGAGCGAAGTCAGCGTGACGCCCATCGGCGAGCAGATCGTGACGCAGGCGCAGCGCGTGCTCGAACAGACGCTCGCCATCAAGGAAATCGCCAAGCAGGGCAAGGATCCGCTCGTCGGGCCCCTGCGTCTGGGCGTGATCTACACGATCGGACCGTATCTGCTGCCCACGCTGGTCAAGCAGATGATCAAGGCGGTTCCGCAGATGCCGCTCATGCTGCAGGAGAACTACACGCTCAAGCTCATCGAATTGTTGAAGCAGGGCGAAATCGATGTCGCGATCATGGCGCTGCCGTTTCCCGAAACCGGTCTGATGGTGCGCGCGCTCTACGACGAGCCGTTCGTCGTCGCGATGCCGTCGGGCCACGCGTGGGAGAACCGTCCGAAGATCGATCCGGACGATCTCAAGCAGGAAACCATGCTGCTGCTCGGCAGCGGCCATTGCTTCCGCGATCACGTGCTCGGCGTGTGCCCGGAACTCATGCGTTTCTCGCAGAACGCGGACGGCATCCAGAAAACGTTCGAAGGTTCGTCGCTGGAGACGATCCGCCATATGGTCGCGAGCGGCGTCGGGATCACGGTGCTGCCGCGCATGTCGGTGAGCGAGGTGAAGCCGCACGCGGCGGGCATCGACTCGGGCCTGCTCAGTTACGTGCCCTTCGATGAACCCGTGCCGGACCGGCGCGTCGTGCTCGCGTGGCGCAAGAGCTTCACGCGCATGCCCGCGATCGACGCCATTTCCGATGCGATCGCCAATTGCGATCTGCCGGGCGTGAAGAAGCTGGATATGCCTGTCGCCGTGAACTGATCCCATGCTTTCCCTTTGCAAACGCCGCGCTCTGGCAACGGAGCGCGGCGTTGTCGTTTGTGGTGCCGCATCACGGCTATCGGATAGATAAATTTAATCGAATTAAATAAATCGATAGTCTAAGTTACGATCCTCTCACTGTCTCACCGGGAGGATTCCATGACCGCCGCAACCTTCTTCGACCGCTGGGACACGCTGCGCGACATCGCGGTCTCGATCCTCGCCGATTTCGCCCGCGTCGCCTGACGCGCTCCGATCCGATTCATCTCACGCCAAATCTCAAAAGCAGGAGCATCACGATGACGACCCAACGACTCACGACCGCCGCCGGCGCGCCCGTCGGCGACAACCAGAATTCGCAGACCGCCGGCCCGCGCGGCCCGGTCACGTTGCAGGACTTCTGGCTCGTCGAAAAGCTCGCGCACTTCGATCGCGAAGTGATTCCCGAGCGCCGCGTGCACGCGAAGGGTTCCGGCGCGTTCGGCACGTTCCGCGTGACGCACGATATCTCGCGCTACACGAAGGCGAAGCTGTTCGCGGACATCGGCAAGGAAACGCCGATCTTCATCCGCTTCTCGACGGTCGCGGGCGAGCGCGGCGCCGCCGATGCCGAACGCGACGTGCGCGGCTTCTCGATCAAGTTCTACACGGAAGAAGGCAACTGGGACGTCGTGGGCAACAACACGCCGGTGTTCTTCATCCGCGATCCGCTGAAATTCCCCGACTTCATCCACACGCAAAAGCGCGATCCGTACACGAACCTGCGCAGCAACGTGGCGGCGTGGGACTTCTGGTCGCGTCATCCGGAATCGCTGCATCAGGTGACGATCCTCATGAGTGATCGCGGCATTCCGAAGAACTACCGTCAGATGCACGGTTTTGGCTCGCATACGTTCTCGTTCATCAACAAGGACGGCGAGCGCTTCTACGTGAAATTCCACTTCAAGTCGCAGCAGCCGCTCGATCACTACACCGATGCCGAAGCCGCCGCCGTGATCGCGGGCGATCGCGAGAGCGCGCAGCGCGATCTCGTCGATCACATCGAGGACGGCGATTTCCCGCGCTGGAATTTCCGCATTCAGGTGATGACGGAAGACGAGGCCGCGAAGTCGGCGGTGAATCCGTTCGACATCACGAAAGTCTGGCCGCACAAGGACTATCCGCTGATCGATGTCGGCGTGATCGAGTTGAATCGAAACGCGCAGAACTATTTCGCGGATGTGGAGCAGGCCGCGTTCACGCCGGCGAACGTGGTGCCGGGCATCGGCTTTTCGCCGGACCGGCTGTTGCAGGGGCGTCTCTTCTCGTATGGCGACACGCAGCGCTATCGGCTCGGCATCAACCATCATCAGATTCCGGTGAATGCGCCGCGTGCGGCCGTAGCCAATACGTTTCATCGCGATGGCGCGATGCGCATCGACGGCAATCTCGGCGGCCGCGTGAACTACGAGCCGAATCGGTTCAGCGAATTCGCGCAGGACGCGAACGCGAACGAGCCGCCGCTCGCGGGCGGCGCGGTGTTTCGCTACGACCATCGCGAGGACGACGATGACTACAGCCAGCCGGCCGCGCTCTTCAGGCTCTTCGACGAAGGACAGCGCGAACGCTTCTTCGGCAACATCGCGCGGCACATTCATGGCGTGCCGAATGACATCGTCGCGCGGCAGATCGAGCACTTCCGGCGCATCGATCCCGCTTACGCGCAGGGCGTCATCGACGCGCTCGCGAAGCTCGGCCAGATCGTCGACGAGGAACATGCCGCCGCCGTCTGACAGCGGCATCACGACACACGGGAGAAAACATCATGTCTCAGGCGTTGAATCACATCGCGCAAGCGGTCGAGCATATCGAGGCGACGAGCGTTCAGGCTTCGCGCGGCGTGCGCGTCGCGATCGCGTTCGGCATCGTCGCGGCGGGGTATGGACTCGTCGTCGCGAGCGGAGTCATTGGCGTCTGAACGTGAGCCGGCGGCGCGGGGAATGCGACATCGGGGCGCAGCGGCAAGCGCTCGAAGCCCTTATGGCGCAATGAATCGATCCCCGTTTCTACGATACACTGTCGAGCGCTCGAAACGCCGCGCGGCAAGGGTTTGCGCGCGGCGCTCGCATCGTTCGAATCAACTCTCACGGAGTCATCATGGCGAAGAAAGGCACTGCACCTGCCGTCAATATCGGCATCAGCGACAAAGACCGCAAGAAAATCGCCGATGGGCTGTCCCGTCTGCTGGCCGACACGTACACGCTGTATCTGAAGACCCACAACTTCCACTGGAACGTGACGGGTCCGATGTTCAACACGCTGCATCTGATGTTCGAGACGCAATACACCGAACTCGCGCTCGCCGTCGATTCGATCGCCGAACGCATTCGCGCGCTGGGCGTGCACGCGCCGGGCAGCTACAAGGAGTTCGCGAAGCTGTCGTCGATTCCGGAAGCGGACGGCGTGCCGGCTGCCGAAGACATGATCCGTCAACTGGTGGAAGGCCAGGAAGCCGTCGTGCGCACCGCGCGCGAGATTTTCCCGGCGACGGAAGCCGCGAACGACGAGCCGACCGCCGACCTGCTCACGCAACGCATGCAGACGCACGAGAAGACCGCGTGGATGCTGCGCGCGATGCTGGCTTAAAGCTTTTGCCGTTTGCGAACTGATGAAACCCCGCTCTCACGCGGGGTTTTTGCTTTTCGGGCTGTTCTAAAATAGCTCGTCGTGAATTTTCGCCGCCAGGTCCGCCATGTTCGCCCGTCTTCCGCTCTATATGCGCCTCGTGCGCCTCGACAAGCCCATCGGCAGCCTGCTGCTTCTCTGGCCGACGCTCAATGCGTTGTGGATCGCATCCGACGGCCATCCGTCGCCGATGCTGCTCGTGATCTTCGTCATCGGCACGATTCTGATGCGCTCGGCGGGCTGCGCGATCAACGATTACGCCGATCGCGACTTCGACCGCTACGTGAAGCGCACGGCGGAGCGGCCGATTACGTCGGGCAAGATCAAGGCGTGGGAAGCCGTGGCGCTCGCGGCGGCGCTCGCGCTCGTCGCGTTTTTGCTGATTCTGCCGCTCAACACGCTCACGAAGGAGCTGTCGGTGTTCGCGCTGTTCGTGGCGGGCTCGTATCCGTTCACCAAGCGCTTCTTCGCGATTCCGCAGGCGTATCTCGGCATCGCGTTCGGCTTCGGCATTCCGATGGCCTTCGCCGCCGTGCAGAACCACGTGCCGATGCTCGCGTGGATCATGCTCGCCGCGAACGTGTTCTGGTCAGTCGCCTACGACACCGAATACGCGATGGTCGATCGCGACGACGACATCAAGATCGGCATCCGCACGTCGGCGCTCACCTTCGGCCGGTATGACGTGCTCGCCGTCATGCTGTGCTATGCGGCGACGCTCGGGATTTATGTGGGCATCGGCATTGCGCTCGGATACGGCTGGCTCTACTGGCTCGGCTGGCTCGCGGCGGCGGGCTGCGCGGTCTATCACTACGGGCTGATCCGCAATCGCGAACGCATGGCGTGCTTTGCTGCGTTCAAGCACAACAACTGGCTCGGCGGCATGCTGTTCGCGGGCATCGCGCTGCATTACGCGGTGCGCTAAAAACAAACGGCAGCCTCACGAGGCTGCCGTTTTCACATGAATCGGGCGCGTTCGCTCAGGCGCCGCCCAATTCATCCCCCATCTCTTTCGCCCGCGCTTCTGCCGCCAGCGCGCCGCGCACGATCGCGTCCTTCACGCCTTGCGCATCGAACGATGCGAGCGCCGCCGCCGTCGTGCCGCCCTTCGACGTCACGCGCTCGCGCAGCACGCTCGCCGGTTCGCCCGATTGCGCCGCCAGTTGCGCCGCGCCGGTGAACGTGGCCACCGCCAGCGCGCGGCCTTGCGCCTCGTCCATGCCGAGCTGGCGCGCGGCTTCCTGCATCGCTTCGATGAAATAGAACACGTAGGCCGGACCGCTGCCGGAAATCGCGGTGACGGCATCGAGCTTCGCTTCGTCGTCGAACCAGACGGCCGTGCCGACCGCTTCCAGCACCTCTGAGGCAAGCGCCTTCGCTGCATCGGACACGCCGGGCAAGGCGGCGAGGCCCGTCACGCCCATGCCGATCAGCGCGGGCGTGTTCGGCATCGTGCGCACGATCTGCGTGTAGCCGTTGAGCCAGCGCGAAAGATCCGTCGCGCGAATGCCCGCCGCGATGCTGATGATCGTCTGCTTCGACAGATGCGGCGCGAGCGCTTCGCCCACGCCCTTGAGCACCTGCGGCTTCACGGCGAGCACGATCGCGTCGTATCCGGCGAGCGTCGCGTCGACGGCCGCGCCCGTCGTGATGCCGAACTGCTTCGCCGTGCGCGCGCGCGCTTCGTCGTTGATGTCGATGGCGTAGATGTCGGCCGGCGGCGTGCCGCGCTTGATGAGACCGCCGATGAGCGCCGCGGCCATATTGCCGCCGCCGATGAATGCAATTTTCATGGTGGATGGTGAGGTCAGGTGGTGTAAGTGCGCGCGCCGAAAATCGCGGTGCCGATGCGCACCATCGTCGCGCCTTCGAGCACGGCGGCTTCGAGATCGGCGGACATGCCCATCGAGAGCGTGTCGAGATCGAGGCCGCCGGCGCGCAGCGTGTTCATCAGTTCGCGCAGACGCGCGTGCGGCCGGCGTTGTTCGTCGAGCGTTCCGGCGGGTTCGGGAATCGCCATCAGGCCGCGCAGACGCAAGCCGGGCAGGGCGGCGACCGCATGCGCGAGCGCGGCGGCTTCATCCGGTTCGACGCCGCTCTTCGACGCCTCGCCGCTCACGTTCACCTGCACGCAGACGTTGAGCGCGGGCGCGCCTTGCGGACGTTGCGCGGAAAGCCGCTCGGCGATCTTCAGCCGGTCGATGGAATGCACCCAGTCGAATTGCTCGGCGACGACCTTCGTCTTGTTCGATTGCAGCGGCCCGATGAAATGCCATTCGATCTCGCCGCGCAGATCCGCGAGCTCGGCGATCTTCGCGACGCCTTCCTGCACGTAGTTCTCGCCGAACGCGCGCTGGCCGGCTTCGAAGGCGGCGCGTACGTCGTTCGCGGGAAAGGTCTTGGACACGGCGAGCAGCGAGACCGACGACGCATCGCGCGACGCGTCGTGCGCCGCCTTCGCGATGCGCTGCCGGACTTCTTCGAGATGTTGAGCGATGGACATGCTTGGACGTAGGACGGTCGAGCCACTCATTATACGAAGCGGCGTCAGCCGTACAGCAGATGCTCCAGCAGTTGAATCCAGTGCGTGACGGGCGTGGACGTGCCGCTCTGAAGATGCGCGATGCAGCCGACATTCGCCGACACGATCAGTTGCGGCTCCAGCTTCTCCAGCCGGTCGAGCTTCTGATTGCGCAGCGTGTACGAGAGCTTCGGCTGCAGCACCGAATACGTGCCCGCCGATCCGCAGCACAAGTGGCTATCCGCGGGAAGGCGCACTTCGAGCCCGAGCGCGGTGAGCAGATGCTCGACGCGTCCGCGAATCTGCTGCCCATGCTGCAGGGTGCAGGGCGGATGAAACGCGACGGTGTGCACGCCGCGCCGCCGCGCGAGAGCGACGAGCTCTTCTTCGTACATCGGAAGGATTTCGGCGAGATCGCGCGTCAGATCGACGATCTTTTGCGCCTTCTCCGAGTACGCCGGATCGTTGCGCAGCAGATGCGCGTATTCCTTGACGGTCGCGCCGCAGCCCGACGCGTTCATCACGATCGCCTCGACGCCGCTTTCCACGTACGGCCACCATGCGTCGATGTTGTTGCGCACGTCGTCGAGCGCGTCGTCGTTGTAGCCGAGATGCAGGCGGATCGCGCCGCAGCAGCCCGCGCCCGGCGCCGTGACGATCTCGATGCCGAGCGCGTCGAACACGCGCGCGGTCGCCGTGTTGACGTTGGGCATCATCGCCGGTTGGACGCATCCGGCGAGCATCAGCATCTTGCGTTCGTGCTTGTTCGTGGGCGCGGCGAGCGGCCGCTCGGGCACCGGAATCTTCGCGCGCAGCTTGCGCGGAAGAATGCCGCGGAACTGCTGGCCGAGCTTCATCGCGGGCGTGAAGAGCGTGCTGTTCGGCAGGAAGCTCGCGAGCAGGCGCCGTTGCAGACGCTGACGCATCGGCCGCTCGACCTTTTCCTCGACGACCTTGCGTCCGATCTCGACGAGCCGCCCGTACTGCACGCCCGACGGACACGTGCTCTCGCAATTGCGGCACGTGAGGCAGCGATCCAGATGCAGTTGCGTGCTGCGCGACACCGGCGCGCCTTCGAACATCTGCTTCATCAGATAGATGCGCCCGCGCGGCCCGTCGAGCTCGTCGCCGAGCAACTGATACGTCGGGCAGGTCGCCGTGCAGAAGCCGCAGTGCACGCACTTGCGCAGGATGGCGTCGGCTTCGTCGCCATCGGCCGTGCCGCGGATGAATTCGGCGAGATTGGTTTGCATCGATGAGCCTAGAAGTCGGGATACAAACGCGCGCGATTGAAGATGCGCGCCGGATCGAATGCGGCTTTCAATCCACGATGAATCTTCATGAGCGGCGCGGGCAGCGGCGTGAACACGCCCGCATTGCGATCGTAGGCGGAGCCGGCGCGGAAGATCGTCGCGTGGCCGCCCGCCTGCTTCGCGCTGATGCGCACGGTTTGCGGATCGGTGTCGGTGATCCACCAGCGCTGCGCGCCGCCCCATTCCATCAGTTGCGCGCCCGGCAGATGCAGCGGCTCGGCGATCGACGGCAACGCGAGCCGCCACAGCGCCGAACGCGGCTCGATCACGGCGAAGAACGGATCGGTCTGTTCGCGCATGCCGATCCAGAATCGATCGGCTTCGACCGCATCGACGACTTCGCCGCCGAGCGAATTGCGCGCGGTCTTCACGGCGGCTTCCGCGCCCGCGAGACGCAGCGCGAGCGTGCCGTCGCGCCAGGCGGAGCCGCAGATCGGCAGCGCGTGGCCGCCCCATTCGTTGAGCTTGCGCACGCCGTCGGTGGCGTGCATGTCGAATTTCAGCGTGGCTTCCGCGACGGGGCGCGGCAGCACCTTGATCGACAGTTCGAGAATCAGCCCGAGCGTGCCGAGCGATCCGGCGAGCAGCCGCGACACGTCATAACCCGCGACGTTCTTCACGACCTGACCGCCGAAATGCAGCACTTGCCCGTGCCCGTTCATGACGACCGCGCCGAGCACGAAATCGCGCGGCGCGCCGGTCCACGCCCGGCGCGGGCCCGCGAGCCCCGCGGCGATGCAGCCGCCGAGCGTCGCGTTCCGACCGAAGTGCGGCGGCTCGAACGGCAGCATTTGATTGTGCTCGCGCAGCGCGGCTTCGATTTCGGCGAGCGGCGTGCCGCTCTTCGCGGTGATGACAAGCTCCGCCGGATCGTAGGCGATGATGCCGCGATACGCGCGCGTGTCGAGGATTTCTCCCTGGAGCGTCTGACCGTACCAGTCCTTGGTGCCGCCGCCGCGGATGCGCAGCAGCGTGCCGGTTTCGGTGGCCCGGGCGATCCTCTCCGACCAGCCGGCGACGATGTCGTCCTGTTCCATGGATGTTCCGCTCTCGAATTCTGTTTTTACGGCTGTCCGGTCGATTGTACCGGCCGCTTAACGGCGCCACACGCGGGGAAACGTGGATAGCGGAACGCGTTCCCCCGGCTAAAAGCGCGGCAATTCGGGATGCGGCAACAGCCCGCCGCGCACGTGCATCTTCCCGTACTCGGCGCAGCGCGCGCGCGTCGGGATGCCCTTGTCGGGATTGAGCAGGCCCGGCGGATCGAACGCGCGCTTCACGGCGAAGAACGTGTCGCGCTCTTCCGGCGAGAATTGCACGCACATCGAATTGATCTTTTCGATGCCCACGCCATGCTCGCCCGTCACCGTGCCGCCCAGTTCGACGCAACACTCCAGGATGTCGCAGCCGAAAGCCTCGGCGCGATGCCATTCGTCGAGATCGTTGCCGTTGAAGAGAATCAGCGGGTGCATGTTGCCGTCGCCGGCGTGAAAGACGTTGATGCAGCGCAGCGCGTATTTCTTCTCCATCTCCTCGATTCGCTTGAGCAGCGGCCCGATCGAGCGGCGCGGCACCGTGCCGTCCATGCAGTAATAGTCCGGCGAGATGCGGCCTGCCGCCGGGAACGCGTTCTTGCGGCCCGACCAGAATTTCAGGCGTTCGGTTTCGGAGCGCGAAATCTGGATGCGCGCCGCGCCGTGCTCGCGCAACACGGCGGTCATGCGGACGATTTCCTCGGCGACTTCATCGTGCGTGCCGTCGGATTCGCAGAGCAGGATCGCGGCGGCGTCGAGGTCGTAGCCGGCGTTGACGAATTCTTCGACGGCGCGCGTCGCGGGTTTGTCCATCATTTCGAGGCCGGCGGGGATGATGCCCGCCGCGATGATCGCCGCGACAGCGTTGCCGCCTTTCACGACATCGTCGAAGCTCGCCATGATGACTTGCGCCGTCTGCGGCTTCGGGATCAGCTTGACGGTGATTTCGGTGACGATCGCGAACATGCCTTCGCTGCCGATCAGCACCGCGAGCAGATCGAGGCCGGGCGCGTCGGGGCCGAGCGAGCCGAATTCGACGACGTCGCCGTCCATCGTCACGGCGCGCACGCGCAGGACGTTGTGGACCGTGAGGCCGTATTTCAGGCAGTGCACGCCGCCCGAGTTTTCGGAGACATTGCCGCCGATGGTGCACGCGATCTGCGACGACGGATCGGGCGCGTAGTAGAGGCCGTAGGGCGCGGCGGCTTCCGATATCGCGAGATTGCGCACGCCGGGCTGCACGGTCGCGGTGCGCGCGTACGGATCGACTTCGACGATCTTGCGGAAGCGCGCGAGCGACAGCACGATGCCGTGGCGGATCGGCATGGCGCCGCCGGAGAGGCCGGTGCCCGCGCCGCGCGGGACGATCGGAATGGCGAGGCGCGCGCAGATCTGCACGACGCGCTGCACCTGTGCTTCGGTTTCCGGCAACGCGACGGCGAGCGGCAGACGCCGGTATGCGGCGAGGCCATCGCATTCATACGCGGCCGTGTCTTCCTCGCGAAAGAGCAGGCAGTGCGTCGGCAGCACGGCCATCAGCGCCTGCACGACTTCACGCTGACGCGCGGCGAGCTGATCTTCGCCCAGTTCGGGCGCGTCCTCGTGCGGCAGGTTGGGCGACATCTGCTCGGACTTGAGCTCGTCGGGTGCGTTCACGTCTCCTCCTTTTTCGATGCTGCGCGGTCAGTGCCGCCTGTGTCATGCGTGCATCTTGCGCGAGTTCGTCAGCCTTCGAAAGCGAAGATTTTCCCCGGGTTCATCAGATTCTTCGGATCGAGCGCCTGTTTGATGGCGCGCATCGTGCCGATGGCGTCCTCGCCGTGCTCGTCGAGCATGAAGCCCATCTTGTGCAGGCCGACGCCGTGTTCGCCGGTGCACGTGCCGCCCATCCGCAGCGCGCGCCCGACGATCAGCCGGTTGATGCGCTCGGCTTCTTCCAGTTCTTCGGGCCTGCCCGGATCGAGCAGCATCGCGACGTGGAAATTGCCGTCGCCGACGTGACCGACGATCGGGCTCGGCAAGTACGAGCCTTGCAGATCCTTCTCCGTTTCCTCGACGCATTCGGCGAGGCGCGAGATCGGCACGCAGACGTCGGTCGTGACGGCGCGGCAACCGGGCTTCAGTTGGAGCATCGCGAAGTAGGCGGAATGGCGCGCGTTCCAGAGACGGCTGCGGTCTTCGGGGCGCGTGGCCCATTCGAAGTCCTCGCCCTTGTTCTCCGCAACGATGTCCTGCACGGTCTGCGCCTGTTCCTTGACGCCGGATTCGGTGCCGTGGAATTCGAAGAACAGCATCGGCGATTCGCGCAGCGTCAGGTTCGAGTGACGATTGATCGCGCGCACCGCGAGCTTGTCGACAAATTCGACGCGCGCGATCGGCACGCCCATCTGGATTGTTTCGATGACGGCGCGCACGGCGTCGCCCATCGACGGAAATGCGCACACGGCCGCCGAGATCGCCTCGGGTTGCGGATAGAGGCGCACGGTGATTTCGGTGATGACGCCGAGCGTGCCTTCCGAGCCGACGAAAAGACGCGTGAGGTCGTAACCCGCCGACGATTTGCGCGCGCGCGTGCCGGTTTTGATGATGCGGCCATCGGCGAGCACGACGGTGAGCGCGAGCACGTTTTCGCGCATCGAGCCGTAGCGCACGGCGTTGGTGCCGGAGGCGCGCGTCGCGGACATGCCGCCGATGCTGGCGTCCGCGCCGGGATCGATCGGAAAGAAGAGGCCGGTGCCTTTCAGCGCTTCGTTGAGCTGCTTGCGGGAGATGCCGGGCTGGACGGTGACGGTGAGGTCTTCGGCGTTGATCGAGACGACCTGGTTCATCTCCGACAAGTCGATGGAGACGCCGCCTTGCACCGCCAGCAGATGCCCTTCGAGCGACGACCCGTTGCCGTAGGGAATGATGGCGACGTCGTGTTCGGCGCAGAGCTTGACGATGGTCTGCACTTCATCGGTGCTGCGCGCGAACACGACGGCATCGGGAAGTTGCGGATCGAACGGCGATTCGTCGCGGCCGTGATGTTCGCACACGGCTTGCGATGTCGAGACGCGGTCGGCGAATTGCTGCTTCAGGGCATCGAGAAGCGCGGCGGGGAAGGGGCGTTTCTGGAGCGCCGGGTGTTCGGTGGGGTGATTCACGTGCGTGTCTCCGGGCGATGCGGCTTTGTGTTTTTGGCTTTGGCGTTGGCTTTGGCGTTTGGTGGCGTTCGCGTGATGCTCGGGGCGTCTTGCCAGTTTGCGATTGGCGCGAAGACCGTACGGTGCTTATCTCATTTTACGCCGTCGGGGCGCGGGCCGGCGCGGCGGGCTTTTGCGGAGGGGCGCGTGCCTATAATGGGCCGTGGATTTTGTCCGCTTTTTGGTTCGTTTTTCAGGGAGTCAGCGATGGGTCACCGCTTGAGCAAGATCGCCACACGTACCGGCGATGATGGAACGACCGGGTTGGGCGATGGCAGCCGCGTATCGAAAGACGATGCAAGGATCGCCGCGATCGGAGATGTCGATGAGTTGAATTCGTGTGTCGGCGTGCTGCTGTGTGAGCCGATGCCTTCTGACGTGCGGGATGCTTTAACTCGGATTCAGAACGATCTCTTCGATCTTGGCGGCGAGTTGTCGATTCCGGGGCATTCGATGATTCAGGAATCCCATCTGGCGCAGTTGGATGCGTGGCTGGCCGAATACAACGCTACGTTGCCGCCGTTGAAAGAGTTTATTTTGCCGGGTGGGTCGCGGGCGGCGGCTTTGGCTCACGTTGCACGGACGGTCTGCCGGAGAGCGGAGAGGGCGATTGTGGCGTTGGGGCGTGTGCAAACCGCGGGAGTTAATGAGGCGCCGCGGAGGTATGTGAATCGACTATCCGATTTTCTCTTTGTGATTTCCCGCGTGCTTAATCGGGCCGATGGAGGAACCGATGTTTTGTGGAAGCGCGACGAATCCTAAGTTAGGGTTCGATACATCCCGGCTTTGCCGGTTTTTTGCCGCTGAGACTCTTACAAAAAACATAGTCCTCCGATTCCGTGTTTTAGAACAATCTAGAGAACTCGATCGTGAATTAAAAATAATCAAACGGGCGCGGGTCAGCGCTCCGTTAAGCGAGTGAGACAAAATCCGAAATCACCGTGGATCGGGAATCCCACGGTGAGCATAGTCAAGTGATCTAAGTCGAGGCAGAGCAGTTCCTTCAGTTACCCCCGCCCCGCACAACCCGCCGCTGTTTAACCGCCTCCGCCAACCCCTCCAGCACCTTGACACTTTCATCCCACCCGATACAAGCATCGGTGACGCTTTGGCCGTAGGTGAGCTCACACCCTTCCTTCAAATCCTGCCGCCCGGCAACCAGATGCGATTCCACCATCACCCCAACAATCCGCTCATCACCTGCAGCGAGTTGCTTGCCGATATCTTCGCAAACCGGAATCTGATTCTCGTGCTTCTTCGAGCTATTAGCGTGACTCGCATCGATCATTAACCGCGCCGCCAAACCCGCTTTCCCGATATCGGAACAAGCCGCATCGACACTCGCGGCATCGTAGTTCGGCGCTTTACCACCTCGCAAAATGATGTGGCAATCCTCATTACCGGCGGTGGAAACAATCGCCGAATGGCCGCCCTTGGTAACCGAAAGAAAATGATGCGGCTGCGACGCCGCTTTGATCGCATCGACGGCAATCTTCACGTTGCCATCCGTGCCATTCTTGAACCCGACCGGACATGACAATCCTGACGCAAGCTCACGATGAACCTGCGATTCAGTCGTTCGAGCCCCGATCGCCCCCCAAGAGATCAGATCGGCGATGTACTGCGGACTGATCATATCGAGGTATTCAGTACCCGCAGGCAGCCCAAGCTCATTGATATGCATGAGGAGTTCCCGCGCGGCGCGCAGCCCATCATTGATCTTGAAGCTGTTGTCCATATACGGATCGTTGATGAGCCCCTTCCAGCCAACCGTCGTCCGCGGCTTCTCGAAGTACACCCGCATCACGATTTCCAGCTCGCCCGCAAACCGCTTGCGCTGCTCGATCAACCGTCCCGCATACTCCATAGCCGCCTTCGGATCATGAATCGAGCACGGCCCGATGATGACGATCAACCGGTCATCCATCCCATGAAGAATGCGATGCATCGACTGACGCGCGTTGTAGATCAGCTCCGAAACCGGCTCGGCACAAGGGAATTCGCGGATCAGATGCGCGGGCGGGGTCAGCTCTTTCAGTTCACGGATACGAACGTCATCGGTATTGTGCGGGGGCATGTCGGTTCTCCAGCGGCAGCGTTCTAATCAAACTATGAGACGAAAAAAAACCGCCAGACTCGCTGGCGGTTTTCTCGGGAATTTGGTTTGTTCAACCTGTGTACGACTCACCCTCTCGATCCGCCAGCGGTCTGAGATGCCAAAAGAAATAAAAATAAAACTTGGCGGACATGATGGATCGGAAAAGGACTCGAACGTTAGTCGAAAAAAATTGTGACTGCTTTTATAACCTCAAACGTGCAGCGCTGACAACCCCGCACGCGCAAGAACGCGGACAATCCGCATCGAAAGGAACGAGAACGCTGGATCTCATCCCGATCAATGCGGAAATTCCGCATGAAATATCACACCGTCCCGCCGACCGTCATCTTCTCGATGCGCAACGTCGGCTGCCCGACGCCCACCGGCACGCTCTGGCCTTCCTTGCCGCACACGCCGACGCCGCTATCGAGCGACATATCGTTGCCGATCATCGTCACGTACTTGAGCGATTCCGGACCGCTGCCGATCAGCGTCGCGCCCTTCACCGGATACGTGATCTTGCCGTTCTCGATCATGTACGCCTCGGACGCCGAGAACACGAACTTGCCGTTGGTGATATCGACCTGGCCGCCGCCGAAATTCACCGCGTACAAGCCGTTCTTCACCGACGCCAGAATTTCCTGCGGGTCCTTGTCGCCGTTGAGCATGTACGTGTTGGTCATGCGCGGCATCGGCAGCGCGGCGTACGATTCGCGCCGCGCGTTGCCCGTGACCGGCATCTTCATCAGGCGCGCGTTGAGCGAATCCTGGATGTAGCCCTTGAGAATGCCGTCTTCGATGAGCGTCGTGCACTGCGTCGGGTTGCCTTCGTCGTCGATATTGAGCGAGCCGCGCCGATTCGGCAGCGTGCCGTCATCGACGACGGTGACGCCCTTCGCCGCAACCTGCTCGCCGATCATTCCCGCGAACGCCGACGATCCCTTGCGGTTGAAGTCGCCCTCCAGCCCGTGTCCGACCGCCTCGTGCAACAGCACGCCCGGCCAGCCCGGCCCGAGCACGACGGTCATCGCGCCAGCCGGAGCCGGGCGCGCCTCGAGGTTGACGAGCGCGGCGTGCACCGCATCGTCGACGTATTTCTGCAGGATCGCGTCGGTGAAATAGCCGTAGTCGAAGCGTCCGCCGCCGCCGCCCGTGCCGATTTCGCGCCGGCCGTTCTGCTCGGCGATCACCGTGACGGACACGCGCACGAGCGGGCGCACGTCGGCGGCGAGCGCGCCGTCGCTGCGCGCGACGAGCACGACATCGTATTCGCCGGCCATGCCCGCCATCACTTGCGTGATGCGCGGGTCCTTGGCGCGCGCCATCTGCTCGACGCGTTCGAGCAACTTGACCTTGGCGGTGGCATCGAGCGAATGCAGCGGATCGGCGGCGAGATACAGATCGCGGCCCGAGACGCCCGTGAGCGTGCTCGCCGGCTTGACCTTGTGCTTGCCGCCGCCTGCCTTGGCGATCGCGCGCGTGGCGATCGCGGCCTGGCGGATGGATTCGGGTGACAGGTCATCGGAGTAAGCGAACGCCGTGCGCTCGCCGGACACGGCGCGCACGCCCACGCCCTGATCGATGCTGAAGCTGCCCGATTTGACGATGCCTTCTTCGAGACTCCACGCTTCGCTGCGCGTGGACTGGAAATAGAGGTCCGCGTAATCGACGCGATGCGTGAAGATTTCCGCCAGCGTGCGGGTGATCAGGCCTTCGTCGAGGCCGTAGGGCGTGAGCAAAACGTCCTTCGCCGTGACCAGGTTACGAATGCCGGGTTCGATGATATTCATGCGGTGCCTATTGCGTGTTCTGTGACGAGTTCGATGATATTTTCAGACGATTTGCAGCCTATTCTACGTTCTGAACCACTCACATCATGTGCGGGAAAAAACCCGCGTCTTCAAGTTCGCGCGCGATTCACCCGATCACGCGATGCCGGTAAGCCGGCAAGCTCTGCCGGACGGCGGCGATGCGCTGCAAATCGATGCCGCCCATCACGACGCCCGGTCCTTCATCTCTAACGTCCACAATTTCGCCCCACGGGTCGATCAGCATGCTGTGACCCCACGTGCGGCGTCCGTTCTCGTGATGGCCGCCTTGCGCCGCCGCGAGCACGTAGCACTGATTTTCGACGGCGCGCGCCGTGAGCAGCGTCTGCCAGTGCGCGCGGCCGGTGGTGTAGGTGAACGCGGAGGGCACGACCATCAGCGCGCAATCCCCGAGCTTCCGATACAACTCCGGAAAGCGCAGGTCATAGCACACCGACAATCCCACGCGCCCGAACGGCGCGTCGAACGTCCGCACTTCGCTGCCGGGGCAAATGGTGCGCGCTTCGTCGAACGATTCCTCGCCCTTTTCGAAATTGAACAGATGAATCTTGTCGTAGCGCGCGACCTGCTTGCCGGAAGGATCGAAGACGAGCGTCGTGTTCAGCACGCGATCCGGTTCCGCCGACTGCAGCGGCAGCGTCCCGCCGATGATCCACACGCGATGCTCGCGCGCCGCATCGGACAGAAATTGCTGGATGGGACCTTCGCCTGGCGTTTCGCGGATCGCAAGCTTGTCGGTGTCCTTGAAGCCCATGTAGCAGAAATATTCGGGCAGGAGCACCAGTTGCGCGCCGCCGCGCGCGGCCTGGGCGATCAGGCTGCCAGCCTCGGCCAGATTGCGGTCGCGGTCCGGCGTGCTGACCATTTGCAGCGCGGCGACCTGAAACGGGGACGCGCTTTCGCTCGATCTTTCGCTCATGTCTCTCTGTGCCGACAAAAAAGGGGACGAAAAACCGCGCCGCCGGAACGCCCGTGTGTTCAGTGAGCAACAGCCGGAGCCACGACGGCGGGTGTTTCGATCTTACCCTGATCGCCATTGAGACGCTTAACGACGGGTTTGCTCCACGAACCGGTGATCGAATAGTCGAGCGCAAACGCCTTTTGTATCGATGCCGACAGCGCGAGGTCCGCCGCGAGCGCGCCCAGTCCGAGCAGCGGATTGATCACCGCCGCGCCGAGCGCGACCGCGCCCGCGCCGACGGTCGGGATTACCTTCACGTGCAGGTCCTGCGTCTCTTTCGGCATATCGACGATGCCCTGCATCTGCACGCGCGCGGGCGACGTGACCATCAGGAAGTCGTCGGTGCGGCTGATGCCGTCGGTGATCTTCGCGTTGCCCGTGATCTTCTCGAACGGCAGGCCCTTGCCGACGACATCGTCGAAATGCAGCGTCAGCAGGTTCGCGAGACTGCGCAGGCTGAAAATGCCGAGCCATTTCGCCGCACCCGGCGCACGCAGAATCTGCCCGTGACGCAGATCGACGGCGACATTGCCGTCGAGCGTATTGACGTCGACGGCGGTCGGGCCGCCATTCCACGCCGCGCGACCCGACACCGTGCCGTTGCCCGAATTGACGACGTGCGGCGCGCCGAAGCGGTCGATCAACTGGCCGCCGTTCTTCACGTCGAGCCTGAAAGCGAGCGACGTGCGGCGCGGGGTGCCGTCGTCCGTTGCGTTGGACATGGCGGCCGGCTGCACGGCGCCGAGCGGCAGCGTGCGCCACATCGCGTTCGCGGTGAGCGTCGCGTCCGGATTCGTGAGTTCGAGCTTGTCGAGCGTCCAGATCCGCTCGTCGGCGACGACTTCGTTGTGCGCGTCGACTTCGAGCCGGCCGAGGCTGTGTCCGCGAAACACGAGCTCGTTCACGATGAGATCGATCGTCGGCATGTTGCGCGGCGGCCTGCTGACGACCTTGGCGGCAGCATCGCCGTTCGCCGCTTTCTCGGGAACCACGACCTTCGCGAAGCGCGCCTGCAATGCGCCGGGGCTTTCCTTCGTCGCGCCGGGCGTCCACGAGACATCGCCCGAAATTTGATCCGATGCGATGTTCGCCTGCCACTTGCTGTTATCCGACTCGCGCGCGCCGATCACGACGTTGTCCCAGCGCCGGTCGAGCAGCTTGAGCGTCGTGAAGTGGATGTCGGCGCGCGTCGGGATGAACTGCTTCACGTTCTCGCTCATCGGCGGGCGCGGCGCGTTCCCGGCAGCGGGCGACTCGGGCGCCGCCGCGTTGATGTCGGCGATGGTCTTGCGCCATGCATCGGCATCGAGCTCGTTCAGATCGGCGGCGGCGCTCACGCCATCGGCCGGCAAATCCGCCGTCTTGTTCACGCCGATCACGCCGCGCACGACTTTCAGGCGCGCGCGCATGTTCATCGGCTCGGCGGCGTCCTGCGGATCGATCTTCACCTGAGCCTTGCCGATCTGCTGAAACACGTAATGCGCCGTCACCGGCCCGAACTTCAGCTGCGCGTCATGCAGGTCCGTTGCGCCGCCGGTCGCGGGCTGGAAGGTGAGGGAGAAGGGCATCGGCGTGCCTTGCGCCTTGCCGAACGGCGCGGGCAGATCGATGCCGAGTCCCGTCAGGTCGGAACTCGCCTGCACGTTCGGCAGCGCGTTCCTCTGGCCGTGCACGTGCAGTTCGTAAGGCGCGGTGCCTTCGATACGCTTCATGAACGCGGCGACCTGCGGCGTGATCTTCCGGTTGAGCCGCCCGGCGGCGTCCGCGCCGATGCGCCCGTTCACGTCGATCGCGTAGCTGCCGTCCGGCTGCACGCCGCCTTTCGCGCGCACGTCGCCGCCGAGCAGTTGCGCGGTGAGGCCGTCGAGCGTGACGGTTTTCGCGGCGAAATCGGCGCGGCCGCGCAGATGCGAAAGCGGCGGCAGATTGCCGTAGGTGACTTCGTTGTCGGCGAAGGTGAGCGAGCCTTTGTATTCGGTCTTGATCGGCGGCTGCGGCGCGGGCGGCCGATAGCGCGGAATGCCGAGCGTGAGCGCGAGCGCGGCGTCGCCCTTCGCGTCGATCTTGCGCGTCGCGTGCTTCGCCATCAGGCCGAGCGAACTGTCGTCGACATAGTGCAGCATGTCGGCGAGCGGGCCGCGCGCATTGCCGTCGATCCACAGCTTGGTCTCGCGATTGCCCGTATCGTCGATACGTCCGACGACCTTCGAGACCTTCACGCCGCGGTAATGTCCCCGGTCGATATCGAAGCCGAGCTTGTTCTGCGCGAGCGTGAACGTGCCGTCGATGCCCTCGAACGCCGGCCAGAAGTTCGGCAGGCCGTTGAGCATCTTGCGCGGCGGGAACGGCGTCGGATCGAACTTGCCGCCGGTGAACGGCGCGTTGATGCGGAAGATGCCCGCGTCCGGAAACTTCGCGTACGGGAAGCGCGTGAGATCGCCATGCACTTCGATCGTCCCGTTCTTCGCGACGCCCGCCTGCAACGCGTGGCCGAGGTAGACGCGCACGCGCTCGTTGAGGCTCGTCGGCAGATAGCGCACGAGGCTCGTCACCTTCAGATGCGCGACCTTCGCCTTCAGGTCGAGATTGCCGCGCCCGTGGCCCTGATTCCAGTAGTCGGCGGTGGCTTCGCCTTCGGCGTCCGCGTTCTTCACACGCAGCGTTTCGAGGTGGATCGTGAACGCGCGGCGCAGCTCGCCCGGCGCGACCGCATCCGCGACGCTCCAGCGCGCCTTGCCTTGCAGGGAATCGAAGGCGAGGCGCGGATCGTCAAACGCGCCGGGAATGATGACCGCCGCGTTCTTCGTGTCGATCGCGATGTTGCCGCCTTTCTCGTTCGCGTCGACGCTGCCCCACAGATTGTCGACGCCCGGAATGCCCGCGCGCGGATGGTTGTTGATCGTGAGTCCGGGCGGCGGCTCCTGCGCCTGCACGCTCAGGCCGTTGAGGTCGGCCTTGAACGCGTAGTGCAGGATCGGCGCGTCGCCTTTCTTGCGCTGCTGCAGCGCTTCTTCCTCGGTCTTCGGCGCGGCGCGTTCGGTGAAGAACGTGTAGTTCGAAATCTGGCCGCGCGGATTGAAGCGCACGAGTTCGTTGAGCACTTTGGCCGGCAGCGGCAGCGCGCGCGCGAATTCCGTGAGGATGCCGATGTCGACGGTGTCGCCCGTCATCCGCAGCAATTGCCCCTTGCCGACGGAAGGCAGCCGGTACGTCGCCGTCAGCGTGCGCGAGACGAGCAGGCGCGCGACCGGCGTGCCGTCGTCGAGCGGCAACTGGCCGAGTTCCGCGTGCAGGTCGCGCAGATCGAGCGTGTAGTCGTTGTCTTTTCTGTCGAGATTCCAGCCGAAGCGCGCGATCGGCAACTCGAGACGCGGCTGCGTCGCGCGCACGCGCAACTCGATGTTCGCGCCGGTCAGCTCGCCGGTCGCTGTCTGCAGTTCGCCGCCCGCGAAGTTCAGCCAGATCTGGTTGTTGACGCGGCCGCTGTACATCTGCATCGGCAGCTTCACGTAGCGCCCGAAGGTCGGCAGATCGAGCGGCCCGGTCGACAGGTAAAGACGGCCGGTCCAGTTCACGGGCGCGCCCATCGCGGAGAACGGCTGATGACGGAAATCCGCGCGGAAATCGAGCGGGCCGTGCAGCACGTCGCCATCGGCGGGCGCCTTGAGCGCGAGCCGATGCCGCGTGCCGTCGTTCCTGATCGCGAGATGCAGGCGCTTGAACGCGATCTCGGGCGCGGCGCGTTGCGCATCGCGCCAGCGCAGCGTGCCGTCGCGCAGAAGAATGTGGTCCTGGCCGAGCAGCCAGGTCGTGAAGGCGTTCGAGCCGGTGCGGTGCGTGGGAATCGGCACGCCCGCGATGGAAACCGCGCCGTCGGCATTACGCGCGATGATCATGTCCGGCCCGTCGACGGTCAGATCCGCGAGCTTCGGCCGCAGATGCAGCAGCGACGCCCACGCGATGCTCGCGCTCGCGTGCGGCACGGCGAGGCCCGGCGAACCGTCGGCGGCGTCGATGCGCAGATTGTCGATATCGAGTGTCGGCGAAAGCCCGGACCATCGCGCGGAAATCCTGCCGATGTGCAACTGCGCGTGAATCTGCGATGAGACAAGCTGCTCGATGCGCGGCCGGAACGAATCGACCTGCGGCATGACGATGTAGCGCAAGCCGACATAGACGCCCGCCACCACGAAATACGCGATGGCCGCGAGGACGAGAACGATTTTGAAGACGCGTGAAAGCACGCGCTCGGCGTTGCCGCTGGGCTTGGCTTGTCCAACTTCGGTCGGGTCGACGGATCGTCTGCTGTCGGACATGCTGCTGCTGTTCGGCGATATGGTAGTTTTGCGTGTTTGACGCTGAAATGTAACACGGGCACTGCGGCGACGGCCGCTGCCTGCGCACTCGTGGACGCTCGCGAAGCCGCGCCCGGCAAGACTTGCGGCGCGGTTTTATATCGCGATGTCTTTCCGGAAGCAATGAGCGAACCCAACCTTTCATGACCGACGCCACTCTTCTCAGTTCCGATTATTCCAACTATGCGGCGCGCGCGTACTCGGCGCGTCCCGAACTGGCGTCGAATGTCGCGCAGTGGGCGGGCACGCGCGTCACGCGCGCATGGATCGAAGAACGGCTCGACGCGCACTGCGCGCCGTGCACCGAAACCGGTGTCCTCGACGAAGCCGCGCTCAAGACCGCGTTGCGCCGCCTGCGGACCGAAGTGTTCTGCACGGTGATGGAGCGCGATCTGGCGGGCGCGGCGGATGTCGCCGAGGTCACCGGCGCGATGACCGATCTCGCCGAAGTCACGGTGCAGCGCGCGCTCGCGGTGCTGTCGGCGGATCTGGAAGCGCTCTTCGGCGAGCCGCGCGGCCCGGACGGCGAGCGGCTGACGCTCGGCGTCGTCGGCATGGGCAAGCTGGGCGGGCGCGAGCTGAACGCATCGTCGGATATCGATCTGATCTTCGTGTATGAAGAGGATGGCGAAACCTCGGGCGGCACGCGTTCCGCGCTCACGACGCAGGAATTCTTCACACGGCTCGGCCGGCGGCTGATCGGCGCGCTCGCGGAGATCACGCAGGACGGCTACGTGTTTCGCGTCGACATGCGGCTGCGGCCCAACGGCGATTCCGGTCCGCTCGTGTGCAGTCTGGGCATGCTCGAAGAATATTTTTACGTGCAGGGCCGCGAATGGGAGCGCTACGCGTGGATCAAGGGGCGGCTCGTCTCGGAGACGCAGAGCGATTCCGCGAAGCGTCTCGTGAAGCAGCTCGAAGCCATCGCGACGCCGTTCATCTACCGGCGTTATCTCGATTACGGCGTGATCGCGGCGATCCGCTCGCTGCATCAGCAAATTCGGCAGGAAGCGCGGCGGCGCGCATCCATGCGCCCCGACAAGGCCGACGACATCAAGCTCGGACGCGGCGGCATCCGCGAGATCGAGTTCAGCGCGCAGGCATTTCAGTTGATTCGCGGCGGTCAGGCAGCGGATTTTCGCATTCGTCCGACGCTCGCGGTGCTCGAACGCGCCGTGGCGCACGGCCTGCTCGCGCCGAACGTGCGCGAGGCGCTGTCCGATGCGTATCTGTTTTTGCGCACGGTCGAGCATCGGCTGCAATATCGCAACGATGCGCAGACGCACGCGATGCCCGTCGCCGACGATGAGCGCGGGTTGCTCGCGAAATCGCTCGGCTTCGCGGACTATGCGGCGCTGATGGACACGCTCGACGCGCATCGCGAGCGCGTCGAGCAGCAGTTCGACGCGATCTTCGCCGACAAGGTGAGCGGGCAGGGCGGCTGCGGCGTCGCGGACGATTCCGCGGCGTCGTGGATCTGGAGCAGCGCGCTCGCCGACGAATCCGCGCAGGAAGAACTCGCCGCGCGTCTCGTGGAGCTCGGCTTCGCGGACCCCGCGCCGGTGCTGTCGCGTCTGACGGGCGTGTGGAATTCGGCGCGTTATGCGGGCTTGCCGTCGCAGAGCCGCGAGCGCTTCGACATCGTCGCGCAGCGGGCGCTCGAAGCGGCGCAATCCGTCGATGCGCCGCGCCGCGTCGACACCATCACGCGTCTGTTCGATCTGCTCGAAACCGTCGGCAAGCGCGGCGCGTATCTGGCGTTATTGACGGAATATCCGGCGGCGTTGGAGCGCGTGCTGTCGGTGCTGTCGGGATCGCGCTGGGCGGCGGGCTATCTGATTCGCCATCCGCAATTGCTCGATGAACTGCTCGACGACGAAGCCATCGCCAGCCCGTTCGACTGGGCCGGATTCAAGCAGTCGCTGATCGCGCGGCTCGACGCGGCGGAGGACGCCGAACATCAGATGGATCTGCTGCGCCACGCGCATCAGGCCGAAGTGTTCCGCATTCTGCTGATCGATCTCGCGGGCCATCTGAGCGTCGAGCATGTGAGCGACCGTCTGTCCGAACTCGCCGACGCCGTGCTCGACGTCACGGTGCGAACCGTCTGGAAGCAGTTCCCGAAGCGGCATCGCGAGACGCCGCGCTTTTCGGTCATCGCCTATGGAAAGCTCGGCGGCAAGGAACTGGGCTATGCGTCGGATCTCGATCTCATCTTTCTTTACGACGACCCCGACGACGCCGCCTCCGACATCTACGCGATGTTCACGCGCCGTCTCATCACGTGGCTCACGTCGGCGACGGGCGCGGGCACGCTCTTCGATGTCGACTTGCGCTTGCGACCGAACGGCGAATCGGGCCTGCTCGTGACCGACCTCGAAACGTTTCGCCGCTATCAGATCCGCGAGGGCGATGCGGCGAATACGGCGTGGGTCTGGGAACATCAGGCGCTTTCACGCGCACGTTACAGCGCGGGCGATGCCGAAATCGGCGCGGCGTTCGAGCAGATTCGCGCCGATGTGCTCGTCATGGAACGCGACGCCGCCGCGCTCGCACGCGAGATCGCGTCGATGCGCCAGCGCGTCGCCGACGGGCATCCGAATCGCAGCGACCTGTTCGATCTGAAGCACGATCGCGGCGGCATGGTCGATATCGAGTTCATCGTGCAGTACTGGGTGCTGCTGCACGCGCGTGAGCATAGCGAGTTTCTGCGCAACGCGGGCAATATCACGCTGTTGAAGCTCGCGGCGAAAAGCGGGTTGATCGCCGAAGAAGAAGCCGATGTGATCGGCGCGGCGTACCGGCATTACCGCAAGCTCCAGCACACGTTGCGGCTCGACGGCATGGAAAAGGCGCGCGTCGATCCGGCTGCGGTTCAGGCCGAACGCGACGCGGTGACGGCGTTGTGGGAGCGGGTGTTTGCGGTGGCATCCGCGGCGTAATAAGGCTCAGGCCGCCAGCATTTCCTTCGCGTGCTTGCGCGTGGTCGCGGTGATTTCGAGACCGCCGAGCATGCGCGCGACTTCTTCAACACGCTTTGCGCGATCCAGTTGCTTCACCGTGCTGACGGTGCCCCCGGCATCGTCCGACGACTTCGCGACCTGGAAATGCTGATCGCCGCGCGCGGCCACTTGCGGCAAGTGCGTGACGCACAGCACCTGACGGTCGCGCCCGAGCTGATGCAAAAGCCGTCCGACCACTTCCGCGACGCCGCCGCCGATGCCCGTGTCCACTTCGTCGAAGATGAGCGTGGGCGTCGGGCTCGCGGTGCTCGCGATCACCGCGAGTGCGAGGCTGATACGCGCCAGCTCGCCGCCCGACGCGACCTTCGCGAGCGGCCGCAGCGCAACGCCCGCGTGGCCCGCGACGCGAAATTCGATCTGCTCCAGCCCGTTCGCGCCGCCTTCGGCGAGCGGCACGAGCGCGACGTCGAAGCTGCCGCCTGCCATCGACAGTTCCTGCATGCCTTCGGTCACCGCCTTCGACAGATTTTTCGCAGCCTTCGCGCGCGCCTTCGACAGCACCTTGGCCTGCGCGAGATATTCGCCCTGCGCTTTTTCAGCGGCGGCGTTGAGCGCGTCGAGATCGGCGGCGGCGTCCAGCGCGGCGAGCTGGCGGCGGCGCTCGTCGTGTTCCTCGGGCAGCGATTCGGGCTGAAGGCGGAATTTGCGCGCGGTCGAATGCAGTTGATCCATGCGCCTTTCGACCTGCGCGAGCCGGTCCGGATCGAGCTCCAGCCGCTGCGCGTAGTGCGACAGCGAATACGACGCTTCCTGCAACTGAATCTCCGCCGGTTCGAGTGAGGCGAGCACGTCGTTCAACGCCGGATCGATATCGGCCAGACCGCGCACCTTCGAGATGATCGCGCCGAGCTGCGAGATCATCGCCTCGTCGGATTCGGAGAGCGCGCCGAGCGCACCCTGCACGCCGTCGATGAGACTCGCCGAATGCGACAGCCGATGATGCTCCGCGCTCACTTCTTCCCATTCGCCCGGTTGCGGCGCGAGCTTGTCGAATTCGCTCAGTTGCCACGCGAGACGCTCGCGTTCCAGTTGCAGTTCGCGGTCGCGCGTTTGCGCGGTCTCGACGGCCTGCTGCGCGTCACGCATGGCGCGCCACAGGCGATTCACGGCGCCGGCGGTGTCGAGCAATTGTGCGTGCGTATCGAAGAGTTCGCGTTGCGCGTCGGGGCGCATCAGCAACTGGTGCGCGTGCTGGCCGTGGATATCGACGAGCATTTCGCCCACTTCGCGCAACTGCGCGAGCGTCGCGGGCGTGCCGTTGATGAATGCGCGCGAGCGGCCGTTCGAATCGATGACCCGGCGCAGCATGACCGAGTCGGCGTCCTGCGTGAGCGCGTGCTCGTCCAGCCATTGCACGACGAGCGGATGCGTCGAGAATTCGGCGGTGATGTCCGCGCGCGCCTGGTCGGTGCGCACGACGCTCGCGTCGCCGCGCGCGCCAAGCGTGAGCGCGAGGGCGTCGATCAGGATCGACTTGCCCGCGCCGGTTTCACCCGAAAAGACCGTGAAGCCTGGATCGAAATCGATATCCAGCGTGGCGACGATGACGAAATCTCGAATCGAAAGATGACGGAGCATGGACGCTTCGGGGAAGGGGTATTCGGTAGCTCAGAGAGACGAGGCGTCCTGCGACGGATGCTCGTTCCAGTGCAGCTTCTTGCGCAGCGTGGCGTAACTGCTGTAGCCGACCGGATGCAGCACCGGCACCGTGTGCTTAGAGCGCCGCACTTCGATGGCGTCGTTCAGCTCGACGGCGGTGAACGACTGCATGTCGAAGTTCACATTGACGTCGCGCCCGCCGATGATCTGAATGGTCACCTTCGAATCGTCGGGCAGCACGATCGGCCGGTTCGAGAGCGAGTGCGGTGCGATCGGCACGAGCACGAAGCCTTGCAGTTGCGGATGAAGGATCGGCCCCGCCGACGACAGCGCATACGCGGTCGAGCCGGTAGGCGTCGCGACGATCAGCCCGTCCGAGCGCTGGTTGTACATGAAGTGGCCGTCCACTGACACGCGCAGCTCCGCCATGCCGGAAAAACCGCTGCGATTCACCACGACATCGTTGAACGCGAGCGCGTGGTAGATCGGCTTGTCGTTGCGGACGATGCGCGCTTCGAGCAGGCTGCGCTCCTCGCGCTCGAACTGGCCGGCGAGCATCTGCGGGACGATTTCCTGCATCGCCTTGAGCGGAATGTCGGTGATGAAGCCGAGCCGGCCATGATTCACGCCGATGAGCGGCGTCTTGTACGGTGCGAGCTGCCGGCCGATGCCGAGCATCGTGCCGTCGCCGCCGAGCACGATCGCGACGTCCGCACGCGCGCCCATCTCCGCGATGGAGAGCGCGGGGAACTCCGTCACGCCGACGTCCTTCGCGGTGCCCGCCTCGAACACGACCTCGAAGCCCTGCTTCGCCAGGAGATCGGCGAGCGATCTCAGCGGCGCCTCGATGCCTGGCGTGTTGGTGCGCCCCACGAGCGCGACGGTCTTGAATTGGCCAATTTCCATGCCGGCATTACACCATAGTCAGAGAGCGAAAAGAACCGTGGAAGATGGCCCCCGGGCGCGCCCGCCGTTTATCGCTAGAATGGAGCGGACGTTGAACGAGAGACCCCCGGCGCGGCGCGCCGCTATACGACACGTTGAGCTAAAATTTCCCCATGCTAGACCCACGTGCACAAACCCTCCTGAAAACGTTGATCGAGCGCTACATCGCCGAAGGTCAGCCGGTCGGTTCGCGCACGTTATCACGCCATTCCGGCCTCGAACTGAGCCCGGCGACCATCCGCAACGTGATGTCGGATCTCGAAGAGCTCGGGCTCGTCGCGAGTCCGCATACGTCGGCAGGGCGCATTCCCACGCCGCGCGGCTACCGGCTCTTCGTCGACACGATGCTGACTGTAGAAGCGCCGCAAGACGAAGCCATGACCACGGCGGTCAAGACCCGTTTGCAGGGCGAGGAACCGCAAAAGATCGTCGCGGCGGCGGCGAGCGTGCTGTCCAATCTGTCGTCGTTCGCAGGCGTCGTGCTCACGCCGCGCCGCAGCCACATGTTCAAGCAGATCGAGTTCATGCGGCTGTCGGACAAGCGCATTCTGCTCATCATCGTGACGCCGGAAGGCGACGTGCAGAACCGCATGATGGCGACACAGCGCGACTATTCGCCTTCGCAGCTCACGGAAGCCTCCAATTACATCAACGCGCATTTCGCGGGCCTGTCCTTCGACGAAGTGCGCCGCCGCCTGCGCGAGGAAATCGACCAGTTGCGCGGCGACATGACCACGCTCATGCAGGCCGCCGTGGTCGCGAGCACCGCCGAGACGGATCCCATGGACACCGTGCTCATTTCCGGCGAGCGCAATCTGCTCGAAGTGGCGGACCTTTCGTCCGACATGGCGCGGCTGCGCAAGCTTTTCGATTTGTTCGACCAAAAGACGAGCCTCCTGCAATTGCTGGATGTGTCGAGTCACGCGCAAGGCGTGCAGATTTTCATCGGCGGGGAGAGCAATCTCGTGCCGATCGAGGAAATGAGCGTCGTGACGGCGCCGTACGAGGTCAACGGGAAGATCGTCGGCACGCTCGGCGTGATCGGCCCGACACGCATGGCATACAACCGCGTGATTCCGATCGTGGACATCACCGCGCGTTTGCTGTCGATGTCGCTCAGTCATCAGTAACGCCATCCTGACGTGCCGCGCAAGGCCGCGCCACTCGGCCATTCGGCCAATGATGCGCATTCGGGCGCGCCGCTATAATGGTCCTCACCTTTTCGACGACCCTTCTAGCCCGCTTCCTCTATGCGTTTCGACCTCGAGTTGCCCTCGCAGCCCAGCGCTTCGCATCGCGTCGCGGTGCTGCTGATCAATCTCGGCACGCCGGACGCGCCCACGCCGCGGGCAGTGCGTAAATATCTGGCGCAATTCCTGTCCGATCCGCGCGTCGTCGAAATTCCCTCGTTCGTGTGGCAGTTCATCTTGCGCGGGCTGATTCTGCCGTTGCGCGGGCGCGCGTCGGCGAAGAAATATGCGCAGGTGTGGATGCCGGAAGGCTCGCCGCTGCGCGTGCACACCGAAAAGCAGGTCGACGGTCTGCGGCGGCTGTTCGCGGCGAACGACTATCACGTGATCGTCGACTACGCGATGCGCTACGGCACGCCGGGCATCGGCGCAATGCTCAATCAGCTCAAGCTCGAAGGCGCCGACCGCATCCTGCTTTTGCCGATGTACCCGCAATACTCGTCGTCCACGACCGCCACCGCGTTCGACGACGCATTCGCCGCGCTCAGACGCGTGCGCAGCCAGCCGGAAATCCGCACGATTCGCCATTACGCGGATCATCCGGCATATATCGGGGCGCTTGCGGAACAGGTGCGCGATTATTGGCGGCATCACGGCCAGCCGGATTTCGCCGCCGGCGACAAACTCGTGCTCAGTTTCCACGGCGTGCCGAAGCGCACGATGGATCTCGGCGATCCGTATCACGACCAGTGCCAGTTGACCGGTTCTCTGCTCATGTCGGCGCTCGGTCTCACGCCGGTCGAATGCCGCGTGACGTTCCAGTCGCGTTTCGGCCGCGCCGAATGGCTTCAGCCGTACACCGCGCCGACCGTCGCGGAGCTCGGCGCGGGCGGCGTCTCGCGCGTGGACGTGTTCTGTCCCGGCTTCACGGCGGATTGCCTGGAGACGATTGAGGAAATCGGCATCGAAGTGCGCGACGAATTTCTGAAGGCCGGCGGGAAGCATTTCCACCGGATCGCCTGCCTGAACGCCTCGCCCGCGTGGATCAGGGCGCTGGGCGAAATCGCCGCGCAGCATTTGCAGGGCTGGCCCGTGCAGGCCGTGCAGCCGCTCACAGCAGTAGCCTGAGCACGGTTTTTCCAGGCATTCACCAATGAACTACACCATTTCGACGGAACCTGGCGCGCGTTTGCGCATCGATAAATGGCTTTGGGCGGCGCGTTTCTTCAAGACGCGTTCGCTCGCGAGCGATGCGGTCGAGAAGGGCCGTGTGAAGATCGGCGGCGCGAACGTGAAGCCGTCGAAAGACGTGCGTGTCGGCGATATCGTCGAAATCGATATCGAGCGGCTGGTGTGGCAGATCGAAGTGCTCGGAATCTGCGACGTGCGCGGCCCGGCGACGGTCGCGCAGACGCTCTATGCGGAAACCGCGGAAGGCCGCGCGAAACGCATGGCCGAAACCGAGCGCCGCAAGAATTTCCGCGAGCCCGCGGCGGGCTTGCAGGGCAGGCCGACGAAGCGCGACCGGCGCACTATCGACAAATTTTCTCGTTCGGATTGAAGTAGCTTTCGATGGTCGCGTGAACGCCGCCGTACTCGGTGGTTCGGTCGGTCACGACGCCGGACATGCAGATGGTGGTCGTTCCCGCAACAAGTACCAGGGCGACCACCGCGATAGCAAAGGTCAGTTTCATGGTGTCCCCGGAAGAGCGGGTTGCCCGGTCAGACAGCGGCCGGATCAGGAAACGGGCAAGGGCTGAAAGCGGTTTGTAGCAATTCGTAGGATTAGGGTAAACGTGCGTCCTGCGCTGCTTTTTTGAAGTGTAGGCGACTCAGCGCTTCCCCTCAATCTTAAAATTGCGCGCTGCGGCGAAGGCTGTGTTACCGGCCATTTCGGCGCCGTCCGGGCGTTGGAATTAGTCCGAAAAATTCGCCTTGAAGGCTTGAAAATGTCTCCGGCGCCCCAATTTCGGCCGTTAGTGCGAAAAACACGGCCCGGCCTTTCATCCGGCCGTCTTCGCAGCCGGTTCAACCTACAGCAATACTTATTCAGCGACATGGAAAACACGCAAGAGAATCCAGCGAGCCAGAACCCGGCCCCCGCCGACGATAACGCGCGCCAGGCCGCCGACACCACCAATGCCGCCAGCCAGGCGCCTCAGGGCGCACCGGCAGACGCGGCCGCCGCGCCGAACGACGCCGAGGCTGCGCTCGCCGAAGCGCAGGCCACCATCGCCGCGTTGAAGGAAGAATTTCTGCGCGCCAAGGCCGAGACGGAGAACGTGCGCCGCCGCAGCCAGGAAGACGTCGCGAAGGCGCATAAATTCGCCATCGAAAATTTCGCGGAAAACCTGCTGCCGGTGCTCGACAGCCTCGAAGCCGCGCTCGCCGATCAGTCGACGGATCTCGCCAAGGTCCGCGAAGGCGTCGAACTGACACTGCGCCAGCTTACGGGCGCACTGGAAAAAGGCCGCGTGATCGCGCTGAATCCGGTCGGCGAGAAATTCGATCCGCATCGCCATCAGGCCATTTCGATGGTCCCGGCCGATCAGGAACCGAATACCGTCGTCAACGTGCTGCAAAAGGGCTATGTGATCGCTGACCGCGTGCTGCGTCCGGCGCTCGTGACCGTTGCCGCGCCGAAGTAAGCGCGCCGCGCGTGCGAGCGCGCCTATCCGCGCGCTCGACGGCGGTCTCAGGCCGGACCGCCGCGAAAAAAACTATAGACCGCATCGTTTGCAGGGTCTTGAAATCGAAACTGACGCTCTTATCTTGCGTACAGGTATGAATTTTGGGCGTTCGGCCCGGTAAATCGGCACAAGCCGGCGTAGAAAGGCCGGCCGCAACGCCACTGCGATCAAAGCTAGGAGAGTATAAAAAATGGGCAAAATCATCGGTATCGACCTCGGCACCACGAACTCGTGCGTGGCGCTGATGGAAGGCAATCAGGTCAAGGTCATCGAGAACTCGGAAGGCGCGCGCACCACGCCGTCGATCATCGCTTACATGGATGACAACGAGATCCTCGTCGGCGCGCCGGCGAAGCGTCAGTCGGTCACCAATCCGCGCAACACGCTGTACGCGGTCAAGCGCCTGATCGGCCGCCGCTTCGAAGAGAAGGAAGTGCAGAAGGACATCAACCTGATGCCCTACAAGATCGTCAAGCACGACAACGGCGACGCATGGGTCGAAGCGCACGGCAAGAGCCTCGCGCCGTCGCAGGTTTCGGCCGAAGTGCTGCGCAAGATGAAGAAGACCGCTGAAGACTACCTCGGCGAGCCGGTGACGGAAGCCGTCATCACGGTTCCGGCGTACTTCAACGACAGCCAGCGTCAGGCAACGAAGGACGCGGGCCGCATCGCCGGTCTGGAAGTCAAGCGCATCATCAACGAGCCGACCGCGGCCGCGCTCGCGTTCGGTCTCGACAAGGCCGAAAAGGGCGACCGCAAGATCGCCGTGTTCGACCTGGGCGGCGGCACGTTCGACATCTCGATCATCGAAATCGCGGACGTGGACGGCGAAATGCAGTTCGAAGTGCTCTCGACGAACGGCGACACGTTCCTCGGCGGCGAAGACTTCGACCAGCGCATCATCGATTACATCATCGGCGAGTTCAAGAAGGAGCAGGGCGTCGACCTTTCCAAGGACGTGCTCGCGCTGCAACGCCTGAAGGAAGCCGCTGAAAAGGCGAAGATCGAACTGTCGTCGACGGCTCAGACCGACATCAACCTGCCGTACATCACGGCCGACGCATCGGGTCCGAAGCACCTGAACCTCAAGTTCACGCGTGCCAAGCTCGAAGCGCTCGTCGAAGAGCTGATCGAGCGCACGATCGAACCGTGCCGCATCGCGATCAAGGACGCGGGCGTGAAGGTCGGCGAAATCGACGACGTGATTCTCGTCGGCGGCATGACGCGTATGCCGAAGGTGCAGGAAAAGGTGAAGGAGTTCTTCGGCAAGGACCCGCGCCGTGACGTGAATCCGGACGAAGCCGTCGCCGTGGGCGCCGCGATTCAGGGTCAGGTTCTGTCGGGCGACCGCAAGGACGTTCTGCTGCTCGACGTGACGCCGCTGTCGCTCGGCATCGAGACGCTCGGCGGCGTGATGACGAAGATGATCAACAAGAACACGACCATCCCGACGAAGCACTCGCAAGTGTATTCGACGGCGGACGACAACCAGGGCGCCGTGACGATCAAGGTGTTCCAGGGCGAACGCGAAATGGCCGTGGGCAACAAGCTGCTCGGCGAGTTCAACCTCGAAGGCATTCCGCCCGCACCGCGCGGCACGCCGCAGATCGAAGTGACCTTCGACATCGACGCGAACGGCATTCTGCACGTAGGCGCGAAGGACAAGGCAACGGGCAAGGAAAACAAGATCACCATCAAGGCGAACTCGGGTCTGACGGACGCGGAAATCGACAAGATGGTGAAGGACGCCGAAGCCAACGCCGAGGAAGATCACAAGCTGCGTGAACTGGCCGACGCGCGCAACCAGGGCGACGCGCTGGTTCACAGCACGAAGAAGGCCGTCGCGGAGTACGGCGACAAGGTCGACGCTTCGGAGAAGGAAAAGATCGAAGCGGCGCTGAAGGACCTCGAAGACACGCTGAAGAGCGGCGCGAGCGACAAGGCCACGATCGAAGCGAAGATCGAGACGCTGGCTCAGGCTTCGCAGAAGCTCGGCGAAAAGATGTACGCCGACATGCAGGCGCAGCAAGGCGCGGCGAGCGCAGCCGCGGGTGCGGCAGGCGCGGGTGCTTCGGCGGATGCGGGCGCGAGCCAGCAGCACGACGATGTCGTCGACGCCGACTTCAAGGAAGTGAAGAAGGACTGACGCCGGACCGGGCGCGTGAATGGCGACATTCACGCACCTTTTCGGTGGTATCACCGGGACGCGTTGGCGTCTTACGTGGAACGCGCCTGGCGAGCTTTTCGAGCTCTCCGGGCACGTTGTTTTTAGAGGCGCGTTGCTTCAGGCGAGGCGCACAAGGTTTTACGCGCGGGTTGCAGTCTGATACCCGCAGCATCTGACAGGAACCGTCCGCGTGACGCGCGGCGGCATCGAACCGACATGGCGAAACGGGATTACTACGACGTTCTGGGCGTCGCGAAAAACGCGAGCGACGACGAGATCAAGAAGGCGTATCGCAAGCTCGCGATGAAGTATCACCCTGACCGCAATCCGGACAACAAGAAGGCGGAAGAGAATTTCAAGGAGGCGAAGGAAGCCTACGAAATGCTCTCCGACCAGCAGAAGCGGGCCGCGTACGATCAGTACGGTCACGCGGGCGTGGATCCGAACATGGCGGGCGCGGGCGCGCAAGGCTTCGGCGGTTTCGCCGATGCCTTCGGCGACATCTTCGGCGATATCTTCGGACAGGCAGCGGGCGGCGCCGGCGCGCGCGGGCGCAGCGGTCCGCAGGTGTATCGCGGCGCGGACTTGCGCTACAGCATGGAAATCACGCTGGAGCAGGCGGCGCACGGCTACGACACGCAGATTCGCGTGCCGAGCTGGGTCAACTGCAATGTCTGTCACGGCTCGGGCGCGAAACCGGGCACGAAGCCCGAAAGCTGCCCGACCTGTCACGGTCAGGGCCAGGTGCGCATGTCGCAGGGCTTTTTCAGCATCCAGCAGACGTGCCCGAAGTGTCACGGCAGCGGCAGCTACATTCCCGATCCGTGCGCGAACTGCCACGGCGCGGGCAAGGTGAAGGAAACGAAGACGCTGGAAGTGAAGATTCCGGCGGGCATCGACGACGGCATGCGCATCCGCTCGGCGGGCAACGGCGAGCCGGGCATCAACGGCGGTCCGAGCGGCGATTTGTATGTGGAAATCCACATCAAGCAGCATTCGGTGTTCGAGCGCGACGGCGACGACCTGCATTGCCAGATGCCCATTCCGTTCACGACGGCGGCGCTCGGCGGCGAGATCGAAGTGCCTACGCTCGCGGGCCGCGCGAGCTTCACGGTGCCGGAAGGCACGCAGTCGGGCAAGACGTTCCGTCTGCGCGGCAAGGGCATCAAGGGCTTGCGTTCGAGCATCGCGGGCGATCTGTATGTTCACGTGCAAGTGGAAACGCCGGTCAAGCTCACCGAGTCTCAGCGCGATCTGCTGAAGCAGTTCGAGAAGTCGCTGGAGCAGGGCGGCGCGCGGCATAGTCCGCAAAGCAAGAGCTGGTTCGACCGCGTGAAGAGCTTTTTCGACTGATGCGGTCGAGTGAGTCGTACGTCGTGCGAGCATGACGATGAAAACCGAAGAGCGCAGCGCGGTGTTCGCGCTGCTCGACGATTGCGACTCGACCGCCGAAAGGCGGTCGAGTCGTTTGTACACGGACTTCGTGCGCGAACGCGTGTGCGTGAACGCGCGCGATCTCGATTCGGTTTGCGCCGACATCGGGCGCGATCTGCAAGACGGCCTGCATGCGCTCGTCGTCGCGGATTACGAGTTCGGGCGCAATCTCCAGTTCGGATCGATCGGGCGCGGCGACGATCATGCGTTTCGCGTGCTGATGTTTCGCTCGTGTGCGTTCCTGTCGCGCGAGGAAGCGAGCGCCTGGCTCGCCGACGACGAAGTGGCAGGCATCGCGGGCATCGAACCGAGCGTCACGCGCGACGAGTTCGACGCGGCCATTGGCGCCGTGCAGGACGCGTTGCGCGAAGGCGAGTCGTATCAGATCAACTATACGTATCGGCTGAATTTCGACGTGTTCGGCACGCCGCTCGCGCTGTATCGGCGTTTGCGTGACCGGCAGCTCGTGCATTTCGGCGCGTTCATCGCGTTGCCGGACGGAAGGACGGTCGTGTCGTGCTCGCCGGAGTTGTTCGTCGAAAAACACGGCGATCTGCTGCGCGCGCGGCCGATGAAAGGCACCGCGCCGCGCGACGCCGATCCCGAAACGCTGCGCCTCGACCCGAAGAATCGCGCCGAGAACGTGATGATCGTCGATCTGCTGCGCAACGACATGTCGCGCGTCGCGGTCACGGGTTCGGTGAACGTGCCCGCGCTGTTTTCGGTCGAGCCTTACGCGTCGGTGTGGCAGATGACATCGACGATCGAAGCGCGCGTGATTCCCGGCACGTCGTTCGCGAGCATCGTGCGCGCGCTCTTTCCGTGCGGCTCGATTACCGGCGCGCCGAAGTATCGGACGATGCAGCTCATCGACGAAATCGAGAACACGCCGCGCGGTCTCTACACCGGCGCGATCGGCTGGCTCGATGCGAGCGGCGACTTCTGCATGTCGGTGGCGATCCGCACGCTCGTCGTCGATGCATCGCAGAAGCGCGGCGTGCTCGGCATCGGCGCGGGCATCGTGCTGGATAGCGTCGCCGCCGACGAATATGAGGAGTGTCTGTTGAAAGCACGCTTCCTGACCGGCGCGGACCCCGGTTTCGAGCTCTTCGAAACCTGCTACGCCACGCGCGGTGACGGCATTCGCCATTACGCCCGTCACGTCGCGCGGTTGAAGGCGAGCGCGGCGTATCTCGGTTTCATGCTCGACGAAGCTTCGTTGCACGAGCAAACCGCGCAACATACCGCGGGCTTCGAAGGTGAGAAGCCGTATCGCGTGCGCATCGCGCTGGACAAAGGCGGGCGCATCGCGATCACGAGCGCACCGCTTGCGCCGTTGCAATCGGATACGGTAGACGTTTTGCTGGCATCCGAGCGCGGATTCGCGCCGCAGCATTCCGCCGATGCCTTGCTCAGGCACAAGACGACGCGCCGCGCCGACTACGACCGCGCGTGGAAAGCCGCCGAAACCGAAGGCGCGTTCGACATGCTCTTCGTCAACGAGCGCGGCGAGCTGACCGAAGGCGGCCGTTCGAGCGCCTTCGTGAAACTCGACGGCAAGTGGTTCACGCCGCCCATCGACGCCGGCGTGCTGCCCGGCGTGATGCGCGCGGTGTTGATGGAAAAATTGGGCGCCGTCGAGCGCACGCTGACGCCGAACGAACTCGACAACGCGCAGGGCCTGCTGATCAGCAACGCCCTGCGAGGCGCAGTCAAAGCGCGACTCAGGCGGTGATCACCACTCGGCGACGCTGCCATCCGCGTGACGCCACACCGGATTGCGCCAGCGGTGTCCGATCTTCGCCATTTCTCGCACCTTCTCTTCGTTCACCTCGATCCCGAGCCCCGGCCCTTGCGGAATCGACACCATCCCGTCGTCGTACTTGAAGACTTCCGGATTCCTGATGTAATCGAGCAGGTCGTTGCCCTTGTTGTAGTGAATGCCGAGGCTCTGTTCCTGAATGAACGCGTTGTAGCTGACAGCATCGATCTGCAGGCAGGTCGCGAGCGCGATCGGACCGAGCGGGCAATGCAGCGCGAGCGCGACATCGTAGGCTTCGGCCATCGTCGCGATCTTGCGGCATTCGGTGAGGCCGCCCGCATGCGACGCATCCGGCTGAATGATATCGACGTAACCGCCCGCCAGAATGTGCTTGAAATCCCAGCGCGAATAGAGCCGCTCGCCTAGCGCGATCGGCGTGCTCGTCTGGTTGACGATATCGCGCAGCGCCTCGACGTTCTCCGAAAGCACCGGCTCTTCGATGAACATCAGCTTGAACGGATCGAGCTCTTTCGCGAGCACTTTCGCCATCGGCTTGTGCACGCGTCCGTGAAAGTCCACGCCGATGCCCACGTTCGGCCCGACCGCCTCGCGCACCGCGCGCACGTTGTCGATCACGCCTTGAACCTTGTCGAAGGTATCGATGATCTGCAACTCTTCCGAGCCGTTCATCTTCACGGCCTTGAAGCCGCGCTCGACCACGGCGCGCGCGTTGTTCGCGACGTCGCTCGGACGGTCGCCGCCGATCCACGAGTACACCTTGATCTTGTCGCGCACCTGCCCGCCGAGCAGCGCATGCACCGGCACGCCGTGATGCTTGCCGAGTATGTCCCACAGCGCCTGATCGACGCCCGCGATCGCGCTCATGCCGATGGGACCGCCGCGATAGAAACCCGAGCGGTACATCACCTGCCACAGGTCTTCGATATGACGCGGGTCTTTGCCGACGAGATAGTCGGCGAGTTCATCGACGGCGGCGGCGACCGTATGCGCGCGGCCTTCGACGACAGGCTCGCCCCAGCCGGTGATGCCTTCGTCGGTTTCGATCTTGAGGAAGCACCAGCGCGGCGGAACGATGAAGGTCTCGAGTTTCGTGATTTTCATTGAGCGTCTCCTGAAGGGTTTTACATGGTAGCAAAAAGCCGTCACTGAGCATATTAATAGTACTATTCGACAGAAATTGGGACTTACGAAACATCAGTCGAATACCCGATAATCACGCTCAAAATTGGGAGACCATCATTTACCGCGATCTGCATGGCCGTGTAACGCATGAACTGGGCATGGCGATCTTGCGCGGCGACTTCGCGCCGGGTTCGCCATTGCCGCGCGAGGCGGAACTGATGGAACGCTTCGGCGTGAGCCGTACGGTGCTGCGTGAGGCATTGCGCACGCTTACGTCGAAAGGCTTGATCGAATCGCGTCCGAAAGTCGGCACGCGCGTGCGCCGGCGCGAGTCGTGGAATCTGCTGGACGCCGACATGCTCGACTGGTACTCGCGCGTCGCGCCGCCGCTGCAATTCGCGCTCAAGCTCCAGGAAATGCGCGAGATGATCGAGCCGTACGCCGCCGCGCTTGCCGCCGATAACCACGAGGACCTCACGCGCGAACGCCTCACGCGCGCGCATCGGGCCATGACGGATGCGCAGAACGTCGATGAATGGGTGCGCGCCGATCTCGACTTCCACTTGGGCGTGCTTGCCGCGTGCAGCAACGAATTGCTGATACCGCTCGGCGCGCTGATCGAGCGCACGCTCGAAGGCCAGTTGCGCCTGAACGCGAAGCGCGCCGATGTCTACAACGCGTCGCTCGCGGAACATACGGCGGTCTTCGATGCGATCATCGCGCGCGATGCGGCCGGTGCGCGCCGCGCGATGGCCGGTCTGCTCGGCGTGACGCGCGGCAGGATCGAAGCCTAGAACGCGTTCAGCGGAATCTTCAGATACGTCGTGCCGTTGCTCGCTGCTTCTGGAAAGTGGCCCGCGCGGATGTTCACCTGAATCGCGGGCAGGATCAGCGTCGGCATGCCGAGCGTCGCGTCGCGTGCTTCGCGCATTGCGACGAACTCGTCCTCGGTCTTGCCGCCGCCGACGTGAATGTTCTTCTCACGCTGTTCGCGCACGGTGGCTTGCCATTGCGGCGCGCGCGTCTCGGGCGGGTAGTCGTGACACACGAAAAGCCGCGTGTCGGGATCGAGCGCGAGCAGGCGCTGAATCGAGCGATACATCGCGCGGGCGTCGCCGCCGGGAAAATCGCAGCGCGCGGTGCCTACATCCGGCATGAAGAGCGTGTCGCCGACGAACACCGCATCGCCGACGCGGTACGCCATGTCGGCCGGCGTATGTCCCGGCACGAAGAGCGCGGTGGCGTCGAGATCGCCGATCCTGAAACGCTCGCCGTCGGCGAAGAGATGATCGAACTGCGAGCCGTCGAGCTGAAACTCCGGTTCGAGATCGAAGATTTTCTTGAACACGCCCTGCACCGTGCGGATCGACTCGCCGATGCCGATCATCCCGCCGAGCGTGCGCTTCAGGTACGGCGCCGCCGAAAGATGGTCGGCATGCGCGTGCGTCTCCAGAATCCATTCGACGCAAAGCCGCTGTTCCCGCACGAACGCGACGACCGCATCGGCGGATTTCGTCGATGTGCGCGCGGCTTTGGGATCGTAGTCGAGCACCGGATCGACGATAGCCGCGGCAGCGCCGGGCGCTTCGTAGACGACATACGTCATCGTGCCGGTGTTGATATCGAAGAAGGGCTGAATGATCGCTTGCACGTTGATTCCCCCGGTTGCGTCACGCTGTCCTGTGCTTGTGTCGCCCGGATGGATTGGGCGTGTTTGTCAGGATCGCGATACAGTGTAACCCTTTGCGCCGGGCGTCGATGCGCCGGCCGCTGCCTCCACGAAAGCTTCATCAAGAGGTTCGAATGCCGCACGTCCCGACTGCGCTTGCGTCGTCATGGGGCGCGTGGGCCGTCTTCGTCAGCGTCCTCGCGACGCAACTCGGCGTGCCGGTCCCCGCCGCGCCGATGCTCATTCTCGCCGGCACGCTCGTCGCCGCGGGCAACGTGCCGTTCTGGCACATGCTCCTGGCTGCGGTGCTCGCCGTGCTCATCGCCGATTCCCTGTGGTTCACCGCGGGCCGTCTCTATGGCCGCAGCTTTCTCAATTCGCTCGTGCGCTTCTCGCTGTCGATCGATACCACGCTGCGCACCGCGCGCCGCTGGTTCGAACGCTTCGGCGTGCCGCTGCTCGCGCTGTCGAAGTTCGTGCCGGGGCTCGGGCTCGTGTCGCCGCCGCTGCTCGGCACCACGCAGATCGAGGTGCGCGTCTTCGTGCTGTGGGATCTCATCGGCGCGACGGCGTGGGCGAGCTTCTGGATGCTCGGCGGCGCGGCGCTGGAGGAACAGATCGGACGGATTGTCGTGCTCGTGCGCGCCAACGGCACCACGCTGATCGACATTCTAGTGATGATCGCGCTCGGCTTCCTGCTGTATCGATGGATCCGGCGCGAGCAGTTTCGCCAGTGGCTCGCGAAGTATCACATCACGCCCGATCAGCTCGACACGATGATGCATTCCGAAACGCCGCCCGTGATCTACGACGCGCGCCCGGCGGACATTCGCCGTCGCGAGCCGTACCGCATCTCGGGCGCGATCGCGCTGGATCTCGATTCGCCGGATCGCATCGATCAGTTGTATGCGGAGCACGAGGTCGTCGTGTATTGCGTGTGCCCGAACGAGGCGACGGCGAAGACCATCGCGCGGCAGTTGCGGGCGAAGGGTTTCAGGCACGTGCGGCCGCTCAAGGGCGGGCTGGACGCGTGGGAAAAGCACGGCTATCCGGTCGAGCCGATTCCGGCGGAGCATCTGCGCGCGCCGGTCGATCACGACGACATCGATCACGACATGGTGACGATCCGCGCGACCGCGCCGGAATGACTAGCGCTGACGCGGCGGACGGTTCACCAGCGCGATGCCCGCGAGCACCATCGCGGCAGCGACCATGAAGCGCGCGGTGAAATGCTCGCCGAGCAAGAGCACGCCGAAGGTGACGCCGAAGATCGGCGTGAGAAACGAGAACACCGACAGCCGCGACGCCATATAGCGCGTGAGCAGCCAGAACCATGTCAGATAGCTGATGAACGCGACGACGATCGCCTGATACGCGAGGCTCGCGATCGCGATCGGCGACACGGCTTCGACGTGCGTCTGTCCGATGCCCGCCGCCAGCACGAGCAGCAGCACCGCCGACACCGCCAGCTGATAGAACAGCGTCTTGCTCGCGCTCGCATGCGAGAGCGCGGATGCGCGCACGACGACCGTCGTCGCGGCCCAGAAGATGCCGGCCATGATGCCGAGCGCGTCGCCCGCGATGCCTTGCCACGTCGATGCGCTGTGCGGATTGCCGTGCAGGAAGCCATCGGCGAATGCGAGCGCGATGCCGCAAAACGCCAGCGCGATGCCGCTCCATTGCGTGCGCGAAAGGCGCTCGCCCGCGACGAACCAGTGCAGCCCGAGCGCGGTGAAGCAGGGCGCGGTGTAGAGAAACACGGCCATGCGCGTCGCGGTGGTGAGACTCAGGCCGAAGAAGATGCAGACGAATTCGCCGCCGAACAGCAGGCCCGCGAGCAATCCGGCGGGCAAGGTGTCGTCGCGCTGAAAGAGCGGCACGCCGCGCGTGCGCGTCCAGATCCAGACGAGCAAGGTCGCGATCAGCGAGCGGATGCCGGCTTGCAGCATCGGCGGAATCGATGCGTTCGCTTCCTTGATCGCGACTTGCTGGAATCCCCACGCGCCGCACAGCGCGATCATCACGATGATGGCGGTGGCGTCGGGGGCGCGGCGCAGGGCGAGGGACGGTGTGCTCATCGGCGGTCGGTTACGCGCGCACTGATTTGGAGCGTCGATTGTGCCAGCGAACCGCTGCGAGGAGTGAAAGGTCGGGACGGGCCCGTGGAGATTGCGCGCCGCGACGAGCGCGCGGCGCGCGGATTGGAGCGTGAGTCAGCCGTGAATCAGGAATGCTTTTCGATCAGCTCGACCTTGTAGCCGTCCGGATCTTCGACGAACGCGATCACCGTTGTGCCGCCCTTGACGGGACCGGCTTCGCGCGTGACCTTGCCGCCCGCCTGACGGATGCGCTCGCACGCGTCGGCGGCGTCCTCGACTTCGAGCGCGATATGACCGTAGGCCGTGCCGAGATCGTACTTGTCGGTGCCCCAGTTGTAGGTGAGTTCGAGCACGCTGTTCTCGCTTTCCGGGCCGTAGCCGACGAACGCGAGCGTGTACTTGTACTCGGTGTTTTCACTCTGGCGCAGCACGTGCATGCCGAGAATGCGCGTGTAGAAATCGATGGACCGCTGCAGGTCGCCGACGCGCAGCATCGTGTGGAGGAGTCGCATGGTGGGGTTCCTGTATGTGTGTTTGCGAGGGGACAGGAGCAAATTGTACCGTCGGCGCTTTTTGCGCGCTGACGACGGTCACAGCGCCGGCAGCAGGTCCGGCGGATGATGCTTGAGCGTATGCCGCGCCTCGCGGAACTCGGGAAAGATCGACTCGACCGTCTGCCAGAAGCGCGGACTGTGGTTCATTTCACGCAGATGCGCGAGCTCGTGCGCGACGACGTAATCGATGATCGACATCGGAAAATGGATGAGCCGCCAGTTCAGGCGAATCTTGCCGTCGCTGGAACAACTGCCCCAGCGCGTCGCCGCCGACGACAGCGCATACGCGCGATACTCGACGCCGAGCTTCGCCGCATACACCGCGAGCCGTTCGCCGAAGATGCGCTTCGCTTCGCTTTGCAGCCAGCCTTGCACGCGATCCTTGATCTGCTGCGCGTCCGCGAGCGCGGGCAGCGGCAGCGTGAGCACGCTGGTTCGGTCGTCGAACGACAGCGCGCTCGCCGCCGTGAGCGACACGCTGATCGTCTTGCCGAGAAACGGAAACTGCGCGCCGTCCTTCCATTCGATGCGCGGCAGCGCGCGCTGCTCGACGCGCGTCTGCCATTCGGTCAGCTTCCTGACGATCCAGCTCTGCTTGTCGAGAATGGCGCTTTCGATATCGGCGATCGTCACCCAGCGCGGCGCGGTGATCGCAAGCCCGGTTCCGTCGATGCAAAAACCGATCGTGCGCCGCGACGAACGCCGCAACCGATATTCGAGCGCGCCCGCCTTGAGCACGATGCGGCGCAGGCGCACGCCATCGGGCAGCGGCGCCGCGGGCGCGGCGGGTGTGAAGACGGGAACGGGATCGGTGCTGGGTACGTCGACGCGCAGCGGAGCCGGTCCGTTCGCGGGAGGCGCGCCGGAGTATGCCGACGCATGTTCGAACGGCAGATCGAGTTGCAGGGTATCGAGCGCGACGGCGGGGCGCTGTCGCGATGGGGCTTTCTGCATCGGCTCCGCTTTGCGCTCACGGCGCAGGAATGACGAGAAGAAAGAGTAGGGCACGCCTCGGCTCGATTCGAACGCGGCCGCGTCAGCGGCCCGCGCCCGCGGCGCCGGCTTGATGCGCCTGCGCATCCGGCGCGGCGTACGCGTGCGGATCGATACGGCGCATTTCCGTTTCGATCCAGCTTTCGACGCGCGCGTTCACTTCCTCCGGAGTCAGGCCGGCGGTATCGATAGGCTTGCCAACCGACACCGTGACTATACCCGGATATTTGATGAAGGAATTGCGCGGCCAGACATGGCCGGCGTTGTGCGCGATCGGCACGACCGGCGCGCCGGTGGCCACGGCGAAGCGCGCGCCGCCCGTCTTGTACTTGCCCTGGCTGCCGACGCGCGTGCGCGTGCCTTCGGGAAACATGATGACCCACGCGCCTTCGTCCATGCGCGCGCGGCCCTGGCGCGTGACCGATACGAACGCGTCGCGGCCCTGCTTGCGGTCGATGTGCACCATCTTCAGGAGTCCGAGCGCCCAGCCGAAGAACGGCACGTACAGTAGCTCGCGCTTGAACACGTAGCAGAGCGGCCGCGGCATCAGCGCGGGAAACGCGAGCGTCTCCCATGCGGACTGATGCTTCGACAGCAGCACGGCCGGACCATTCGGCAGGTTCTCCATGCCTTCGATCCTGTAGCGAATGCCGATCAGATGCCGCAGCACGACAATCGTCGACTTGCACCAGCCGGCGGCCATCCAGTAACGCTTGTCGGCGCGCATGAACGGAAACGCAATGAAGCAGGCGATCGCGTACGGCACCGTGTACACGATGAAGTAAAGCATCAACAGCAACGAACGGATGAAGCGCATGGAGTGTCGGTGTTACTGGGCTGCGGAGCGGTCCTGATGGCGCGCGAGGAAGTCGAGCGCAAACGCGCGCAAGTCCTTGTGAACGATGGTGCCTTCGGGCAACTGGCCTTCCTTGAGCGTCTTTTCGCCTTTGCCGGTGAGCACGAGATGCACGGGAAAGCCGAGCGCCGCGCCCGCCTGCAGATCGCGCAGCGAGTCGCCGACGACGGGCGTGTCCTCGGGATCGATCTCGAAGCGCTCGATGATCTGCTGCAACATGCCCGGCCTGGGCTTTCGGCAATCGCACTGATCTTCCGCCGTGTGCGGGCAGAAGAACACCGCGTCGATACGCCCGCCCACGGCCGCGACCGCGCGATTCATCTTCTGATGCATCGCGTTGAGCGCGGCCATGTCGAAGAGACCGCGCCCGATGCCCGACTGATTCGATGCGATCGCCACGCGATAGCCCGACTGATTCAGCCGCGCGATGGCTTCGAGACTGCCGGGAATGGCGACCCATTCGTCCGGCGACTTGATGAACGCATCGGAATCGACGTTGATCACGCCGTCGCGATCGAGGATGACGAGTTTCCGGTTCATGACCATGGCGGCGTCAGGCGGCGAGCTTGGAAATGTCGGCGACGCAGTTCATCTGCTGATGCAGTGCGCCGAGCAACGCGAGACGATTGTTTCGCAGCGCGGCATCTTCCGCATTCACCATGACGTCGTTGAAGAAGGTATCGACGGAATCGCGCAACGCGGCGAGCGCCGAAAGCGCTTCCGTATAGTTGCGCGCGGCGAGCTGGCTCTGCACGCGCGGCGTCACGTGCTCGATCTGCGCGTACAGGTTCTTCTCCGCCGTTTCGACGAGCAGTGCCTTGTTCACCGTCGACGGCGCGCCTTGCTCCGACTTCTTCAGAATGTTCGAGATGCGCTTGTTGGCCGCCGCGAGCGCCGCGGCTTCCGGCAGCGCCGCGAACTCGCGCACGGCATCGAGGCGCGCGACGATGTCGTCGAGGCGCGTCGGGTTCAGGCTCAGCACCGCTTCGATGTCATTCGCTTCGAAGCCGCGCTCGCGCAACAGACCGCGCAGGCGATCGAGGAAAAACGCGTAGACCGCTTCGGTCGAATCCGCGACTTGCGGCATGCCCGCGAACTGACGCTGCGCCGCGCCGACGAGATCGCGCAGATCGACCGGCAGCTTCTTTTCGAGCAGGATGCGCAGCACGCCCAGCGCGTGACGGCGCAGCGCGAACGGATCTTTTTCGCCCGTCGGCGCAAGGCCGATGCCCCAGATGCCGACGATCGTTTCCAGCTTGTCAGCGAGCGCGACCGCCGCGCCGACGCCCGTCGACGGCGTGTCATCGCCCGAAAAGCGCGGCTGATAGTGCTCCGAGCACGCGAGCGCGACTTCTTCCGGCTCGCCGTCGTGACGCGCGTAGTACGTGCCCATCGTGCCTTGCAGCTCGGGGAATTCGCCGACCATGTCGGTCAGCAGGTCCGCCTTGGCGAGACGCGCGGCGCGGCGGGTCAGCGTGGGATCGACGCCGACCATCGGCGCGATCTCGCCCGCGAGCGCTTCGAGGCGCTCGACGCGCTGCAAGGCCGAGCCGAGCTTGTTGTGATAGACGACGTTCGCGAGCAGCGGCACGCGATCTTCGAGGCGCTTCTTCTTGTCTTGCGTGAAGAAGAACTTCGCGTCGGCGAGGCGCGGGCGCACGACGCGCTCGTTGCCTTCGACGATCTCGCCCGGCGTCTTCGTATCGATATTCGAGACGATCAGAAAGCGCGAGCGCAGCTTGCCGTTTTGATCCGTGAGCGCGAAATATTTCTGGTTCGTCTGCATCGTCAGGATCAGACATTCCTGCGGCACTTGCAGGAACGCTTCGTCGAAGCGGCATTCGTAGACGACCGGCCATTCGACGAGCGCGTTCACTTCGTCGAGCAGCGCTTCGGGCATCACGACGCGGTCTTCACCCGCGAAGGCCTGCAATTGCGTGCGGATGGATTCGCGGCGATCGTCGAAGCTCGCGACGACGTGGCCTTTGTGGCGCAGCGTGTCGGCGTAGTCGTCGGCATTCGCGATCGCGACGAAACCGTGCGACATGAAGCGATGCCCGATGGTCGTATCGCCCGAATCGATGCCGAGCGCGCTGACCGGCACGACGTTGCGGCCGTGCATCGCGACGAGGCGCTGCACCGGACGCACGAACTGCACGCTGGTGCCGTCCGGACGCTGATACGTCATGACCTTCGGAATCGGCAGCTTGCCGAGGGTTTCGTCGAGCGCGGCCTGCAGGCCGTCGGCGAGCGTTGCGCCGGGCGCGGCATAGCGCAGGAAGAACGCTTCGGCCTTGCCGTCCTGCGCGCGTTCGAGTTCGGCGATGGGGAAATCAGGAAAGCCGAGCGCCGCGAGCTTCTTTGCGAGCGGCGGCGTGGGATTGCCTTCCTTGTCGAGCCCGACCGTTACCGGCAGCACTTTTTCGCGCACCTGCTTTTCCGGCGCGACATCGCGCACGTTGCGGATGAGCACGGCGAGGCGGCGCGGCGTCGCGTACTTGTCGAACGAAGGCGCGCCGTCGATCAGATCGCGCGCGGCGAGACGTTCGACGATGCCTTCGGCGAAAGCGGTGCCGAGACGCGCGAGCGCCTTCGGCGGCAGTTCTTCGGTGAGCAGCTCGACGAGCAGGGAAGCGTGTTTGGATTGCGTCATTGTTCTGTCGAGCCTCGTCAAACCTGTTCGTTATTGCCCGTGGGCGAGCTTTCCACCTTCAGCGGCGGCGCCCATGCGGGACGCTGCGCTTCCTGCTCGTCGCTGATGAGATCGCGGTCGCCCTTGACCGGATTGCCGAGCATCGGGAAGCCGAGCGCCTCGCGCGAATCGTAATAAGCCTGCGCCACCAGTCTCGACAACGCACGAATGCGGCCGATGTACGCCGCGCGCTCCGTCACGGAAATGGCGCCGCGCGCGTCGAGCAGATTGAACGTGTGGCCGGCCTTCAGCACGAGTTCATACGCGGGCAGCGCGAGCTTCGCGTCGATCATCTTCTTCGCTTCTTCTTCGTAGCTCTTGAAGAACGTGAAAAGCAGCTCGACGTTCGCGTGCTCGAAGTTGTACGTGGACTGCTCGACTTCGTTCTGGTGATAGACGTCGCCGTAGCTCAGCTGACGCAGCACCTTGCCGTTCGGGCCGTCTTCTTCCCATTCGGTCCAGACGAGGTCGTAGACGTTCTCGACCTTTTGAAGGTACATGGCGAGGCGTTCGAGACCGTAAGTGATTTCGCCGAGCACCGGCTTGCAATCGATGCCGCCCGCCTGCTGGAAGTACGTGAACTGCGTCACTTCCATGCCGTTGAGCCACACTTCCCAGCCGAGGCCCCACGCGCCGAGCGTCGGATTTTCCCAGTCGTCCTCGACGAAGCGCACGTCGTTCTGCTTCAGATCGAAGCCGAGCGCTTCGAGCGAGCCGAGGTACAGATCGAGGATGTTTTCCGGCGCCGGCTTCAGCACGACCTGATACTGATAGTAGTGCTGCAGGCGGTTCGGGTTCTCGCCGTAGCGGCCGTCCTTCGGGCGGCGCGACGGTTGAACGTAGGCCGCGCGCCACGGCTCCGGGCCGATCGCGCGCAGGAACGTGTGGACGTGCGAGGTGCCTGCGCCGACTTCCATGTCGATCGGCTGGAGGAGCGCGCAGCCCTTCTCGTTCCAGTAGGACTGCAGCGTCAGAATGATTTGCTGGAAAGTGAGCATGATTGCCTTTTGCGGGCGAACGCGGCGCGGCCATCGTCGTGATGACTCGGGGGCGCGGCCGAAGTGCTGAAACGGGGAATTTTAGCCGAACGGAGGGGTGGGTGCGGCTTTTTGGGAAGAAGGCGGGGCGCGCGAGCCGTGTCGCACGGTGCGACGCGGCTTCGTTTCAGTCGATGTTCAACGCGTGCCCGAACGTTTCCGATTCGGCGCGAACGCGAACCCGAACGCCAGCAAAATCAGCGATACCGCGATCACCGTCATGTTCCCGCTCGTCACATACGGCGTGGCGCCCGACGTGCCTTGCACGCGCGCTTCGAGCACGCCCGTGGTGAATGTCGGCAGCTTCGAGATGACATCGCCGTTGGCCGCGATGGCCGCCGTCATGCCGGTGTTGGTCGCGCGCAGCATCGGCCGGCCGGTTTCGATCGAACGCATGCGCGCGATCTGCAAGTGCTGATCGAGCGCGATGGTGTTGCCGAACCACGCGAGATTCGTCGAGTTGACCAGAATGCCCGCGGGCGTTTCCTGCTCGCGGATCGTGCGCGCGATCTCCTCGCCGAAGATGTCCTCGTAGCAGATATCGACGGCGACCGGCTGGTTGTGCACGACGAACGCCTTCTGCGCAATCGGCCCGCGCGCGAGATCGCCGAGCGGAATGCCCATCATGCGCACGAACCAGTGAAAGCCGAGCGGCACGAATTCGCCGAAGGGCACGAGATGATGCTTGTCGTAGCGATACACGCCGTTCACATGCGGCGTGACGCCGAAAAGGCTGTTGGTGAAATCGGTGGCGCGGCCATCGGGGAGAATCGTGACGCCGATCGCGCCGAAGAGTATCGATGAGTTGGTGTCGTCGGAGAAATTGCGGATCGCCACGGCGAAGTCCTGCGGAATCTGCACCGACAGCACCGGCAGCGCCGTTTCCGGCGTGACGATCAGATCGGCCGGCTTTTCGGTGATGAGCCGTTTGTAGAGCGCGAGCGACTCGTCGACGCCCGACTGCTCGAACTTCATCTCCTGCTTCACATTCCCTTGCAACAGGCGCACGTCGAGCGGCGCGTTGGCGGGCGTCGTCCATTGCACGAGCGAGAGCAGCATCCCCGCGACGATCAGCGCCATCGCGACGATGCCCGGCGCGAACGCGAGCCGCCGCGTCTTGCGCAAGTGATAGACGGCCTGCACGATCAGCGCGGCGACGAGCGCGAGCACCCAGCCGACGCCGTACACGCCGGCGATCGCGCCGAAGCCCTTGAGCGGGCCATCGACTTGCGCGTAGCCGCTCGCGAGCCACGGAAAGCCGGTGAACACGAGCCCGCGCAGCCATTCGCCGAGCGCCCACGCGCTCGCGAATGCGAACGCGCCGTGCCAGGTCGGCGCATGGCGAGGCGATGCATCGATGTCGCGTGCGGTGGCGGCGTCTTCATCGCCGAAGCGCGCGCGTCCCGCGACGAGCGACCAGGCCACGCTCGACAACGCCGGATAGATCGCGAGATACAGCGAGAACAGCGCGACGGCGGCGGCGGCGAGCGGCGCGGCCATGCCGCCGTAGACATGCATGCTGACGTACAGCCACCACACGCCCGTCACGAAATTGCCGAAGCCGAATGCCCAGCCGGTCGCGGCGGCGCTCTTCCAGCCGTTCGTGCGCGAGAGCCACGCGAAGAACGACGCGAAGATGACGAGCTCGATCCAGCCGCCATGCGGCGTCGGCGCGAACGAAAGCGTGTTGACGGCGCCGAGCACGGCGGCGACGAGGTAATGCCAGAACGGCAAGGCGCGCGGCGCGTCGGATGCCAGGGACGCGTCACGTTGACGGAAGAGCGAGCGGAACGATGAATCGGCCATTGATGACGGTCGAGATGAAACGGAGAAGCGGGCGAAGGAAGGAGGGCGGGCGCCGTTCGATGCCGACGCCCGCGAAGCGCTTAGTCGCGCAGTTCGTCTTCGTCGTCGCCCGCGTGGTGATGGTGCTGCGCGAGATTCGGCACGCGCCGCACGAGAAGAACGTGAATCTGCCGGGCGTCGCCGCGCAGGATCTCGAACGCGAAGTCGTCGATGCGCACCTTTTCGCCGCGATGCGGCACGCGCCCGAAGCGATGCGTGACGAGACCGCCGATGGTATCGACTTCGTCGTCGGAGAAATCGGTGCCGAATTCCTCGTTGAACTGTTCGATGCCGGTCAGCGCGCGCACGCGATACTTGCCGTCGGGCGTCGCGATGATGTTGCCGGCTTCTTCGTCGAAGTCGTACTCGTCCTCGATATCGCCGACGATCTGCTCGAGCACGTCCTCGATGGTGATGAGTCCGGCGACGCCGCCGTATTCATCGACGACGATCGCAATGTGATTGCGGTTCACGCGAAAGTCGTGCAGCAGCACGTTGAGGCGCTTCGACTCGGGGATGAACACGGCGGGGCGCAGCATGCCGCGCACGTCGAATTCTTCTTCGGCGTAATAGCGCAGCAGGTCTTTTGCGAGCAGCACGCCGATGACGTTATCGCGATTGCCTTCGTACACAGGATAGCGCGAGTGTGCTTTTTCGAGCACGAAGGGGATGAACTCGGCGGGCGTTTCCGCGATGTTGATGGCGTCCATCTGGGCGCGCGGCACCATGATGTCGCGCGCGCAGAGATCGGACACCTGGAAGACGCCTTCGATCATCGAGAGCGAGTCGGCGTCGAGCAGGTTGCGCTCGTGCGCATCCTGCAGCACTTCGAGAAGTTCGTCGCGCGATTCGGGCTCGTGCGAGATGAAATCGGTCAAGCGTTCGAGAAGCGAGCGCTTTTCTTGCGGTTTGTCGGTGTGGCGTCGACTGGGATAGGGTTCGTTCATAGCGGAGCGCCCGGGAGTTCCCGGGCGCAGGTTAGCGGAAAGTTAAGCATACACCATGAAAAAACGCGGGCTGCGTGGCGCGGCGCGCATGTCTTCAGCCATGCTAGCCGATTAATGTGGGAGAAGTATGTCCATCCAAAAACGTTAGCCAAACGGACGATCCCCGGCGCAAAAGTCATACGGATGCGCAGACCGCGCATCACTGACAGCGCTTCAGCAGCGCCTCCAGCGCCCGGTCCGGCATTCCGCTCTCGCGCAGCGCTTCGACCGTCCGGCTCACATAATCCAGCGTCGTCCCATAGCGGCCGCTCGCGCAGCCGAGCACCGTGCGCACGACCGGATCGGCGAGCTTGCCCGTGTACGACGTCGCATCGCGCCGCATGACGAACGCGAGCGCATCGACGCGCCGTCCGTCCGCGAGCGTGCAGGGCAGCCACGCGGGCCGGTACGAGCCCATCGCCATTTCGCGTCGCCATAAAACATCGAGATGTTCGATCGCGCCGGCGCCCTCCAGACGAAACGCCATGCCGGTGCACGAGCCGCCGCGATCGAGCGCGAGCACGAGGCCCGGCTGCTCCGGCGTGCCGCGATTCACGCGCGACCACAAATAAAGCCCGCGATGATAGCCGTGCACCTTGCCGCGCACCGCTTCGACCGTCGGCAGGCCGGGGTTCCAGATCAGCGATCCGTAGCCGAATAGCCACACGTCCGACTGGCCGTCCCAATGCGCGAATGCCGCCTCGCGCGATGCCGCGAGTTCGGCGTCCGTCCACAGCGCCGATTCGCCGAGCGCGGGCGGATAGCCTTCGCAGGGCGCGGATGCGGTCTCGGAAAACGAATCGGGTTGCGTGGGTTCGGGCAGCTTGTCGTTCACGGCGCGTTCAGGACATCGAGGACATCGAGGACATCGAGGGCATCGAAAACATCGGGCCGGCTTCAGGTCAAAGGCACGTAAGGATCGGAAAATCCCAGAGACTGCATGATATCCGTCTCGATGGATTCCATCTCTTGCGCTTCGCTTTCGACTTCGTGGTCGTAGCCCTGCGCATGCAGCGTGCCGTGCACGATCAGATGCGCGTAGTGCGCGGCGAGCGGCTTGCCCTGTTCGGCGGCCTCGCGCTCGACGACCGGACAGCACAGAATCAGATCGCCCGCGACGGGATCGTCCTCCGATTCGGCGTAGGCGAAGGTCAGCACGTTCGTCGCGTAATCCTTCTGCCGATACGTCCGGTTGAGCATGCGGCCTTCTTCTTCGTCGACGAAGCGCACGGTCAGCTCGGCGTCGGCGAAAAGCGACGCCTTGATCCAGCGTGCGACCGTCGCGCGCGGCAGGATCGCCTTGTGCGACGGATACGCCTTCGACGCGGGAAACTGCAAGGTCAGCGTGAGGCGCGGCATTATTCGGGCTTCTGCAATTGCTGTTGCGCGACTCGCGCGGCTTCGGCGAGCGCCGCGTCTTTCTGCGACTGCGCGTCGTAAGCCTCGACGATGCGCGCGACGAGCGGATGCCGCACCACGTCCGCCGACGTGAAATGCGTGATCGCGATGCCGCGCACTTCCGACAGCACGTGCTGCGCCTCGATCAGCCCGCTCTTGTGGCCGCGCGGCAAGTCGACCTGCGTCGTGTCGCCGGTGACGACCGCCTTCGAGCCGAAGCCGATACGCGTCAGGAACATCTTCATCTGCTCGGGCGTGGTGTTCTGCGCCTCGTCGAGAATGATGAACGCGTGGTTCAGCGTGCGCCCGCGCATGTACGCGAGCGGCGCGATTTCGATCATCTGGCGCTCGAACATCTTCGCGGTCTTGTCGAAGCCGAGCAGATCGTAGAGCGCGTCGTAAAGCGGGCGCAGATACGGATCGACCTTCTGCGCGAGATCGCCCGGCAGAAAGCCGAGCCGCTCGCCCGCCTCCACAGCCGGACGCGTCAGCACGATGCGCTTGACCTGATCGCGCTCGAGCGCATCGACCGCGCACGCGACGGCGAGATACGTCTTGCCCGTGCCCGCCGGTCCGATGCCGAACGTCACGTCATGCGCGATGATCTGCTTCAGATACTCGCGCTGCGCCGGCGTGCGTCCGCGCAGATCCGCGCGGCGCGTGTAGAGCTTCGGCCCGTGATCTTCGTCGTCGCCGAGATCGATGGTCGCGCTCGGTTCATCGAACGGATGATCGGGATCGCCGCGAAAACGCGGATCGACTTCGCCTTCCTCGCCGTTCGCTTCGCGCGCGTCTCTCGCACGGCGCGTCGCATGACGGGCTTCGACGAGCGCGAGCTGGATGTCGTCGACGGAAATCGGATCGCGCGCGCGGTTGTAGAAGTTTTCGAGCGCCGCGAGCGCGACCTTCGCGCCACGGCCTCGAATCGCGATCTTGTGGCCACGCCGCGAAAGCGTCACATCGAGCGCCTGCTCGATCTGCCGCAGGTTTTCATCGAGCGGGCCGCAGAGGTTGGCGAGCCGCGCGTTATCTTCGCGCGGTGCGGTGAATTCCAGATGCTGCGTAGGAGCGTTCTTCAAAGTGAACCTGGGTTCCTATGTCTTTAGTGCGCAAGCTCGGGCGTCATGACGAGTTCGCCGCGCAGCGAATGCGGATACGCGTGCACGATCTTCACGTCGATCATCTGGCCGATCAGCCGCGCGTGCGATTCCGCCGGCGCCGGGAAGTTGACGACGCGGTTGTTCTGCGTGCGTCCGGCCAGCTCGTTCGGGTCCTTGCGCGCGGGGCGCTCGACCAGAATGCGCTCGACGTTTCCGACCATCGACTGGCTGATGCGCTGCACGTTTTCCTCGATCGTCGCCTGCAGATGTTGCAGACGCCTGAGCTTGACTTCGCGCGGCGTGTCGTCGTGCAGATTCGCGGCCGGCGTGCCGGGGCGCGGGCTGTAGATGAACGAAAAGCTCGTGTCGTAGCTCATCTCGTCGACGAGCGCCATCATCTTGTTGAAATCGTCCTCGGTTTCGCCGGGAAAGCCGACGATGAAGTCCGTCGACAGCGACAAGTCCGGGCGAATGGCGCGCAGCTTGCGGATGACCGACTTGTATTCGAGCACGGTATAGCCGCGCTTCATCGCCATCAGAATGCGATCTGAGCCGTGCTGCACCGGCAAATGCAGATGCGAGACGAGCTTCGGCACTTTCGCGTAGGTATCGATGAGGCGCTGCGTGAATTCCTTCGGATGCGACGTGGTATAGCGAATACGTTCGATGCCCGGCACCTCCGCGACATACTCGATGAGCGTCGCGAAATCCGCGATTTCGCCCGAACCGAGCGTCAGCGCGCCGCGATAAGCATTCACGTTCTGGCCGAGCAGCGTGACTTCGCGCACGCCCTGATCGGCGAGGCCGGCGATTTCGGTGAGCACGTCGTCGAGCGGACGCGACACTTCTTCGCCGCGCGTGTACGGCACGACGCAATAGCTGCAGTATTTCGAGCAGCCTTCCATGATCGACACGAACGCGCTCGGACCATCGACGCGCGCGGGCGGCAGATGATCGAACTTTTCGATTTCCGGAAACGTGATGTCGACCTGCGCGCGGCCAGTGGCGCGGCGCTGATCGATCATCGCGGGCAGGCGATGCAGCGTCTGCGGGCCGAACACGAGATCGACGTACGGCGCGCGCGCCACGATCGACGCGCCTTCCTGGCTCGCGACGCAACCGCCGACGCCGATCAGCAGATTCGGGTTCGCTTCCTTGAGTTCGCGCACGCGGCCGAGATCGGAGAACACTTTCTCCTGGGCTTTTTCGCGCACCGAGCACGTGTTGAACAGAATGACGTCCGCGTCTTCGGGCGTGTCCGTCTTCACGAGTCCTTCGGCTGCACCGAGCACGTCGACCATCTTGTCGGAGTCGTACTCGTTCATCTGGCAGCCAAAGGTCTTTACATAAACTTTCTTGGTCATGAATCGTCGCCGGTCGCAGTGGTTAACCTGGGGGCGCTGTCTAAGAGATTGAAAAGGGAAATTGCGGCGCAATTACGCTGATCTGCACCGCTTTTTACTGTATTTGGCCCATTATTATAGCTCTGGCTGCCATTCCCGACGCTGCCCGCGCCTGTCGGGCGGATACGCGAGATCGCCGAGCAGCTCGTTCGTGGTCTTTTCGAAGCGCTCGACCAGAAAGTCCAGCAGCACGCGCACGCGCGGCGCCATGTAGCGGTTGGCGTGGAAAAGGGCGTGCACGGCAGCTTCGTGCGTGCACCAGTCGGGCAGCACCATTTGCAGCGTGCCGGCGCGCACGTCGGCGGCGATATCCCAGATCGATTTATGCGCGATGCCGTGGCCCGCGAGCGCCCATTCGCGCAACAGCGCGCCGTCGTTGGTTTCCCACGCGTCGGCGAGCGGAATCGTGTACGCGTAACGCTCGTCGCCGCGCACGAAGCCGAACTCGTTGAGCGGGCCGTTGGCCGTCACCACGACGAGGAAATCGTGCCCGACCAGATCGGCGGGCGTTTCCGGCACGCCTTTGCGCGCGAGATAGCCAGGCGATGCACACAGCACGCGGCGATTCGGCGCGAGCACGCGGGCGGCGAGCCCGCTGTCGGGCGGCGCGCCGAAGCGGATCGCGAGATCGATTTCCTCCTGCAAAAGATTCGACACCGAATCCGATAGCGTCAGTGCGAATTTCACGTCGGGATGCAGCGCGCTGAATTCGTCGAGCCAGCCGCGCAGCATCGCACGTCCGAAATTCGATGTCGCCGAAATGCGCACCTTGCCGCGCACGACGTTCTGACCCGCCTGCAGCGCGGCTTCCGCGTCGTCGATGGCCTGCAGCGCGATCCGGCAATGCTGCAGATACATGCGGCCTTCGTCGGTGACGCGCAACTGACGCGTCGTGCGCTCGAAAAGCCGCGTGTGCAGCGCTTTTTCCAGCTTGATCAGCCGCGCGCTCGCCGCCGCCGGCGACAGTCCGAGCTTTCTCCCCGCCGCCGACAGACTGCCCGCCGCCGCCGCTTCCACGAAAAGGCGCATGTCGCCGAGCCGATCCATCGTCATTTTCAAATCCGCTTTGATAATGATTCAAAGCGTAGACCAATTCTCAAAAGATTGCCGCCTATGGAAAATGCCGATCAGTCGTTTCGGGAGTTCGAACCATGCAACTCGATCACGTCACCCTCGTCGCGCCCGATTGCGATGCGTTCATGCGCTTCTTCGTCGATATCGCCGGCATGCGCGTCGGGCCGCGGCCGCCGTTCGGCGTCGGCGGCTACTGGCTGTATCTCGGCGCGCGGCCGGCGGTGCATCTGATCGCATCGGGCGTCGCTTCGCCGGTGGACAAGCCGGCGTCGCCGCGCATCGACCATCTGGCGCTGCGCACCGACGACGAGGCCGAATGGCGCGCGTTGCTCGAACGTCTCGATTGTCACGGCTACGCCTACCAGCTCGCCGACGTGCCGCTCGCCCGCGAACGTCAGCTCTTCGTGCGGCTGGCCTCAAGCGTGGTCGTCGAATTCGTGACTGCTCAATTCTGATCCGGAGTCATCATGCCACTTCCCCTTCTCGCGCTGGCGATCAGCGCGTTCGCCATCGGCACGACGGAGTTCGTCATCATGGGCCTGCTGCCCAACGTCGCGCACGATCTTTCCGTGACGATTCCGTCGGCGGGTCTGCTCGTCACGGGCTACGCGCTCGGCGTCGCGGTCGGCGCGCCGCTGCTCGCGGTGCTGACGAGCAAGATGCCGCGCAAGCTCGCGCTGCAAATGCTGATGCTCGTGTTCATCGTCGGCAACGTGTTGTGCGCGCTCGCGCCGAACTACGGTTTGCTGATGGTCGCGCGCGTGGTGACGTCGTTCGCGCACGGCTCGTTCTTCGGCATCGGCGCGGTCGTGGCCGCGTCGCTCGTGCCGGCGGAAAAGCGGGCGAGCGCCATTGCGCTGATGTTCACCGGGCTCACGCTCGCGAACGTGCTGGGCGTGCCGTTCGGGACGTTCGTCGGACAGGAGCTGGGCTGGCGCGCGACGTTCTGGATCGTCGCCGGGTTCGGCGTGCTCTCCGCGCTCGGCGTGACGGCGCTCGTGCCGAACCGGCATGACGCCGCGCCGAGCGGCCTCGGACGGGAAGTGCGCGTGCTGCGCGACGGCCAGGTCTGGCTCGCGCTCACGATGACGGTGCTCGGTTTCGGCGGTGTGTTCGTTGTGTTCACCTACATCGCGCCGATTCTCGAACAGGTAGGCGGTTTCTCGCCGCGCGCCGTGACGCTGATTCTGGTGCTTTTCGGCATTGGCCTGACGATCGGCAATACGATCGGCGGCAAGCTCGCGGACCGCGCACTGATGCCCTCGCTGATGGGCATTCTGTTCGCGCTCGCCATCGTGATGGCGGTGTTCGCGAAGACGAGCCACAGCCAGACCGGCGCGATTCTGACCATTTTTGTCTGGGGCATCGCGGCGTTCGCGACGGTGCCGCCTTTGCAGACGCGCGTCGTCGAGAAGGCGAAGGACGCGCCGAATCTCGCGTCGACGCTCAATATCGGCGCGTTCAACGTCGGCAACGCGGGCGGCGCGTGGCTCGGCGGCGCGGTGCTGACGCACGGTCACGGCCTCGACGCGCTGCCGTGGGCGGCCGCTGCGGTCGCGCTCGCCGCGCTCGGGGTGACGTGGTTCGCCGCGCGACTCGACGCGCCGCGCATTCCTTCCGAAGTAAAAGCAGCCGACGCTTGCTGAACGCTTATCATGTTGGCTCAACGTAATTCGAGCCATCATGATCGATCATCTCATCTGCGATTGCGACGGCGTGCTCGTCGATAGCGAAGTCATCGCGGATCGCGTGATGCTGGACGTGCTCACCGAGACGTTTCCCGGCATCGACTTCAAACCGGCCGTCAAGACGGCTTTCGGGCAGCAGACTTCGCGCTTCCTGACCCACCTGGAAACGAAGTTCGGCATTGTGATGCCGCCGAATTTCGTCGATACGATCGAGGCGCGCGTCGCCGTTGAGCTCGCGCGCTCGGTCGGACCGATCGCCGGCGTGCGCGCCGCGCTGCAAGGCTGCGGCCTGCCGGTGGCGGTGGTCTCGAACAGCCGCATGGAGCGCGTGCGCGCATCGGTGCGGCGCGCGGGACTGGACGAAGTCGTCGGCGCGCGCGTGTTCAGCGCGCAGCAGGTCGAGCGGCCGAAGCCTTATCCCGATGTCTATCTGCTCGCGGCGCGCACGCTCGATATCGCGCCGGAGCGCTGCCTCGTTGTCGAGGACAGCGTCGCCGGATTGACGGCGGCGCGCGCGGCGGGCATGAAGACCATCGCGTTCGTCGGCGCGAGCCACATTCCGTCGGGCTATGCGCAAGTGCTGCGCGAAACCGGCATCACGCGAATCATGAAGCACATGGACGAACTGCCCGCGCTCGTCGCGGCGGGCGTGCGCGGGGATTTCGGCGATGTGCTGTCCTGATTCTTGAGCGGATTCTTACGCCGCTTCTTCGACCGATTCACGCGCGGCCGCCAGCGCCGCGCGGAATTCGGCCAGTTCCGCGATGGTGAGCATCGGCAGGCCGTGTTCCTTTGCGAAACGCTCGACTTGTTCGCCGCGCGTCATCGTGCCGTCGGCATTCATTAGCTCGCACAGCACGCCCGCGGGCTTGAGACCGGCGAGAATCGCGAGATCGACGGTGCCTTCGGTGTGACCGCGCCGCGCGAGCACGCCGCCGGGCATCGCGCGCAGCGGGAAAACGTGGCCTGGCCGCACGATATCGGCAGGCTTCGCCTGATCGGCGATGGCCGCGCGGATGGTCGTCACGCGATCCGCCGCGGACACGCCGGTCGTCACGCCTTCGCGCGCCTCGATCGACACTGTGAACGCCGTGCCGTAGCGGCTGCCGTTCGCGGCGGCCATCGGCGGCAGTTCGAGCGCGCGCACGGTGTCGTCCGGCAGACACAGGCACACGATGCCGCTGCATTCGCGGATCAGAAGCGCCATCGTGGCGTCCGTGACTTTTTCGGCGGCGACGATCAGATCGGCTTCGTTTTCGCGGTCGTCATCGTCCTGCAGGACGACCGGGCGGCCTTCGCGCATGGCGTCGAGCGCGGCGGCGATGCGCGGCGGAACGTCGAACGATGCGAGTTGGGGGAGATCGGCGAAGGCGTCGTCTGCGATGACGGCGGGTGCGGCGAACGACAGGCTGCTAACTTGGGTCTGGGACATGTGAAACGCTCTCGCGGAAAATTTAGGCGAAAAACGTTTCAGGGCATTGCAAACAGACAGAACGGCACCCCACGGCGACGCGCCAGAAGGCGCGGCGTCGTCCGGTTCGGGCGATGCGGAAATCGCCAAGGGGAACGGACATGACCATCTGCACATCTTCTCTCATCCGGACTATGACCGTCGGCTCTGGCGTCTCACCAGATCTGCTGACCCCGCGCATGATGCTCGCGCGGGCGCTCGCGGGCTCGTGGTCCGGCCGTGAAGCCTCGCCACATACCGCCGGTGGGGAATTGCACCCCGCCCTGAAGACGTACTGAATGCCGGCAAGCGAAAGGCTCGCCAGCTTTTTCAGGATACAGGACGTCGGCGTTTTTTGCACCGCCGCACGGCGGCGCGTTCCGGAAAACGACATTCAAGATTGGCTAGCTGTCCGCCCACGCCTTTGCCGCCCTGACCGCGCGTTGCCATCCGGCGAGGCACGCGTCGATGTGCTGTTTCGGCATGGACGGTGTGAACCGCTGCTCCAGTTGCCATTGCGCCTTGAGTTCGTCGACGTCCTTCCAGTAGCCGACCGCGAGCCCCGCAAGATAAGCGGCGCCCAGCGCCGTCGTTTCCGCGATGCGCGGGCGCGCGACATCGACGCCGAGGATATCGGCCTGAAATTGCATCAGCAGATCGTTCGCGCAGGCGCCGCCGTCGACACCCAATTCGCCGATGCGCATGCCCGAGTCCGCTTCCATCGCCTTGAGCACGTCGAGCGACTGATAGGCGATCGAATCGAGCGCCGCGCGCGCGATATGGCTCGATGTCGTGCCGCGCGTGACGCCGAAGAGCGTGCCGCGTGCGCGCGCGTTCCAGTGCGGCGCGCCGAGACCCGCGAACGCCGGCACGAGATAGACGCCGTCGCTATGAGTCACGCCGCGCGCGAGGGCTTCGACTTCGCTCGCGTGCCGGATGAGGCCGAGGCCGTCGCGCAGCCACTGCACGACCGCGCCCGCGATGAAGATGCTGCCTTCGAGCGCATAGTTCACCTGATCGCCGATCTGCCAGGCGATCGTCGTGACGAGGTTGTTGCGCGATTCGATTGGCTTGTCGCCCGTGTTCATGACGAGAAAGCAGCCGGTGCCGTATGTGTTTTTCACCATGCCGGACTCGGTGCACATCTGGCCGAAGAGCGCGGCGTGCTGGTCGCCGGCAAGCGATGCGAGCGGGATATCGGCGGCGAATACGGTGCCTTGCGTCGTGCCGTACACCTCCGACGACGTGCGCACCTCCGGCAGCATGCTGCGGGGAATATCGAGCGCGTCGAGCAGTTCGTCGTCCCAGCGCCGTTCGTGGATATTGAAGAGCATGGTGCGCGACGCGTTCGTGACGTCGGTGACATGCAAGCCCCGGCGCGTGAAATTCCACACGAGCCAGCTATCCACGGTGCCGAACGCGAGGCGCCCTTGCTTCGCCTTGTCGCGCGCGCCTTCGACGTTGTCGAGAATCCAGCGGATTTTCGTCGCCGAGAAATAGGCGTCGATGGGCAGGCCGGTTTTCGCGCGCACCATCGCTTCGAGCCCGCGCGACTTGAGTTCGTCGCAGAAGCCGGCCGTGCGACGGTCCTGCCAGACGATCGCGTTATAGACCGGCTTGCCCGATTCGCGGTCCCAGACGATCGTGGTTTCGCGCTGATTCGTGATGCCGACCGCCGCGATCGATGCAGCGCTCGCGCCGGCACGCGTGACGGCTTCGGCTGCGACGCCGGCCTGCGTCGACCAGATTTCCTGCGGATCGTGTTCGACCCAGCCCGCTTGGGGATAGATCTGCTGGAACTCCTTCTGCGCCATCGACACGATGTTGCCGCTCCTGTCGAACAGCATGGCGCGCGAGCTGGTGGTGCCCTGGTCGAGCGCGAGAACGTACTGATCCTGCATGGTCTCCTCCGGTTCGGGCGGACATCGGCGCCGTGGGCAACGTGCGATGTCCGTTTGCGCAATCTATCGGAGTGACGGCATGCGGACAACCTGGCCGAACGGCATAAGCCGCGCGACATGTCTCTGTCGATCGTCGATCGGCCTATGCCATTCGGCCGAGTGGCGCGGCCCTTCCGTTCGTCCGATACTGGCGGCACGAAATCGATCGAAGGGTGAATGCGATGCGAATGCTGTTGGTATCAGGCGCGTTGAGCGCGGCGTTGCTGGCGGGCTGCGTGGGCACGCCGAGCCTGGACGGATCGATGGGCGCGCCGTCGTTCGGTGCGCTGCAGGACATGTGCGGATCGACGCCGGTCGACTACGGCGCGGACGCGCAATCGGTCTACTCGGCGTTCTATGACGCCTATGTGGCCGAGCGGCGCGGCGGTTTGTCGAAGGAGCGGTTCTGCGCGTTCCAGGCGGGGATTGCGCAGCGGTATGGCGCCTATCGGGCGAATCCTGGTCCAGAGGCGCAAGCCGCATGGGCGAACTTCTTCCTGGATCAGCGGGCGCAGGCCCTGAGCTGGCGCGCGGCAGTAGACCCGACACTGCGTGCCGGCTGACGCGACTCGGCGAAGCTACGAGAAAAGGAAAGATGATGCGGACGCGGCCCTGGGCCGCGCCCTGAGTCCTGCCGCGAACTACGAGTAACGCTTGAAAGCCTTGACGGTGGAATCGCCGGTGGCGGTGAGGCGCCATTGTTGACGTCCCGATGCGAGATTTTCGAGTTGGACGAGCTGACGTTCGAGCAGGGCGTCGAGCTCTTCGCGTTCCATGTCGACTTGATTAGGCGCTTCCTGAACCAGTAGCAGCGTGGCAAATTCGTGCGGACTCAGCATTGTGTTCTCCATGACGACCGAACGGCATAGGGAGCCGGCTTTGTAAGCCGGATCTTTTGCTTCGAAACGTTGTACGGGAAAACTGAAAACGGCCGGGCATACGCGTCGTTTTTATGCTGCGCATGCCGGGAATTGGGATTGTAGGCAAGCGTCTGACAAGTGCCAAATTTGCAGTGAAAATTTTGGCTTTGACTTTTTTGCGCAGTGGAAGCGGTCCACCGCTGGCGCGCATTCGAAGAAATGACTTGAGGTTCGTGCGGCGGCGCACACAAAGATCGGCTGCGTGAGGGACCGTCGTGAAACGGAACTCGCGAACAACTCATGCGCATATCTCATTAATTTATACGATAAATGAATTTGTTTTCGATTAAGTGGACAATGCAATATTCCTGTTTTGCCCGGCCGACCTCCAGAGTCGCCCGGGACGCTCTGCCCGCTGGAATTTCGGACTTCATTCAATGACTCGCTTCAACTGGCAAAACCCGTATCCCACGCCGCGCCTGCCGGTGTTCGCCCGCAATATCGTTTCGACGTCTCATCCGCTTGCCGCGCAAGCCGGTCTGCGCATGCTGTGGAAGGGCGGCAATGCCGTCGATGCAGCCATCGCGGCTGCGGCTGCCATCACCGTCGTAGAACCGGTATCGTGCGGGCTGGGCGGCGATGCTTTCGCGCTCGTCTGGGACGGCCGCAAGCTGCACGGGCTGAATGCATCGGGCGTATCGCCGGCGGCGTGGAACGTCGACTATTTCCGGCGCAAGTACGGCGAGGAAAACGGCCTCGCGCGCCAGCCCAAGCGCGGCTGGGACGCCGTGACGGTGCCGGGCGTCATCGCCGGCTGGGAAGCGCTGCATACGAAGTTCGGCTCGCTGCCGTTCGCGGATCTCATGGAACCCGCCATCGAGATCGCCGAGCGCGGTCATGCGGTGGCGAGCATCGTCGCCTACAAATGGGCGGCGGCGGTGCCGGAACTCAAGGACATGCCGGGCTTTGCCGATGTCTTCATGCCGCGCGGCCGCGCGCCGGAAGTGAGCGAGCTCGTGCGCTTTCCCGGTCACGCAAAAACGTTGCGCCTGCTCGCGCAACACGGCCCGCGCGCGTTCTACGAAGGCGAACTCGCCGAGCGCATCGCGGCGTTTGCGCGCGAGGGCGGCGCGGCGCTGACCCTGGACGATCTGCGCAACTATCGCGCGGATTGGGTCGAACCGATCAGCAAGGATTATCGCGGCTACACGGTGCACGAGATTCCGCCGAACGGACAGGGCATCGCGGCGCTGATCGCGCTCGGCATCCTCGACAAGTTCGATGTGAGCGCGCTGAAAGTCGATCGCATCGAGTCGCAGCATCTGCAAATCGAAGCGATGAAGCTCGCTTTCGCCGATGTCTATCGCTACGTCGCGGATCCGCGCTCAATGGAAGTGACGCCCGAGCAGATGCTCGACGACGCTTATCTGACCGAACGCGCGAAGCTCATCGATCCGAAAAAGGCGACGCAATTCGACTTCGGCATGCCGAAGGCGGGCGGCACCATCTACATGTCGGTGGCGGACGAGCGCGGCATGATGGTGAGCTTCATCCAGTCGAATTACATGGGCTTCGGCTCCGGCGTGGTCGTTCCGGCCACGGGCATTTCGCTGCAAAACCGCGGCTGCGGCTTCTCGATGGATCCGAAGTCCGCGAACGTCGTGGAAGGCGGCAAGCGTCCGTTCCATACGATCATTCCGGCGTTCCTCACGCAGGAAGTCGAAGGCACGCGCGAAGCCGTGATGAGCTTCGGCGTCATGGGCGGCGACATGCAGCCGCAAGGCCATCTTCAATCCGTCGTGCGCATGCTCGACTACGGCCAGCAGCCGCAGGCCGCATGCGACGCGCCGCGCTGGAAGGTCAACCGCGACTTCACGATCGACATCGAAGCCACGCTAGATCTGGAAACGGCGCGCGCGCTCGAAGGCCTGGGCCACACGATCAAGTCCGTCGACGATCCGTACATGGACTTCGGCTCGGGCCAGTACATCTGGAAGCTCGACCGTAACGACCCGGAACGCGGATATGTCGCCGCGAGCGACAGCCGGCGCGACGGACTCGCCGCAGGGTTCTGACGCAGCTTTCGGAGGCCGGGACATCCGCCGGCCTCCGTCCATAAAAACAAACGCACCCGATCGCCGCAATGTCGCAGGCGAGGGGATGCGCGCGCCTGTGCCTCGTCCACGGGGCGTGACATTACGACATCGAAGAGGGGAAGGGAGAGTCATGAACGAACGCGTTTATCCAGGCGCAGCAGCGACGAATGCGGAGCCGCCCGCGCCGATCGCGGCGCCATCGAAGGCGATGATCCGCCGCATCGTGTTCTCGTCGTCGATCGGCAACGCGCTTGAGTGGTTCGACTTCCTCGTCTACGGCTATTTCGCGACGGTCATCGCGAAGGCATTCTTCCCGTCGCACGACGAGTGGCTCTCGACGATGCTCGCCATCGGCACGTTCGGCATCTCGTTCCTGATGCGCCCGCTCGGCGCGATCGTGCTCGGCGTCTACGGCGACCGCAAAGGCCGCAAGGCCGCGCTCACGCTCGCCATTTTGCTGATGATGGTCGGCACGTTCACGATGGCCGTCATGCCTTCGTATGCGCACATCGGCATCGCGGCGCCGCTGCTGATCCTGCTCGCGCGTCTCGTGCAGGGCTTCGCTGTCGGCGGCGAGTTCGGCAGCGCGACCGCGTTCATGGTCGAGCACAGCGAAGCGCGGCGCGGCTACTACGCGAGCTGGCAGTTCGCGAGTCAGGGACTCGCCGCGATCATGGCCGCGGCGTTCGGCTCCGTTCTGAGCGCCTGGCTGCCGCAGCCGCAACTCGAAAGCTGGGGCTGGCGCATTCCGTTCGTTTTCGGTCTGCTCGTCGGACCGGTCGGCTACTACATCCGCTCGCATCTCGACGAAACGCCCGAATTTCTCGCGACACGCGCGGCTCAGAAGACGACGAGCGCGCCAGGCATCTCCTTCGCGAATCAATGGCTGAATCTTTTGCTCGCCGTGGGCATCGTCGCGCAGTCGACCGTCGGCGTGTATGTGTTGCAGCTCTACATGCCGCTGTACGCGGTCAAGCAGTTGCACCTTCCGGCGACCGCTTCGTTCGCCGTCGTGGTGCTCAATGGCGGACTCCAGTTCATTTTCTCGCCGTTGATGGGCGCGCTATCCGACCGGATCGGGCGCATCCGCATCATGCTCGGCACGTCGATTTTCATGGGCGCCACGATTTATCCGATGTTTGCGTGGTTGCAGGCACATCCGACGGTCGCGTCGCTGGTCGTTCTGCAATCGGTCGCGGGCATTCTGAAAGCCGCGTACTCCGGCCCGATGCCCGCGCTCATGTCCGAAATCTTCCCGACGCGCGTGCGCTCCACAGGGCTCTCGATCGGTTACGCGCTCGGCGTCACGCTGTTCGGCGGTTTCGCGCCGACGATCGTCGAAGCGTTCATCCACGTCACCGGCGACAAGCTCGCGCCGAGCTACTACGTGTTGTTGGCCGCGGTGCTGTCCGGTATTTCGCTGGCGATCGTCGCCTGGCGCATGCACGTGGCACGTCGCAAAACGTAACAACGCGTCTGCGACGAACATCGTTCGAAATAATCGAGGCGGCTTCGGCCGCCTTTTGCATTTCACCGCGATCGAGACGCAATCGGCACATTTAATGCTGTCACGCATTGATTACCGCTCGCCGGGAGTCGTAAGAATTTGGCACGCGTGGAACTGGCGCGCCGCGCGTGAGTCTGTCCCCATGTCTGCAAACTCGTTGCAGGGCGGCTAAGATGGAAAACAAGCCGCTGACATTTCAAGTTGAGGACGCTGGGATCGAACCGTTCACGGCGTCGCCTGAACCTCGGCCGTCTCTTCCTGGCCGATGGCGCGTTCAGTCCAGCCTCGGAGCGCGATATATGCATACAGACAGTACCCATGTGATGCCCTGGCGCATCGAAGACATCGATCTCACCCGGATCGATCGTCAGAAGGCGCAATCCAACGAGCATCTTCTTTTGTTGTTGTGCGCCTGCTCGTTTATCGAAAGCGGCACGGACCTCTATACGAGCAACCTGAGCAAGTACTTTCACGACGATCCCGAAATCTCCGCGTGGCTCAACAATGAGTGGGAGCCTGAGGAGATGCAGCACGGCAGGGCGCTCAAGACCTATATCAATCACGTGTGGCCGGAATTCGACTGGGACACGGCGTTCAGGAATTTTTTCGACGAATACTCGCTCACGTGTTCCTACGAGGAGTTCGAGAAGAAGCGCGCGCTCGAAATGGTGGCGCGCTGCGTGGTCGAGACCGGCACGGCCACGCTGTATCGCGCGATCAACGATTGCTCGGACGAACCGGTGCTCAAGGAGATCACCGACAACATCCGCACCGACGAAGTGCGGCACTACAAGCACTTTTTCCATTTCTTCAAGAAGTGGAACAAGATCGAGGGCAATGGCCGCATCGCGGTGCTCGGCGCGCTCGTGCGTCGTGTGGTCGAACTGAAGAGCGAGGATTCCGAGATCGCGCTGCGGCACGTCTTCGCCATTCGTTATCCTGAGCGTGCGCAGGACACGGAATATAACCGCGAACTGTCGGCGCGCGTGAATGCGCTGGTTCGGCGCAATCTGTCGGCGGATCAGGCGATCAAGATGCTGCTCAAGCCGCTCGATTTGCCCGCGCGCATCCAGCCCGGCGTGCATTACCCGCTCTCGAAGATGACGCAATTGTTCTTCCGCTAACCTTGCCCGACGATGCCGGCGCACAGCCGGCATCTTTCTATGACCGATCACACCGCGCCGCAACCATCGCTCGCCTCGCAATCCGTTTTCGATGAATGGCCGCTGGCGTTGCGCGCACGCTTCGACGGCACGCTCGCCCACGCCAATGACGGTTTCACCGCGTCCTTATGCGCGGCCGATCATGCGCATCGGGTGCGGACGGCGCTGTTGAGCGCGGGCGAACTGCTGGCTCCGGATGCGCGCACGCTCGCGTTCGCGTTGTGGCCGTCGTCGCGGACCGCGCAGGCCGTGATCGCAACCGGACGCGCGACGCTCGCTTTCGTTTTCGACGAGGCGTTCTATCAGGTCCATCTCGATGTGCGCCGCGTGCCGCTCGACGACGTGCCGCTCGCGTGCTTCGTCGGCACGATCGAAAGCGGTGAAGTTCAGCGGGTGGGATATGCGCGACTCACGAACGGAATCGGCTTCGAACTGACTGATACGCAATCGGCGCTCGCACGCTGGCGCGAGCAACTCGACTGGCTGAAGCAGGCGGCGAGCGCCGCCGCGTGAAGCAAAGGCACGACGCGCTCGCGCGCCGCGCCGGATCACATCGAAAGACTCAACGGCCGCGATCGCCCGATCGCATGGCGTCGCGTCGTCCGCCGAGCAGCGCGCCGGGATTGCCGCCCGGCTTACGCGAATTCGCGACGTGACCCGCCTGAGCCGGTTCCTGACGACGCGGCGTCGAGCCTGCGTTCGCGGCCGGTTTGCCGTGATTGCGCGCTTCGCGGGAAGGCTGGGCGCCGCCGTTGTTCGGCTTCGCCGGCCGTGCGCCGCGTCCTTCGCCGTTCGGACGGCTGCCTTCGCGACGCGGTTCGCCGTTGCGTCGCGCTTCGTTGCTCGGGCGTGCATCGCCATTCGAACGTGCCTCGCCGTTGCGCGGATTCTGACGCCCCTGACCCTGTCCTTGACCCTGTCCTTGGCCGCGCCCTTGGCTGCGGCGCTGGATCGGCTCGGGCTTCGCGGTCGGGTCCGGTTCGAAGCCGGGAATCACTTCGCGCGGAATCGGCCGCTTGATGAGGCGCTCGATATCCTTCAGCAACTGATGCTCGTCCACGCACACGAGCGACACCGCTTCGCCTTCTGCGCCCGCGCGACCCGTGCGGCCGATGCGGTGCACGTAGTCTTCCGGCACGTTGGGCAGATCGAAATTGACGACGTGCGGCAATTGATCGATGTCGATGCCGCGCGCCGCGATATCGGTTGCGACCAGCACCTGCAGCGTCTCGGCCTTGAATTCGCTGAGCGCGCGCGTGCGGGCCGACTGACTCTTGTTGCCGTGAATCGCGAGCGCGCTGATGCCGTCCTTCGCCAGTTGCTCGGCGAGACGGTTCGCACCGTGCTTCGTGCGCGTGAACACGAGCACCTGGAACCAGTTGTTGCCGCGGATCAGATGCGTGAGCATCTCGCGCTTGCGATCGCGATCGACCGGATGGATCTTCTGATCGACGGTCTCGGCGGTCGTGTTGCGGCGCGCGACTTCGATCAGCGCGGGCGAGTCGAGCAGGCTGTCGGCGAGTGCCTTGATCTCGTCGGAGAACGTGGCCGAGAACAGCAGGTTCTGACGCTTCGCCGGCAGACGCGCGAGCACGCGCTTGATGTCGTGGATGAAGCCCATGTCGAGCATGCGGTCGGCTTCGTCGAGCACCAGAATTTCGAGCTGCGAAACGTCGATGGTCTTCTGCTGCATGTGATCCAGCAGACGCCCCGGCGTTGCCACGACGATATCGACGCCGCGCTTCAACGCGTCGATTTGCGGATTGATCCCGACACCGCCAAACATCACGGTCGACTTGAGCTTCAGATACTTGCCGTACGCACGCACGCTTTCCTCGACCTGCGCGGCGAGCTCGCGCGTCGGCGTGAGGATCAGCGCGCGGACCGGACGCTTCGCGCCGCCCGTGGCGGGTGCGAGCTGCGACAGACGTTGCAGGATCGGCAGCGTGAAGCCGGCGGTCTTGCCCGTGCCGGTCTGCGCGCCCGCGAGCAGGTCGCCGCCTTTCAGAACGGCGGGAATCGCCTGAAGCTGGATCGGAGTGGGACTGGAATAGCCGAGTTCGTTGACGGCGCGAAGCAGGGGTTCGGACAGGCCGAGTGAATCAAAAGACATAAATTGGATACTTATTCGTTGTGCCGGGCGGCGCGCATGCGATTCAGGCTGCGGCGAATCGTGGTTCGGCCGGCAGAGCGCATGTGCATCGCTCGAAGAAAAATCGGGCGGCGGCCATTCGGCGATCAGCGATCGCCCGGCATTACCGCGAGGTTCGACGTGCTATCAAGACACGTCATCTGGCGCTAAGTTGCATCGATGGACACTTCGACGCTGCGGCGCCCGTTCCAGCCGGCGCTCACGCGACGTAGCGCGCGACGCTGACGAACTGGCACAGGCTGCCTGCGAGCACGAACAGATGCCAGATTCCATGTCCGTGCCGGATGCGCTCGTCGTTGATGAAAAACCAGATGCCGGCGGTGTACACGACGCCGCCCGCCACCAGCCACGCGGTTCCCGCGGGCGGCAACGCCGTGACGAGCGGACGGACGGCGACGAGCGCGAGCCATCCCATCAACACGTACAGCACCATCGATACGCTGCGGGTTCGGCGTCCGAGCGTCAGTTCCTGCGTGATGCCGAGCACCGCGAGCCCCCAGCTCACGCCGAAGAGCGACCAGCCCCAGGGGCCACGCAAGGTCACTAGTGTATACGGCGTATAGCTGCCGGCTATCAACAAGTAGATGGCCGAGTGATCGCACTTCTGCAGTACCGCTTTCATGCGCGGCGTGCGCGCGCAGTGATACAGCGTGGAGATGACGTAGAGCGCACAGAGCATCGCGCCGTACACCGCGAAGCTGACGACTTTGTACGCGTCACCTTCCAGCGCGCCCATCGTGACGAGCGTAGCCAGACCCGCCACCGACAGCAGCGCGCCGATCATGTGGCTGATGCTGTTGAACCGTTCGCCTGCGTGCATGAATCCCGTCCACCAAAAGACAAAGGGCGCGGCCCCAACTACGAAGGCTGCGCCCCAAAGCGTATTGTACGCTCTCCTGGCCGATGCTTCCCGCGGACCTCAGTCGAGCGGCGCCGAACGCAGGTTGCTGACCTGCTGCGGCGACACCGGCGTGCCGTGGTTGCCCCACGACATACGGATGTACGTCACGACTGCGGCGACTTCCGTATCCGACAGCGACTGCGCGAAAGGCGGCATGCCGTGCGGCATCGGGTTGCCTTCCGTACTCGGCGGATAACCGCCGTTGAGCGTCATGCGGATCGGGTTGACGGCCGAAGGCATCTGGATCGACTGGTTGTTGGCGAGCGGCGGGTACGCCGGCGGCTTGCCCAGACCATTTTCCTGATGGCACTTCGCGCAGTTCTCGGTGTACACCTTCTTGCCGAGCGTCTGCAGTTCGCCGCCGAACTTCTCGGACGTTTCCAGCTGCATGACTTCCGGCGCTTCCTTCTTCTGCGGGATCGACTTGAGATACGTCGAGATCGCGTTGATGTCCGAGTCGTTCATGTACTGCAGGCTGTTGTGGACCACTTCGGCCATCGGACCGAACACCGCGCCGCGCTGCGACACGCCGGTCTTCAGCAGGTCGTTGATGTCCTTCAGGTCCCAGTCGCCCAGACCGGCTTCCTTGTTCGACGTCAGCGACGGCGCATACCAGTTCTGCAGCGGGATCAGGCCGCCGGCGAAGGCCGCCGAGTTGACCGGGCCGCCCATCGCGTTGATCGACGTGTGGCACATGCCGCAGTGACCCAGGCCTTCGACGAGATACGCGCCACGGTTCCATTCGACCGACTTGGTCGGGTCCGGCTTGTACTCGCCTTCCGAGAAGAACAGCGTGCGCCAGCCAATCAGCAGATTGCGGTTGTTGAACGGGAAGCGCAGTTCATGCGGACGGCTCGGTTCCGAGACCGGCGGCACGGAACGCAGGTACGCGTAGATCGCGTCCGAGTCGGCGCGCGTGACCTTCGTGTAGCTCGTGAACGGGAAGCCCGGATAGAGCAGCGAACCGTCCTTCGAGCGGCCCGTGTGCATCGCGCGATAGAAGTCGTCCGACGTCCACTTGCCGATGCCGTATTGATCGTCCGGCGTGATGTTCGGCGTGAACATGGTGCCGAACGGTGTGGCCATCGGCAGGCCGCCGCCGAATTCCTTGCCGCCGCGCACCGTGTGGCACGCGATACAGTCGCCGGCGCGCGCGAGGTATTCACCTTGCTTGACGAGCGCGGCTTTGTCGGCCGGCGTCGCCGCGATGGCGCCGCCCGAATGCAGATTGTCGCCGCCCGACCAGAGGACGGCGCCGGCTGCGACGGCTGCCACCACGACAGCCGAGGAAAGTGCGAACAGGGACTTGCGTTTCATTATGTTGTCGCTCCAGACGCCTTATTGCAGTTCGCTGCCGCACTTGAGCGGCATCTTCAACGAGCCAGCAGGCGCGGGCACCGGGTTGGCGGGTGCGGTTTGCGTAGAGAGCCATGCGGCGACGGCGGTCACGTCGTCATCCGTCAGGCGCGAAGCGATCTGCTGCATGCAGTCGGGCGCTTTCGCGTGACGCGTGCCCGACTTCCATGCGCCGACCTGCGCGCTGATGTAGTCCGAATGCAGGCCGACGAGACCCGGAATGGCCGGCTGCATGCCGGTCAGACCCTTGCCGTGGCAGGCCGCGCACGCGGGAATGTTCTTCGATGCATCGCCGTTCAGCACGATCTGCTGGCCGCGCGCGAGCGTGGAAGACGAGACGTTCGACTTCGCGGGCGGCGGATACGGCGGACGCTGGTTCGAGAAGTACGTCGCGATCTGATGAAGGTAATCGTCCGAGAGATACGTGACGAGGTAGTTCATCGGCGGATACTTGCGCCGGCCTTCGCGGAAATTCTGGAGCTGGTTGTACAGATAGTCGGCAGGCTTGCCGGCAAGACGCGGGAAGTAGTCGTTGTCCGTGCCTTCACCGTGAACACCGTGGCACGCGGTACAGCCTTGCACGCGCGCGGCCATGGTGTCCGGTGCGATCGGCTGGTTCTGCGCCTGCGCGGCGGAGCTGAAAACGCCAGCGCTGCCTACCAGAGCCGAGGCAAAAGCCATAGCGAGCAGCGGACGAAAAATGCGTCTTGAAAACACGCGACACTCCATGAAATTCGGGGACCTGCCGAGCTTCGTGCGGCTCGGTGCGAAGGTGGCGAACCACGGCCACGCAGGGGGCGGTGGGTGGCGGACCACGGCCACAGCGGCTCGACGAGCCTCTGATGCGACGCGGCATTCTATCATCGATGCATGATGATGACTATTTGACACAATCTCGCTCTAAGTCCCGCTGCAGCACATTCGCGACAATATGCCGCGCGGCTATTGACCGCCCGCGACGAACTTCATAGGCGTCGGCGCTTCATTGCCTTTCGACAAATATTGGACTTCGATGCAAGACGCCCGGCCGATGTGCTTCATGCAGTTTCGGAAGCGTCCGGCAAAAATTCAAGGCGTTTCGCTCACGTTCGATGCTGTGCTGCACCGTGAAAGCTCGTTTAGACTCCGCGGATTCCTTCGATAAGCCCCCTTCAGCAATGCGCATTCTCGTCGCGCCCGGTTCCGCAAGATGAACGACGATTCCCTCTGGCTTGCACAAACGACACTCGCCGCGCTCGCCGATCTCGCCTTTGCCTGCGCGCTCGGCGCGCTTTTGCTGAACGCGTGGCTCGCGCGCGAACAGGCGTTCGCGACCGTATCGCCCGCGCGGCACGGCTGGCGGCGCGCGGCCTTGAGCGGCCTGAGCGCGGCGATCGCGCTCGTCGTGTGCAACTTCGCTTCGCTATGGCTGCAAGCGGCGGCGATGAGCGGCGCGCCGATCGCGCAGGCGGGTGATGCGTTGTGGCTCGTCGCGACGGGCACGCATGCGGGCATCGGCTGGTCGGTGGCGCTGGCGGGCAGCGTGCTGTTGTTGCTGGCGACGTGCGGCGCACTGTCGATGTCGCTATCGGCTTCGCGGTCCGGATTGGCGCTTCTCGCGGCGCTGATCGTCGCGGCGGGCAAGTCGGCGGTCGGCCATGCAGCCGATGCCGGCGCGTTCTCGCTCGCCGAAGCGGTCCAGACGCTGCATCTGCTCGCGACGGCCGCGTGGGGCGGGATCGTCATCGCGGGTGCGTTCGTGTCGCCGGCGCTCGATACCTCGCTGGCTCGCGCGTTCCTGATTCGCACGGTCGCGCGCATGTCGCGGGCGGCGTCGGTCGCGGTGGCGTTCGTCGTGCTGACGGGCGTGTTCAACGCGTGGCGCGGCATCGGCGGCTCGCCGGCGGTGCTCACCGCGAGCACGTGGGGTCATGCGTTGATCGTGAAATTGCTGCTGGTCGCGGCGGCGCTCGCGTTCGGCGCGCTCAACCGATGGTCGGCGTTGCCGCGCCTGTCACGCTCGGCATCGACGATGGACGCGCATACGGTGATCAACGTGATGCGCGTGGAAGCGCTGATGATCGCGGGTGTTTTCGTGGCGGCGGCGGTGCTGTCGCATAGCGTGCCGGGATCGGCGCTCGCGGGATGAAGCCGGCGATGCGCGCCCTTACTCGTAACCGAGCCGGTGACTGACGATCGGCGCGCAGAAGAGCGCCACCGCGCAGCCGATGATCTTGCCTTGCAGCTCGACGAACGCCGTGTGCGAATCGGCGGCGAAGATCACTTCGAGCAACTGCGGCAGGCAGAACACGACCGCCGCGCCGATAAACCAGCGCGTCACCGCGGCGATGCGCCAGCCATGCTGCGCGCCGATTCCCGCCGCCACCACGCGCGCCACGCCCAGCGCGACGAGCGAGCCCACAGCCAGCTGGGCACGGACATATTCATCGGGAAGGGTGTGCCACATGATCGTTCTCGCTTTTTTTTGGTGACTATCGGCAGCGTATGCGCAAGAAGTTCGCCAGTATGTACGAGAAAACTCAGATCGTGAAGCGCGGCCCGCACGGGGCCGCGTTCGCTCAGAACGTGTGCTCGGGACCGGGAAAGCTGCCGTCCTTCACCGCGCGCACGTAAGCTTCGACGGCCGCGAAAATGCTCGGCTGGCCTTGCATGAAATCCTTGACGAAGCGCGGCCGCTTGCCGTGGAAGATGCCGAGCATGTCGTGCAGCACGAGCACTTGCCCCGAACAGTCGACGCCCGCGCCGATGCCGATGGTCGGAATCGCGAGCGCTTCGGTGACTTCGCGCGCGAGCAGCGTCGGCACGGCTTCGATCACGAGCAGTTGCGCGCCGGCGTGCTGGAGCGCGATGGCGTCGCGCTTCATCTGCTCGGCCGCGGCCTCGGACTTGCCCTGCACCTTGAAGCCGCCGAACGCGTGCACCGATTGCGGCGTGAGGCCGACGTGCCCGCACACCGGAATCGAGCGCTCGACGAGAAAGCGCACGGTCTCCGCGAGCCATTCGCCGCCTTCGATCTTCACCATCTGCGCACCCGCGCGCATCAGTTGCACGGCGTTCGCGTAGGCGTCCTCCTTCGAGCCGATCGTGCCGAACGGCATGTCCGCGACGATCAGCGCGCTGCGGTTGCCGCGCGCCACCGACGCCGTGTGATACGCGATGTCGGCGAGCGTCACGGGCAGCGTCGTGCCGTGGCCTTGCAGCACATTGCCGAGCGAATCGCCGATCAGCATCACATCGACGCCCGCGCGTTCGAGCAGCGCGCCGAAGCTCGCGTCGTAACACGTGAGCATCGCGATGCGCTCGCCGTTTTCGCGCATGGTTTGAAGCTTGGGGACGGTGATCGTCGCGCGATTCGTTTCCTGCAGATACGTCATGATCGTTTCACTGAAGAGAGCGCGGCCGGGCTGCGAGTTCAGACCGACACGCCTTTGACAAAGAATTCCTTGCGCCCGCGCATGGCCCCGATGCGCTCGATCAGCAGCGCGAGGTCGTCATCGGAGGCGAGCGGGTTCAGGTGTTCCGCGTTCACCGTGAGCAGCGGCGTCGCGTCGTAGTGATAGAAGAACTCGTTGTAAGCATCGCAGAGTGCGCGCAGATACGAATCGGAGATTTGCAGCTCCATCGGCAGCGCGCGTTTCTGGATGCGCGAGAAGAGCACTTCCGGGCTCGCCTGCAAATAGATGACGAGATCGGGCGCGGGCGCGCTTTCACGAATGCGCGACGCGACGCCCTTGTAGAGCTGGAACTCGTCGTCGGGCAACGTGAGACGCGCGAAGAGCTCGCTCTTTTGCGTGAGGAAGTCGGTCATCAACGTGGCGCCGCCCGTGACGATATCGGCGGCTTCCTGCGTCTGCGATGCGCGCTGCAACGCGAAGCTCAACTGCGTGGCGAGCGCATGACGCGTGGTGTCGCGATAGAAGCGCTCGAGAAACGGATTGTCCTGCGGGCGCTCGAAGAGCGTGCGCATCGACCAGCGTTCGGCGAGCAGCGTCGCGAGCGTGGTCTTGCCGACGCCGATCGGCCCCTCGATCGCAATGTAGCGATGCGGCGGGCGCAGTTGCGGCGCGGTGACGGTGAGTGGCGGAACGCTCATCGGCAATCTGTCTTGGTGGAAGGAGTGGCGGTTGCGTCGCTGTCGCGCTGTGCCGCGACCATGCACTGGCATGTCGCGACTTTTTCGATGCGCTGATCGGCGACTGTTTCGATGAACGCATCCGCGCGGCCGCGCTGCGGAAGAATGAGATCCGGCTCCAGCTCGACGAGCGGCACGAGCACGAAGGCACGCTCGGTCATGCGCGGATGCGGCACGACGAGATCCGCTTCGTCGATGCTCGATGCGCCGTACAGCAGGATGTCGAGATCGAGCGTGCGCGGCGCATTGCGATACGGCCGCTCGCGCCCGAACTGCAACTCGATGTGATGACACAGACGCAGCAGCGACCGCGCCGGCAGGCTCGTCTCGAGCTTGACGACGCAATTGAAGTAATCGTCGCCGGACGAGTCGATCGGCGCAGTGCGATAGACGCTCGATTTCGCGAGCACGGTGATCGTGTGCTGCTGGGCGAGACACACGACTGCGTCCTTCAGGGTCTGGCGCGCATCGCCGAGATTCGCCCCCAGGCCCAGATAAGCAATCGTCATGGCAGAAGTCCTACGCGTGGGTCACAGCGAAGAGCAGGAAAGCAACGTCGCTCTTCGCTACTGTAACCAAAACCGGCGTTACTCGTCGTCCGCGCCTTCGCGCCTGTTCGCCGCACTCGATGCCGCTTCGCCATCGTTGCCTTGTGCGGCTTGCTCGTCGTGTGCGCCTTCGCCCGAGCGGCGCTTCGCGTTGCTGCGTCGCCGGCGCTTCTTCGGGGCGTTGCGATCCTTGCCGCCTTGCGACAGCAGCGTTTCGCGCTCGGCGTGATCGCCGCTGATGAAGTCGCTCCACCATTCACCGATGGCCGCATCCAGCTCGCCCGATTCGCAACGCAGCAGCAGGAAATCATACCCCGCTCTGAATCTTGGGTGTTCCAGCAGCTTCAGCGCGCTGCGGCCGCGCTTTTCCAGCCGATGCTGAAGACCCCAGATCTCGCGCATGTCGGACGAGTAGCGCTTGTGGATCGCGAGTTTTTCCGTCTGCATGTCGAGGACGTCGTCCATCGCGCGATGCAAGGCGGGCACCGGATAGTCGCCGTTCGCCGTGTATTGCTGCCAGCGGGTCTGCACGTCGTGCCACAGCAGCGTGGCGAACAGGAAGCCGGGCGACACGCTCTTGCCCGCGCGCACGCGCTCGTCGGTGCTGGTGAGCGCGAGCGTGACGAACTTCTCGCCGTGCGGCTGTTCGAGCACGACGTCGAGCAGAGGCAGGACGCCGTGATGCAAACCTTCCTGACGCAGCCGCGTGAGACATGCGAGCGCATGGCCGGACAGCAAGAGCTTGAGCATCTCGTCGAAGAGACGCGCGGCCGGCACGTTGTTCATCAGATCGGCGAGATCCTTGATCGGCGCGCGCGTGGCTTCGTCGATCTCGAAGCCGAGCTTCGCCGCGAAACGCACGACGCGCAGCATGCGCACCGGATCTTCGCGATAACGCGTGGCCGGATCGCCGATCATGCGCAACAGGCGCGCGCGGATGTCGGCCATGCCGTCGTGATAATCCAGCACGGTTTGCGTGGCCGGATCGTAGTACATCGCGTTGATGGTGAAGTCGCGGCGCGTGGCGTCTTCGTGCTGCTCGCCCCAGACGTTGTCGCGCAGCACGCGGCCGCTTGCATCGACGGCGTGCGTGCGGCTGTCGAGCTCGCCGCGCTTCAGGCGCCGCGGCGGTTCTGCGGACGGCTCCGGCGGCACGTCCATGAGCGCGCGGAACGTCGAGGTCTCGATGATCTCCTGCCCGAACTGCACGTGCACGATCTGAAAGCGCCGCCCGATGATGCGCGCACGGCGAAAGAGCTTCTGCACCTGATCGGGCGTGGCGTCTGTTGCGACATCGAAGTCTTTCGGCGCGACGCCGAGCAGCAGGTCGCGCACCGCGCCGCCGACGATGAACGCGCGATGCCCGGCCTGTTGCAGGCCGTCGGTCACGCGAACCGCGTTCTTCGAGATCAGCGAAGGATCGATGCCGTGTATGTCCGATGACAGGATGACCGGCACGTTCGGGTCGCGCTTCACGGGCGCGGCGGCTTTCTTGCGCGTGCTCTTGCGGGCGGGTTTCGGCGCGGCTTCGGACGCAGCGGCGGCGACGTCGTTGCCTTCGTCGGCCGAGGCGCTTTCTTGCCCGAACAGCTTGCGGATGAGTTTTTTAATCACGTGTGTCGAACAGGTTCAGGATGCGCCAGCCTTTGGCTTGCGCATGCGCGCGCAGGGTATCGTCGGGATTGGTCGCGACCGGATCGGTGACGCGCTCGAGCAGCGGGATGTCGTTGTGCGAGTCGCTATAGAAATAGCTGTGCTTGAAGTCGTCGAGCTTCTTGCCGATGGAGGCGAGCCATTGCTCGACGCGCACGATCTTGCCTTCGCGATAGCTCGGCGTGCCGGTCGGCCGGCCGGTGAGCGCACCCGCCGGATGGTTGTCGACCGTTTCGACTTCGCAGGCGATCAGCGTTTCGATGCCGAATGCTTCCGCGATCGGCGCGGTGATGAAGGCGTTCGTCGCGGTGACGAGGCAGCAGAGATCGCCCTCGTCCTGATGCTCGCGCACGAGCGTGACGGCCGCCGGCACGATGCGCGGATTGATCACCTCGCGCATGAATTGCGCGTGCCAGTCGGTCAGTTGCTCGCGGGAATATTTCGCGAGCGGGGCGAGCATCGCGTGCAGATACGCGTTGATATCGAGCACGCCCGCCTTGTAGTCGGCGTAGAAGGCATCGTTCTGACGCGCGAACGAATCCGCGTCGACGATGCCGAGCTTCACCATGAAGCGGCCCCATTCGTGGTCGCTGTCGGTGGGAATGAGCGTGTGATCGAGATCAAAGAGGGCGAGGTTCATGGGTGCGCATTCTACTTGAAGCGGGTCGGATCGTTGTCCGGCGCGGCCCGGCCGGATTCGGGGATGATCGGATCGCCGGGCGTCTCTTCCGGCGCCGCGACGGGAACGAGCGGCGCGGCGCGGCCGGACTGCTGGAGCATGGTGCGCAGGAGCGCGCGCGTCACCGCGCGCTTTTGCTCCAGCGAGAAGCGGTCGAGCTCGTCGAGGAGCGCCATGAGGCTCGGCATGTCGCGGCGAAAATGCGTGAGCAGATAGCCGGGAACATCTTCGGCGAGCACGATGCCGCGTTCGCGCGCCGCGTGCTTCAGCACCGATGCTTTCGCTTCGTCGGACAGCGGCTGAAGATGGAACACGAGACCCCAGCCGAGGCGCGTGCGCAGGTCTTCGCGCACGGTGAGCGCGAGCGGCGCGTCGTTGCCGGTGGCGACGAGCGCGCTCGCCGGATACGCGCGCACTTCGTTGAAAAGATTGAAGAGGGCGATCTGCTGCGCGGGCGAAAGGCGGTCGCAGTCGTCGACGGCGTAGAGCGTCACGCGCGGATCGAAGCCGAATGCGTTGAGCGCGCTTTGCGGGCTGAGATAGCGCGCATGGCCGTTCGCCTCGTGCGTGAGCGCCTGCAGCAGGTGGCTGCGGCCGCTGCCCGGCTCGCCCCACACATAGAACGTGCGGTCGGCGACGGGTCCGGCCGCGAGCGCGCCTTCGAGCGCGCGCAGCCGCGCGATCAGTTCATGATTGCCGGCGGCGAAAAAGTTGTCGAAGGTGGCGGGCGGCGGCGTGCCCAGATCGAGCGTCAGTTGGCGTTGCACGGGAGATCGGTATCGTCGGGCCTTGAGTCGGGCGTATCTTGAAAACTGCCGGATGATCCGCGGGTAAACGCGCAAAGCCGCGGCGGGCCGGGCTTTACGCCAATGGCTCGGGCGCTTTCGAGATAGCTTTCGATCTCGAAAAAAGTGCCTTCGCGGATTCTGGCGTACGCGGGAAAATCCGGTCCGCCGATCGTCGACGGGTCATCATCGGGTAAAATCGCATTTTACCGACCTTCGAGCTCTTCCCCCATGAATCAACCGAAATCCGCCCCGAATTCCACTGATTCGACCCAAGGTTTGTCGTATCGCGACGCGGGCGTGGACATCGACGCGGGCGACGCGCTCGTCGACCGGATCAAGCCGTTTGCCAAGAAAACCATGCGCGACGGCGTGCTGGGCGGCATCGGCGGATTCGGCGCGCTCTTCGAGGTGCCGAAGAAGTACAAGGAGCCGGTGCTCGTGTCGGGCACGGACGGCGTCGGCACGAAGCTGCGCCTCGCGTTCACGCTGAACCGGCATGACACGGTCGGCCAGGATCTCGTCGCGATGAGCGTGAACGACATCCTCGTGCAGGGCGCCGAGCCGCTCTTCTTCCTCGACTATTTCGCGTGCGGCAAGCTCGATGTCGACACCGCCGCGGACGTCGTGAAGGGCATTGCGACGGGTTGCGAACTGGCGGGCTGCGCGCTGATCGGCGGCGAGACGGCGGAAATGCCGGGCATGTACCCGGACGGCGAGTACGACCTCGCGGGCTTCGCGGTCGGCGCGGTGGAAAAGAGCAAGATCATCGACGGCAGCACGATCAAGCCGGGCGATGTCGTGCTCGGACTCGCGTCGAGCGGCATTCATTCGAACGGGTATTCGCTGGTGCGCAAGATCATCGAGCGCGCGAATCCGGACCTGAACGCCGATTTCGACGGCCGTTCGCTCGCGGACGCGCTGATGGCGCCTACGCGCATCTACGTGAAGCCGCTGCTGTCGGCGATGCAGAGCATCACGGTGAAGGGCATGGCGCATATCACGGGCGGCGGTCTCGTCGAGAATATTCCGCGCGTGTTGCGCGAAGGGCTGACGGCAGAGCTGGATCATCGCGCGTGGCCGCTGCCGCCGCTGTTCGCGTGGCTGCAGAAGCACGGCGGCGTGGCGGATGCGGAGATGCATCGCGTGTTCAATTGCGGCATCGGGATGGCGGTGATCGTCGCGGCGGAAGATGCCGAAGCGGCTATCGGTTTGCTGTCGGGCGCGGGCGAGCAGGTCTGGAAGATCGGCGTCGTGCGCGAGAGCAAGGAAGGGGAGGCGCAGACGGTGGTGGTTTGATCGCCCGGTCTCGTTGAGTTGAAAGGAAAAAAACCCTCGCGTTGCGCGAGGGTTTTTTGTTTTTGGCGGGCTGGTCAGGTTGGACTTGGTGTTGTGCCCAATCCGTCTTTAAGACCCAGGTGAGTTAAGGCAAGCTGACATGTCGCGCTTTTCTAAATGCAGCGTTTGATTCAGTAGCCGCAGCTACTTGTGAATGTCGTACCCTCCGGATGGTAGCAACTGGACGGGATGTACATCACGTTGTGAGTTTGCTCGGGAGTGGTTCCGAGCTGCCTCGTAAGAAATGCGGCGGCGATCTTATTGAACGCAGGGCGCGGAGCCGTCACATGATACGCACCCGTCGTCGTCGCGTTACCTTTGACCGGCGCGGTCAGGCGCTCTCCTGCAGGGATCAACTCTGCAGCATAGACCTTACCTTGATACTCGACGACATATCCCCCATCTTTGGTTCGGAAGAGACCGTTATCGAGGCCAAGACCATATGGAGAAGCATATTGATAGCCACCGGACCAAATGGACTCGGTCAGCGGACGAAAGCCAGTATTTTTTCGATAGTCCTGAATCGTGCCGTTAAAAAACACTCTAGACAGATCAACCCGAAGAAACTGAGTTTGAGCGGTGTATGTTGGCACGAACACTTGCGAGCCTGCAGGCATCACCGTGGCGTCTGACGAAGGAAAGACCAACCGCGGCATGTTTACAGTGAGCGGATTCGCGATGTAGTCCACCATGACTTGCACGTCCTGGATGCTAGTTGGTCGCGGGAGCGGCGAAGGGACGCGTGGCGCAGGCACGACGGGATCACCCCCCTGGAAAAGTTTCACCACGGACTTTACCGACTGACCCGATACGTCTTGCACGTCGAACGTCACACGATAAAGCGGCGTCGACATTCCCTTCACACCGAAATCGAAGCCATCCGGCAAACGCTGGAAGATCTTCGTTTGCGGGCCGAGATCGTCGTAAGGCAGGCTGTCCGCCGGGAACGCGCCTTCAGCCGTGATGTACACCATCTTGCTGTACTGCAGCGTGTCGTTCCCCGTGAGCGGAACATAGGATTGACGCAGCGTAGTGTCGGAGCCGTCAATCACGCCGAATCGCGTGCGCGTGATTCCGGTTTCACCGAGCGCTCCCCCCGTGTCGGGGCTCAGAATGGAATTCCATCCAAAAATGTAATACCCGGCGCCGGATGTCGTGTTGAAGATTCCGTCGAAGAAACTCGACGCGTTGCTTGTCTGGGCCACGGCTCCCGACGCGGCCTCGGGCGCGCCGGCGCTCTTTGCCACGCTGGCGATATCGCCGCCGCCTGCCGCTCCATCCGAGCCGCCGCAGCCGCTCAACGCTGCGGCGATGAACAAACTGACAATGGGCATCAAACGCATACGCGCGGCACGCTTCGCAATAGACTGCTTTCCTGACAACATTATTTTCCTCGTTGACTTGAACCGATTCCGCTTTCGAAACGGAACGCTTGCCTGCAATCAATAGATTCGCATTCCGAAGGAGTTAAGCGAAATCAATCGCTTAGAAATGCGATCTGCCATGTAGGCAACGAGGAAAATGCTAATCTTTCAATACGATGTCGCGCAAGGTTTCAGTCTGCTTTTCAGACTTTCTGCACCGTTTCGATCGCGTTCAATGCGCGCTCCGTCGCATCCCCCGCGCAGCAATCCACGACCGCTCGCTCCGGCATCGCCCTGAGCCACGTCAGTTGCCGCTTGCACAACTGCCGCGTCGCGAAGATGCCCTTGTCGCGCATCTCGTCATAGCCCGTCCCGCCGTCGAGATATTCCCACGCTTGCCGATACCCGACGCAGCGCATCGACGGCATCGACAGATTCAAATCGCCGCGAGCACGCAAGGCGCGAACTTCGTCGATGAACCCGTGCGCGAGCATCGCATCGAAGCGCGCGGCGATGCGCGCATGCAGCACCGCACGATCCGATGGCTCCAGCGCGATCGGCACGAAGCGATACGGCGTGTCCACATGCTGCGTGCGCGGCGCGGCGAGCAGCGCGGACATCGGCTGTCCGGACAGCATGAAAATTTCGAGCGCCCGCTGGATGCGCTGCGAGTCGTTCGGCGCGAGCCGCGCGGCCGTTTGCGGATCGACCGTCGCGAGCCTTGCGTGCAGCGCGGGCCAGCCGTCGCGGGCGGCATCGGCGTCGAGTGCGGCGCGCACGTCGGCATCGGCGGTCGGGAGATCGTTCAGGCCTTGCGTCAGCGCCTTGTAGTACAGCATCGTCCCGCCGACCAGCAACGGCACATTGCCCCGCGCGACGATCTCGCCCACGAGCCGCAGCGCGTCCGCACGAAACTGCGCGGCGGAATACGTCTCGACGGGATCGATGATGTCGATCAGATGATGCGGCGCCGCTGCGCGCTCGCCGGCGTTCGGCTTGGCCGTGCCGATATCCATCTCGCGATAGACGAGCGCCGAATCCACGCTGACGATTTCCACCGGATGCCGCGCCGCGAACGCCAGCGCGGCCGCCGTCTTTCCCGACGCGGTCGGCCCCAGAAGACAGGCCACAGGCAAAGCGGAATGGCTCATTGTCCGCGCATGAAAAGGCGGTCGAGATCGGTGAGCGTGAGCTGATACCACGTCGGCCGGCCGTGATTGCACTGATCGGCGCGCTCGGTTGCTTCCATCTGGCGCAGGAGCGCGTTCATCTCGTCGAGCGTGAGGCGGCGATTCGCGCGCACCGCGTTATGACACGCGAGCGTGCCGAGCAATTCGTGCTGACGTTCCGTGAGCACGCGCGAGCCGCCATACGCGTGCAGATCGGCGAGCACGGCGCGCGCGAGCGATTGCAGATCGGCGTCTTTCAGCAACGCGGGCACGGCGCGGATCGCGATCGATGTCGGCGACAGCACCGCGAGATCGAAGCCGAGCGCATCGAGCGTCTCGCGCTCCTCCTCGACGATGCCGATCTCCACAGGCTCGGCCGTCATCGATACGGGAATCAGCAGTGGCTGCACCGCGATCGCACGATCGGCGAGGGCGTGCTTGAACTGCTCGTAGAGAATGCGCTCGTGCGCGGCGTGCATGTCGACGATCACGAGACCGCGCGCGTTCTGCGCCAGCACATAGATGCCGTGAATCTGCCCGACGGCGAAGCCGAGCGGCTGTTCATCGGCGTGATCGAGCGCGCTGTCGTTCGCCATCAAGGGCGCCGATGGCCGCTCATTCAACGTCGGATAAGGCGTGTCGACGGTCGTCGCCGCCTGCGACGTGCCCGCGCCCGTGTCCTTGCGCCCGAAGAGCGCGTCATACAGCGCGAGCGGCTGCGCGACCGGCAGCGTGCCCTGCGTCATCCGCGACTGGCGCATCCAGTTCGTGCCGTTCTCGCTTTTCAGCGTGAGCGCGTCGGGCGCGCCGGCGAACGGCTTCGCGCTGAACGACGCCGGCCCGGTCGGCTGCAATTGCGCCGCATGGCCGCCTGCCGTCGTTTCCGGCGATGCGCCCGCGTGCCGTGCCAGCGCGCGCTGCACGGCGTGGAAAACGTATTGGTGAATCGAGCGCGAATCGCGAAAGCGCACTTCGATTTTCGACGGATGCACGTTCACATCGACGGATTCGGGCGGCAGATCGAGAAACAGCACGTAGGCCGGATAGCGATTGCCGTGCAGCACGTCTTCATACGCGGCGCGCACGGCGTGCGTGAGCAGCTTGTCGCGCACGAAGCGGCCGTTCACGAAGAAATACTGCTGATCGGCGCGGCCGCGGCTCGCGGTCGGCAGGCCCGCGCAACCGTAGACGGCGAGCGGCCCGGCGCGCTCGTCGAGCGGCAGATGCGCGGTTTCGAACACCTCGCCGAGAATCTTCGCGACGCGCGTCTGCGGATCGCTCGCGTTCCAGTGCTCGACGGCCTTCCCGTTGTGCATCACCGAAATCGCGACATCGGGCCGCGCGAGCGCCGTGCGGCGAATCACGTCGAGACAATGCCCGAGCTCGGTCTGCTCGCTTTTCAGGAACTTGCGGCGCGCAGGCGTGTTGAAATACAGCTCGCGCACTTCCATCGTCGTGCCGACGGTGCCAGCAGCGGGCGACAGCGCCCCGGTCTGCGCGTCGATGCGCGTCGCGTGCGGACAGCTCTCGGTGCGGCTCGTGATGAACAGCTCGGCGACCGACGCGATCGACGCGATCGCTTCGCCGCGAAACCCGAGCGTCGCGACGGCTTCCAGCTCCGCGAGCGAGCGGATCTTGCTCGTCGCGTGGCGCATCAGCGCGAGAGGCAGTTCGTTCGGAGGAATGCCGCAGCCGTCGTCGGCGACCACGATGCGTTTCACGCCGCCTTCGTCGAGCGTGATGCGCAACGTCGTGGCGCCCGCGTCGAGCGCGTTTTCCAGCAGCTCCTTGACGACCGATGCCGGCCGCTCCACCACTTCGCCCGCGGCGATCTGGCTGATGAGCTGGTCGGGCAGCGGGGCGATGGCGCGCGAACGGCGCCCGTCATCGGCTGTCAAAGCGCCAGCGGAGGTTTCGTTGAGGTCGGACATGGCGAAATTATAACGATTCGCAACGTTCCGCCCGTTTCGCCGCCGGCGGCATCGCGCGCATCCGTCCATGCCCGCCAACGCGTCGCACGATGGCGTCTGAAGACGGGTTTTTTAACCGGCGCGACGCGCCACTTCGGTATCATGGCGCGACTCCCGCACTCAATGCCGACGCGCCCTTTTCCCGGCGCGGGCTTACTTTTCGAGGAAAGATTTTTGGATACGTTGCTGCAATTCCTGGGACTCATCCTTCACATCGACAAATCGCTGGGTGTCTTCATCCAGAATTACGGCGCCTGGGTCTACGCGGTGTTGTTCCTGATCGTGTTCTGCGAAACAGGGCTCGTCGTGTTCCCGTTTCTGCCGGGCGATTCGCTGCTGTTCATCGGCGGTGCGTTCGCGGCGTCGCACGAGATGGACTTGTTCGCGCTGATCGCGCTGCTGCTGATCGCGGCGGTGACGGGCAACACGGTGAACTACTGGATCGGCCGCGCCATCGGGCCCAAGGTGTTCGACACGAACATTCCCGTGCTCGAACGTTTTCTCGACCGCGCCGCGCTCCAGAAAACGCATAACTTCTACGAGAAGCACGGCGGCAAGACCATCGTGATCGCGCGCTTCGTGCCGGTCGTGCGGACCTTCGCGCCATTCGTCGCGGGCGTGTCGTCGATGAGCCACGGGCGCTTCCAGCTCTTCAATATTCTGGGCGCGCTCATCTGGGTGCTGCTGCTCGTGTTGCTCGGCTATTTCTTCGGCAACATTCCGTTCATCAAGCAGTATCTGAACGTGATCGTGCTGGTGGGGATCGGCGCGGCTGTCGTGCCGGTGGCGATCGGCGCGCTGTGGAAGATGAGCCGCCGCAATTCGAAGGCGTGAGGAAGAAGGATGCCGCGAGGCCGTCGAATGCCGGCCTCGCGGGTGCCTGAAGCGGCTTTAGCCGCGGCGGAACAGCCGGATGACGAACAGCAGCACGACCGCGCCGATCACCGCCGTGATCAACGTGCCGAAGACGCCGGCGCCGAGCGAGACGCCGAGCTTGCCGAAGATCCATCCGCCGATCACGCCGCCGACGATGCCGACGAGAATGTCGACGAGCACGCCGAAGCCGCTGCCGTTCATGATGAGACCGGCGAGCCAGCCGGCCACACCGCCGATGATCAGGCTGTAGATGATTTCCATGCGTTGAGACTCCTGTCGGATTGGGGGATGCGGGACGCAGGCAGAACCTGTATCCGGGCGCGGGGCAATGTAGCGGAAATGACTGCGGCGGGGGACTGCGAAGTGTCAAGGATTGTCAATGCAGTCTTGCTGCCACGGTCCGGACGACAGACGGCGCGTGGCCGCGGCGGTTTACGTCAAAAATTTAGAATGCCAAAGGGTTGGGTCGGCCATTTCGCGAAGTGTGTCGTTTAGATCACTGAGACGAATTTGTTTCTGTAATGTTTTATGCTGGCGGGATTGTGTTTCTTCAGAATTTGAGATTGAAGTGGCGTGAGCGGGCGCGCGTGGTATCGGCGGTATCGATCGCGCTCGCATGCGTGGCGTCGCTGTCCGGCTGTGGCATCCTCCGATGCGGCGGCGCGACTATTTACGGCGTGGCAGTCAACGTTTGCGCCTAGAGAAGACGCCGCGTGGGGGTCGCGCGGCTGACAAGTTGAAAAAGTTCAAGACAACGAGCATGAGAAAGCTGCTGGTGATGCACAAGAAAGGTTTCGGATCGAACTCGCGCGGGGCGATCGCGGGCATGGCGCTCGTGACGGGCATCGTCGCGGCGCTGGCGGGATGTACATCGACGCCGCGCACGCCTGCGCCCATCGTCGAGAATTCGGCGTTGAGCGCGCCGCCGGTCATTCAGAGCGCGTCGCCGGGCGTGACGCCCGCGCCCGTCGTGCCGCTCGGACCGGCCGTGGCCGCGCCGGTCGAGCCGGGCTTTTATCGCGTGAAACCGGGCGATACGCTCTACGCCATTTCGCGCACCTTCAAGCAGAAGCCCGACGATCTGGCCAAGTGGAACACGCTGCCAGAAAGCAGGCAGGTCAACGTCGGACAGGTGTTGCGTGTGGTGCCGCCGGGCGCAAGTGCCGCGACGAGCGGACCGAAGATCGCGCAGCCGCCGCTTCTGCCGACGCCGGAGAAATCCGTCGCGCAAAAGCCCGCGACTGAAAAGCCTGCCGCAGCGAGCGAAGAGCATCAGGCCGCGGTCAGCGCGACCGCGCCCAAGGGCACGTTCGTCTGGCCCGCGCACGGCGATGTCGTGCGCAAATTCGGCGCGAGCGGCAACAAGGGCATCGATATCGAAGGCAAGGTCGGGCAGCCGGTCAAGGCGGCGGCGTCGGGCAAGGTCGTGTATGCGGGCAGCGGGCTGCGTACCTACGGGCGCATGATCATCGTCAAGCACAGCAACGATTATCTGACCGCGTACGCGTACAACGAGAAACTGCTCGTGAAGGAAGGCGATACCGTCAAGCAAGGCGCCACCATCGCGGACATGGGCACCGGACCGAGCGGCACGCCGGAGCTGCATTTCGAAGTGAGAAAGTCGGGAACCGCGGTCGATCCGGTGCCGCTGCTCGGCGCGGCGGGCGGCTGATTCGGCGCGGGCAAGAAGGGAGTCGAAGGTGAAGAAGATCGTGATCGCCGCGCTGGCCGTGGCGTCGTTGACATCGCTGCTATCGGGCTGCGATCAGCAGCAGAGCGAGGAAGGGTTGAACAAGCTCAAGGCATTTTTCAATGCAGTGAAGCCGGACAATCTGCTGCTCAAGAATCTGCAGCCCGGCGTCACGACCGAGGCGCAGATTCGCGATCAGATGGGCGAGCCCGAAACCGAGCGCACGTTCACCGACGGCAGCAAGCGCTTCGAGTATCCGCGCGGGCCGGCAGGCACGAACACCTATATGGTCGATCTGGATGCGAACGGCCTGTTCGTCTCCGTGACGCAGGTGCTGACCGCCGCGAACTTCGCGAAGGTGCGCCCCGGCATGACGATGGACGAAGTGCGCAGACTGCTCGGCAAGCCGACCGAGATCGCGGAGTATCGCCTGAAGAAGGAGCGCGTCTGGAGCTGGCACTGGCTCGAAGACGGCGTGAATCAGGACGCCATGTTCAACGCCCATTTCGGGCCGGACGGCACCGTAGTGACAACCTCGCGTTCCGAAGCGATCCGCGGCGGCCAGCGCTGATTTCAGGGCATGACAACGATGAGCGATTCGAGCGGTTCGACTATCTGCGGCACGCGCCTTCGTCTGATGGACGAAGCGTCGCGCTATCGCGAGCAGGCGCTGCTGGACGGCGGCGCGAAGGCATTTGCGGGCTGGGACTGCGATCGCGGGCATCGATGGGACAGCTCCCTCGACGTCGCGCAGAACGTGCGCTGTCTGAATTGCGCGTCCGAGCGGCGCACGCTGGAGACGAAGCGTCTGCACGAAGTCGCGGAAGTCCGCGGCGGAAGGCTGCTCTCGCGCCGCTATGTCGATGCCGCGACGCCGTTGAGCTGGCAGTGCGCGTACGGCCACATGTGGGACGCACGCCCCGACGTGGTGTCGCGCTACTGGTGCGGCGAATGCGCGCGGACCCTTTTCGCCTGCATCCGCTGATCCGGTTTCGAAGCAGGAAGACATCGAAGCACCAAAGAAAAAGCCGGCGCATGCCGGCTTTTGAGCTTCATTGTCGGGGCGCTGGCCTCCTTCGCCTGCGACTCGCCGTGCCGTTGCCAAAAGCGCGCGCTTTGCTTTCTTATTCTTGCGCTTTGCTTTTAACCACGACCCGATCGAGTGCCGCCCATCCTGTTTGTCGGTCTCTCAGCGCGTTCTACTGCTTCCCCCCGTGCGCTGGAATAAGTATTGCGAATAGCCATTCCTAAGAATGTACGCTCGCAAACACATTCGCAAAATGATAAGCACACGCGGGAAAGTCCCGACCCGCGAAGCGATTTTTCAGCCTGCCGACGACACCGTTTCCGCTTGTCCGATGCCCGAACGCATGTTCGCCGCGACGAGCGATTGTGTGACCATGCGCGCTTCGGCCTGCGCGATATGTTCGAGCGTCGCGTCTTCCAGTTGCGCCTCGAAAATGGCGAGCGCCGTGCACAGGCGCGCGTGCTGATCGGCGTCGAGCGTCCAGACGGCTTGCGCCGAATGACGCTCGTCCAGTTCGACGAGCGCTTCATGCGCGAGGGTGATGTCGTCCTCGAATTCCGGCGCGTGGCCGAGCTGGCACAACTCCTCCGCGACCAGCATGTGACGGCACAGCGTCATGAAGAGCGCATGCGTGCCTTGTCCGCGATGAAACGCGTCGAGCGCCACGTAGCAACGCAGCAACATGGCGTCGATCATCGGTTCGCGTGCGGCGCGGCTGTAGGTCAGCGCGCGCAGCAAGGGCGACATCGCGGGGCGGGCGGATTTCATGTTCGTCGATTTCTTCTTCACGGCAGGGTTCCCGAAAGAGGTGTTCGCGTGGGCCGAGGCAGTCGCTCGCGCCGGGACGCTGAATGCGTTGGATGCGTTTGACGTTGAAAGCATCATCGCATTGAAAAATTAGGTGTTTCTTAAGACGCGCGGCCGGGTGCTCACGCGGGCGTCAACGTTTCGCCGGCGACGTGCACCTTCTGGCCGACCGCCACGCCCGGCGCGGCGTCGTAGTTGAAGCTGCGCACGCTGCCGTCGCTCATGCGGACCTGCACCTGATAGGTCGTCGTCTTGTGGACGACGTGCTCGATCTGATTGCCCGCGAGGCCGCCGCCGATCGCACCGATGATCGTCGCCGCCGTGCGTCCGCGGCCGTTGCCGATCTGCGTGCCCGCGAGTCCGCCAACCACCGCGCCGCCGATCGCGCCGAGGCCGGTCGTCGGCTGCGCGGTCTGCACGGCGTTGACGGCGGTCACTTCGCCCGCGTACGGATCGTAGGCGGGCGCGGGCGGCTGCGCGTACGACGTGTTTTCCGGCGCCGATGCAGACCTGCGCACCGGCGTCGGATGATGCCCGCGCACCGCGCGCGGCAGCGATGCGGCCTGCGGCGTCACCGGCTGCGACGCCTGCGCGACCGTCGTGGGCCGGGCCGTTTGCGCATCGACGAGCGGCGAGGCGGTGACCGTCGTGGCCGTTGCCTTCGACGACGGCAGCAGGCCTGTCATCGCGGCGACGCCGGTTCCGCACGCGAGGATGACCGACACGGCGGCGGCCGCGACGAGCGGATGGATGCGGGACGGCTTCGATTGAATCTCGGATGCGGCGTTCATGGCAGCGACTCCTGTGGGTGCCTGCCAGCTATAACGCCGCGCGACGACGGCGGTGGACGCGCGAGCTGTGACATTTGTAAGTAAACGTCGCAGCGCGCGGACATGTGATGCCGCCTAGGGTGAATACATATGTTGCGTTATTTTTGTCGATGGCAACATATGTATCAATTCATTTGAAAAGAGACCGCCATGAAATTCACGTTGCTGCTTGCATCGACTGTTGCGTTATCGCTTGTCACGGGCATGAGCTACGGCCAGAACGGCCCGTCGACGCTCGCCAAGGTTCAGAGCGTCAACCTGATCGCGATCGGGCATCGCGAGACGTCCGTGCCGTTCTCGTATGTCGATGCGAACAACGACGTCATCGGCTTTTCGCAGGACTTGTGCAACAAGGTGATCGATGCGGTCAAGGCAAAGACGGAGCATCCGGATTTGCGCGTGCGCTTCATTCCGGTGACGTCGCAAAATCGGATTTCGCTCGTGCAGAACGGCACGGTCGATCTGGAATGCGGCGTGACGACGAATCTCACGTCGCGGCAGAATCAGGTCGCGTTTTCGGACACGTTCTTCGTCGCGACGACGCGTCTGCTGACGAAGAAGGATTCCGGCATCAAGGACTTTCCCGATCTCGCGGGCAAGACCGTCGTGACGAATCAGGGCACGACGTCCGAGCGCATTCTTCGCAAAATGAACGAAGAGAAGAAGATGAACATGAGCATCATCAGCGCGAAGGATTACGGGGAAGGGCGCGCGACGCTCGAAACCGGCCGCGCGGTGGCTTACATGATGGACGACGTGCTGCTCGCGGGCACGCGCTCGCTGACGCAGAAGCCGTCCGACTGGGTGCTCGTCGGCACGCCGCAGTCGTCGGAAGCGTATGGATTCATGATGCGCCGCGACGATCCCGAGTTCAAAAAGCTCGTCGACGACGCCATGAGTCAAGTGATGAAAAGCCCCGAAATCAAGACGATGTACGACAAGTGGTTCATGAAGCCGGTGCCGCCGAAGAACATCAACTTCGATTTCCCGATGAGCGAGACGATGCAAAAGCTCTACGCCGAACCGAACGACAAGGCGTTCGAATAACGCTTCATCGGGTTCGTGTCATTCCGCGAAGGGCAGATCCGTTTGCCCTTCGGCGCGCATGCCGAAGGTGTTGAGCGTCATCGCGACGAGTGCGTAATAGCCCAGCAAGCCGACGAGATTCACCACGACCGTATGGCCGAAGCGCGCGACGGCGGAGTTATAAGTCGCATCGCTCACGCGCTTCGTGTCGTAAAGCTCGGTGGCGAAGTCGAAGATGAGCTTGTCGTCGGCATCGGCGAAAGTCGGCGTGTTGCCCGTGCGCAGCGCTTCGGTGAGATCGGAGGGCAGACCGGCATCGAGCGCGATCGGATGATGAATGTGCCATTCCGCCTGCGAGCGCCAGCGCGCCGCGGTGACGAGAATCGCGAGCTCGGACAGGCGCAGCGGCAGGCCGGTGTTGTAGCGGCAGAACGCGCCGAGTTTCTGCGCGTGCTGCGCAAGTTCCGGACTGAAAATCCAGCCGAGGAACGGCCCGTTGAGATTGCCGCGCGGGCCGCTCAGGATGTCGTGCAGAACGGCTTTCTGTTCGTCGGATGCAGTGGCGATCTGGAAGTCGGGAAGGCGCTTGTTCATGTTCGTTCTCACTGGATAACGGAAAGTGCGCCGTCGATTGCATCGGAGAGCCGCTCGACGATGGTCTCGATCTGCGCGCTCGTCGTGATGAACGGCGGCGCGATGAGCACGTGATCGCCGATGCGGCCATCGACGGTGCCGCCCATCGGATACACCATGAGGCCGCGTTTCATCGCCTCGCTTTTGATGACGGCGTGCAGTTTGTGCTTCGGATCGAACGGCGTTTTGCCCGCGCGATCCTGCACCAGTTCGACGCCGGTGAAGAGGCCGCGGCCGCGCACATCGCCGATGAACGGATGGTTCGCGTGACGCTCGCGCAGCAGCGTGCGCAGTTGTTCGCCGCGCGCCTTCACGTTGTCGAGCAGCTTGTCTTCAGCGATGACCTTCTGCACTTCGAGCGCCGCCGCGCACGCCGTCGCGTGACCGATATACGTGTGACCGTGCTGAAAGAAGCCCGAGCCGCCGACGATCGCATCGAAGATCTCGTTGCTGACGAGCGTTGCGCCGATCGGCTGATAGCCTGCGCCGAGACCCTTCGCGATCGCGAGAATATCGGGCGCGACGCCGTCTTCCTCGCACGCGAACAGATAGCCGGTGCGGCCCATGCCGGACATGACTTCGTCGAGAATCAGCAGCACGCCGTACTTGTCGCAGACCGCGCGAATCTTGCGGAAGTATTCGCGCACCGGCGGCACCGCGCCCGCCGTCGCGCCGACGACCGTTTCCGCGACGAACGCCGCCACCGATTCCGCGCCGAGTTCGAGAATCTTCGCTTCGAGCTCGTCGGCGAGGCGTTGCGCGAAGGCCTCGTCGGTTTCGCCCGCGTGCTGCTCGCGATACGCGAAGCAGGGCGAGACGTGATGCGCTTCGATGAGAATCGGCAGGAACGGTTCGCGACGCCACGCATTGCCGCCGATCGCGAGTGCGCCGAGCGTGTTGCCGTGATAGCTCTGCCGGCGCGCGATGAAATGCCGCCGCGCGGGCTCACCTTTCTCGACGAAATACTGGCGCGCGAGCTTGAGCGCGGCTTCCATCGCTTCCGAGCCGCCGGAGACGAAATAGACGTGACCGAGGTTCTTGGGCGCGGCATCGATGAGCCGGTCGGCGAGTTGCTCGGCGGGCTCGGTTGTGAAGAACGACGTGTGCGCGTACGGCAACTGCTGCACCTGCCGCTGGATGGCGTCGATCACGCGCGGATGGCTGTGTCCGAGACACGACACGGCCGCGCCGCCGCATGCGTCGATATAGCGTTTGCCGGTTGAATCGACGATCTCGATGCCGTCGCCGCGTACCGCGACGGGAAGCTTGGCGCGCGGCGCGCGATGAAATACCGTGGTCATGGTTGTGCCTTTCGAATGCGGAGGCGCGTGCAACACGCGATGTAGCATTCTAGCGCTATAACAACATATGTTGTCAACATCGCGTGTGATGCAACGCTCGACCGGCTTGATCGTCTAGTTTGCCGTGTAGGCGCCTTGCGCGTGCAGGGCGGCTTCGGCCTGCTCCAGATTCGCGACGGCGTCCTTGCCTTCGAGTGCGAGCAGTTGCGCGACGAGCATCTCCGCCAGCGCCGATGCCGCGACGAGCGACGGGAAAAACGACGGCGATTCGTGCGAGAAGATCAGCGTGTGATCCGCGTTCAACGCGATGGGCGAGACGGCGCTATCGGTGAGCGCGATGAGTTTCGCGCCGCGCTCGATCGCCGCCTGCGCGACGCGCACGGCTTCGACGGAATACGGCGCGAAACTGACGACGACCACGGCGTGCTTTTTCTCGATGCCGCGCAGCTGCATTTCCAGCGTGCCCGCTTCGCCGCTGACAAGACTCACCGACGGGCGAAAGAGCCGATAGCCGTAGAGCAGGCTGAACGCCACGGGATAGCACGACCGGAAGCCCGCGACGTGGACATGCGGCGCCTTCTTCAACGTCTTCGCCGCTTCGACGACGCCTTGCGCGTTCTGCGCCAGCGTGAGTTCCAGATTGTGCGATTGCGCTTGCGCGAGATCGCGGCTCAGATGATCGTCGGCGCCGCCTTTGACGAGCGAGCGGGCGCGCGTCGTCAGCGGTTCGGGGCGTGTGCGCACGCGGCTCACGAAGATCTCGCGCAATTCGTTCCAGCCGGGGAAGCCGAGTTGCTGGGAGAGCCGCACCATCGCGGCGGGCTGGACCTTCGCGCGTTCCGCGACCTTGCGCATCGAGAGGACGGCGACTTCGTCGGGATAGTCGAGCAGGAAGGCGGCGCCGGCCTGGAACTGCGGGCTCAGGTCGGGGAATCGCTCGCGGATGGTCGCGGCGAGTTGGTCGAAGGTGGACACGTTCTGGATGCTTGAGGGAGCGGACGCGCTATTTAAGCATGAGCGCGACGCGGAAAGGCGGGGGCCGTGCGGAAAACAAAAAAGCCGCTGTCCTTGTGGAACAGCGGCTTTTTCTTGAAGCTGGTGGCGAATCAGGGACTCGAACCCCGGACCTGCGGATTATGATTCCGTCGCTCTAACCGACTGAGCTAATTCGCCGAAAGAAGACGAGATTATGGCGAGCGTCGAAGCGGGTGTCAACCCCTTCTGCGCGATTTATTGAACAAATCGCGCAGAAGCCCGTCGATTAATCCTCGTGGTACACGTTCGACTTGCGCGTGTCCTTCACGAACAGCATGCCGATCACGAAAGTGATCAAAGCGATCACGATCGGATACCACAAGCCCGAGTAAATATCGCCCCTGGCCGCGACGATCGCGAAGGCCGTCGCCGGCAGGAAGCCGCCGAACCAGCCATTGCCGATGTGATACGGCAGCGACATCGACGTATAGCGGATGCGCGCCGGGAACATCTCCACCAGCATCGCCGCGATCGGGCCGTAGACCATCGTCACGAAGATCACGAGGATCGTCAGCACCACGATCGCCATCGGCCAGTTGATCAGCGCCGGATCGGCCTTCGCCGGATAGCCCGCGCTCTTCAGCGTGCCGGCGAGCGTCTTGTCGAACGCCGCGCCCTGCGCCTTCGCATCGGTGGCCTTGCCGTCGTACGTGTTCACCACCGTTTCGCCGACCTTGATCTGCGCGAGCGTGCCCGCCGGCGCCGCCACGTTCTCATAGTTCAGACCGGCCTTCGACAGCGCGCTCTTCGCGATATCGCACGAGCTCGTGAACTTCGACGTGCCCACCGGATTGAACTGGAACGAGCACTCGTCCGGATTGGCGATGACGACGATGGGCGACTTCTGCGTCGCGGCTTCGAGCGTCGGGTTCGTGTAGTGCGCGAGCGCCTTGAAGAGCGGGAAGAAGCTCAACGCGGCGATCAGGCAACCTGCCATGATGATCGGCTTGCGCCCGATCCGATCCGACAGCGACCCGAAGAACACGAAGAACGGCGTGCCGATCAGAAGCGCCACCGCGACCATGATGTTCGCGCTGGTGCCATCGACCTTCAACGTCTGCGTGAGGAAGAAGAGCGAGTAGAACTGGCCCGTGTACCACACGACCGCCTGACCCGCCGTCAGACCGAAGAGCGCGAGCAGCACGATCTTCAGGTTCTTCCACTCGCCGAACGCCTCCGTGAGCGGCGCCTTCGAAGTCTTGCCCTCGGCCTTGATGCGCTCGAACACCGGCGATTCATGCAGCTTCATCCGGATCCACACGGACACGGCGAGCAGCAGGATCGACACGAGGAACGGAATGCGCCACGCCCATGCGCCGAACTGTTCTTCGCCGACGGCCGTGCGCACCGCGAGAATCACGATCAGCGAGATGAAGAGGCCGAGCGTCGCCGTCGTCTGGATCCACGCCGTCCACGCGCCGCGCTTGTTCGAAGGCGCGTGTTCCGCCACGTACGTCGCCGCGCCGCCGTACTCGCCGCCGAGCGCGAGCCCTTGCAAGAGCCGCATCGCGATGAAGATGACCGGCGCCGCGATGCCGATCGACGCATAGCCCGGCAGGAAGCCGATCAGGAACGTCGACAGACCCATGATGACGATGGTTACAAGGAACGTGTACTTGCGCCCGACCATGTCGCCGAGCCGCCCGAACACGATCGCGCCGAACGGACGCACCGCGAAGCCCGCCGCGAAGCCGAGCAGGGTGAAGATGAAGCCGGCCGTCGGATTGACGCCCGAGAAGAACGTCTTGCTGATATAGACGGCGAGCGAGCCCGCCAGATAGAAGTCATACCATTCGAACACCGTCCCGAGCGACGAGGCGAAGATGACCTTCTTCTCCTCCGCCGTCATCGGTGCGTGTGACACGCGACCTTCGACCGTAGCCATGCATCGTCTCCTGTTTTGATTATCGATTACATCGGTCCGCGATAAGGGCGGCTCCGGTGCAAAGGATTATTGGAACGAAAACTTACGGCGTTCTGACGCGGCGTATCCGGGCTCGTTCAGCGTGCGAAAACGGGATTTGCGCGGAATTGACAGATATGTGAAGCGAACGATCGTTTAAGTTCTTCTATTCTCTTTCTTCTCGCGCCCGAAATGCGAATCTGAAGCGTCCGCGCTCAGGGTTTGTCCCGGGCAGGAAAAACCCGCTGCAGGCTGACCCTGACGAGCGTCCCGGCGAGTCGCGGGCTTTCCTGATACACATGATCCTCGATGGCGAGCGCGCCGCCATGCATCGCCGCGATCTCCTTGACGATGGCAAGGCCGAGCCCGCTGCCGTCGCCATCGCGTCCGAGAATGCGATAAAAGCGCTCGACCACGCGCCCGCGTTCCGCCGCCGGAATGCCGAGCCCCGTGTCCTCGACTTCGAGATGCACGAGATCGAGATTGTTGTCGTCGGTCCGCACGCGCACCGTGATGCGCCCGCCCGCCGGCGTGTAGCGGATCGCGTTGTCGATCAGGTTCGAGAGCATCTCGCGCAGCATCACGACGTTGCCTTCCACTTCGACCGGAAACGGCGGCTCTTCATAGCCGAGGTCCATGCGTTTCGCGAGCGCGGCCTGCACCCAGTCGCGCACCGCGAGCCGCGCGAGATCGGTCAGCACGATGCGCGTGAATATCTGTCCCGTCGCGCGATTCTCGGCGCGCGCGAGCGCGAGCAGTTGCGTGACGAGGCGCGCGGCGTGTTCCGAGCTCATCGCGATCTGTTCGAGCGAGCGCTGCACTTCCGTCGATACATCCTGGCGCATCGCCAGTTCCGCCTGCATGCGCAGGCCCGCGAGCGGCGTCTTCATCTGATGCGCGGCATCGGCGATGAAACGCTTCTGGAACTCCATGTTCTGTTCGAGTCGCGTGAGCAGATCGTTGAACGACGCGACGAGCGGCGCGATCTCCGGCGGCGCGCTGCCCGCCTGGAGCGGCGAGAGATCGTCGGGGCGGCGCGCGCGGATGTTCGACTGCAGCGCGTGCAGCGGCGCGAGCCCGCGCGACAGCCCGAACCACACGAGGATGATCGCGAGCGGCAGGATCACGAACTGCGGCAGGATCACGCCCTTGATGATGTCGTTGGCGAGCTGGCTGCGTTTGTCGAGCGTTTCGGCGACCTGCACGAGCACCGGCTGCGTGCTGTGCGGATCGCGTCCGGGCGCAAGGCCGGGCAGATCGACCGTGGTATACGCGACGCGGATGTCGTTGCCGCGCAGCACATCGTCGCGAAACTCGACGATGCCCGGCTGCGGCCGGTCGTCGTCGTGCGGCAGCGGCATGTCGCGGTCGCCGCCGACGAGCTCGCCGCGCGTGCCGAGCACCTGAAAGAACACGCTGTCGACGTTGTCGGCGCGCAGGAAATCGCGTGTCGCGTCGGGCAGACGCAGCTCCGCGACGCCGTTGACCGGCTGAATCTGGCGCGCGAGCACGTAGGCGTCGGCTTCGAGCGCGCGGTCGAACGGCCCGTTCGCGATCGACTTCGCGACGAGATACGTCACCGCGATGCTCATCGGCCAGAGCAGCAGGAGCGGCGCGAGCATCCAGTCGAGAATCTCGCCGAAGAGCGAGCGCGGATGCGTTTCGGTGTCGGGCTCGAGTTCGTCGGGCGGGGCGAACGGATTGGCGTAGCGCGCGTCGCGCCGGGCGTCGGAATCGTCGTCCGCTTCCGCATTTCTCCGGGTTTCGTTGGAAACGGGCGACGCCATGCGGCCTACTTATATTGATGGCCGGCGGATTCGCCGGCATGCGGCGGACTCGCGCCATTGCCCGCGGCGGCGGCTTTCTCCAGCGTGTAACCGAGACCGCGTACCGTGATGATCTTCGCGCCGCTCGGCTCGATCTTCTTGCGCAGCCGATGCACGTAGACCTCGATCGCGTTGTTGCTGACTTCCTCGCCCCACTCGCACAGGTGATTGACGAGCTGCTCCTTCGATACGAGCCGGCCGGTTCGTTGCAGCAGCACTTCGAGCACGCCGAGCTCGCGCGCGGACAAATCGATGACCTGATCGCCGATCGTCGCGATCCGCCCGATCTGATCGAAGGACAGCGAGCCGTGCCTGACCACGGCCGGACCGCCGCCCGCGCCGCGCCGCGTGAGCGCACGCACGCGCGCTTCGAGCTCGTTGAGCGCGAAGGGCTTGGCCATATAGTCATCCGCGCCGAGGTCGAGACCTTTCACGCGTTCGTCGACGGAATCGGCGGCGGTGAGGATCAGCACGGGCATCTGCGAATTGCGCGCGCGCAGGCGGCGCAGCACCTCCAGACCGGACATGAGCGGCAGGCCGAGGTCGAGGATCAGCAGGTCGAAAGTCTGCAGGGAAAGGGCGGTATCCGCCTCGACACCATGCTTCACATGGTCGACGGCGTATCCCGATTGGCGGAGTGATCGGACGAGGCCGTCCGCGAGTATGCTGTCGTCTTCGGCAATGAGGATTCGCATCGTCGTGTGCGCCTGTGTACGCCATGCATGCGCGATGAAGCGCATCGGCATTGCCGGCACCGTGTGTCGCCCGGCGCGGCGGTCTCCAAGGTGTGCGTGGTTTTTGCGTGTTTCGTGCGGCGTGGAAAAAAAGCTGCGCCCACGCGCAACGTACTTGCAAAAACTACTGTTTTTTTATACAGTGTCTGCGTGAGTGGAAAGGGTGGTTTCGTATGCTTGATCGAGCAGCGGAAAAGCCCGTGAACACTGCCTCAGACGCCGTTCATCATAGCAAAGGACGATTCATGGAAGAAAGCAAGAAAGGCCCGGCTGGCATGACTGCGGAAAAGAGCAAGGCCCTGGCCGCCGCGCTCTCGCAGATCGAAAAGCAATTCGGCAAAGGGTCGATCATGCGGCTCGGCGCAGGTGAGGCGGTCGAAGACATTCAGGTGGTGTCCACCGGTTCGCTCGGTCTGGACATCGCGCTCGGCGTCGGCGGTCTGCCGCGCGGCCGTGTCGTGGAAATCTACGGCCCGGAGTCGTCGGGCAAGACCACGCTTACGTTGCAGGTGATCGCGGAGATGCAGAAGCTCGGCGGCACGGCGGCGTTCATCGACGCGGAACACGCGCTCGACGTGCAGTACGCGGGCAAGCTCGGTGTGAACATACCCGAACTGCTGATCTCGCAGCCGGACACGGGCGAGCAGGCGCTCGAAATCGCGGATGCGCTGGTGCGCTCCGGCTCCATCGACATGATCGTCATCGACTCGGTCGCGGCGCTCGTGCCGAAGGCGGAAATCGAAGGCGAAATGGGCGACTCGCTGCCGGGTCTGCAAGCGCGTCTGATGTCGCAGGCGCTGCGCAAGCTCACCGGCACCATCAAGCGCACGAACTGCCTCGTCATCTTCATCAACCAGATCCGCATGAAGATCGGCGTGATGTTCGGCAACCCGGAAACCACCACGGGCGGTAACGCGCTGAAGTTCTATTCGTCGGTGCGTCTGGATATTCGCCGTATCGGCTCGATCAAGAAGAACGACGAAGTCATCGGCAACGAAACGCGCGTGAAGGTCGTGAAGAACAAGGTGTCGCCGCCGTTCCGCGAAGCCATCTTCGACATCCTGTACGGCGAAGGCATTTCGCGTCAGGGGGAAATCATCGATCTGGGCGTGCAGGCCAAGCTGGTCGACAAGGCCGGCGCCTGGTACAGCTACAACGGCGATCGCATCGGCCAGGGCAAGGACAACGCGCGCGAATTCCTGCGCGAGAATCCGGACATCGCGCGCGAGATCGAGAACAAGATCCGCGAATCGCTGGGCGTGGCGGCAATGGGCGAAGCGGTTGTCGCGGGCGCTGCAACGGCCGACGACGAGTAAGCATCGAGCCTGAAGGAAGATGCAGAAGCGCCGGTTCGGTTCGAAGACAGACACGGCGGATGAAGGAACCGGCGACGGTTCCGAATCCGTCGATCGCTACGAACGAAGCAGCGAGCGGCGCGGTGCGTCTTCGAAATCGGGCGGCTTCAAGCGCAGCAACAAGGAACGCGCCGGCGCGAAATCATTCGCGCCGGCGCGTCGCGTTTTCGAGCCGGCCAAAGACGCTGAACGCAGCGTCGGCGCGGGTGATCGTGCCGCGCGACTCGAACAAGCTCGCGCGTTGATGCGGCAAGCGACGGAACAGCCAAAGGCGTCTCCCGCTGATCGCGCGCCGGAAGCTTCAGATTCCTTCGCCAATCCATTCGAAGACGCCGATCCATTCGAGCCCTTCGAGCAATGTGCGCCTTCCGAAGCGCCGCCCGCCGAGTCCGCCGAATTCGGCGATTCCGTCTATAGCCGCTCCAGCCAGCGCGCGCGCAAGACATCGGCGAGTGAAGCCAACAATCCCAAACGTCCGCAACGCTCCTTGAAGGGCCGCGCGCTCGCGTTCCTGTCGCGTCGCGAATACAGCCGCGCGGAGTTGTCGCGCAAGCTGCGTCCGTATGTCGAGGAAGCCGATTCGCTCGAATCGCTGCTCGACAGTCTCGAGCGCGATGGCTGGCTGTCGAACGAGCGCTTCGTCGAGAGCGTCGTGCATCGGCGGGCGTCGCGCATGGGCGGCAGCCGGATCATTAGCGAACTGAAGCGTCACGCCGTCGGCGATACGCTCATCAGCGAAACCGCCGACAAGCTCGCGCAGTCCGAAACCGCGCGCGCCCATGCCGTGTGGGAGAAGAAATACGGTGTGGTGCCCGAGACGCCGGCCGAGCGTGCCAAGCAGGCGCGCTTCCTGGCGGCGCGGGGATTTTCGAGCGGCACGATCGGCAAGATCCTGAAGGGCGGCGACGAAGACTGGGCCGAAGAAATCGTCGACGACTGAGCGCCGCGCGCGTTCGATCCGCACGCACGTTCCATTCGTCAGGCGCATGCGCGGCTCGAAATACCCAATATGCTAAAATTCCACGGTTTTCCCCGTACCGGCTCACTCCAGCATGCCTCTCTCGCCTCCCGCTCCCCGACAATTGCGCCATCGCCGCGCGATTCGAGTGGAAGCGTTCGAACGCGATGACGGCCTGTGGGATATCGAAGCCTGTTTAACCGATGAAAAGCCGCGCGACTTCAAGCTCGCGACGGGCGTCCGGCCTCACGGCCTGCCGATCCATGAACTCTGGCTGCGCATTACCATCGACCGCGGGCTCACCATCGTCGACGTCGAAGCGTCGTCCGACTGGTCGCCCTATGGCGGTTTGTGCGCCGAGTCCAATCCGGTTTATCGCCAGCTCATCGGGCTCAATCTGCTCAAAAGTTTTCGCCGCGAAGCCACCACGCTGCTGCGCGGCACCGCCGGCTGCACGCATCTCACCGAGTTGTGCGGTATCTTGCCGACCGCGGCCATTCAGGCATTCGCGGGCGATGTCTGGAAGATCGAGGACGGCAATCCGTTCGACCAGGCCCACGTCGACGGAAAGCAGGAAGAGCCGCCGTTTCAACTCGGCCGCTGCCATGCATTGCGTTTCGACGGACCCGCGGTCAAGGAACATTACCCGCGCTGGTTCGGCCACGCGCCCACCGAACAATCCCAATCCGGAACAGCGGTACAAGACAGACCGGAGACAAAGTCCGCCTCATAGCGCGCAGGCAGCGTTTGCGCGCAGGTACGGAATTCAAACAAGAATCGAAGAATCAGCGGTTCAATAAACAGAAGTTCACTCCAACTCTCAGACTGAAGGAATCACGCATGAAGATTCACGAGTACCAGGGTAAGGAAATCCTGCGGAAATTCGGCGTCGCGGTCCCGCGCGGCAAACCCGTGTTCTCGGTGGATGATGCGGTCAAGGCCGCGGAAGAGCTGGGCGGCCCGGTTTGGGTCGTCAAGGCGCAGATTCACGCCGGCGGCCGCGGTAAGGGCGGTGGCGTGAAGGTCGCCAAGTCGATCGAGCAGGTCCGCGAATACGCGAACCAGATCCTCGGCATGCAGCTCGTCACGCACCAGACCGGTCCCGAAGGCCAGAAGGTGAACCGCCTGCTGATCGAAGAAGGCGCGGACATCAAGAAGGAACTGTACGTCGGCCTCGTGCTCGACCGTGTTTCGCAGAAGATCGTCGTGATGGCGTCGAGCGAAGGCGGCATGGACATCGAAGAAGTCGCGGAAAAGACGCCCGAGCTGCTGCACAAGTTCGCCGTCGAACCGTCGACGGGTCTGCAGGACGCAGACGCCGATGACCTCGCACGCAAGATCGGCATTCCGGACGCATCGATCCCGCAAGCACGCGCGATCCTGCAAGGCCTCTACAAGGCGTTCTTCGAAACCGACGCATCGCTCGCGGAAATCAACCCGCTGATCGTGACCGGCGACGGCAAGGTGATCGCGCTCGACGCCAAGTTCAACTTCGATTCGAACGCGCTCTTCCGTCATCCGGAAATCGTCGCGTATCGCGATCTGGACGAAGAAGATCCGGCTGAAGTCGAAGCGTCGAAGTTCGACCTCGCGTACATCTCGCTCGACGGCAACATCGGCTGTCTCGTGAACGGCGCAGGCCTCGCGATGGCGACGATGGACACCATCAAGCTGTTCGGCGGCGAGCCGGCCAACTTCCTCGACGTCGGCGGCGGTGCGACGACCGAGAAGGTGACCGAAGCGTTCAAGCTGATGCTCAAGAACCCGAACCTGAAGGCGATCCTCGTGAACATCTTCGGCGGCATCATGCGCTGCGACGTGATCGCGGAAGGCGTGATCGTTGCGTCGAAGGCCGTGGACCTGAAGGTGCCGCTCGTCGTGCGCATGAAGGGCACGAACGAAGACCTCGGCAAGAAGATGCTGGCTGACTCGGGCCTGCCGATCATCTCGGCGGACAGCATGGAAGAAGCCGCGCAGAAGGTCGTTGCGGCAGCCGAAGGCAAGTAAGCGCGTTTCGCTTGCTGCCTTAAGAGAGCGTTCCACCAGATACGAATGGCGGCGCCTGGCTTTTTGCATGGCGACGCCAAACGAACAGAGGTCACTACATGTCGATTCTGATCAACAAAGACACGAAGGTCATCACGCAGGGCATCACCGGCAAGACCGGCCAGTTCCACACGCGCGCCTGCCGCGAATACGCGAACGGCCGTGAAGCATACGTCGCGGGTGTGAACCCGAAGCGCGCGGGCGAAGACTTCGAAGGCATTCCCATCTACGCGTCCGTCAAGGAAGCGAAGGCCGAAACCGGCGCGACCGTTTCGGTGATCTACGTGCCGCCCGCGGGCGCAGCCGCTGCGATCTGGGAAGCCGTCGAGGCCGATCTCGATCTCGCGATCTGCATCACGGAAGGCATTCCGGTTCGCGACATGCTCGAAATCAAGGACCGCATGCGCCGCGAAAATCGCAAGACGCTGCTGCTCGGACCGAACTGCCCCGGCACGATCACGCCGGACGAGCTGAAGATCGGCATCATGCCGGGTCACATCCACAAGAAGGGCCGCATCGGCGTCGTGTCGCGTTCGGGCACGCTGACGTATGAAGCAGTGGGCCAACTGACGGCGCTGGGCCTCGGCCAGTCGTCGGCGGTCGGTATCGGCGGCGATCCGATCAACGGTCTGAAGCACATCGACGTGATGCAGATGTTCAACGACGATCCTGAAACGGACGCCGTCATCATGATCGGCGAGATCGGCGGTCCGGACGAAGCGAACGCCGCTTACTGGATCAAGGACAACATGAAGAAGCCGGTCGTCGGCTTCATCGCGGGCGTGACGGCGCCCCCGGGCAAGCGCATGGGCCACGCTGGCGCGCTGATCTCGGGCGGTGCGGACACGGCTGATGCCAAGCTCGAAATCATGGACGCGTGCGGCATCAAGGTCACGAAGAATCCGTCGGAAATGGCGCGTCTGCTGAAGTCGGTTCTCTGATCGGGAAGCGGGCAAATTACGCGAGGGTTTGGTACTCTTACTGATTCCTTTCGTGAATTGCCAAAAACTGGTCGATGAAAAGCGAGGGAGCGCTGCTTCCTCGCTTTTTTTTATTGCTGCCTCATGCTCGAATTCTTCTCGACGCTCCATTGGGGCGCAGTCGTTCAGATCATCGTGATCGACATCCTGCTCGGCGGCGATAACGCTGTCGTGATCGCGCTCGCCTGCCGCAATCTGCCGGATCGGCAGCGCACGCGCGGCATTGTGTTCGGCACGCTCGGCGCGATCGTCCTGCGCGTCGTGCTGATCGCGTTCGCGGTGCTGCTGCTCGACATTCCGTTTCTCAAGTTCCTGGGCGGCATGCTGCTTCTGTGGATCGGCGTGAAGCTGATGCAGCCGGATCACGACGAGCATCAGATCAACGCATCCGAACGGCTGTGGGCGGCGGTGAAGACGATCATCGTCGCGGATGCCGTGATGAGCCTCGACAACGTGATCGCCATTGCGGGCGCGGCCGAAGCTGCCGATCCGCGTCATCGGCTGACCTTGGTGATCTTCGGCCTGATCGTGAGCATTCCGCTCATCGTGTGGGGCAGCACGTTGGTGCTGAAGCTGCTCGACCGTTTTCCGGTTGTCGTGCTGCTCGGCGCGGGCTTGCTCGGATGGATCGCGGGCGGTCTCATCATCGACGATCCGTTCATCGACCGATGGCCCGCGCTCAATACGGAGCTCGTTGGATACCTGGCCCGCGCCACAGGCGCGTTCTTCGTCGTCGCGCTGGGCTGGCTGCTCAAACGGCGCGCGCTCGGCGAAGGCAATCGCGCGCCGAGTTGAATTCTCCTAGGCCGTTCGGCTGACTGCCGCGCGACCCGCTCCTTCAATACGATCGAAGCGTCCTGACCGCATCGCGCGGAAAGGGCGCTTTTCTGTATTTTTGGGAGCGGCAATGACAACGTTGGTTTGTGTTCTGGACGCGTCGCGTGAACCGCGCGCGTGGTGGTATGGGCGTGCGAAGGATGCACTGATGCGCGGCTTCACGCTGATCGAGCTGATGATCGTGCTTGCGATCGTCGGCGTGGTCGCGGCGTATGCAATTCCGGCGTATCAGGATTATCTGGCGCGAAGCCGCGTGGGCGAGGGCATGACGCTCGCGGCGGGCGCGCGGCTCGCGGTGGCGGAGAATGCGTCGAGCGGCGCGGATCTCGCGGGCGGCTTCGCGGCGCCGCCGGGCACGCGCAACGTGGAGTCGATCCACGTCGACAGCGACAACGGGCAGATCACGATCGCATACACGACGCGCGTCGCGCCCGCGGGCTCGAACACGCTCGTGCTCGTGCCATCGACGCCCGATAACGCCGATACGCCGACTTCGCGCGTCGCGCTCCTGCGTGGCGCGGTGCAGGCCGGATCGGTGACGTGGGAGTGCTTCGCCGGCGCGAAAACGGAATCGTCGTTGCCCGCGCCGGGCGCCGGCCCAACGCCCGCACAAGCGGCGACCTTGCCGCCAAATCTCGCGCCCCCGGAATGCCGCGCGTAAGTCACGCGAAAGACGAACGTGCATGAGACGAGGCGCGGCGGCACGATTTACGATGCTGCCGCGCGTTCGCACCGTCGTTTTTGCGAGAAAGGCAGCGATTTCGTAGCAATTCCGGCGGTTCGACGGACAGCGGGGGCAAAGTTTTGTATAGTGCGCCGGTTGCCGAGATTCCCAGTCCCTCATGCCTTCCCAATACGCGCGCTTTCTCTGTTTCGCCGTCCTTTGCCTTGCGTTGACGATTCCTTTTGGCGTCGTCAACCATACGTATCCGATTCCGACCTTCTACGCCGAATACAGCGCGCTCGCGCTTTATCTGGCGCTCGGTGCGACGGTCGCGCTGCTCGTGCGCGTGTCCGAGCCGAAAGTGCCATTCGCGTCGCCGGTCGTCGCGCTGATGCCGCTCGCGTTCGGTGCGCTGCTCGTCGCGCAGACGGTGCTGTTGCCGATCGCGCAGCCGTCGATGAACTGGCTCGGCGGTGCGTACCTGCTCGCGTCGTTCGTCGCGGTGCATACGGGATTTGGGCTCGTGCGGGCGGGGCTGGGCGAGAAGACGCTGCGTATCGGCGCGGCGGCGTTGATGGTCGGCGGATTGTTCGCGGTCTTCTGTCAGATCGTGCAGTTGCTGCATCTCGAAGTGAAGTTCACGCCGTTCGTGGTCGCGTACAACGTGATGATCGAAAGACGTCCGTTCGGCAACATGGCGCAGGCGAATCATCTTGCGACCGTGATCGCGTTCGCGCTGGCGGGCGCGCTTTACTTCGTGCAGTCGCGGCGGCTGCCGGTCGTGTTGTGGCTGATTCTGTCGGCGGTGTATTCGCTCGGGCTCGCGCTCACCGTGTCGCGCGGGCCGTGGCTGCAGACGGCGGTGATCGTCGTCGCCGGTTTCTGGATGGCTTTCGTGATCGGACGGCCGATCGCCTCGGAAGGCTTCGACGGTCCCGGGCGCCGCGATGTCCGCGCGTGGATCGTGCCGGTCCTGCTCGCGCTTGTCTTCTTCGGGGTGAACGCGGCGGTGCGCTGGGCGAACGTGCGCTACGGCTTCGGGCTGGCGCAGTCGGCGGCGGAGCGCATGCAGGAAGCGAGTCAGATCGCGCCGCGTCTCGCGCTCTGGAAGTACGGCTGGACGATGTTCAAGACGCATCCGCTGCTGGGCGTCGGCTGGGGCGAGTTTCCGCGTTATCAGTTCGACCTCGTGCGCGATCTGGGCGGCGTCGAGATCGCGAACAATGCGCACGACATTTTCATCGACCTGCTCGCGAAAACGGGTGCGCTCGGTGTGGCGATTCTGGTCGCGGGCGTCGTGTTCTGGCTGATTCGCGTGCTGCGTGCGCCGCAGACGCCGGCGCGCATTTTTGCGCTCTCGCTGCTCGGCGTGCTGATGATGCATGCGCTCGTCGAATATCCGCAGCAGTACATGTTCTTCTTGATGCCGGCGATGCTCGTCATCGGTTTGCTGGAGACGCGGCCTTTGCGGCTGGTCGCGCGGCCGCTGTCGTATGGCCTGTACGTCGTGCTCGTGCTTGGCGGGCTCGCGGCGTTGTATCCGACCTTGCGCGACTACAACCGCGCCGAGGTGCTGTATTACGGCTCGCGGCCGGCGGAGCAGTATCGCGACAATCCGTCGTTCCTGTTCACGGCGTGGGGCGAGTACGGCGCGGCGACGCTGCTGCCGATCAACGCGCAGAATATCGGTGAGAAACTCGCGGCGCATCGAAAGGCGATTGCGCTGTTGCCGGGCGAGACCGTGTTGCGTCGCTATGCGGTGCTTCAGGCGCTCGCCGGGCAGAAAGCGGAAGCGCTCGACACAATGGCGCGTCTGAAGATCTTCTCGACGCAGTTGCACGACTGGCCGAAGCAGCTTTTGGCCGTCTACGACATGGCCGATGATGCGGGCAAGCCGCTGGCTTCGTTCAAGGCAGATCTGGTGAAGCTGTATGGCGTGCCGCTGCCGGACGAGAAGCCTTCGGACGACGATGACGAGGAGTAAGTGAGATCAGGGTGCCGGCGACGCGCGATCGTCCGCCACCCAATCCCCCGATTTCCCGCCATGCTTCTCCATGACCTTCACATTGGTGATGGTCATCCCCCGATCGACCGCCTTGCACATGTCGTAAATGGTCAGCAACCCGACCTGCACGGCGGTCAGCGCTTCCATCTCCACGCCCGTACGCCCGACCGTCTCCACGCGCACCTCGCAATGCACGCCGGGCAGCGCTTCATCGATCTCGAAATCGACCGCCACGCGCGTCAGCGCCAGCGGATGACACAGCGGAATCAGATCGGCGGTGCGCTTCGCACCCTGAATCGCGGCGATGCGCGCGACGCCGAGCACATCGCCTTTCTTCGCGCGGCCTTCGCGGATCAGCGCGAGCGTCGGTGCGAGCATCGCGATCGAGCCGCGCGCAACAGCGATACGGCGCGTTTCGTTTTTCGCGCCGACATCGACCATGTGCGCCTCGCCGGCGGCATCGAAATGGGTGAGTCCGGACATAGCGTCTCCTTCGAATGGGCGCCTATCATAACAGCGTGAATGCGCGCTTTTTTCCGCGAAACCACACGGATTGGCCGACCTGAAACGCATCGCGCGCAACACTTGATACGATAAGCTCGTTTTTATTTCCGAGCCGACCATCGGCGCTTCGTCCGTTTCGCGCCATGCATTCGACACGTCCGAGCCGCGCGCTCGTCTGCCTGTTGTGCGTCACCCTCGCCATGCCGCCCGCGGCGCTGGCGCAATCCGGCTCGTCTTCGGCAAGCTCGACGGGCACGCTCGCCGCCTCGCAACTGCGCGCATCGCAGGAAAGCAGCGGCGGCGAAGTGCCCGCCAATGTCGCGGAAGGCGTGTTCGGCGTCTATGGCGGCGCCGAAAGCCGTTTCGCGAACCGTCCCGGCACGCTGTCCGGACTGCGCGCGCCGCTTTCGTCGGTGCAACTTCCGGATCTCGGCGACGGCTCCGGCGGTTCGCTCACGCCACAGGCCGAGCGCAAGGTCGGCGAGAAGATGATGCGCGAAGTGCGCGCCGATCCCGACTATCTCGACGACTGGCTGCTGCGCGACTACCTCGATTCGATCTCGTCGAAGCTTTCCACCGCGGCGGCCACCCAGTATCTCGGCGGGTATCGGCCGGATTTCGACCTTTTCGCCGTGCGCGACGCCCAGATCAACGCGTTTTCGATGCCCGGCGGCTTCATCGGCGTGAACACCGGCCTGATCGCCGCGACGCAGACGGAATCCGAGTTGGCGTCCGTCATCGGCCACGAGATGGGGCACGTGCTGCAACGTCACATCGCGCGGATGCTCGGCACGCAGGAAAAGAGCACCTACGCCGCGCTCGCCGCGATGGTCGCCGGCCTGCTCGCGGGCCTGCTCGCGCATAGCGGCGATCTGGGCATGGGCATCGCGATGGGCGGGCAGGCGTACGCCGTCGACAACCAGTTGCGCTTCTCGCGCGCGGCCGAGCACGAGGCCGATCGCGTCGGATTCCAGATGCTCGCCGCCGCCGGCTACGATCCCTACGCGATGGCGGCGTTCTTCGAGCGTCTCGACCGCTCGGCGATGGCCGACAACGGCGTGCCGCCCTACGTGCGCACGCACCCGCTCACGACCGATCGCATTGCCGATATGGAAGGCCGCGCGCGCCGCGTGCCGTACCGGCAGCCGCGTCAATCGCCCGAATATGCGTTCGTGCGTGCCCGCGCGCGCGTGCTGCAGGTGAGTTTCGCGAGCGATTATCGCGAGGTCGCGAGCCGGCTGAAAACGGAAATCGAGGATCAGACGGCGCTCAATCCCGCGTCGAACTGGTATGGGATCGCGCTCGCGCAATCGTTGATGAACAATTACGACGCAGCCAACGACGCGCTCGCCAAAGCGCGCAAGCTGTTCGAGGGCGAGGAGGCGAGCAGCGCGGCGGCATCGGCGCAAGTGCATCAGGATGATCGCGCTGCGCCGCCGGTCGCCGTGGCCAAAAAGAGCGGGGGACAATCGCTGCGCAACGCGGATGCATCGATGACCGTGACGCCGCTCAACAACGCACGCGCCGCGCTGACGCTCGGTAACGCGCGGCAGCCCGAATCCACCACGGCGAATGCGCCGTACGCGAGCAGCGATATCGCGTTGCCGCCGGTTCGCGTCGAAGCGCGCTCGGTTCCGGCGGCGAAACCGCAGCCCGCGCCGCAACCGCTGCGCAGCACGCCGAGCCTCGACGTGCTCGCCGCCGATATCGCTCGCCGCGCGGGACGCAACGACGACGCAATCCGCCTCGCCGATATCGCGCAGAAGCGCTGGCCGGAGTCGCACGCGGCCATCGACGTGCATGTGCAGGCGCTGCTGTCCGCGCACCGCTTCGCCGAGGCGCAAGCGCTCGCCCGCCGCGAAACCCGCGCGGAGCCGGCGCGGCCCGACTGGTGGCTTTATCTCGCGCAGGCGAGCGCGGGTCTGAACGATCCGCTGCAACAACATCAGGCGATGGCCGAGAAGTTCGCGCTCGACGGCGCGTGGCTATCCGCGATCCGGCAACTGAAGGAAGCGCGCGACGTGAAGACCGCGAGTTTCTACGATCTGTCGACGATCGCCGCGCGTCTGCACGATTTCGAGACGCGTTACAAGGAAGAGCGCGAACTGGAGAAGAACGGCTAGCTCAGTCTTTCTTCGCGGCGGCGCGTTCAGCAGGACTGGCGATGAAACCGAAGCGCGTCGCGACATCGGCGCGGGCGATCGGCCGCACGGTGAGATCGACGCCGTCGCGCCAGTGGAAGATGCCGCTCTTGCCCGCATCGTCGAGCGAGGCGTGGTTCGCGAACAGGTCGAGATCGTGGTCGTGCAGGGCGGCGATGCGCGCGGGCTTCGCGTCATCGGAAAAGAGAATGCCGCCTTCATCGTCGATCCACGTCTGCGCCGGCTCGAACGGCGCGCCGGCCTGATCGGTCAGGCGCAAGACGCCGTCCGTCGCGTGCAGGCGGGCGATCCACGGCGTGTACACCAGTTCCACATACACGCGTTGCGGGCCGTTCTGGAAGAACCACTGGCCGTCGGCATCGCTTTCATAGTTGCGGTTGATGAAGCCGAGCAGCGCCTCATGCCGGATCGGCGTGCCGAGTTCGCCAGCGGCTTGCGCGGCGTCATCGCGCATGCGCCACTGACCGCGCCGGTCGAGCAGCAGCCAGCCCGTGCAATGCGGCACGTTGGGCCATTTGGCGAGCGCCTGCTTGACGATTTCATCCATGACGGTTCACGAAACGAAGTTCTCCAGATAACCGAACACACGCAGCGACAGCCAGTCGATCCGGCCCGGAAACGGTCCCGTCATGAAGCCGACGTGGCCGCCGTGATTCGGCTGATCGAGCGTGACGCGCTCGGACACTTCCGCATTCGACGGCAGCGCGAACTCGGGCAGAAACGGATCGTTGCGCGCGTTCAGCAGCAGCGCGGGCACTTCGATGTGCTTCAGATGCGCGCGCGTCGTCGCCGTCGACCAGTAGTGATCGGTGTCGCGAAAGCCGTGCAGCGGCGCGGTGACGACGTTATCGAACTCATACAGCGTGCGCGCGGCGAGCACGGCGTGGCGGTCGTAAAGGCCCGGATACTGGCCGAGCTTCGCGAGCGCCTTCTTCTTGAGCGATTTCAGGAAGCTGCGCGTGTAGACCATGCCGAAACCCTGCGAGATCGCGAGGCCGCCCGCGTGCACGTCGAGCGGCGCGGAGATCGCGGCCGCCGCACTGAGAATCGATGCATCCTTGCCGCGCTCGCACAGCCAGTGCAGCAGCACGTTGCCGCCGAGCGAGACGCCCGCAGCGACGATCGGCCCGGGATGCACCGCTGCGAGCCGCCGCAAAATCCAGTCGACTTCGGCGCTGTCCGCGAGATGGTAGAAGCGCGGCAGCAGGTTGAGCGGCCCGCTGCAACTGCGGAAATGCGGCACGACGCCGTGCCAGCCGCGCGCGCGGGCGGCGGCCATCATCGTGCGGGCGTAGTGCGAGTCGGAACTGCCTTCGAGACCGTGAAAGAGCACGAAGAGCGGGGCGTTCGCGGCGGGTTGATCGTGCGGATCGCCCGGTTCGTGCGCGAGAAAGTCGAGATCGATGAAATCGCCGTCGGGCGTGTTCCAGCGCTCGCGCCGGTAATGCACGTCGGGCTTGCGGCCGAAGAGCGCCGGGACGATGGTCTGCGCGTGGCTCGTCGGCAGCCAGCGCGGCGCGCGGTAGAGCCATTCGGCGGCGCCGGGCGCGACGAGCCGCGCGGCTTCTTTCAGCACCACGCCGGGCGATTTGTCCACGAACGACGAATCGTGCTTCAACAACGGATCGCGCTTCATGGCCCCTCCCCGACAGACGTCTTTCAGCGCTTCAATGCTTCAATGCAGCGGTCCCTGACCGTGACGCATCTTCGCGGCAAACTGGCCCGCGGTTTCGAGCGGCATCTCGCTCGCGTGGATATGCGCGATGCGCCACTCGCCGCGCTCGTGAACCATCACGTAGGTCGTGTAGATCATGCGTGGCGTGCTCGCGGGCTCGGCCGGCTGATGCGCCTCGGCGATCGCGTACACGACCGTGCCCAGGCTGTCGTACACGCGGATATCCAGCGGCTCGATGGTCACGGCCTGCGTCTCGAACTGCTTGCTGAGACCGGCGCGGATGCTTTCCAGCCCGTGCAGATGCGTGCCGTCCGCGCACACGCAGGTGGCGAACTCCTCGTCGATCCACAACGACATCACACTGTCGATGCTGTTGTCCGCGACTGCCTGATAGTAAGCGTTGAGAGTATCGGCGGCGGCTTCGAAGAGGCGGGCGAAACGTGGCATGGCTCGTGGGTCTCTGGCATTCGATGCTTCACGCCGCAAGTTTGCCGCTCGTGGCGGCACGACAAAACGGCGCGCTGCATCGGTCATTGGTCAAAGCATGCCTCCGTTCGGAGACATTCGCGTGTCCGCACCCGCACACACGGCCGGAAACCCCGTTACGAACACGCGTTTTCGACGCGTGAGCGCAACATCAGCGATGCGCGAGCAGCATACCGCGCACATCGCCGAAGACCTGTTCGGCCGAGAGTTCGCGAAGGCAGTTCAGATGGCCGAGCGGACACTCGCGGGCAAAGCACGGACTGCATTCAAGGTGCAGCCATTGTACCTTTGCGAGATCGGACAAGGGCGGCGTGTGGCGCGGATCGGTCGAGCCGTAGACCGCGACGAGCGGACGGCGCGACGCGGCCGCGACGTGCATCAGGCCCGAATCGTTCGTAACGACGGCGCTCGCCCGCGAAATCAGCGCGCACGCCTCGCCGAGCGAAGTCTGGCCGCAGAGGTTGCGCACCATTGGCGCGCGCTCCGCGATCGCCTGTGCGATCGGCGCATCCTTCTTCGATCCGAGCGCGATGATGCGCGCATACGGAAACGACTGCGCGATGAACTGCGCGAGCGACGCGAAATGCTCCGGCGGCCAGCGCTTGGCCGGACCGTATTCCGCGCCGGGGCAGAACACGACGAGCGGCGCGCGCGTGTCGAGATTGAAGCGCGTCGAGACGCGCGCGGCTTCGTTCGGATCGGATTCGAGACGCGGCACGGGCAGCGTCTGCGCGTCGGGCCGCGCGGCGGCTTCGGGCTGCGCGAAGCGGTCGACGAACGGCAGCTTCGCGCCCGGCGCGTAGGCGAGGGCCGCGTAATGCGCGGTCATCGGCGGACGCTCGGTCTTCGGCGGATTCGCGTGGCGCACGTTCAAGAGCCCGTAGCGGCTCTCGCCCTTGTAGCCGATACGCAAATTGATGCCCGCCATCCACGGAATCAGCGCGGATTTGACGGAGTTGGGCAGCACGTAGGCGGCGTCGTAGCCGACATCGCGCAAATCGCTCGCGAGCTGCCAGCGGCGCAGCAGTTGCAGCTTGCCGTGCGCGAGGTCCGTCGCGTAGACGTCGCGGATCTCCGGCATGCGCTCGAGCACGGGCGCGACCCAGGCGGGCGCGACGGCATCGATCGCGATACGCGGATGAAGCTTGCGCAAGAGCGTGAAGAGCGGCTGCGCCATCAATGCGTCACCGATCCAGTTCGGTGCTATAACCAGCGCACGGCGCATCTGTCGTTATCCGATCTCAAAATAAACGCGGCTCGCCGTCTTGGGGCGAGTCGTCGATTGTCGTGGGTTTGATGTGCGCCGGCAGGTTCGCGGCGCAAGCGGGCGGGCGCGGCCAACGCCCGGTTCGATTCTTCAGTGACCGCCCTTGAGCACTTCGCCGTCTTTCAGCTTGTAGCGCGTGCCGCAGTACGGGCAGCGCGCTTCGCCGTGCGTCACGTCGATGAACACGCGCGGATGCGTGCTCCAGCGCTGCATCTTCGGGTTCGGGCAGAAGGCGGGCAGGTCCTTCGCCGACAATTCCACCAGCGGCATTTCCTTCAGGTCGCTCATTGCTATCTCTTTTCCTGATGTGCGGGTTGAGGCGGACCGTAGCCCGCCGCCTACGCTTAAAAACTCAGACCTTCGCGAGCCAGCTCGCGTACTTCTCGTTCTTGCCGCCGACGACGTCGAAGAACGCGCTTTGCAGCTTCTCCGTGATCGGCCCGCGCTTGCCGCTGCCGATGGTGCGGTTGTCCAGCTCGCGGATCGGCGTGACTTCGGCGGCGGTGCCGGTGAAGAACGCTTCGTCGCAGGTGTAGACCTCGTCGCGGGTGATGCGCTTTTCGATGACCGGAATGCCGAAGTCGCGCGCCAGCGTGATGACCGTGTCGCGCGTGATGCCGTCGAGGCACGACGCGAGATCCGGCGTGTAGATCTTGCCGTTGTTCACGAGGAAGAAGTTCTCGCCGGAGCCTTCGGAGACGTAGCCGTCGACGTCGAGCAGCAGGGCCTCGTCGTAGCCGTCCGCGACGGCTTCCTGGTTCGCGAGAATCGAGTTCACGTACCAGCCGGACGCCTTCGCGCGGACCATCGACACGTTCACGTGATGGCGCGTGAACGACGACGTCTTCACGCGGATGCCCTTGGCGAGACCGTCTTCGCCGAGATACGCGCCCCACGGCCACGCGGCGATGGCCACGTGAATGGTGTTGCCCTTGGCCGACACGCCGAGCTTCTCCGAGCCAACCCAGATGATCGGGCGGATGTAGCAGGTTTCGAGCGCGTTCGCCTTCACGACCTCCAGTTGCGCGGCTTCGAGCGTCGCGGCGTCGAAGGGGACGTCCATCTGGAAGATCTTCGCCGAGTTGAGCAGGCGCTTCGTGTGTTCCTTCAGGCGGAAGATGGCCGTGCCCTGCGCCGTCTTGTACGCGCGCACGCCTTCGAATACGCCCATGCCGTAGTGCAACGTGTGGGTCAGAACGTGGATCTTGGCATCACGCCAGTCGATCAGCTTGCCATCCATCCAGATCTTGCCGTCGCGGTCGGCCATTGACATACGGTTCTCCTAGCTGTCTCGTTCAAGTGATTCGGGGCAAGCCGCCCGAACGTCCGGGGCGGCGGCGCTCGTGCGCATCGGGGCGTGCGGTCGATTGCCGGCGCGTGCCGGGCAACGCGCGCTTCGAGGGCGCAAAGGCGGTAAAAGACCGTCATTTTAGCGTCTTTTCACGACGAAACCGATCTTGGCGCGCCTTTCACGACGCTATAATTTGCCTTTCGCCGTCCGCTGAAAACAGCGGAACGCAACGGCGCCGCTCACCATTCCCGATTTTCCCGGTTTTTTCCGATCCATCGCGCAATCGATCGAGGCCGCGCAGTGGCATCACGGGTGGTCCTGATCGCCTCGCATCTGCTCATGCTCGACCGGCTGCCCGACACGAATCGCCGCGCGTTTTTCGAGGGCGTGCGCACCTTCTCTCCCGCCGTCCTCGCGACCTTTTCGTGGGGCCTCGTGACCGGCGTCGCAATGACGAAGTCCGTGCTCACCGTGCCGCAGGCGCTCGGCATGTCGTTCGCGGTGTACGCGGGCTCGTCGCAGCTCGCGGTGCTGCCGCTCTTCGCCGCAAAGCTGCCGCTCTGGACCATTCTGCTGACCGCCGCGATGGTCAATCTGCGCTTCGTCATCTTCAGCGCGGGCCTCGCGCCGCATTTCTCCTATTTGCCGCTGAAGCGGCGTCTCGTGCTCGGCTATTTCAACGGCGACATCATCTATCTGATGTTTTCGAAGCGGAATTTCCCGGCCGGCTGGCAGCCAGGCAAGGAGGCGTTCTTCTGGGGACTCGCGATATCGAGCTGGCTGTCGTGGCAAAGCTCGTCCGTGCTGGGCATTCTGCTCGCGAGCCTCATCCCCGATAACTGGGGCCTCGAACTCGCCGGCACGCTCGCGCTGATTCCGCTCATCGTCTCGGCGATCGCGACGCGTTCCACGCTCGCGGCCGTCGCCGTGGCGAGCGTCGTCGCGCTGCTGGCGTTCGATCTGCCGTATCGCTTCGGCCTGCCGCTCGCGGTGTTCGCGGCGCTCTTCGCCGGCACGCTCGCGGATGTCATCGCCGAGCGGGTTGCGCCGAAACACGCCACGAGGGGCAGCCGATGAACGCCGTGCAAGTCTGGCTCGCGATCATCGGCATGGGCTTCGTCACGGCGGTGACGCGCGCGCTCTTTCTGATCGGCGGCGAGCGCATGGTGCTGCCGCCGCGCGTGCAGCGCGTCTTGCGTTATGCACCGGCCGCGGCGCTCGCGGGCGTCGTCGTGCCGGATCTGCTGGAAACGCCCGCGGGCTTTTCGATCGCGCTGTCGAATCATGCGCTGTGGGCGTCGGCGGCGGGGCTCGCGTATTACCTGTGGCGGCGCGGCATGATGGGCACGATCGCCGTCGGCATGCTGGTGTTCACGCTGCTGCGGCTCGCGGCGTGACCGCAGCGTGACGATTACGCCCGCGGCGCGGCAAATACGCGTCATCAACGATTGCACGCTAAAAGCGGCCGGGTTCATCGGTTAAAATGAGGGTCTTTCCCGAGTGAGCGAGGTCGAAAGTGTGTCCGGCAGTCACCGCGCTACGGTTTTGCAAACTATCGCTCCAGGCTGCAGCGCCGCGCCCGGGCAGGGTTTGCGCGCATCTCCGGATTCATCTGTCCGATCCCTTTCTCCCGCTTCCCGCACGCGCGTTCGGCTTCGCCGCGCGTCCTTCGCCCCCAGCTTGAACCGCGCGCGAGCCGTCCTGCCCGGCGGCCCGCGCGCGGCGACTCCACGAACCGGCCCGCCCCGACGGCCGTTCCCGCCCGAACCGCTTCTTTATCTACGTTGACTCCCATGACGAAAGTACTGCGTTTCACCGATCTGATCGCCGAAGGCAAAGTCTCCGGCAAGCGTGTGTTCATCCGCGCGGATCTCAACGTGCCGCAAGACGATGACGGCAACATCACCGAAGATACGCGCGTGCGCGCCTCGGTCCCGGCGATCAAGGCGGCGCTCGACGCAGGCGCGGCCGTGATGGTCACGTCGCACCTCGGCCGTCCGACCGAAGGCCAGTTCAAGCCGGAAGACTCGCTCGCGCCGGTCGCGAAGCGTCTGTCCGAGCTGCTCGGCCGCGACGTGCCGCTCGTCGCCGACTGGGTCGATGGCGTCCAGGTCCAGCCGGGCAATGTCGTGCTGCTGGAAAATTGCCGCTGCAACAAGGGCGAGAAGAAGAACGACGACGGCCTCGCGCAGAAAATGGCGAAGCTCTGCGACGTCTACGTGAACGACGCATTCGGCACCGCGCACCGCGCCGAAGCCACGACGCACGGCATCGCGAAGTACGCGCCGGTCGCGTGCGCCGGCCCGCTGCTCGCCGCCGAACTCGACGCGCTCGGCCGTGCGCTCGGCAACCCGAAGCGTCCGCTCGTCGCGATCGTCGCGGGCTCGAAGGTGTCGACCAAGCTCACCATCCTCAAGTCGCTGGCCGAGAAGGTCGATCAGCTGATCGTCGGCGGCGGCATCGCCAATACGTTCATGCTGGCGTCGGATCTCGAGATCGGCAAGTCGCTGGCCGAAGCCGATCTCGTCGGCGGAGCGAAGGAGATCATCGACGCGGCGCGCACGCGCGGCGCATCGGTGCCGATTCCGAGCGATGTCGTCACCGCCAAGGAATTCGCCGCGACCGCGAAGGCCGAGACCAAGCCCGTCGCCGATGTCGCCGACGACGACCTGATCCTCGACATCGGTCCGGACACCGCCAAGGCGCTCGCCGCGCAACTGGAAACGGCCGGCACGATCGTGTGGAACGGCCCGGTCGGCGTGTTCGAGTTCGACCAGTTCGGCAACGGCACGAAGACGCTCGCGCAAGCCATCGCCAATTCGTCGGCGTTCTCGATCGCCGGCGGCGGCGACACGCTCGCGGCCATCGCGAAGTACGACATCGCCGACAAGGTGAGCTACATCTCGACCGGCGGCGGCGCGTTCCTCGAATTCCTGGAAGGCAAGACGCTGCCCGCGGTCGAAGTGCTCGAATCGCGCGCCGGGGCTTGAGGCGTTGGCGGCCCGAGGCAATCCGGCGAAAGCAGGGAAGAAGGGCGCGCAAGCAGCCGGCGGCGCGCAAGACGATGTGACGCAGGACGTGATCGACAGCGGCGCGCTCGACGCCGCCGCTGAAGCAGCGTTGGTGATCGCGGAAGCGGCTCAACCAGAAACAGCATCATCCGAGGGCGAGGCCGCCGTGCCGGCCACGCCTCCGGTCATCATTGGCGGCGTGCCCGCCCATGCCCTGAAAGATATCGACAAAGCGACGCCGGCACGATCCGGCGCGCGCGCGCAACCGGTGAGCAATACCTCACTGCAAGCGCAACGTGCTCGCAGCCTCAACACGGGCGTTCCTACAGAGACGAGGAAAGACATGCATCGCGCTACCAAGATTGTTGCCACCATCGGCCCGGCTTCCACGAGTCCGGACATCCTGCTGCAAATGCTGCAGGCGGGCCTCGACGTCGTCCGCTTCAACTTCTCGCACGGCACCGCCGACGATCATCGCCAGCGCGCCGAAATGGTTCGCGAGGCGGCGCGTCAGGTGGGCCGCGAAGTCGCGATCATGGCGGATCTGCAAGGCCCGAAGATCCGCGTCGGCAAGTTCGAGAACAACAAGACGATGCTCGTCGCGGGCAATCCGTTCATCCTCGACGCGAACTGCACGCTCGGCAACAACGAGCGTTGCGGTCTCGACTACAAGGATCTGCCGCGCGATCTGCGCGCGGGCGACGTGCTCCTGCTCAACGACGGTCTCATCGTGCTCGACGTGGTGCGCGTGATCGGCGAAGAGATTCACACGACGGTGAAGGTCGGCGGCGAGCTCTCGAACAACAAGGGCATCAACCGCCAAGGCGGCGGCCTCACCGCGCCCGCGCTGACCGAGAAGGACATGGAGGACATCAAGACGGCGATGTCGCTCGGCGCGGATTTCGTCGCGGTGTCGTTCCCGAAGAACGCGACCGACATGGAAATGGCGCGGCAACTGGCCAACATCGCGGGCGCGCCGTACGGCATCAAGCCGAAGATGATCGCGAAGATCGAGCGCGCGGAAGCCATTCCGGCGCTGCAGGGCATTCTCGACGCGTCGGACGGCATCATGGTCGCGCGCGGCGATCTCGCGGTGGAAGTGGGCAACGCGGCGGTGCCGGCGCTGCAAAAGCGCATGATCCGCATGGCGCGCGAGTCGAACAAGCTCGTGATCACCGCCACGCAGATGATGGAATCGATGATCCACGCGCCCGTGCCGACGCGCGCCGAAGTGTCCGACGTCGCGAACGCCGTGCTCGACGGCACCGACGCCGTGATGCTCTCCGCCGAAACCGCCGCCGGCAAGTATCCGGTGACGACCATCGAGACGATGGCGGCCGTGTGTATCGAAGCCGAGAAGTCGGAAGAGTCGCAGCTCGATCGCGATTTTCTGGACCGCACGTTCACGCGCATCGACCAGTCCATCGCCATGGGCGCGCTCTTCACCGCGTATCACCTGGGCGCGAAGGCCGTCGTCGCGTTGACGGAATCCGGCTCGACCGCGCTGTGGATGTCGCGTCACTGGAGCCACGTGCCGATCTTCGCGCTGACGCCGCGCGTGTCCAGCGAACGCACGATGTCGCTGTACCGCAACGTGACGCCGCTGCACGTCGACACCAACATGGATCGCGACGCCGCGCTGAATCAGGCGCTGGAAGCGGTCGTGTCGAAGGGTTACGCGGCGCGCGGCGACATGGTCGTGCTGACCGTCGGCGAGCCGATGGGCCAGGCGGGCGGCACCAACACGCTGAAGATCGTGCGCGTGGGCGATCACTTTTAAGCGGTTTTTGAGAACGCTGCGCGGTCAAGCACCGCGCGTTTTTTCCGCAAGTCCGGGGCGAGCGCCGTGCCAGCAGCGGCGCTCGCGCCATTGAGCGCGCAAGACGACGAAGCTGTTTTCGTCAGTCGATGCTCTAAAAGCCGAAAACCGCCCGAGAGCGGAATCGAGCGCGCTGCAGAATTCGTTTCACTTATGGAGTCTCATCACAATGCCTCTCGTATCAATGCGTCAACTGCTGGATCACGCTGCGGAAAACGGTTACGGCCTCCCGGCGTTCAACGTCAACAATCTCGAACAGGTGCAGGCAATCATGCAGGCGGCGCACGAAGTCAATGCGCCCGTCATCATGCAGGCGTCCGCCGGCGCGCGTAAGTACGCGGGCGAAGCGTTCCTGCGTCATCTGATCGAAGCGGCGGTCGAGTCGTATCCGCATATTCCGGTCGTGATGCATCAGGATCACGGTCAGTCGCCCGCGGTGTGCATGGCCGCGATCCGCTCGGGCTTCACCAGCGTCATGATGGACGGCTCGCTCGAAGCCGACGGCAAGACGGTCGCGTCTTACGAGTACAACGTCGCGGTGTCGAAGCAGGTCGTGGAGTTTTCGCATTCGATCGGCGTCACGGTCGAGGCGGAGCTGGGCGTGCTCGGCTCGCTCGAAACCATGAAGGGCGACAAGGAAGACGGCCACGGCGCCGAAGGCACGATGACGCGCGAGCAACTGCTCACCGACGTCGAGCAGGCCGCCGATTTCGTCAAGCAGACGCAGTGCGATGCGCTCGCGATCGCCATCGGCACGTCGCACGGCGCGTACAAGTTCTCCAAGAAGCCGACGGGCGATATCCTCGCCATCGACCGCATCAAGGAAATTCACCAGCGCATTCCGAACACGCACCTCGTGATGCACGGTTCGTCGTCGGTGCCGCAGGAGTTGCTGGCTGAAATCCGCGAATTCGGCGGCGACATGAAGGAAACCTACGGCGTGCCGGTCGAAGAGATTCAGGAAGGCATCAAGCACGGCGTGCGCAAGGTGAATATCGATACGGACTTGCGCCTCGCGATCACCGGTGCGATCCGCCGCTATCTGTTCGAGAATCCGTCGAAGTTCGATCCGCGCGACTACCTGAAGCCCGCGCGCGAAGCGGCGAAGGAAATCTGCCGCCAGCGCTACATGCAGTTCGGCTGCGAGGGCATGGCCGGCAAGATCAAGCCGGTTTCGCTCGACAAGATCGCCGAAAAGTACAAGTCCGGCGCGCTTGCTCAGATCGTGAAATGAGACTGATCTGAATCTGGCCGGTTTTGTAAAGTAAAATCAACGGGTTCCGGGTTCGGAACCCGTTCGCGTTTCTTTCCCCGCGCTTCGTGACCGAGGCGCGGGGTTCATCATTTCAGCCCTTCTTCGGTACATGACGATGTCCACGCTATACGAATCCACGATCAAATCGCTGCCGCTGCTCGGCCGCGGCAAGGTCCGCGACAACTACGCAGTCGGTCAGGACAAGCTCCTGATCGTGACGACCGACCGCCTTTCCGCATTCGATGTCGTCATGGGCGAACCGATTCCGAACAAGGGCCGCGTGCTGAACACGATGGCCGATTTCTGGTTCGAAAAGCTCGGCCATATCGTGCCGAACCACAACACGGGCGTCGATCCGGCAACCGTCGTCGCCGCCGACGAAGTCGAGCAGGTGAAAGGCCGCGCGGTCGTCGTGAAGCGTCTGGAACCGATTCTCGTCGAAGCCGTGGTGCGCGGCTATCTCGCAGGAAGCGGCTGGAAAGACTATCAGGCGACGGGCGCGGTATGCGGCGTCGAACTGCCGCCGGGCCTGCAGAACGCGCAGAAGCTGCCCGAGCCGATCTTCACGCCGGCAGCCAAGGCCGAAATGGGCCATCACGACGAAAACATCACCTACGATGAGATGGAACGGCGCATCGGCACGGAGCTTTCCGCGACGATCAAGCGCATTTCCATCCAGTTGTACAAGGAAGCGGCCGAGTACGCGGCGACGCGCGGCATCATCATCGCGGATACGAAGTTCGAGTTCGGTCTCGACAACAAGGGCGATCTGTATCTGATGGACGAAGTGCTGACCGCCGATTCGTCGCGCTTCTGGCCCGCCGATGGCTATCAGGTCGGCACGAATCCGCCGTCCTTCGACAAGCAGTTCGTGCGCGACTGGCTCGAAACCCAGCCGTGGAAGAAGGAGCCGCCCGCGCCGAAGCTGCCGGACGACGTGATCGCGAAGACGTCGGAGAAGTATCAGGAGGCGTTGCAGCGTCTCACGGGCAAGACGCTCGACTGAAGGGATTCGAACCGATGACGAACGAAGCACACAAAAACGAAGCGCCGCTCGTCGGCGTGTTGATGGGCTCCAGCTCCGACTGGGACGTGATGAAGCATGCCGTCGCGATGCTGCAGGAATTCGGCGTGCCGTACGAGGCGAAGGTCGTCTCGGCGCATCGGATGCCGGACGAGATGTTCGCCTACGCGGAAAGCGCGCGCGAGCGCGGCGTGCGGGCGATCATCGCGGGTGCGGGCGGCGCGGCGCATCTGCCGGGCATGCTGGCCGCGAAGACCACGCTGCCGGTGCTCGGCGTGCCGGTGGCGAGCAAGTATCTGAAGGGCGTCGATTCGTTGCATTCGATCGTGCAGATGCCCAAGGGCGTGCCGGTCGCGACGTTCGCCATCGGCGAGGCGGGCGCGGCGAACGCGGCGCTCTTCGCGGTATCGATGCTGAGCGCAACCGATGCGAAGTTCGCCGATGCGCTCGCCGCTTTCCGCGTGAAGCAGAATCAGGCGGCGCGGGACATGACGCTGCCGCCGCTGTAATTCCTGCGGTGATCCCAACTCGCCACGTAGCCCACGTTCAGCCACGATGAACCCACAAAACTCCCCGATTTCTCCCATCCTGCCGGGCGCCTGGCTCGGCATGGTCGGCGGCGGCCAGCTCGGCCGCATGTTCTGCTTCGCCGCGCAGTCGATGGGCTATCGCGTCGCCGTCCTCGATCCCGACGAGACGAGCCCCGCGGGCGCCGTCGCGGATCGCCACATCCGCGCCGCCTATGACGACAAGGCCGCGCTCACCGAGCTCGGCCGCCTGTGCGCGGCGGTATCGACGGAATTCGAGAACGTGCCGTCCGCGAGCCTCGAATTTCTCGCGTCGTGCACGTTCGTGAGTCCGGCGGCGAGCTGCGTGGCGATCGCGCAGGATCGCGTCGCGGAGAAGCGTTTCATCGCGGAATCGGGCGTGCCGGTCGCGCCGCATGTCGTGATCGAATCGACGGAAGCGCTCGCCGCGTTGCCCGACGAGAAGATCGCCGCCGTCTTGCCGGGCATTCTCAAGACCGCGCGTCTGGGTTACGACGGCAAGGGCCAGGTCAGCGTGCGCAACGTCGCGGAAGTGCGCAACGCGCATGCGTCGCTCGCGGGCGTGCCGTGCGTGCTGGAAAAGCGCATGCCGTTGAAGTACGAAGTGTCGGTGCTGATCGCGCGCGGCGGCGACGGCAAATCGGCGGTGTTTCCGCTCGCGCAGAACGTGCACGTGAACGGCATTCTCGCGAAGACGGTCGTGCCCGCCCCGGATGCATCGGATGCGCTCGTCGCGCAGGCGCAGGACGCCGCGCTGACCATCGCCGCGAAGCTCGGTTATGTCGGCGTGCTGTGCGTCGAATTCTTCGTGCTGGAAGATGGCTCGCTCATCGCGAATGAAATGGCGCCGCGCCCGCACAATTCCGGGCATTACACGGTCGATGCCTGCGCCACCAGTCAATTCGAGCAGCAGGTGCGCGCGATGACCGGCATGCCGCTCGGCGACACGCGTCAGCATTCGCCGGCCGCGATGCTGAATCTGCTCGGCGATATCTGGTTCGATGGCGCCAAGGCGCGCGCGCCCGCGTGGGCCGAAGTCGCGGCGATGCCGGCTGCGCGCCTGCATCTGTACGGCAAGGAAGAGGCGCGCCGGGGCCGCAAGATGGGCCACATCAATTTCACGGCGGCGACGCTCGAAGAAGCGCGCACGGCGGCGCGTGACTGCGCGCGCATGCTGCATATCTCGCTCGACTGAGTTATTTCGTAGTAGAAGCAATGACCATCATCTATCCGAGCGCCGCGCAGATCGACGAAGCCGCGGCCCTGCTCGATGCCGGCGAACTCGTCGCGTTTCCGACCGAGACCGTTTATGGGCTTGGCGGCGACGCCGAGAATCCCGATGCCATCGCGCGTATTTATGCGGCGAAGGGGCGGCCGGCGAATCATCCGGTGATCGTGCATCTCGCGCCCGAAGCCGATCCGGGCTATTGGGTCCGCGAGTTGCCCGCCGATGCGCAAAAGCTCATCGATGCCTTCTGGCCCGGCCCGTTGACGCTGATTCTGAAGCGCGCCGCGCATATTCCGGCGGCGGTGAGCGGCGGGCAGGATTCGGTGGGCGTGCGGTGTCCGTCGCATCCGGTGGCGCAGCAGTTGTTGTCGGCGTTTCATCGGCGGCGGATGGGGACGGGCAAGCAGGGCGGCGTCGCGGGACCGTCGGCGAATCGTTTCGGCCATGTCAGTCCGACGACCGCGCAACACGTGCGCGAGGAGTTCGGCAACGCCGTGCACGTGGTCGATGGCGGCGCGGCGGATGTCGGCATCGAATCGACGATTCTGGATTTGTCGCGTGGTTTTCCGGCGCTGTTGCGGCCGGGGCATGTGAGTCCGCAGCAGATCGCGGATGTGATCGGCGTGGCGCCGACGTTGCCGGATGGATCGGATGCGACGGCGCCGCGCGCATCGGGCACGCTGAAGGCGCATTACGCGCCGCGCACGCCGTTGGCGCTGTTGCCGTTTGCGTTGATCGCGCCGCTGCTATCGGCGCAGGATCGGGCGAGCGGGAAGAAGGTTGCGCTGGTTGCGCGGGCGTCGAGCGCGGGCGAGTGGGCGCATGCGGCGAATGTGCATTTTGTGGCGGCGCCGGAGGATCCGCAGAGTTATGCGCGGGATCTTTATGGGTTGCTGCGGGCGCTGGATCGGGCGAATGTCGAACGGATTCTGATCGAGAAGCTGCCGGAGACGGTGGAGTGGATCGCGGTTAACGACAGGCTTGGACGGGCGGCGGCCGCGTTTGAAGCGGAGGAGTGAAGGCGGGTTTTCGCGCCGATTTGTGAAGATGGGTTGTGGGGATTTTGCTTTTGGGTCAAAGGGTTATGATCTAGGGGTTGCTCCGCGTGTGCGGAGATAGACCCGACGTGGTCTTTTGGAATCGAGCCGTGAGCAGGGTTCCTCCGCGTGCGCGGAGATACACCAAAAAGGGCGCGCGCGGCGCCCCCGATGTGATGGATGACGGTTACGCGTGAACGCGTTCGACCTTCGGCATGCCCTTTGAGCGTGCCTGCCAGAGGTCGTAGGCCGTCTGTTGAGCCAGCCAGAGATCCGCGCGGCCGCCGTTCTCCACGCCGAGCCAGCCCTCGATCCGAAGGGCCATTTCCGGCGAGATACCAGCGTGCTCGTTCAACACGCGCGACAGCGCGACGCGCGTTACGCCGAGCTGCTCGGCCGCCTGAGTCACCGTTAAATGGAGCTCCGGGAGTACGTCCTCCCGAAGCGTTGCGCCCGGGTGAGGCGGGCTAAACATTTGAGTCATTCTGCATCTCCACGCAAATTCAACACGCGCCTTTTCCAGCCGTCGAGCTATCGGGCGGCTCAGTTTTTGCCTTTCTGAAAGTCTCGCGACCGCTTCAGCAGCCCGGAAACGGCTGGAAGTGGCATCCACGCACCCCGATCGCCTCCTCTCATGGCTGGCTATCCGGCGGTGCGGTTTCGACACTCGTCGATCCGATGGCCGTCCCAGCCGCCGGCTTGAGCGGTCGACGTGGCGCGCAGCGAAGCGGAGCGACGCGGCGAGGATTCCCCCGCGGGCGGAGATCGACCTTGCGCGACGTCAAACAAAAACCGCCCGGCGATTCCTCGACCGAGCGGCTTTTTCCATCGTTAAATCAGACCCCTTACTTCCCCAACCCCGACTTCGCCACGACCTGCTCCGCCGCCTGCGCGTAGAGCGCTCCGAGATGCGTCGTCGGATGCACGGTGTCCGCATACATATACGTCTGATCAGCGCCCGCAACGGTCAGCGTCTCGGGCGAGCAGAACAGCGAAGTCGCGAACGCCTGCGGATTCGGCTCGCCGAACTTCTGCGCCGCCGCCGCCATCGCCTGCAGGTTACAAGCCGTTCCGGTGTTCGACACCGTGAAGCCGAACTGCGCAAAATTCGCCGTGACATTGGCGAGCACCGGCACGATGTCGAGATAGATCACTTTCGACATCAGCCCGCTTTGCGTCAACGCCGCCGCAAGCGCCTGGTTGAAGCCCAGCGATGCCTGCGTGAGCAACGCACGGTTCGCCGCCGAAACCATCATGCCTTGCGGCGTCGTGCCGATGTCCGGCACGTTCGACACCAGCACATGCGTCGCGCCGCTCTGCACGATCTTGCCGATCACGCCCGCCAGATCGATCGCCGCCTTGCCGATCGCCGCACTCGCCTGAGCAGGCGTGATCGCGCCGGCCACGGCCAGCTGGAAGTTATAGAGAATATCGTTGCCGCCGCCATTGACGATCACGAGCTGCCCCGAATTGAAGCTGCCGTGTGAGGTGAGATAGTTCGTCACCTGTTGCACGATCGGCACCGTCAATGCGCCCGTGTAGTTCGCCGGATCGTTCGACACGTGATTGATGCCGATCGGATTCGTCACCAGCGAGCCGCCCTGCGCATAACCCAAACCCGATTGCGTCTGCGGCGCCACGCCAAATCCGCCCGTCATCGCCGGCGTGAGCGTATCGCCGTAATACTGCGCGACGTTCTGCACCCAGACCTGACCCGGATTCGTCGTGAATCGCCCGCCGCCGAAGTTCGCGGCCGCGACCGGCGCATATGTGCCGACATCGGAAAGACTGTCGCCGAACGACACTACTTGCAGTTTCACGCCGCCCGCGGGCGTGGAATTGTTGTCATCGCCGCCGCCGCCGCACGCGGCGATCAGGGCAAAGGCCGCGCTGGCCGTCGCGACTTGGGCAAAGCGCACCAGTGCGGCGCGCGTCGAGCGTTGCTTCTTCATGACCTCGTCTCCCTACTTACCTGTTTTCTAGTTTGATTACGGCGTCCGACCGCGTCGCGGTCTTCGTGCCGCCAGTTGCGAGTTTAAGCGATGCCGCGCGTCCGTCCTGACGCGCGAAGCTTCCGGCCGAGCGCCGTGCCCGACAGCGTACACGCGCGGCGCGTCATTCCGAACGCGACTTCGTAGAAGAAATCTTCGGTGCCGACCGATTCCCCGTGCCCGTTCAGTCCTCCGCGCCCGGTCGGCGCGCGCCTTCGTAAATCCATTCGAGCAGCGCATCGTGGGCGGCGCGCGCAGCCTCGGCGCGCGGATCGTTGATGAAGCTCACGACGACATAGCTCTCGCCGTTCGCCGCGCCGACATAGCCCGCGATCGCGCGCACGTCGCGCAGCGTGCCCGTCTTGATGTGCGCATTGCCGAGCGCGCCCGCGTTGGTGAGACGGTTGCGCATCGTGCCGTCGACGCCCGCGATCGGCAGCGATTCCACGAACACCTGCGCGACCGGACTCGCATTCGCGGCCATCAGCAGATCGGCGAGCGAGGTCGCGGAAATGTGCTCGTCGCGCGACAGGCCCGAGCCGTTGTCGAGCACGAGGCCGTCCATCGGCAGGGCGCTGCGCTTAAGGAACGTCTGGATCGCCGACGCGGATTTCGCCGTCGTCGCGGGCGGTTTCAGTTGCGCCGCGCCGATCGTGAGAAACAGGTTGCGCGCCATCACGTTGTTGCTGAACTTGTTGATGTCGCGGACCACATCCGACAGCACCGGGCTCCGATGCGTGCCCACGAGCCGCGCATTCGACGGCGTCGGGCCTTCGCGCGTCGCGCCCTGGAACGTGCCGCCCGCCTGCTTCCAGAGCGCGAGGAAGCCGCCCGCGAAGAAAGTGGAATGATCGAGCGCCGCGACGTTGATCGTGCGCGAGCCGCACCGCAGCGGATAGTCGCCGATGAACGATGCCTGCACGAAGCCGCCCTGCGTCTGCGCGACGCTCGGCGACGCCGCCGAAAGCGAGCCGACGCACGCGCCGCGCGTGACGCGCAGTTCGTTGTCGATCTGAAGTTGCGCGAGCTGCGGCAGCACGTCGATGGACACCTGACCGTCCGCGCTCGGCGTCAACGTGAAGGAGAGCGACTTGAACGCATACAGCAGCGGATCGGGGCCGACGTTGTAGGGCGCGCTGTCGTCGTTGTCGAACGCGGGCAGATCGCGCGTCGACGCGTCGAAGTAGCGCTTGTCGAGCACGAGCGCGCCGTCGATGCCCGTGATGCCGTTCTTGCGGATCTGATCGACGAGATCGATCAGCTCTTCCGGCACGAGCTTAGGATCGCCCGTGCCCTGGATGTACAGATTGCCGTGCAGGATGCCTTGCGCGTCGACCTGGCCGTCGGCGTACGCGGTCGTCTTCCAGCGATAGTCCGGGCCGAGGATCGAAAGGCCGGAGAAGGTGGTGACGAGCTTCATCGTCGAGGCGGGCAGCATCGGCTCATTCGCGTTGACCGAGACGAGCGGCACCGGCGCGCCGACACGTTGCACGACCACGCTCATCGACGAAAGCGGGACATGCGCGCGCGCGAGCGCCGTCATCACCGATGCGGGCAGCGGGCCGGCCGGCACGCTCGCTTTCGCGGCGCGTTCGGCCTTGGCGCACTTGGACTTCGCTCCGCCGATGGCCGCGCGCTGCGGCGCGTGACCCTGCGAATCGGCTTTCGAGCCGCCGCCGCGCGCAAAGGCGTGGGGCGCAGGGCCGAGCGCGGCGCAGGCGAAGGCCGCGGCGAGCGCGAACGAAGAAATTCGACGAGGCAAGGAACGAGAAGCGGAACGAAAAGCGAGCGGCATGGACGAGCGTTGTTCTGGGCTGAATAGCGAGCGGCGGCGCGTGGCCGGACGGAATCGCGCCGCGCGGGAAGCGGCTATTGTAGACAAGCTGGCTTGCGGAAATCGTACGGGCAAAAATCCGCCACGCTCGGCGCTTCGGGCGCGACAACGCGGTTGTCCTCTGAAAGTGGACGATCCGCGCCGTTAAGTCCCGTTTAAGCCTGTGGCGAGCCCGCGCGGCTACAATGGGTCGAAGCCCGGAAGGCTCTCAGGCTGCCCCACATAACCACGAACAGACGAGTGCCATGCGTATCCTGCTTGTCGAAGATGACCGGATGATCGCCGAAGGCGTGCGCCGTGCGCTGCGCGCGGACGGCTTTGCAGTCGACTGGGTGCAGGACGGCGAGGCCGCGCTCACCGCGGTCTCGGGCGAGCCCTACGACCTGATGCTGCTCGATCTTGGCCTGCCCAAGCGCGACGGCCTCGACGTGCTGAAGACCTTGCGCGCCCGCGCCAATTCGCTGCCGGTGCTGATCGTGACGGCGCGCGACGCCATCGCGGATCGCGTGAAAGGACTCGACGCCGGCGCGGACGATTACCTCGTCAAGCCCTTCGATCTCGACGAACTCGGCGCGCGCATGCGGGCGCTGATCCGCCGTCATGCGGGGCGCGGCGAATCGCTCGTGCGGCACGGCGAACTGACGCTCGATCCCGTCGGGCATCAGGTGACGCTCGCGGGCAATCCCGTGTCGCTGTCGGCGCGCGAGTTCGCATTGCTCGAAGCGCTGATGGCGCGGCCCGGCGCGGTGCTGTCGAAGAGCCAGCTCGAAGAGAAAATCTACGGCTGGGGCGAGGAAATCGGCAGCAACACCGTCGAGGTGTATATCCATTCGCTGAGGAAGAAGCTCGGCGCCGATCTCATCCGCAACGTGCGCGGCCTCGGCTACATGGTCGCGAAGGACGCCTGATGCGGTCGATCCGCCGGCAATTGCTGATCTGGCTGCTCGCGCTCGTGATCGTCGGCGTGGGTTTTGCGGGCTGGCTCATCTATCGGCAGGCGCTCGCCGAGGCCAACGAACTCTTCGATTACCAATTGCAGCAGATCGCGGCCGCGTTGCCGTCGGAGCCGTTTTCGTCGGTGCTCAGTTCGCGCAGCGAAAGCGATGAAGGCGTCGTCATCCAGATCTGGAATCGCAACGGCGCGCTGATGTACTTCTCGCATCCGCGCGTGCCGCTCGCGCCGCACGCGGAACTCGGCTTCTCCACCGAAATGACGCCGCGCGGCGAATGGCGCGTATATAGCGCGATCGTCGGCGATAACGTCGTGCAGCTCGCGCAGCCGCTGTCGATCAGAAACCGCGTCGCGGCGGGCGTCGCGTGGCGCACGTTGTGGCCGCTCGTGCTGCTCCTGCCGCTGCTCGGGCTCGCGATCTGGGTGATTGTCGGCCTCGGGCTCGCACCGTTGCAGCGCGTGACGCGCGCGCTCGACACGCGTCATCCCGAAGCGCTCGATCCGTTGTCCGACCGGCGTCTGCCGCAGGAAGTGCGGCCGGTCGTGCGCGCGCTGAATGCGCTGCTGTCGCGGCTGGCGGCGGCGCTCGATACGCAAAAGGCCTTCGTCGCCGATGCCGCGCACGAGTTGCGCACGCCGCTCGCGGCGGTGCAGATTCAGGCGCAGCTCGTCGCGCGTGCGCAGGACGACGAAACAAGGCGCGAGGCGCTGAAAGACTTGCACGAAGGCATCGCGCGCGCGACGCGGCTCGCCGAGCAACTGCTCGCGCTGGCGCGATCGGAGCCGGATGGCAAAGCGGCTTTGGCATCGGTGGATCTCGCCGCGCTGCTCGAATCGTGCGTGCGCGGCTATGTGCTGGTGGCGCAGGAACGCGGCGTCGATCTGGGCATCGAGGCGAGCGAACCCGCGACCGTCGAAGGCGATCCCGATTCGCTGCGCGTGATGTTCAACAATCTCATCGATAACGCGACGAAGTACACGCCGCGCGGCGGCCGCGTGGATGTGTGTCTGAGGGCGAACGAGGGGCATCCTGTCGTCGACATCTCCGATAGCGGGCCGGGCATTCCCGAAGAAGAACGAGAACGCGTGTTCGACCGGTTTTATCGCGTGGGCGAAAGCGCGAATCGGCCGCGCACGGATGTGTCGGGCAGCGGTCTCGGGCTCGCGATCGTCAAGCGCATCGCGGACCAGAATGGCGCGGCGGTCGCGCTCGGGGAATCGCAGGCGGGCGGATTGAAGGTCTCCGTCACGTTTTGATATCGCGTTCGCACCGTTTCTTTTAGCGACGCTTTCTTTCAGATTTTTCCACTTCGATCGTGCATGTCCAATCGCTACTATCTTCCCTGTTGGTTGAGGGTTCTGGACCAGCAAGCAGTCATAAGAAGGTTGAAGTTAGAAGGTTGAAGTTGGTTGAGGTGTCGAAGTAATGCAGGACGTTTCATGTAGTGCAGCAATCGCAGTAGAAGTAAGCCGCAGTAGGGAAATTGAAGTCAGTCGTAGTAGTCACGCAGTAACGTTCCACGTAGTCCAGCAGTATGCAGGCCGAAGCAGAAGTAGATGTCGCAGTAGCAGTAGCAGTAGCAGCAAATCGCAGTGCCAGGGGCGTCCGTTCACAAGAACAGACGCCCTTTTTCATTTTTTAAGAGCGGTTTAAGCGACACCCCGTAATCTTGCTCCATCGATAAAGCGCGCTCTTCGCAAAGCGCATCCCCTCGTCAGGAGCACACGATGAAAGCAAAGATTCTCACCCGCAGCGCCGTTGCGGCGGCTGTTGCCGTTGCCTTGTCGGCGGGCTACGTGGCAGGACACAACAATGTGCCCGCGCCGCAGGTCATCGCGCCCGCGCAGGCGGCGGCCATGATGCCCGCCGAAGCTGCGGCCAAGACAGGCGTTCCCGATTTCTCCGGTCTCGTCGAGACCTATGGTCCTGCCGTCGTGAACATCAGCGCGAAGCATGTCGTGAAGCAGACGTCGAATCGCCGCAACATGAATCAGGTCCCGATGGACCCCGACGATCCCTTCTACCAGTTCTTCAAGCGCTTCGGCGGCATGCCCGGCTTCGGCGGCGGCGATGGCGGCCCGAACGCGGATCGTCCGAGCGAAGGGCTCGGCTCGGGCTTCATCGTCAGCAGCGACGGCTACATCCTGACGAACGCGCACGTCGTCGACAACGCCAACATCGTCACCGTGAAGCTCACGGACAAGCGCGAGTACCGCGCGAAGGTCATCGGCGCGGACAAGCAGTCGGACGTCGCCGTGCTGAAGATCGACGCGAAGGATCTGCCGACCGTGAAGATCGGCGATCCTAACGGCAGCAAGGTCGGGCAATGGGTCGTCGCGATCGGTTCGCCGTACGGCTTCGACAACACCGTGACCTCGGGCATCATCAGCGCGAAGTCGCGCGCGCTGCCCAACGAGAACTACACTCCGTTCATCCAGACCGACGTGCCGGTGAACCCGGGCAACTCGGGCGGACCGCTCTTCAATCTGCAAGGCGAAGTGATCGGCATCAACTCGATGATCTATTCGCAGACGGGCGGCTTCCAGGGTCTTTCGTTCGCCATCCCGATCAACGAGGCGATCAAGGTCAAGGACGCGCTCATCAAGACGGGTCACGTGGATCGCGGCCGTCTCGGCGTGACCGTGCAGGGCATGAACCAGACGCTCGCCAATTCGTTCGGCATGAAGTCGCCGCAAGGCGCGCTCGTCAGCTCGATCGAGCCGGGCGGACCGGCAGCCAAAGCGGGCCTGCAACCCGGCGACGTGATCACCGCGCTCAACGGCGTGCCGGTGGCGGATTCGACCTCGCTGCCGTCGCAGGTCGCGGGTCTCGCGCCGGGCACGTCCGCCAAGGTGACGGTGTGGCGCGACAAGGGATCGAAGGATCTGAGCGTGACCATCGGCGCGTTGAAGGACGCGAAAACCGCGAGCGCGAACGCAAGCGGCGACGACGGCGGCTCGGCGCAGGATGCGCGTCTCGGCGTCGCGGTGCGTCCGCTCACGCCGGAGGAGCGGCAGAACGACTCGCTCTCGCGCGGGCTGCTCGTGCAGCAGGCGGGCGGCGCGGCGGCGAACGCGGGCATCCAGGCGGGCGACGTGATCCTCGCCGTGAACGGCCAGGCGGTGACATCGGTGCAGCAGTTGAAGACGATGGTTCAGCACGCCGGCGACAGCATCGCGCTCTTGATCCAGCGCGACGATGCGCAGATCTTCGTTCCGGTCGATCTCGGCTGACGCGCGGGCGCCGGCACGTGCGATGCGGGCACGAACCATGCTCTGTGGTTCCCGGTGCCCCATCGCGTCGTGTCGGCGCATCGGGCGTGACGTCGCCGGCGTTGAACGGCGCGGCGGCATCGGATAAAGGAGCGAAAACATGACGAGCAGAACCACGGGCAAGCTGATGGCCGCACTTCTCGTTGCGGCGGTCGGCACGGGCATGGCGGGCGGCGCTTGGGCGCAGACGGCGGGCGGCACGGCGACGGATTCGTCGAGCGCCGGCAACACCAACGGCGGCGGCCTGCCGCAGATCCAGCAGCAAGGCGACGTTTCGTACACCTCCGGCGGCGTCGGCCTGGACGAATCGCGCGCATTGTTGCGCGAACAGGCGCACTGGCCGCTGTCGCTGCGTTTCACCGGTCCGACGGCCGACTATCTGGCGGATGTGCATGTGCGCATCGTCGGCGGCAAGGGCGGCGAAGTGCTCGCTACGGACGCAATGGGACCGTACATGCTCGTCAAGCTCCCGCCGGGCAGCTACACGGTCTACGCGAAGTACAAGGATCAGGAGAAAAAACAGGCGGTGACGGTCGCCGGGCCGGGCAAGGCCAAGGCGGCGTTCCACTGGAACATTCAATAAGCGCGGGCGTCGAAGGGGAAACGCCCGGGCCATCTCGAAAGCACTCACGCAGCATCGGAAGTTTGTCTCATAATCAAGCCACGGGTACTCGATGACTCGTGGCTTTTTTCTTGAGATGTCGGTTCTCACGCGGGAGGCGCGGCACGATGGGCACGGAACTGAACGACGGGCATGCAACGGCGCAGCACATCGAGATCACGCCGAACGGTCGGCGCTGCCGCGTGATCCATCAGGGCGTGACCTACGCCGACACGCACGCGTCGCTCACGCTCGTCGAGGCGGGCGCGGAGAAAGTGCATTATTTCCCGCGCGCGGACGTGAACATGGCGCGTCTGGAGCGCTCCATCCACATTACGCATTGCCCGATGAAGGGCGAGGCCACGCACTATCATCTGCTGACCGAGGACGGCCCGGTCGAAAACGCCGCGTGGAGCTACGAAGCACCGCTCGACGCCGCCGTGAAAATCAAGGGCTATCTCGCGTTTTACGGTTCGCGCGTCGATCGCATCGACGAAACTTCATAGGCGCGCAGCCGAACAGACACCCGACGTCCGCTCAGACATAACGAACGCATGCGATCCTGGTCCCGGAGGCTCGAATGGAAGTCACCGATGCGTTGTGCGTTCCGCTCGATCCGGCGCACGTCCGGGAGGCGCTGTCCGATCTCGCGCTGCTGCGCGCGAGCCTCGACAATTGCGAATCGTTCACGCGCACGCCCGGCGGCGAATATGTCCTCACGCTGATCGTGCCGCTCGGCGCGCTGCGGGCGCGCTACGAGATCCGCGCGCACGCCGCGGGGCGCACGCGTCAGGCGGCGCATGAGCCAGACGACACCATCGAATCCGACAATGCCGTCTACGCACGCACGCTGAGCTTCAAAGCGCGCGGCGAGGGCGTCGGCTCGTTGCGCGGTCAGATCGCGGTTGCGCTCAATCCCGACGACGACGGCGCGTCGACGTGGATCGAATACACGGTCTGGGCGACGGTGTCAGGGCCGCTCGCCGGCTTGCCCGCGCGCCAGATCGAAAACGCGTTGCGCGAGGGCGCCGACGAATTCTTCGCCGAGTTCTGCGAAGTGGTGCGCGCGAAACACGGTTTGCCGTCGATGCGCGCGGCAGACGAGAGCGCCGGCCGCCGCCATGTGTTTTTGCGGCCGGGCGTGATGTCGGCGGCGTTCTCGCGTCGTCCGGGCGCGATGCGCACGCCTTCCGCCGATGCCCACGCGAGCGGCGTGCTGCGGCATCGGTTGCATGGACACGGGTTCGGGCATCATGACCGCGATCACTCTCACGATCCGCATCCGCTCGGCTTGCCCGTCTGGGCGTGGGCGGCGATGCTCGTGTGTATCGCGCTGTTCGCGTATTTCGCGCAGCAGGTCGGGGCGCGGTAGACGCTATTCGCCCGCCGGCAACAACAACGACGCGCTGCAACGCAATGCGTCGAAACATGCGTCGATGAGCGCTTCGGCGTCGCGCTCCGGATGAACGATGTCCGGCAGCATCAGCGAATCGTGCAGGATGCCGGTGAAAAGACAGTGGAGCATGGCCGTCGCGCGGTTCGTGTCGAGCGTCGCGGGAAGCTGCTTCTTTTCGACGGCATTGCGCAGCGCGCGCTCGATGCGCTCCATGCCGTCGCGCATATTGTTCTGATGCCGTTCGCGCACCGGCCCCATTTCCTCGACGAATTCGCACTTCATGAAAAGGATGTCGAAGACGCGGCGGCGCTGCTCGTCGGCCGTGATATTGCGCATGCACCAGACGAAAAGCTCTTGCAGCCGCGCGAGCGGATCTTCTTCCTTGCCGTCGAGCGTGGTCGCGACGAGCTCGTCGAGCGGCAGCAGGCTGCGGTCGAACATCGCGTTGAAGAGATCGCCCTTGTTGGCGAAATGCCAGTAAATCGCGCCGCGCGTGACGCCCGCCGCCTGAGCGATGTCCGCGAGCGTCGTGCGCGACACGCCTTTCTCGTAGAAGACGCGCTCGGCCGCGTCGAGCACGCGGTTGCGCGTTGCCTGCGCTTCTTCCTTGGTTCGTCTGACCATATCCTGCGGCCCGTTGGCCGTCTGCTCCCGCTGCCTGCCTTGTGAGAGCCGCTTGAGTCGCGGCTTTGTCGAATGTTCGTCGACCGTAATCGATTCCCCTGAGCGAATTTCTCTCGCGGCCAATGGGGATAAACACGTACGGTTTTTTACATTCATTCGTGAATGTATATACAATACCACCCGTTCACGAATATTCACAAATTCATCCGGCGGGCGGATTTCGAATAAGCTTTCGTTTCCATTGCCCGTTCGGCCGTCCTTTGGCCACGGGCGACGCCTCCGAGCGTCGCGCACGGGCATGAACGCGCCGTCCGCTGTCTCACGGCGCAGCTCACTCGTCGGAGAAGTTGGTGTATTCACAGCGTCCTGAAGGACGCTCGTGCGCGGCATTGCCCGGGGAAGGCCGCCGCGCACCCAAACTTCACTCTCAGTCTTAGACAGAGGTCGCTCCATGCGCGTCGAACGGGTTCCACTCCGCTTAATCACCGCCGCGACGGCTGCCGTGTTCCTGGCAGCGTGCGGGCAAAAACAATCAGCGCCTCCGCCGCAAACGCCCGAAGTGGGCATCGTCACCGTGCAGCCGACGAGCGTGCCGGTCGTCGTCGATCTGCCGGGCCGCACCAGCGCCTATCTGGTCGCGCAAGTGCGCGCACGGGTCGACGGCATCGTGCTGCGCCGCGAGTTCACGGAAGGTGCCGAGGTCAAGGCCGGTCAGCGGCTCTACAAGATCGATCCGGCGCCGTACATCGCCGCGCTGAACAACGCCAAGGCGTCGCTCGCGAAGGCGCAGGCGAACGTCGCGTCGCAGAACGCGCTCGTGTCGCGCTACAAGATCCTCGTCGCGGCCAATGCCGTGTCGAAGCAGGATTACGACAACGCCGTCGCCGCGCAGGGCCAGGCCGTGGCGGACATCGCCGCGGGCAAGGCATCGGTCGATACGGCGCAGATCAACCTCGGCTACACCGACGTCGTCTCGCCGATCTCCGGGCGCACCGGTCTGTCGCAAGTCACGCCGGGCGCCTACGTGCAGGCGAGCGCCGCGACGCTGCTCACGACCGTGCAGCAGCTCGATCCGATTTACGTCGACCTGACGCAATCGAGCGTCGAAGGCTTGCGCCTGCGCCGCCAGATTCAGGAAGGCCGCCTGCAGACCGAAGGCATTCACGCTGCGAAGGTCACGTTGACGCTCGAAGACGGCCGCACCTACACCGAGCAGGGCAAGCTCCAGTTCTCCGACGTGAGCGTCGACCAGAGCACTGGTTCGGTGACCGTGCGCGCGATCTTCCAGAACAAGGACCGCGTGCTGCTGCCGGGCATGTTCGTGCGCGCGCGGATTCAGGAAGGCACGAACGACCACGCGCTCGTCGTGCCGCAGATCGGCGTCACGCACGACCAGAAGGGCACGCCGACGGCGCTCGTCGTCAACAAGGACAACAAGGTGGAACTGCGCCAGCTCGTCACGGGCAGCACTTTCGGCAACAACTGGGTGGTCGACAGCGGCCTGAACCCGGGCGACCGCGTGATCGTGAACGGCGTGGAGAAGGCGAAGCCTGGCATGCAGGTGAAGCCGGTCGACGCGAAATTCCCGTATCCCGTAGCCGGCGCATCGGATGCGCAGGCGGCGTCCGCACCGGCCAGTGCCAGCGGCGCGAGCGGTGCGCAAGCGGCATCGGCTGCACCCGCTGCATCGGGCGCGCAATAAAAGGGAGCCTGTTACATGGCAAAGTTTTTTATCGATCGGCCGATCTTCGCGTGGGTGATCGCGATCATCCTGATGCTGGCGGGGATGGCGTCGATCTTCACGCTGCCGGTCGCGCAGTATCCGACGATCGCGCCGCCTGCGATCCAGATCAGCGCGACCTATCCGGGCGCATCCGCGAGCACCGTCGAAAACACGGTGACGCAGGTGATCGAGCAGCAGATGACCGGCCTCGACCACTTGCTGTATCTGTCGTCGACCTCCGATGACTCGGGCACGGCCACCGTCACGCTGACGTTCGCTGCGGGCACGAATCCGGACATCGCGCAGGTGCAGGTGCAGAACAAGCTGCAGCTCGCGACGCCGCTGCTTCCGCAAGTCGTGCAGCAGCTCGGCACGAAGGTCACGAAGTCCAGTTCGAGCTTCCTGCTCGTGCTCGCGTTCGTGTCCGAAGACGGCAGCATGAGCAAGTACGACCTCGCGAACTACGTGGCGTCGAACGTGGCGGATCCGCTCTCGCGTATCGACGGCGTGGGTACGACGACGCTGTTCGGCTCGCAGTACGCGATGCGCGTCTGGCTCGATGCGACCAAGCTCACGAACTTCTCGCTCACGCCCGTGGACGTGAAGAACGCCATCACGAACCAGAACGTGCAGGTGGCGGCGGGTTCGCTCGGCGGGACGCCGGCGGTGCCGGGGCAGATGCTCCAGGCGACCATCACCGAAGCGACGCTGCTGCGCACGCCGGAGCAGTTCGGCAACATCCTGCTGAAGGTGAATCAGGACGGCTCGCGCGTGCTGCTGAAGGATGTCTCGAGAATCGAGCTCGGCGGCGAAAACTATAACTTCGACACGAAGTACAACGGACAGCCGACGGCCGGCTTCGGTATCCAGCTCGCGACGGGCGCGAACGCGCTGCAGACCGCGAAGCTCGTGCGCCAGAAGATCGACGACCTGTCGAAGTACTTCCCGCACGGACTGGTGGTGAAGTATCCGTACGACACGACGCCGTTCGTGCGCCTGTCGATCGAGGAAGTGGTCAAGACGCTGATCGAAGGTATCGTGCTCGTGTTCCTCGTGATGTATCTGTTCCTGCAGAACCTGCGGGCGACGATCATCCCGACGATCGCGGTGCCGGTCGTCTTGCTCGGCACGTTCGCGATCATGTCGGCGGTGGGCTTCTCGATCAACGTGCTGTCGATGTTCGGTCTCGTGCTCGCGATCGGTCTGCTGGTGGACGATGCGATCGTGGTCGTGGAGAACGTCGAGCGGGTGATGTCGGAAGAGCATTTATCGCCGCGCGAGGCGACCCGCAAGGCGATGGACCAGATCACCGGCGCGCTCGTCGGCGTGGCGCTCGTGCTGTCGGCGGTGTTCGTGCCGGTGGCGTTCTCGGGCGGCTCGGTCGGGGCGATCTATCGACAGTTCTCGCTGACGATCGTAGCTGCAATGGTGCTCTCCGTGCTGGTCGCGCTGGTTCTCACGCCGGCGCTGTGCGCGACGATCCTGAAGCCGCATCCGGAAGGGCATCAGCCCGAGAAGAAGGGCTTCTTCGGCTGGTTCAACCGCAACTTCAACAAGAGCCAGGCGAAGTATCACAGCGGCGTGCAGCACGTGATTCGCCGCTCGGGACGCTGGCTCATCATCTATATCGTTGTGATCGTTGCGGTGGGCATGCTGTTCCTGCGCCTGCCGAAGTCGTTCCTGCCCGATGAAGACCAGGGCACGATGTTCGTGCTGGTGAACGCGCCGTCCGGCTCCACGCAGGAGTACACCGCGCACGTGCTGAAGGACGTGCAGGACTATCTGCTGAAGGACGAGAAGTCGATTGTCGAATCGGTGTTCACGGTGAACGGCTTCTCGTTCGCGGGCCGCGGCCAGAACTCCGGTCTCGTGTTCGTGCGGATGAAGGACTACGCGGATCGTCAGCACAGCGACCAGAAGGTGCAGGCGCTCGTCGGGCGGATGTTCATGCACTTCGCGCCCTACAAGGACGCGATGATCTTCCCGGTCAATCCGCCTTCGATTCCCGAACTCGGCACGGCGGCGGGCTTCGACTTCGAGCTGCAGGATCGCGGCGGCCTCGGCCACGCGAAGCTGATGGAAGCGCGCAACATGCTGCTCGGCATGGCCGCGAAGGACCCGACGCTCGCGCAGGTGCGTCCGAACGGCCTGAACGACACGCCCCAGTTCAAGGTGAATGTGGATCGCGAGAAGGCGAGTGCGCTCGGCGTCGCCGTATCGGACATCGATCAGACATTCTCGGTCGCGTGGGCATCGCAGTACGTGAACAACTTCCTCGACGTCGACAACCGGATCAAGAAGGTCTACGTGCAGGGCGACGGTCCGTTCCGCATGAATCCGGACGATCTGAACAAGTGGTACGTGCGCAATGGCGCCGGAACGATGGTGCCGTTCGGCGCGTTCGCGACGGGCAACTGGACCTACGGTTCGCCGAAGCTCGAACGCTACAACGGCATCTCGGCGGTGGAAATCCAGGGCGCGGCCGCGGCGGGCAAATCGACCGGCCAGGCGATGACGGCGATGGAAGCGATCGCGGCGAAGCTGCCGGCGGGCATCGGCTACGAATGGACGGGTCTGTCGTATCAGGAACGCCAGTCGGGTTCGCAGGCGCCGATTCTCTACGGCATCTCGATTCTCGTCGTGTTCCTGTGTCTCGCGGCGCTGTATGAAAGCTGGTCGATTCCGTTCTCGGTCATCATGGTCGTGCCGCTCGGCGTGCTGGGCGCGCTGCTCGCGGCGACGCTGCGCGGTCTGGAAAACGACGTGTTCTTCCAGGTCGGGCTGTTGACGACCGTGGGTCTGTCGGCAAAGAACGCGATTCTGATCGTGGAATTCGCGCGTGAACTGCGGATTCAGGGCATGTCGACGGTGGAAGCGGCGATGGAAGCGGCGCGCCTGCGGTTGCGTCCGATCCTGATGACGTCGCTTGCTTTCATTCTCGGCGTGCTGCCGCTCGCGATCAGTAACGGCGCGGGCTCGGCGAGCCAGCACGCGATCGGCACCGGCGTGATCGGCGGCATGTTGACCGCGACCTTCCTCGCCATCTTCATGATCCCGATGTTCTTCGTCGTTATCAGCAAGTTCAGTAAGGGCAAGGATGTGCCGGCTCCGGGTTCGTCCGGCGGCATCGAAGGCACGAACGGTAAGGAAGGACACTGAGATGCTTAAACATTCCTTGATCGCGGCCGCCGTGGCGGTATTCGCCGCGGGCTGCACGCTCCAGCCGAAATACGAGCGCCCGCCCGAGCCCGTCACGCAGACCTTTCCCGAAGGCGGCGTGTACGCGCACCAGCCGGATGCGAGTTCGAGCGCGAGCAACGGCCGCACCGCGAACGGGCAGAGCGCGCCGGACATCGGCTGGCGCGATTTCTTCGCGGATGCGCGCCTGCAGAAGATCGTCGAGCTTGCGCTGAAGAACAACCGCGATCTGCGCGTCTCGGTGCTGAACGTCGATGCCGCGCGCGCGCAGTATCAGATCACGCGCGCGGGTCTCTTCCCGACGCTCGATGCCGCCGCGTCGCAGACCAAGCAGCGCACGCCGAAGAATCTGTCCTTCTTCGGCAACACGATCTCGAACGAGTATTCGGTCGGGTTGAACGCGTCGTGGGAGATCGACTTCTTCGGGCGCATCCGCAGCCTGAAGGATCAGGCGCTCGCGCAATATCTGTCGACGGCGGAATCGCGCAAGGCGGCGGAGATCGCGCTCGTGTCGTCGGTGGCGGACCAGTATCTGACGATGCTCGCCTACGACGATCAACTCGTCGTCACGCAGAACACGCTCAAGACGGCGCAGGAGTCGTTTCGCATCACCAAGCTGCAATACGAGAACGGCACCGGCACCGAACTGGATCTGCGTCAGTCCGAAGGCGTGGTCGAGGAAGCGCAGGCGAATCTGCAGACGCAGTCGCGTCTGCGCGCGCAGGCGGAAAACGCGCTCGTGCTGCTCGTGGGCGAACCGTTGCCCGCCGATCTGCCGGCCGGCATGCCGCTCGACACGCAGAATCTGCTGTCCGACATTCCCGCCGGCCTGCCGTCCGATCTGCTGACGCGCCGTCCCGATATCGCTGCGGCGGAGCAGTCGCTGCTCGCGGCCAACGCGAACATCGGCGCGGCGCGCGCGGCATTCTTTCCGCGCGTCTCGCTGACGGGCAGTTTCGGCACGCTCTCGCCGACGCTCGGCGGTCTGTTCAAGCCGGGGTCGGCGGCGTGGTCGTTCGCGCCGCAGATTTCGGTGCCGATTTTCGAGGGCGGCCAGAACAAGGCCAATCTCGATCTGGCGAACGTGCAGAAGCGCATCGAGATCGCCAACTACGAGAAGGCGATCCAGACCGCGTTCCGCGAAGTCGCGGACGGCCTCGCCGCGCGCGGCACCTTCGACGAGCAGATCAAGTCGCTCGAACGTTTCGTGAATTCGCAGAGCCGGCGGCTGGAGTTGTCGGATTTGCGGTATCGCAATGGCGTCGACAGCTATCTCGCGGTGCTGACCGCGCAGACGGCCTTGTACGAAGCGCAGCAACTGCTGATCACGGCGCGGCTGAATCGCCTGACCAACCTCGTCGATCTGTATCAGTTCATGGGTGGCGGCTGGATCGAGCGTTCCGGCGATGCACCGCGTCCCGCCGATGCGCCGGTCGATTACGGCTCGCAAAGCGCGCCGCAGCCGGCGTCGGCGCCGGCTGCGAGCTGATTCGACTCGATGTGATGCAAATGAAGCCCGGCCGCGCGCCGGGCTTTTTTGTGCGCTTTTCCTGACCGCGAGCAGTGATGTCGCAACGAAGTTTCCCTCCTTCCGCGGGTTCGGCATATTTGGTTGAACTCCATCAAAATTTCACACAAACGCCTGTTGTTTAGGCTTCCTCACTGCGGTCGATATCTATAATCGGCCGCTTGTCGCAAGCATGGCGGCGCGGCCGTTTCCATCGATCCTTTGGGAACAGTCGCTCACGAAATGCGCCGCGTTCGTCGCACTACATTCAGTTATCCCAAAAATATGGTTGCTTTCCCATGAAAGCGGCCAGTCCCGTCTCCGGCCCGCCGTGAACGCGAGCACGCGCGCGCCTTCCATCTCCAGTAATCACAGAGGTTTGCGTTCCATGCGTCTCAAACGGATTCCATACCGCCTCATCGGTGTCACGACGGCTGCCTTGCTCGCGGCCGGCTGCGGGGAAAAGCCTCCCGCCATGCCGCAGCGCACGCCGGAAGTCGGCGTCATCACGATGGAACCGGCCGCGGTGCCGGTCATCACCGAACTCACGGGCCGCACGAGCGCCTTCGTCGATGCCCAGGTGCGCGCGCGCGTCGACGGCATCGTGCTGCGGCGCGAATTCACCGAAGGCAGTCTCGTCAAGGCCGGGCAGCGGCTCTACAAGATCGATCCGGCGCCGTACCTCGCGCAGTTGAATACCGCGAAGGCGTCGTTCGCCAAGGCGCATGCCAATCTCGTTTCGACGAGCGCGCAGGCCGAACGCTACAAGGTGCTCGTCGCGGCGAACGCAGTCAGCAAGCAGGACTTCGACAACGCGATCGCCGCGCAAGGCCAGGCCGAAGCTGACGTCGCGTCTGCCCGGGCCGCCATCGCCACCGCGCAGATCAACCTCGGCTACACCGATGTCACGTCGCCGGTGTCGGGGCAGGTCGGCATCTCGCAGGTGACGCCGGGCGCGTTCGTGCAGGCGTCGCAGGCAACGCTGATGGCCACCGTCCAGCAGCTCGATCCGATGTACGTCGATCTCACGCAATCGAGCCTCGACGGTCTCAAGCTGCGCCGTCAGATGCAGGAAGGGCGTCTTTCGACGAGCGGCCCGAATGCCGCGAAGGTCACGCTGATCCTCGAGGACGGCCGCGTCTATCCGGAGCAGGGCAAGCTCCAGTTCAGCGATGTGACCGTCGATCCGTCCACGGGATCGGTGACGGTGCGCGCCGTCTTCATGAACAAGGACCGCGTGCTGCTGCCGGGCATGTTCGTGCGCGCGCGCATCGAGGAGGGCGTGAATCCGGCGGCGTTCGTCGTGCCGGTGCAAGGCGTGTCGCACGACCAGAAGGGCACCGCGCAGGCGCTGATCGTCGGCAAGGACAACAAGGTTGCCGTGCGTTCGCTCGTGACCTCGGGCACGCACGGTCAGAACTGGGTCGTCGACGGCGGGCTGAACGCCGGTGACCGCGTGATTGTCGAGGGCATCGACAAGGCGCGTCCGGGCATGGAAGTGAAGGCGGTGCCCGCGCATCTGCCCGCCGCGCCCGCCGAGGCCGATGCCGCGTCCGCTGCGTCTGGCACGGCCGGCGCGTAAGGACGGGGGACACGCTTCATGGCCAAGTTCTTCATCGATCGCCCGATCTTCGCGTGGGTGATCGCCATCATTCTGATGCTGGCGGGACTCGCGTCGGTTTCGACGCTGCCGGTCGCGCAGTATCCGACCATCGCGCCGCCCGCGATCCAGGTATCGGCGACGTATCCGGGCGCGTCGGCGCAGACCGTCGAAAACACTGTCACGCAGGTGATCGAGCAGCAGATGAGCGGTCTCGACCATCTGCTCTATATGTCCTCGACCTCCGACGACAGCGGCAGCGCCACCGTCACGCTGACCTTCGCGGCGGGCACGAACGCCGACATCGCGCAGGTGCAGGTGCAGAACAAGCTGCAACTGGCGACGCCCAATCTGCCGCAGGTCGTGCAGCAGCTCGGCACGAGCGTGACGAAATCGAGCAGCAGCTTCCTGCTCGTGCTCGCGTTCGTCTCCGAAGACGGCAGCATGACCCGCGACGACCTCGCGAACTACGTGGCGTCGAACGTGCAGGACCCGGTCAGCCGTGTGAACGGCGTGGGCACCGTCACGCTCTTCGGCTCGAAGTACGCCATGCGCATCTGGCTCGATCCGAACAAGCTCGCCAAGTACAGCCTCACGCCGGTCGACGTGAACACCGCGCTGAGCGCGCAGAACGTGCAGGTCGCCGGCGGCCAGCTCGGCGGCGTGCCGGCCGTGCCCGGCCAGTCGATGCAGGCCACCATCACCGAGGCGACGCTCCTGCGCACGCCCGAGCAGTTCGGCGACGTGCTGCTGAAGGTGAATCAGGACGGCTCGCAGGTGCGCCTGCGCGACGTGGCGCGCGTCGGTCTGGGCGCCGAGAGCTACAACTTCGAGACGCAGTACAACGGCAAGCCGGCGGCCGGTTTTGGCATTCAGCTCGCGACGGGCGCGAACGCGCTCGCCACCGCGAACCTCGTGCGCGCGAAGATCGACCAGCTTTCGAAGTTCTTCCCGCACGGTCTCGTCGTGAAGTACCCGTACGACACCACGCCGTTCGTGAAGCAGTCGATCTCCGACGTGATCAAGACGCTGATCGAGGCCATCGTGCTGGTGTTCCTCGTGATGTACCTGTTCCTGCAGAACCTGCGCGCGACGCTCATTCCGACCATCGCCGTGCCGGTCGTGCTGCTCGGCACCTTCGCGATCATGGCGGCGGCGGGCTTCACCATCAACACGTTGTCGATGTTCGGGCTCGTGCTCGCCATCGGTCTGCTCGTGGACGACGCGATCGTCGTCGTGGAAAACGTCGAGCGCGTGATGACGGAAGAGGGCCTTTCGCCGAAGGAAGCCACGAAGAAGGCGATGGGCCAGATCACGGGCGCGCTCATCGGCGTGGCGCTCGTGCTCGCGGCGGTGTTCGTGCCGGTGGCGTTCACGGGCGGGTCGGTGGGCGCGATCTATCGTCAGTTCTCGCTGACCATCGTCTCGGCGATGGGCCTCTCGGTCCTCACCGCGATGGTGCTCACGCCGGCGCTGTGCGCGACCATGCTGAAGCCGCTTCCGAAGGGGCACGAGGACAAGAAGACGGGCTTCTTCGGCTGGTTCAACCGCACCTTCGCGAAGAGCCAGCAGAAGTACCACGGCGGCGTGGCGCACGTCATCAGGCGTTCGGGGCGCTGGCTCATCCTCTATCTGGTGCTCATCGTGGCGGTCGGCATGCTGTTCGCGCGCTTGCCGAAGGCGTTCCTGCCGGATGAAGACCAGGGCACGATGTTCGTGCTGGTGGCCACGCCCGCCGGCTCGACGCAGCAAATGACGCAGCGCGCGCTGGACGATGTCGCGGGCTATCTGCTGAAGAAGGAAAGCGCGGTCGTCGATTCCGTGTTCACCGTGAACGGCTTCAGCTTCGCGGGGCACGGCCAGAACTCGGGGCTCGTCTTCGTGCGGCTGAAGGAGTTCGGCCAGCGCACGAGCGCGAACGACAAGATTCAGGCGCTGGTGGGCCGCACCTACGGCGCGTTTGCGGGCTACAAGAATGCGCTCGTGTTTCCGGTGAATCCGCCGTCCATTCCGGAACTCGGCACGGCGTCGGGTTTCGACTTCGAGCTTCAGGATCGCGCGGGCCTCGGCCACGCGAAGCTGATGGAAGCGCGCAACATGCTGCTCGGCATGGCCGCGAAGGACCCGGCGCTTGCGCAGGTGCGACCGAACGGCCTGAACGACGCGCCGCAGTTCAAGGTGAGCATCGACCGGCAGAAGGCGCTCGCGCAGGGCGTCGATCCGGCGATGGTCGACCAGACGTTCTCGATCGCGTGGGCGTCGAAGTATGTGAACAACTTCCTCGATACCGACAGCCGCATCAAGAAGGTCTACATGCAGAGCGATGCGCCGTTCCGCATGTCGCCGGAGAACATCAATAGCTGGTACGTGCGCAATGCGTCGGGCTCGATGGTGCCGTTCTCGTCGTTCGCGACGGGCGAGTGGAGCTTCGGCTCACCCAAGCTCGAGCGCTTCAACGGCCTCTCGTCGATGGAAATCCAGGGCGTCGCGGCGCCGGGCAAATCCACCGGCCAGGCGATGGCCGCAATGGAAGCGCTCGCGGCGAAGCTGCCGGAAGGTATCGGCTACGAATGGACGGGGCTGTCGTATCAGCAGATCCAGTCCGGCTCGCAGGCGCCGATTCTCTACGGCATTTCGATTCTCGTCGTGTTCCTGTGCCTCGCGGCGCTCTACGAGAGCTGGTCGATTCCGTTCTCCGTGATCATGGTCGTGCCGCTCGGCGTGATCGGCGCGTTGCTCGCCGTATCGCTGCGCGGACTGGAAAACGACGTGTTCTTCCAGGTCGGCCTGCTGACGACGGTCGGCTTGTCGGCGAAGAACGCGATTCTGATCGTCGAGTTCGCGCGCGATCTCCAGCTCTCGCAAAAGATGGGACCGATCGAAGCGGCGATGGAAGCGGCGCGTCTGCGCTTGCGTCCGATCCTGATGACATCGCTCGCATTCATTCTCGGCACGATGCCGCTCGCGATCAGCAACGGCGCGGGCTCGGGCAGCCAGCACGCGATCGGCACGGGCGTGATCGGCGGCATGGTGACCGCGACTTTTCTCGCCATTTTCATGGTGCCGATGTTCTTCGTCGTCGTGCGCTCGCGCTTCGGCGGCGACAAGGAAGACGCGGATGCCGCGCTCGCGCGTTACGACGCACAGCGCCGCGCGCAACAAGGCAACGAAGGACATTGATATGCGTAGATTTTCCTTGATGGCAATGGCCGTCGCCATGCTGGCGAGCGGCTGCACGATGGCGCCGAAGTACGAGCGTCCCGCGGCGCCCGTGTCGGCGAGCTTTCCGGCGGACGGCGTCTACGCGACCCAGCCGGGCGCAGGCGATGGCGGCGCGCGCAGCGCGCACGGCGTGGCCGCGGCGGATATCGGCTGGCGCGATTTCTTCGTCGATGCAAGGCTGCAGCGGCTCATCGATATCGCGTTGAAGAACAATCGCGATCTGCGTGTCGCGATGCTCAACGTGCAGGCGGCGCAGGCGCAATATCGCATCGCGCGTTCCGGTTTGTTCCCGGCGCTCGCGGCGCAAGGCAGCCAGTCGAAGTCGCGCACGCCGGCGGATATGTCGCTCTTGAACCACACCATTTCGAACACGTATAGCGTGGGGCTGAATGCGTCGTGGGAGATCGATCTGTTCGGCCGCGTGCAGAGCCTGAAGGATCAGGCGCTCGCGAAGTATTTCGCGACGGCGTATGCGCGCAAGGCGGCGGAGATTTCGCTGGTGTCGCAGGTGGCGGCGCAGTATCTGCAAGTCCTGCAAGCCGATGACCTGCTCGCCGTCACGCGGCAGACGCTCAAGAGCGCGAGCGATTCCTACGGCATCGTCAAGTTGCAGTTCGATCACGGCGCGGCGTCGGAGCTCGATCTGAGCCAGGCGCGCACGGTGATGGAAAGCGCGGCGGCGAATCTGCAGGCGCAGGAGCGCGCGAGAGCGCAGGACGTCAACGCGCTCGTGCTGCTGCTCGGCGAACCGATGCCCGATGACTTGCCGGGCGGCATGCCGCTCGACGGCCAGAAACTGCTCGCCGACATTCCGGCGGGCCTGCCGTCGGATCTGCTGCTGCGTCGCCCGGACATCATGGAGACCGAGCAGAATCTGCTCGCGGCGAACGCGAATATCGGCGCGGCGCGGGCAGCGTTCTTTCCGAGCATCTCGGTGACGGGCAGCTTCGGCACGCTGAGTCCGACGCTCGGCGGCTTGTTCAAGGCGGGCTCGGCGGCATGGAGTTTCGCGCCGGCGATCACGCTGCCGATCTTCGAAGGCGGGCAGAACCTCGCGAATCTGGATCTCGCGAATATCGAAAAGAAGATCGAAGTCGCGCAATACGAGAAGGCGGTTCAATCGGCTTTCCGCGATGTCGCCGACGGGCTCGCCGCGCGCGGGACATACGATCAGCAGATCGCCGCGCTGGAGCGCGATACGGCCGCGCAGCAGCGCCGGCTGGAGTTGTCGGCGCTGCGGTATCGGCAGGGTGTCGATAGCTATCTCGGCGTGCTGACCGCGCAGCAGGATCTCTACGCGGCGCAGCAGATTCTGATCGTCGCGCGCACGCAGCGGCTGGCGAATCTCGTGAGCTTGTATCAGGCGCTGGGCGGCGGGTGGATCGAACGCACGGGCGATGTGCCGCGCGCGGTGGATGCGCGGGATGGCGATTCGCCGTCACGCGGTTGACGCATCGCGTCCCGGGCGTTCGATCACCGGCGCCCGGGCGTCGGCGAAATAGAGACAAAAAAAACGCCGCGGCTCTCACCGCGGCGCTCAACGCAAGCACAGCCCAAACTTTTTTAGTGCGCGTCCCCCGCATGGGCCGCGCCTTCGAACTCATGCGCGGCTTCATGCGCTTCACGGCGCGCATCGCGTTCCTTGCGCACGCCGTTGAATACGATGTTCAACACCACCGCCGTCACCGATGCCAGCAGAATCCCGCTATGAAGGATCGGCTCCAGCGCATGCGGCAGTTGCGTGAAGAACTTCGGCGCGACGACCGGCACCATGCCCATCCCCACGCTCACCGCGACGATGAACAGGTTGTGCTGGTTCTTCGAGAAGTCCACGCGCGACAGCGTCTTGATGCCGTTCGCCGCGACCATGCCGAACATCACGATGCCCGCGCCGCCGAGCACGAACGGCGGCACCGACGCCACCACCTGCGCCATCTTCGGAAAGAGGCCGAGCACGACGAGAATCACGCCGCCCGTCGCGCAGACGAAACGGCTCTTCACGCCCGTCACGCCGATCAGGCCGACATTCTGCGAAAACGACGTATGCGGGAACGAGTTGAAGATGCCGCCGATCAGCGTGCCGAGACCATCGACACGCAGGCCGCGCACGAGCGCCTTCTGATCCACCGGACGCTCGACGAGATCGCCGACCGCGAGGAACATGCCCGTCGATTCGATGAACGTGACGAACATGACGATGACCATCGTCGCGACGGAGAGCGCATCGAAATGCGGCATGCCGAAGTGAAACGGCAGCACGATGCCGACCCACGGCGCATGCGCGACGCCATCCATGTTGACGCGGCCGAGCATCGCGGCGATCACGAAGCCCACGACGATCCCGAGCAGCACCGAAATATTCGCGATGAAACCGCGCGCGAACTTGTTGATGAGCAGAATCAGCGACAGCACGACGAGCGACAGCAGGAGGAACACCGGATTGCCGTAGTCGGGATTGCCGATGCCGCCCGCCGCCCAGTTGATGCCCACGCCCATCAGCGAGAGGCCGATCACCGCGATCACGGTGCCGACCACGACCGGCGGGAAGAAGCGCAAGAGCTTGCCGATCATCGGCGCGAGAAAGATGCCGATCACGCCCGCCGCGATGGTCGCGCCGAACACGTCGAGAATGCCGAGCGAAGGATTGGTGCCGATCGCGACCATCGGGCCGACGGCGGCGAACGTGCAGCCCATGATGACGGGCAGGCGAATGCCGAAAATCCACAGGCCGAGCGTCTGAATCAGCGTGGCGACGCCGCACGAGAACAGATCCGCGCTGATGAGAAACGCGACCTGGTCTTTCGGCAGGCCCATCGCGGCGCCGAGAATCAGCGGCACCGCCACCGCGCCCGCGTACATCACCAGAACGTGCTGGATGCCGAGCGTCAGCAGTTGACCGGCGGGCAGCCGCTCGTCGCACGGATGCACGGACGGGTTCACCGAACTTGAAGCCATGTCTCTCTCCTATGTCTACTTCCATTTGAATGGCCTCCAAGTTAAGTGCATCGGCACGCATGAACAAGACCACGCGGCGCTATACGTCGCGTTCGCGAGCCGATATGGGTTTCGCGCGCCACGGGTGGGGCAGACGCGCGCAGGCCCTTGCCACAAGGGGTTTGACGCTTATCAAGGGAAATTCGTCGTCTGACGGAAGGCCGCGATCTTCGGACGGTCGTTATGATGTGCATCACGGCGCGCGTATAGTCCTTTTTTCGTGTTCATCGCGCGATGGCGGGGTTAACCCCGGTTTTACGCGTTTTCCCTAACGTCTTTTCAGACTCGAAATCCCATGCGTTTTTTAGGCATCGATCTCGGTACGGGCTCGCTCAAACTCGCGATCGTCGACGAAAGCGGGCGCGAAATCGCGTCGTCGAGCGCGGCTTACTCGGTGACGAGCGCGCAACCCCGCTGGGCCGAAACGCCGGTCGATGCGTGGTACGCCGCGCTCGTCGATGCGGCGTCGCGCTTGCCCGCGAACGAGCGTGCAGCGGTGCGCGGCATCGGCTTTTCCGGGCAGATGCACGGCGTCGTGCCAACCGCCGCCGATGGCTACGCGCTGCGCGCCGCGATGCTCTGGCCCGACACGCGCGCCCGCGATCTGCTCGACGCCTGGCGCGAGCCGCAGCCGAATCCGGTCGCGCCCGGCATGGCGGGGCCGTTGTTGCGCTGGCTCGCGTCGCACGAGCCGCAGACGGCGGCGCAGACGCGCTGGGCTTTACAGCCGAAGGACTGGCTGCGCGCGAAGCTGGGCGGCGCGTTCGTCACCGACGCATCCGACGCGTGCGCGACCGCGCTCGCGAAGCCATCCGGCGAATGGGACGAGGCGCTCATCGACCGGCTCGGCCTGCCGCGCGCGTGGTTCGCACCGCTCGCGGCATCGCATGAAAACGGCGGCGCGTTGTCGTCGGCGGCGGCATCCGCGCTCGGCCTCGCAGCGGGCATTCCGATGGCCACCGGCGCGGGCGACACGCCGTGCGCCGCGCTCGGCAGCGGCCTGTCCGCCGATGGCGACGCGCTCCTCACCACCGGCACAGGCGGCCAGATCGTCGTCATGTGCGCCGATGCGCCCGCGCCGGTGCACGGCCTGCACACGTATCGTGCGGCGACGGGCGCCTGGTATCGCATGGCGGCGATGCAGAACGTCGGCGTGGCGCTTGAAGCGGTGCGCGGCTGGCTCGGCTACGCGTCGTGGCGCGACGCCTACGACGACGCCTTTGCCGCGAACGCGAGCGCATCCGTGAGCTTTCTGCCGTATCTGAGCGGCGAGCGCTCGCCGTGGATGAACCCGAACGCGCGCGGCGGCTGGCTCGGGCTCGGCCTCGACGACACGCGCGGCACGATGATGCGCGCCGCGTTCGAAGGCGTGGCATTCGCATTGCGTGCGGGACTCGACGCGATCCGCGCGAACGGCACGCCGCTCGATGCGATGCTGCTCGCGGGCGGCGGCTCGGTCGATCCGCGCTGGCGCCAGTTGCTCGCCGATGCGTTGCGCGTCGAGCTGCACGCCGTCGATTGCCCGAACGCGGCGACGCGCGGCGCGGCGCTGCTCGGCGGCATCGCGGCGGGGCACTGGCGCATCGGCGATCTCGCGTCGCTTGCGCCGACGTCGACGCTAGCCGCGACGCCGCGTCCGGATGCATCGCTCGATGAACGGCACGCGCGTTTCATCGATCTGTACAGGCGCACCGAAGACTGGTTCGCGATCGGACGCGAGTCCGCTTAAACTTTCGTACCTTTGATCCCGATGCCACGCGCGCCGGGGACTATGAAGCGGCGCTTCATATGAGCGGTAACTGAAGCTCGCTTCGTCACGACACCATCGAACTCAGCCATGCCCGCACCGTCACCGTCACATCCCGATTTCCGCTCGCGCGCGTTCCTGCTCGATCACGCGCTGCGCACGATGACCTTCTATCATCCGCACTGCATGGACCCGGCGGGCGGCTTCTACCACTTCTACAAGAACGACGGCACGATCTACGACCGCACGTCGCGTCATCTCGTGTCGAGCACGCGCTTCGTCTTCAACTACGCGATGGCGTACAAGCACTTCGGCCTCGATGAATATCGCGGCGGCGTGGCGCACGGCATCGACTATCTGCGCGCGTTTCATCGCAATCCGGAAACAGGCGGCTATGCGTGGACGCTGAACGGCCGCGACGTCACCGATGCAACCAACCATTGCTATGGCCTCGCGTTCGTGATGCTCGCGTATGCGAAGGCCGTCGAAGCCGGATTCGACGAAGCGCGCGCGTATCTCGACGAAACCTGGAACCTGATGGAGACGCACTTCTGGGACGCGCAGCACGGCCTCTACAAGGACGAGGCGAGCGCGGACTGGAAGGTTTCGGACTATCGCGGGCAGAACGCGAACATGCACACGTGCGAGGCGCTGCTCGCCGCATTCGAAGCGACGCGCGAAATGCGCTATCTGGATCGTGCGGCGCTGCTCGCGGACAACATGGTGAATCGTCAGGCCGCGCTCGCGGGCGGGCTCGTTTGGGAACACTACAAGCCGGACTGGTCGATCGACTGGGATTACAACAAGGGCGATCGAAGCAACATCTTCAGGCCGTGGGGTTTTCAGCCGGGACATCAGACCGAGTGGGCGAAGCTGCTGCTGATTCTGGATCGTCATCGGCCCGAGGCGTGGCATCTCACGCGTGCGCGCGAGCTGTTTGACCGCGCGCTGGAACTGTCGTGGGATCACGAGCACGGCGGCATGGTCTATGGCTTCGACACCGAAGGCAAGTTCTACGACGAGGACAAGTATTTCTGGGTTCAGGCGGAATCGTTCGCGGCGGCGGCGCTGCTTGCGGATCGCGCGCAACGCGATGGCGACGCCGCGCTCGCCGCACGCTACTGGAACGATTACGACCGCCTGTGGACTTATAGCTGGGAGCATTTCGTCGATCACAAATGGGGCGCGTGGTATCGCATCCTCACTCGCGACAATCGCCAGTACAGCGACGAGAAAAGCCCGGCGGGAAAGACCGACTATCACACGATGGGCGCATGTTACGAAGTCCTGAATATCGTGCGCTGAAACATTCTTAACCTTGGGAGCTGAACGATGAAGACGAAAGCAGCAATCGCATGGGAAGCCGGCAAGCCGTTGACGATCGAGGAAGTCGATCTCGAAGGCCCGCGCGCGGGCGAAGTGCTGATCGAAGTGAAGGCGACGGGCATCTGCCACACCGATTACTACACGCTGTCCGGCGCGGATCCCGAAGGCATCTTCCCGGCGATTCTCGGGCATGAAGGCGCGGGCGTGGTCGTGGATGTCGGACCGGGCGTCGGCACGCTGAGAAAGGGCGATCACGTCATTCCGCTGTACACGCCGGAATGCCGCCAGTGCAAGTTCTGTCTCTCGCGCAAGACGAATCTGTGTCAGGCGATTCGCTCGACCCAAGGCAAGGGCCTCATGCCCGATGCGACTTCGCGCTTCTCGCTCGATGGCAAGCCGCTGTTCCACTACATGGGCACATCGACGTTTTCGAACTACATCGTCGTGCCCGAGATCGCGGTGGCGAAGGTGCGTGAAGATGCGCCGTTCGACAAGATCTGCTACATCGGCTGCGGCGTGACGACGGGCGTCGGTGCGGTCGTGTATTCGGCGAAGGTGGAAGCGGGCGCGAATGTCGTCGTGTTCGGTCTCGGCGGGATCGGGCTGAACGTGATCCAGGGCGCGAAGATGGTCGGCGCGGACAAGATCATCGGCGTGGATATCAATCCGGGCCGCGTCGAGCTTGCGAAGAAGTTCGGCATGACGCACTTCATCAACCCGAAGGAAGTGGAGAACGTCGTCGATTACATCGTGCAACTGACCGATGGCGGCGCGGATTATTCGTTCGAGTGCGTCGGCAATGTGAAGCTGATGCGTCAGGCGCTCGAATGCACGCACAAGGGCTGGGGCCAGTCGTTCATCATCGGCGTGGCGGCGGCGGGCGAGGAAATCAGCACGCGTCCGTTCCAGCTCGTCACGGGCCGCGAATGGAAAGGCTCGGCATTCGGCGGCGCGCGCGGGCGCACGGATGTGCCGAAGATCGTCGACTGGTACATGGAAGGCAAGATCAATATCGACGATCTGATCACGCATCATCTCAAGCTGGAGCAGATCAATGACGGCTTCGATCTCATGAAGAAGGGCGAGTCGATCCGTTCCGTCGTCATCTATTGAGCTATTGAGCCACTGAGCGAGGACAACGCGATGCTGGAACTCGTGGAAGAACATCGTTGTTTCGATGGCGTGCAGCGTATCTATCGGCACGAATCGCAGGTCATCGGTTTGCCGATGCGCTTTTCGGTCTTTTTGCCGGCTGCTGCGTCGTCGTCGAAAGTGCCGGCGCTGTTTTATCTCGCCGGTCTGACGTGCACGGAAGAGACGTTCCCGATCAAGGCGGGCGCGCAGCGTTACGCGGCGCAGCACGGCATCGCGTTGATCGCGCCGGATACTTCGCCGCGCGGCGCGGATATTCCGGGCGAGAAGGATGCGTGGGATTTCGGCGCTGGCGCGGGCTTTTATGTCGATGCGACGCGTGAGCCTTGGGCGCGGCGTTATCGCATGTATTCGTATGTGACGCAGGAGTTGCGTGAGACGGTGCTTGCCGAGTTGCCGGTGCGTGAGGATCGGATCGGGATATTCGGCCACTCGATGGGCGGGCACGGAGCGCTCGTGCTCGCTTTGCGTCATCCGGATATTTATCGGAGTGTGTCGGCGTTCGCGCCGATCGCGGCGCCGTCGATGTGTCCTTGGGGTGTGAAGGCGTTTTCAGGCTATCTCGGGGATGATCGCGAAGCGTGGAAGCTTTACGATGCCAGCGAGCTGATCAAAGGCGATGCTGCGGCGCGGTTTGACGGCGGTATTCTCGTCGATCAAGGGCTGGCGGATCCGTTTCTTGCCGAGCAGTTGTATCCCGATGTTTTGGAGCGCAATGCTGTTGCGGCTGGGCACAGTTTGGTCTTGCGGCGGCATGATGGGTATGATCACGGGTACTTCTTTATCTCTACCTTCGTCGGGGAGCATGTCGCGCATCATGCGCGGGTTTTGTGTCGGTGATGGTTTTGGGTTTGTTTTTTTTTGCCCGCTGGGTCCCGGTTTCTTTGTGGTCTATTAGCGCTGCCCCTGTGCGGGGCGGCAGTCACTTTCTTTGCTGCTGCAAAGAAAGTAACCAAAGAAAGCAGCTTTTGAGGCCCGCGGTCACACGCACGTTGGGTAGTCCTCTCGTCCTAGGCGGCACTCGCCTAAAGAGTGCCCTCGGACGACTAACCGGGCTTGGATCGCGCACGGTCCGCCGCCCGAAAACGTTAAGCACACTGGTTCGGCACGAATAGCATCGGCACAGCGCTGCGCGCTGCCGCCGGGCATGCAAGGGAAACCAACGTGTGGCAGACGCAGTGAGATGGAAGTGCTAGTAGAGAAGCACGTGCAGTCCCGATTGACCCATCGGCCGCGAAGCGGGCTGGAGCTATTGGTGCTGAACCAGCAAGTGAAGCGGTGCGAAGCGGCAGACCGTGCGCGATCCAAGCCCGGTTAGTCCTTCGAGGGCGACACTTAGGCGAGTGCCGCCTCGGACGAGAGAACTACCCAAACTACGTGTGACCGCGGGCGTATCGAGCTGCTTTCTTTGGTTACTTTCTTTGCAGCAGCAAAGAAAGTGACTGCCGCCCCGCACAGGGGCAGTGCAAATAGACCAAAAAGAAAACGGGATCCGGCGACACCCCAAACCCAAACCCAAACCCAAACCCTCAATGCCCCCGCCGCCCGATCAAACTCACACCATAAACCAGCGCGGCAAGCATAGTGATCCAGAAGCTCGTAGGCCAATCGGAGTAATAAGCGAGCGTAAGCCCAACCCAAGCCTGCCCAAGCGCAAAAAGTGCAGCAAGCACGAACCCTGACGATAACCGCGTCGTCACATTCTGCGCAGCCGCCGCCGGCCCGACCATCAACGCGAACACGAGCAGCACCCCGACGATCTGCGTGCACGCCGCAACCGCCAACGCGGTGATCGCAAGAAACAGCACGGAGACGAGCCGCAACGACACCCCTTTGGCCTCCGCGAGCTCAGGCTGCAACGACGCAAAAAGCAGCGGCCGCATGATGAACCCAAGCGCGCCCAGGCTAACGATCGCAAGTCCGGCGAGCACGACAAGCGTGTCATGACTCACCCCGAGCACATTGCCAAAGAGCAGCGCAGTAGCCTGCGTCGCATACGCGGTGAAGAAATGCAGAAACAGCAAACCAAAGCCAAGCGATAGCGACAGAATCACACCGATGGCGACATCGCGTCCCGAGAGACGCTCGCCGAGCGCGCCCATTCCGACGCCTGCCGCGAGCGTGACCCCGACCATCCCCCAAAGCGGCGGCATGCCGAGCAACACCGCGCCCGTCGCGCCGGTGAACCCGACGTGCGAAAGCGCGTGACCCGCGAACGTCTGTCCGCGCAAGACGAGAAAGTACCCGACGATCCCCGCCAGCACCGCGACGATCCCCGACGCCGCGAATGCATTCACCATGAAGTCGTATTCGAACATTGCGCTTTCTATTTGACGTGGCTGTGGCTATGGCTATGGCCGTGATCATGAGCGTGCTCATGGCCATGATCGTGTTCGTGTTCGTGCTCCTCGCCTTCTTCGTGCGCGTGATCGAGCTTGTCGATCTCGACATCGCCCGACATCACGAAGATGCGGCCGTTCACGCGCATCACGTCGATGGGCGAGCCATACAGACGCGATAGCACCGGCTTCGAGATGACTTCATCGACCGTGCCGAGCGCCGCGCGGCCGCTGCCGAGATAAAGCACGCGATCGAGCGAATTGAGCAGCGGATTAAGTTCGTGCGCCGAGAACAGCACGGTGATGTTCAACTCGCGCTGCACGCGCCGCACAAGTTCGACGACGCCCGTCTGATGCCGCGGATCGAGGCTGATGAGCGGCTCGTCGAGCAGAAGCAGACGCGGATTGCCGAGCAGACATTGCGCAAGCAAAAGACGCTGGCGCTCGCCGCCGGAAAGCTCCGACAACGGACGCGAAGCCAGTTGATGCGCACCGACAAGCTCCAGCACGCGCTCGACATCGGCGCGGATGCGCGCGTTACGATGCGGCAAACCCCAGCGATGACCGTCCGCCGCCATCGCGACGAAATCACGGCCGAGCACGCGCCGGTTCGCGAGTCCCGTGCGAATCTGCGGCATATAACCGATCGACGCATTGCCGCGCACGACCGCCTCGCCGTTCACGCGGATGGTCCCGCTCTTCACGGGCACGAGCCCGAGCAGCGCGCGCATCAACGTGGTCTTGCCCGCGCCGTTCGGCCCGAGCACGCCGACGAACTCGCCGTTCTTGACTGTGAAGCTCGTGTCGTTGAGAATCTCGCGCCCGCCGAGCGCGAGCGTCACCCGATCGACTTCGAGCGCGGCTTGCGTCGTCACCGTCGCGTTCATCGTTGCCATCCTTGCAGCGCGCCCGCGAGCGCGTCGAGCTGCGACTGCATCCATTGCTGATACGTCTTCTTCGCGGGCAAAGTCTCCGTCACGCTGATGCTCGGCACATGCGCGTCCTTCGCGACGTTGAGCAGACGCTTCGTCAGCGCGCCCGTCGCCTGGCTGTTGTAGATGAGCACGTGCACGCGGCGCTCGCGGAGATCCTTCTCGAACGCGGCGATATCGGAGGGGCTCGGCTCGGTCTCGTTCATCGACGCCAGCTGGAAGCGCTGGTTGCGCATCTCGAAGCCGATCGCATCGGCCATATAGCCGAACACCGGCTCGGTCGCCGTGACGGGCACGCCCTTGTAGTGCGACTTCATCCGGGCGACGGTCGCATCGATCGGCTTCATCGAATCGAGAAAGGCCGCGAGGCGCGCGTCGTAGTCGCTCTTGTGCGACGGGTCCGCGCTCACGAGATACGCGCTCACCGCTTTCGCGACGACGGGCATCGTCGCCGGGTCGTACCAGAGGTGCGGATTGTCGCCGGCCTTCTTGCCGACGAGCTTCGCCGCGGCGATCACCGTGCGCTTGTCATTGCTCTTCGATGCCGCGAGCAGCTTGTCCATCCACGGATCGTAGTCCGCGCCGTTATAGACGACGAGCGCGGCCTGCTGCAACGCGCGCGCGGTCTTCGGGCTGGCTTCGAACAGATGCGGGTCTTCGTCCGGATTGTTGAGGATGCTCGTCACCTGCACGTTGTCGCCGCCGAGCTGGCGGATGACGTCGCCGTAGAAGTTCTCCGCCGCGACCACCGGCACGCGCGCGGTCTGCGCCGATGCCGCGTTGCAGAAGCCGAGCGCGATGGCGAAGCAGGTCAGGACGTGCGCGAATTTCATCGATTTCCTTTGTGGATGCGTTGTTATCGTGGCGAAGCGCCTCAGGCGTCGCGATGCTTGCGCTGGCAATCGGCGCACAGTCCGCTCAATTCGACGACCTGGTGATGCACCTGAAAGCCGTGCGCGGGCGGACTCGCGGACAGCGACGAAGCGAGCTCGCGGCCCTGGATTTCGAGCGTTTCGCCGCATTCGTCGCAGATGAGGAACTGGCTCTCGTGCGGCTTGCCGGCATCGCAGCACGCGATGAACGCGTTCTTCGATTCGATCCGGTGCACGAAGCCGTTGTCGACGAGAAACTCCAGCGCGCGATAGACGGTGGTCGGCGGCACGCGCGCGCCGCGCTGCGGCTCCATGGCGTCGATGAGGTCGTACGCACCGATCGGCTTGTGCGCCTTCAGCACGAGTTCATAAACCTGACGGCGAAGCGGCGTGAGCGCGACGCCGCGCTCGACGGCGAGCGCTTCGGCGCGCGCCAGCATGGTTTCGACGGATGCGGTCATGTCATGTCGGCCGCGTCGGACGCGGCCCCTGCAAAGGGTTGAAGCACGAGCGCGCGGAGCGCTCGTCGGATGTTTCCGAGATGATATAACGTATCGTCGACGGATGCACGTGGAGTGTCACGACGGTGTGTGTTTCGCTTCGGCGCCGGACAAGCTTCGCGCGTCGAGGTCGATATTCCAGGCCTTCAGGAAGGCCGCTTTGTTTCGCCATTTCACCGAGCCATCGGGGAGGCCGAACGCGAGGTCGGTGTCGTCGGGCGCGTCGTTGGTATCGGGTTCGGTGCGAAAGGGCGTCCTGCGCCACGCGAGCGCGACGAGCCGTTTCTTGCCCGCAGGCGAAACATCGAACACGCGTATCCAAACGCCTTTGCCAGACGGGTTTTCCCGAGGTTTTTTGACGTTTGCGCGTCGCAACATCGAAACCTGTGCCGATGCCTTGACACGATCACGCGCAGCGCCGATCATTCGATCAAACAGAGAGCAATTGTTCATTCGCGGAGCGTTCGCTCACCCGCGAAGAGCGAAGCGAAAGAATCGGAGACATCGGTGAGACTGAAAGACAAGGTCGCGATCATCACGGGCGCCGCGAGCGGCATCGGCGAAGCGGTCGCGCGGCGCTATCTGGAGGAAGGGGCGAACGTCGTCGTCGTCGACGTAAAGAACGAAGACGACATGGCCCGGCGCTTCGCGGACGTCTCCGCGCGCGTGCTCGCGCTCAAGGCCGACGTCACGCAGCGCGAAGATATCGCGCGCATCGTTTCGAGTACCGTCGAGCGTTTCGGCGGCATCGACATTCTCTTCAACAACGCGGCGCTCTTCGACATGCGCCCGATCCTCGACGAATCCTGGGACGTCTACGACCGCCTCTTCGCGGTCAATGTCAAAGGCATGTTCTTCCTGATGCAGGCCGTCGCCCAACGCATGGTGGAGCAGGGGCGCGGCGGCAAGATCATCAATATGTCATCGCAGGCCGGACGGCGCGGCGAAGCGCTCGTGTCGCATTACTGCGCGACCAAGGCCGCGGTGATCAGCTACACGCAATCGGCGGCGCTCGCGCTCGCCAAAGAGCGCATCAACGTGAACGGCATCGCGCCGGGCGTCGTCGATACCCCGATGTGGAAAGAAGTCGATGCGCTCTTCGCGCGTTACGAGAATCGTCCGCTCGGCGAGAAGAAGCGGCTCGTCGGCGAGGAAGTGCCGCTCGGGCGCATGGGCGTGCCGGGCGATCTGACGGGCGCGGCGCTCTTTCTGGCGTCATCGGATTCGGACTACATCACTGCGCAGACGATCAACGTCGACGGCGGCAACTGGATGAGTTGATGTACCGCACTCGCGTGCAGCACCGTCTATAGTGAAACGGCGTCGAGTCGATGGCGCCACGGCGACGAAGGCAAGTGCGGCAAAGGATAACCCCGGCAACACGCGATCCACGATCGCGCACCCTCAAAAGCAGGCAGCGGCATCCACGGCGCGTGCGGTCAAGCAGCGAGACCATCGCGGCGCCCGTGCCAACAAAAAGGAGACAAACTCAAATGAAACGCACTCAACGCATCGTTCGAGCACAACCGCGCGCGCGCCGCGCTCCGTTCGTGACCGGGGCGCTGTCCGCCGCGCTCGCGGCAGCGGCGCTCGTGCCGCTCGCGGCGCATGCGGCGACGACCATCACCATCGCAACCTTGAACAACCCGGACATGATCGAGCTGAAGAAGCTCGCGCCGGCGTTCGAAAAGGCCAATCCGGACATCCAGCTCAAGTGGGTGATTCTCGAAGAGAACGTGCTGCGCCAGCGCGCGACCACCGACATCACCACGAACAGCGGCCAGTTCGACGTGATCACCATCGGCACCTACGAGGCGCCGCAGTGGGGCAAGCGCGGCTGGCTTTCGCCGATGACCGGCCTGCCCGCCAACTACGATCTCGACGATGTCGTGAAGACCGCGCGTGACGGCCTCTCGTCGGGCGGCGTGCTGTATGCGCTGCCCTTCTACGTCGAAAGTTCGATGACGTACTACCGCAAGGATCTGTTCCAGGCCGCGGGCCTGAAGATGCCGGATCAGCCGACCTACGACCAGATCAAGCAGTTCGCCGACAAGCTCACCGACAAGTCCAAAGGCCAGTACGGCATCTGCCTGCGCGGCAAGGCGGGCTGGGGCGAGAACATGGCGTTCGTGTCGACGGTCGTGAACACGTTCGGCGGCGAGTGGTTCAACGAGAAGTGGCAGGCGCAGCTCGACACGCCCGAGTGGAAGAAGGCGGTCGGCTTCTACGCCGATCTGCTGAAGAGCGACGGCCCGCCGGGAGCGAGCTCGAACGGCTTCAACGAGAATCTCACGCTGATGTCCTCCGGCAAGTGCGCGATGTGGATCGACGCGACCGTCGCCGCAGGCATGCTCTACAACAAGTCGCAGTCGCAGGTGTCGGACAAGATCGGTTTCGCGGCCGCGCCGATCGCCGTCACGCCGAAGGGCTCGCACTGGCTGTGGTCGTGGTCGCTCGCGATTCCGAAGACGTCGAAGCAGCAGGACGCCGCGAAGAAGTTCGCCGCGTGGGCGACGTCGAAGGAATACATCGAGATGGTCGGCAAGGACGAGGGCTGGGCCTCGGTGCCGCCGGGCACGCGCAAGTCGACTTACGCGCGCCCCGAGTACAAGCAGGCCGCGCCGTTCGGCGACTTCGTGCTGAAGGCGATCGAAACCGCCGATCCGAACGACGCGACGCTGCACAAGGTGCCGTATAGCGGCATCCAGTTCGTCGGTATTCCGGAGTTCCAGTCGTTCGGCACGGTGGTCGGCCAGTCGATCGCGGGTGTCGTCGCCGGTCAGACGAGCGTCGATAACGCGCTGAAGGCCGCGAACGCGGCGGCGGATCGCGCCGTGAAGCAGGCGGGTTATCAGAAGTAATTGTTGTCGTGACGGGCCGCGTCGCCTGATGCGGCCCGCGAAGCATCATCGAGAGGTGAAACGATGAGTCAACTGAATCCCCCCATCACCGATCATCATCTGGAGGAGTCCGCCGCCGAACGCGACAAGCGGCGCGCGAAGTCAGTGCGATGGCTGATCTCGCCTTCGACCGGACTGCTCTTCCTGTGGATGGCCATTCCGCTCGCGATGACGATCTGGTTTTCGTTCTCGCGCTACAACCTGCTGAATCCCGATGTCAAAGGTTTCGCGGGCTTCGACAACTTCGAGTTCCTCGTCACCGATCCGGCGTTCGGGCCGTCCATCGGCCACACGCTGACGCTGATCATCTCGGTGCTCGTCATCACGGTCGTGGGCGGCGTGCTGCTCGCCGTGCTGTTCGATCGCAAGTTCTTCGGCCAGGGCATCGCGCGTCTGCTCGTGATCGCGCCGTTCTTCGTGATGCCGACGGTCTCCGCGCTCATCTGGAAGAACATGATCCTGCATCCGGTGTACGGCCTCATCGCCAGCCTGATGCGTTCGATGGGCATGCAGCCAATCGACTGGTTCGCCGACTATCCGCTCTTCGCGGTGATCGTGATCGTCGCGTGGCAGTGGCTGCCGTTCGCGTTCCTTATTCTCTTCACGGCGATCCAGTCGCTCGACCAGGAACAGAAGGAAGCGGCGCGCATCGACGGCGCGGGCCCGTTCGCGATGTTCTTCTTCATCACGCTGCCGCATCTGAGGCGCGCGGTCGCCGTCGTCGTGATGATGGAAACCATCTTCCTGCTGTCGATCTTCGCGGAAATCTATACGACGACGGGCGGCGGCCCCGGCACCGCGACCACCAATCTGTCGTACCTGATCTACGCGCTCGGCCTGCAGCAGTTCGACGTCGGTCTGGCATCGGCGGGCGGCATTCTCGCGGTGATTCTCGCCAATATCGTCGCGTTCTTCCTCGTGAGAATGCTCGCGAAGAACCTCAAAGGGGAGTACGAGTCATGAGCACGCAATCGGTCAACGGCCGTCCGCGGACCACCGCGCTCGGTCACGTGAAGAACGTGGTGCCTGGCATCGTCGCGTGGATCTTTTCCATCCTGCTGTTCTTCCCGATCTTCTGGATGACGATCACCGCGTTCAAGACCGAGCAGCAGGCGTATTCGTCGTCGCTCTTCTTCACGCCGACGCTCGACAGCTTCCGCGAGGTGTTCGCGCGCAGCAATTACTTCGGCTTCGCGTGGAATTCGGTGCTGATCTCGGTCGGCGTCACGCTGCTCTGCCTGATTCTGGCCGTGCCGTGCGCCTACGCGATGGCCTTCTTCCCGACCAAGAAAACGCAGTCGGTGCTGCTGTGGATGCTGTCGACCAAGATGATGCCGTCGGTCGGCGTGCTCGTGCCGATCTATCTGCTGTGGAAGAACACGGGCCTGCTCGATACGGTGTCCGGGCTCATCATCGTCTACACGCTGATCAATCTGCCGATTGCCGTATGGATGGCCTACACGTACTTCAACGAAGTGCCGAAGGACATTCTGGAAGCGGGCCGTATCGACGGCGCGACGACGTGGCAGGAAATCGTCTATCTGCTGATGCCGATGGCGTTGCCCGGTCTCGCATCGACGGGTCTCTTGCTCATCATCCTGTCGTGGAACGAGGCGTTCTGGAGCATCAACCTGTCGAGCTCGAACGCGGCGCCGCTGACGGTGTTCATCGCGTCGTATTCGAGTCCGGAAGGCTTGTTCTGGGCCAAGCTCTCGGCGGCTTCGCTGCTCGCGGTCGCGCCGATTCTCATCGTCGGCTGGGTCTCGCAGAAGCAGCTTGTTCGCGGCCTGACGTTTGGCGCGGTGAAGTGAGGACGCTCTCGTGAATCTCACTCCATCCAGAGAGGCCAACGTCGAAGATCGCCTGCTGATCTGCGATTGCGACGGCGTGCTGATCGACAGCGAAGCGGTGGCGGCGCGCATGCTTGTGAGCGAATTGCAGGCGCTGTGGCCGGGCGTCGATGTCGCGCCGGTCGTGATGCCGCTGCTCGGCCTGCGCATCGAGGCCGTGCTCGCGAGCGCCGCCGATACGGTGAACCGCACGCTGACGCACGATCAGGTCGTCGCGATCCGGCGCGCGGTCGAAGCGGCGGCGATCGAGGCGCCGGCCGTGCCGGGCATTGCCGAGGCGCTCGCGGCCGTTCCGTTCACGAAGGCGTGCGCGAGCAACAGCTTTTCCACCTATGTCGATGCCGTCCTTCAGCGCACGGGCCTGCAACGCTTCTTCGGCGAGCGGCGTTTTTGCGCGGACATGGTCGCGAACCCGAAGCCCGCGCCCGACGTGTATCTCGCGGCGGCGCGCGCGATGCGCATCGATCCCCTGCGCTGCCTCGTCGTCGAAGACAGCGTGACCGGCGTGACGGCGGCGCGGGCGGCGGGCATGCCGGTGCTCGGTTTCATCGGCGGCGGACACGCGACCGGAGGACAGATTGGCGCGCTCGAAAAAGCGGGCGCGCACGTGGTATTCGACGACATGACGCGGCTGCCTGCGCTCGTCGAGCAATGGCTGCAGAACGCGACGTTCGAACTCAGATAGCGACGGCGTTCATCGCATCGCTAATGAAGACTGGAGACACACACCATGGCTAGCCTGACACTGCGCAACATCAGCAAGCGTTATGAAGAAACCGAGGTGATGCGCAACATCAACCTCGATATTAACGACGGCGAGTTCGTCGTGTTCGTGGGCCCGTCGGGCTGCGGCAAGTCGACATTGATGCGCATGATCGCGGGTCTCGAAGACATCAGCGGCGGCGATCTGATGATCGACAACGCGCGCGTGAACGAACTGGCGCCCGCGAAACGCGGCATCGCGATGGTGTTCCAGTCGTACGCGCTCTATCCGCACATGACGCTCTACGACAACATGGCGTTCGGCCTCAAGCTCGCCGGCGAGAAGAAGCCGGCCATCGATGCCGCCGTGAAAAACGCCGCGAAGATTCTGCACATCGACCATCTGCTCGATCGCAAGCCGAAGCAGCTTTCGGGCGGGCAGCGTCAGCGCGTGGCGATCGGGCGCGCGATCACGCGCAAACCGAAGGTCTTTCTCTTCGACGAACCGCTCTCGAATCTCGACGCCGCATTGCGCGTGAAGATGCGCCTGGAATTCGCGCGCCTGCACGACGACCTCAAGACGACGATGATCTACGTGACCCACGATCAGGTCGAAGCGATGACGCTCGCGGACAAGATCGTCGTGCTGTCGGCGGGGAACATCGAGCAGGTCGGCACGCCGAACGCGCTGTATCACGCGCCGGCGAACCGTTTCGTCGCGGGTTTCATCGGCTCGCCGAAGATGAACTTTCTGTCGGGCACGATCGCGCAGATTCAGAGCGACGGCGTGCTCGTGAAGTACGCGACGGGCGAGACGCAACTCGTCGGCGTGCTGCCGGGCAACGCGAAGCCGGGCGATGCGGTGACGGTCGGCGTTCGTCCCGAGCATCTGCAGCCGAATTCGGCGGAAGCGGGCGATTACGGCCTTTCCGCGACGGCGATGACCGTCGAAACGCTCGGCGATGCGGCGTATCTGTACGCGGAAACCGAAGTCGCGCCGGATGGTTTGATCTCGCGCATTCCGCCGCTGGAGAAGCACGCGCGCGGGGAGAAGCTGAAGCTCGGCGCGTCGCCGGAGCATTGCCATTTGTTCAATGCGGAAGGGCAGGCTTATACGCGCAAGGTCGTCGATTCGTGGATGCGGGAGCATGCGACGGCGGCTTAAGGGTTTTGCAAATCTGGCAGACGCGGCGCCGTTCGAGAGGACGGCGCCGTGTTTTTTTGGTGCGTAGGATAATCCCGGTTCTGACCGGCCACATCCGATGACCGGCGCCGATTCCCCGATATCGCCATGCCCGTCCTGAACGAACTCTTCGTCTATCCGATCAAGTCCTGCGCGGGCATTTCCCTGCGTCGCGCGATGCTTTTCGAAACCGGCCTCGAATACGATCGTCACTGGATGGTGACCGACCCGGCCGGCGGCATGTTCACGCAGCGCTCGCATGCGCGCATGGCGCTGATCCGCACCGCGTTCGATGCCGGCGATCTCGTCATCGATGCGCCCGGCATGCCGACGCTGCGCACGCCCTTGCGCGCCGAATCGCTCGTGGATGCGAAGCCGATGCGCGCAACGGTCTGGCGCGACACGGTCGATGCGCTCGACACGGGCGAGCACACCGCGCAATGGTTCAGCGCGTTCCTCGGTGCGCCCGCGCGTCTTGCGCGATTCGCGCCGTCGTCGCGTCGCGATGTCAGCGACGAATGGACCGCGCCGCACGCCACGCACACGCGTTTCGCGGATCAGTTTCCGTTGCTGGTGGTCGGGCAGGCATCGCTCGACGATCTGAATGCGCGCTTGTCGGTGAAAGGCGCGCCGGGCATCGCGGCGAATCGCTTTCGTCCGAATCTCGTGATCGAAGGACTCGATGCCTACGAAGAGGACTACGTCGGCGAAATGCGCATCGGCGACGTGCAGTTGCGGCTTGTAAAGCTCTGCACGCGCTGCCCGATTCCGTCGATCGATCAGGACACGGGCGCGCCGAATCCGGCATGGCCGCATGAGCCGCTCGACACGATGAGCGCGTATCGCGGCAGCGATCAGTTCGACGGCGCGCTCACTTTCGGCAAGAACGCGATCATCCTGGAAGGCGAGGGCGTCGCGCTGGAAGTCGGGCAGGAAGTCGAAGCCGAAATCGACTTCTGAGCCGTCAGGCTTCGAGCGCCGCTTTCGCACATAGCTCGTCGGTCACGAGTCCCGACAGCCATTTTCCCTTCAGCGCCGCGATCAGCGCCTCGCGCTTGCGCTCGCCGCCGGCGAAGCCGATCGTCGGGCGCTTCGGTGGCGAGTCGAGTTCGAGGCTCGTCGCGCGCGCGCCGGTCTTCGACTGTACGCGTCGGCCGTCGCCATCGATCGGCAGGCCGAGCCATTCGGCGACCGCGCCCGCCGACATCATTTCGTCGACTTCCGTGCGTGTGATGAAGCCGTCCTGATGCAGCGGGCAATTCACGCCCACATTGCCGATGCCGACGAACGCCACGTCCGCCTGCTGCGCCAGCTCGCCGACGATTCGATACAGCCGGTGACTGACCCATTGCTCGCGCTCGGCGACGCTATCGGCCATGAGCGGCGCGGGCAGCATGAAGTGCTTGCCGCCGGTTTTCTCCGATAGCTGCTGCGCGACGTCATAGCGGTTCGACGAGCCATCCTGCGCGATTGCGCCGACCATCGACACGAAGCGATGCTGCGGCCGATCGATCTGCCCAATCTGCGCGACGCACGCCTTCAACGTGCGCCCGCTGCCGATCGACACGACGAGCGGCTTTTCTTCGAGCAGATAGCGCTCCATGACCTGCGCGCCCGCGACGGCGAGCTTGCGGTCGACCTGTTCGGGCGCATCGCCGTCGATGGGCACGACTTCGCACATCGCGAGACCGTAGCGGTCGCTGAGCGCTTTCGCGAGCGACAGACAATCCGCGATGCGATGATCGACGCGGACGCGGATCAGGTTCTTTTCGACCGCGAACGCGACGAGCCGCTGCGCCACCGGACGCGAGATCTGCAGCTTTTCGGCGATCTCGTTTTGGGTGTTGCCGGCGACGTAGTAGAGCCACGCTGCGCGCGTCGCGAGATCAAGTTTTTCGGTGGATTTGGGCACTGTGTTTGGTTTTTTTGCTTTGGTTTCTTTGGGGGTTGTGGAGGTGGTTTATTTTTGTCGCTGGGTCCCGTTTTCTTTTTGGTCTATTAGCACTGCCCCTGTGCGGGGCGGCAGTCACTTTCTTTGCTGCTGCAAAGAAAGTAACCAAAGAAAGCAGCTTCTCAGGCCCGCGGTCACACGCAATTTGGGTAGTTCTCTCGTCCCAGGCGGCACTCGCCTAAGTGTCGCCCTCAAAGGCCCAACCGGGCTTGGCTCGCGCACGGTCTGCCACATCGCACCGCACAGCAAACCGGTTCAGCACCAAATAGCTCCGGCCCGCTTCGCGACCGATGGGTCAATCGGGTCCGTCCAGGCTTTTTCGCTAACGCTTCCATCTCACCGCACATGCGTCCCGTTGGTTTCCCTTGCATACCCGGCGGCAGCGCGCAGCGCTGTGCCGGAACACTTTCGTGCTGAACCAGCGCCCTGAAACGAATAGCTTGTCAGACCGTGCGCGAGCCAAGCCCGGTTAGTCCTTCGAGGGCACTCTTTAGGCGAGTGCCGCCGTGGACGAGAGAACTACCCAACGTGCGTGTGACCGCGGGCCTGAACGAGCTGCTTTCTTTGGTTACTTTCTTTGCAGCAGCAAAGAAAGTGACTGCCGCCCCGCATAGGGGCAGTGCTAATAGACCACAAAGAAACCGGGACCCACCACCAACAAAACTAGCAAACCCGTACGTTCCATAAAAGCCCAGCAGCACCACAAAATCAAGCCAACCGAGGCCGCGCGGGATCAAACAACGGCCTGACATGCTGATACAACTCCCGAAACCCTTTCAACCGCTGCCGCAGCAACTCATGCCGCCCGGCATCCGGCGTGAATTCCTGCTTGATTTCAGGCTTGGCAAGGACGGTCGAAGGATCGCCGCCGGCCGCAAGCCACCCCAGCCGCGCTGCGCCGAGCGCCGCCCCGGTCTCGCCGCCGCCGTGCGTGCGCGTCGGGGTATCGAAGGCATCGGCGAACATCTGCGCCCAGTACGCGCTGCGCGCACCGCCGCCGAGCATCGACAAAGCCCGCGCCTGCGTACCCGCCGATTCCAGCGCGTCGAGGCCATCCGTCAGCGAAAGCGTCACGCCTTCCAGCACCGAATAGCCGAGCAGCGCACGATCGGTCGCGTGCGTCATCCCGAAGAACACGCCCTGCGCGTACGGATCGTTGTGCGGCGTGCGCTCGCCGCTCAGATACGGCAGGAACAAAGGCGCCGAAGGCAGCACATCGGCAGGCAATGCTTCGATCTCGGCCAGCAAGGTCGGCTCATCCGTCGATGTCAGCTTGCACACCCAGCGCAGGCAACTCGCCGCGGACAGCACCACGCTCATCTGATGCCACCGATCCGGAATCGCGTGACAAAACGCATGCACCGCCGACGCCGGGTTCGGCCGGAAACGATCGCCGATCACGCACAGCACGCCCGATGTGCCGAGCGACAAAAAGCCATCGCCCGGATCGGTCGCGCCGATGCCCACCGCGCTCGCGGCATTGTCGCCGCCGCCCGCCGCGACGATCACGCCTTCGCGCAAACCGAATTCGCGCGCAAGCTCCGGCCGCAACGTGCCCGACGGCTCGCTGCCCTCCGCAAGCGACGGCATCTGCTGGCGCGACATGCTGCACGCGGCGAGCAACTCGTCGGACCAGTCGCGGCGCGCGACATCGAGCCAGAGCGTGCCCGCGGCATCCGATGGATCGGATACCTTCGTGCCCGTCAGATGCATGCGCAGATAATCCTTCGGCAACAGCACGCAGGCGGTCTGCTTGAAAATCTCCGGCTCGTTGTGTGCCACCCAGAGCAGCTTCGGCGCGGTGAAACCGGGCATTGCCAGATTGCCGGCGATCTCGTGAAGGTTCGGCGCGCGTTCGTAAAGCTCGGCGCATTCCTTGTCGCTGCGCATGTCGTTCCAGAGGATCGCGGGGCGCAGCACGTTGTCCTGCGAGTCGAGCAGCACCGCGCCGTGCATCTGACCGGAGAGGCCGATGCCGCGCACCTGCGAGAACGCATCGGGAAACTTCTCGCGCAGCTTGAAGAGCGCGGCGCGCGTGCCTTCCCACCAGTCGAGCGGATTCTGCTCCGACCAGCGCGGCTTCGGACGCGATACGGTGAACGGCGTGCCCGCCGTGCCGATGACGCTGCCGTCGCTCGCGAGCAGCAGCACTTTCACTTCGGAGGTGCCGAGGTCGATGCCTAAGTACATGAACGGACCCTTTGTCGTTGCCGGGATCGAGCCCGGCCGGAAACCAGGCGTGACGCCAATTCAGCGGGAGGCGCTAATTTAACGCCATGCACGACGGCGCGCCATGAGCACATTACCCGAGCGGCGCGGCGCGCGCTTCACGCTGGCGATTAACGTGGCGATAACATCGCTGTTATGGTCGCGCTTATGGCCGATTGGCGAGCCACGCATCGACCTTCGAAATCGCGCTGCGCATCACGCGCTCGAGCCCTTCGGTCTGCGCCATGCTGCCCCACAGGAGCTTGTCGGCGGTGAACGCCTTGACTGGATCGGGCGCCGTGAAGAACGCGTGCGCGACCGCCGGGTCCATCACGCCATCCTGATACGCATACGGCAGCTTGCCTTCGTGCCAGCGTTCGAGAAAGCGGAAGAAGAGCGCGGGCAGGATCGCGGTCGAATCCGGATCGACCTTGCGCGCGAAGCATTCGGAGAGCGTCGGCGCGATGAAGCCCGGCAGCTTCGAGAAGCCGTCGGCCGCGACGCGCTGGTTCGTGTCCTTGATGTACGGATTGCTGAAGCGGTCGAGCACGACATCGCGATACTTCGCCAGATCGAGCGGGCTCGGCGTGAGGCAGGGAATGACGTCGTCGGTGACGTAGGCGTCCGCGAGCGCGCGAATCTCCATGTCCTGCGTGCCTTCGTGGATGTATTGCAGGCCGACGAGCGTGCCCGCCCACGCAATGCAGCTATGGCTCGCATTGAGGATGCGTATTTTCGCCTCCTCGTACGGATGCACCGATTCCACCATTTCCGCGCCGACCTTCTCCCACGCGGGCCGCCCGGCGATGAAATTGTCTTCGATCACCCACTGGATAAACTTCTCGCCCATCACCGGCGCTTTGTCGTCGAAGCCGGTTGCGGCCTTCACGCGCTCGGCGACGTCGGGCGTCGGGCGCGGCGTGATGCGGTCGACCATCGCGTTCGGACACGATGTGTTCGCGATCATCCAGTCGCGCAGCGCGGTCTCGCCGCGCCGCTCCAGAAACTCCAGCATGCCCGCCTTGAAGCGGTCGCCGTTGCTGCGCAGGTTGTCGCAGTTCTGCAGCGACACTTTGCCCGCGCCGTTCTTCATGCGCGCATCGAGGATCGCGGCGAGCGCGCCGTAGATCGTGGTTTTTGCGCCTTTGAGGTCGGCGGCGAGATCGGCGTTCGCGGTGTCGAGTTTGTCGTGCTCGTCGAGGTAATAGCCGCCTTCGGTGACGGTGAACGACACGATCTTCGTCTTCGGGTCCGCGCCCACGGCGATGAGTTCGGCCAGGTCCGCCGACCACGGCACGACCTTTTTGATCGCGCGGATGGTTTCGTACTCGCGCTCGCCCTTCGGCGTGACGGTTTCGAGCGTGTATTCGCCGTTTTGCGCGGCGAGGGCGTCGAGCACGGCGTTCATGTCGCCGCGAATATTGCCGACGGCGAGCGACCAGCTTGTGTCGCCCGTCTCGTTCAGTCGATGCAGATACCACGCCTGATGCGCGCGATGAAAGGACCCGGCGCCGATGTGCAGGATCACGTTGGCTTCGCTAGTCATGTTGTCTCTTCCTCTGATTGGCGGTGCGCCCGTTCTTCGCGGACGGCTGGTCGCAGTGACCCGCAATGGCGGCCAATGCGGGTGAAGTGAACATTTGCTCTGTCTGTGATCGAATGATCGTATTCGCTCGGGCGAAAGTCAAGGCATCTGCGGTGTGGCGCAATTCGTGCGCCTTATGGGGTTTTGGACGTCTCGGTCGCGACGCGTGGATCGGGAATTACCCGGATATAGCTTGTGTTCGCCAGATATCCTTCTCGGCGCTCTTAACGATAGGCGGAAAATTAGATCGCCGGATCCCGTTTTCGTTGTGGTCTATTAGCACTGCCCCTGTGCGGGGCGGCAGTCACTTTCTTTGCTGCTGCAAAGAAAGTAACCAAAGAAAGCAGCTCGTTCAGGCCCGCGGTCACACGCACGTTGGGTAGTTCTCTCGTCCACGGCGGCACTCGCCTAAAAAGTGCCCTCATAGGCCCGACCCGGCTTGGATCGCGCACGGTCTGCCGCCCGAAAACGTTAAGCACACTGGTTCAGCACGAAAGAGTTCCGGCACAGCGCTACGCGCTGCCGCCGGGCATGCAAGGGAAACCAACGTGTGGCGGACGCAGTGAGATGGACGAGTTAGCA